>CALSPN010000016.1 GCA_943788245.1 uncultured Verrucomicrobiae bacterium | reverse complement strand
TTCGGAACGGGGGGGCGCCTTACTGCTGGGGCATTCTTCCTGATCGCCGGTACTTTGGCGGCAGGAGTGCGTGTCTATGTAACTTGTATTCCGATCCAGTTGATGCTCGGTTTGAGTGAAAGCGGAATTATCTGGGCCATCCTTTTGTTTGTTGGTTTGTCTCTGATCTACACCTGCGTTGGTGGACTCAAAGCAGTGGTGTGGACAGATGCGATTCAATTTGGTCTATTTTTCATAGGGGGGGGGTTTGTAGTGTTATACCTGCCGGGCCTGTACGGAAGCGGCGGTGAACTCCTTCAAGACTCCATGGATGCAGGCAAGTGGGAGTGGTTTCATGGAGAGTTTTCACTCAGCATGCCTTTCAATATCTGGATGGGCGTTTTTGGGGCGCTTTTCTTGACCATGTCGACGCATGGTGCAGACCAGTTGATTGTTCAGAGAGTGCTGGCTTGCCGTGATTTGAAGGAAGGGCGGAAGGCATTGATATCGAGTGCGGTCTTAATTCTTCCGCTCATGTTGTTATTCCTTATTATTGGGATTCTGCTTTGGACTTTTTATCAAAAATTTCCAGAGATGAAGATAGCCGTTCCCGAGATCCGTCCGGGTGTCAAAAAGGCAGATTATATTTTCCCTATTTTCATCCTTTCCGAACTGCCGTCAGGCATAAAGGGGTTCCTGGTCGTCGGGATTATCTCAGCAGCCATGTCGTCGGTAAGTTCAGCGCTCTCCGCGTTGGCTTCTGTGTCTACCATGGACTTTTATCAACGATGGTTTAACTCCCAGACAAGATGACGCCTCTCAGTTGAAATTCAGTCGTGTCTCCACTCTTGCCTGGGCTGTTTTATTGATTGGAGTTGCCTGGTGGACGAAAAGCCAACCCACGGTGCTCAATGTGGCGTTCAGTTTGAGTGGGTTGACCGCCGGTGGCTTGTTGGGAGGTCTGGTGTTGTCTCTTCTGTTTCGCGGAAAGCAACGGCCTGCTTGGCCTCTAATGATTGGAATGATCCTCAGCCTCATTGTTGTCTTTTGTGTCAAGACCTACGCCGGAGACTTCATAGCCTGGCCATGGTTTACTCTGATTGGCCTGGTCACCACGATGTTGGTTTGCATGGGTGGCATGCTTGTCAGTGGGCAGCGTTTTCGGTCAGCTGTCAATCCGCCCTGACGGCGAGGTATCTCAAGAACATTTCGCCTTGGATACATTTATGCTCCACACACCTGAATCGGGTTGCGTCCGATAGATTGGGGACACCGCCCCCGTCACTGATCGTGGCGTTGCTCCTGCCTCCAGAAAAGCACAGGGCAAATGGTCAGGAAAATTTCATCAACCAATGAACGCCTGAAGAACGCATCATTTAACATGCCTCCTCCCTCAAGGACCATCCGATGGATATTCCAATGTTTTTTCAGCCAGCAAGTAAGCTTACCCCAATCAATCTGAGAATCGCCAAACGAATGAATCTTGACCCACGGCATCGTACGGAATGGCTTTTCACATGCGGCTTTGCCAGTTTCTGTGGTTGCGATCAATATCGGAGAGAAATCCTCCTGGAATACCCGGCATTGAAGGTCCACTTGACCCGATGCGCTGACGATGATTCGCCTGTTGTAGGGTGAGAGACCATTTTTCTTGCGAAGTTTGATGTATTTGCCCGGGCCGGGCCCCCAGATCAATCGCCCCAGACTCAATGGTATGGCGACCGCAGATGACTCCGTCCATGGAAGCTCTGATTCTGAGCAAACGAGCATGGTCGCGCGGACTGCCGAATTCAGACATGTGCCGCATGCTCGTTTTCGCATCAATCGATGCACGAGGTTGCCTCGGTCCACTGACCTTCCCATCTGCGGTCATCGCCATATTCAAAGCGATCCACGGACGTTGTTCGCTGTGGAGAGATCCAGGCATTGTCAGATCATGAATCAATCAACATGGCGTCACCATAGCTGAAAAAGCGATATTCATATTTGATGGCCTCGTTGTAAACGCGTTTGATTTGTTCCACACCATCCGTGTCGCCGGGGGATACAAAGGCCGAGATAAGCATGATCAAGCTGCTCATGGGGAGGTGGAAGTTGGTGATCAATCGATCCGTGTATTGGAACCTATGCGGAGGATAAATGAAAATATCGGTGCTTGCGCGCATGGCTTGGATCGGGTCGGAAGGTTTCCCATTTGAGTGCCAAGGACTCCAGAACCCTCAAACTCGTGGTGCCCACAGCGGTGATTTTCCCCTTTCTTTTGCGGGTATCCCTGATCATTTCCAGTGTTTGAGCTGAAACCATGTACCGCTCTTTATGCATTTTGTGCTCATTGACCCACTCAGCTTTGACGGGGTTGAAGGTGCCTAGACCGACATGGAGGGTGACATAAGCAATTTGAACTCCCCTTTTTCTCGAGTGCTTCCATCAATGCAGGAGTGAAATGCAGTCCCGCAGTTGGTGCTGCAACAGACCCTTCATTTTCTGCGTACACTGTCTGATACCTAATACTGTCATTGGAAGAGGGAGCATGTTCACGGTGGATATACGGAGGCAAAGGGATTTCTCCGTATTTCTCCAGTAATTCCATGATATCAATTCCATCAGAGAATCTTAAATGAAACTGACCGCTTTCGGTTTTATCAATCACCTTTGCCAAAACACCCGATTTTTCACCATGTCGATCGTGCAGATCAATCAATGTTCCAGGGTGGGCGCGTTTCCCCGGCTTCAGCATGGCCAACCACTCCTGATGGCCCGTTGCTTCAATGAGAAGAAGTTCGATCTTACCTCCGGATTGAGCTTTCTCCCCTCGTAATCGAGAGGGAATGACCTTGGTATTGTTCATTACCAGAAGATCGCCGGCATCCAGATGTGAGACGATTTCCTGAAAACCCTGGTGCTTGATGGATTGTTTTGACCGATGGTAGCAAAACAATCTTGATTGATCGCGGGCACCTTCAATTGGATGTTGTGCGATCAGTTCCTGCGGTAGTTCAAAATCAAACGCGTCTGTCTTTATGGATGAAGATGGATTGCTCACATTAATAAATCAGTGGACCGGATCAAACCGCATCCATTGTAAAAAAGCAAATTTATGTTAAATTGCTGCCTGTACCAATTAGCAAAAATTCAAGGCCTCATTTTTATTCTGCAATATGAAAGCTTTTAAATGGGTAGCTGGGAACAAAAAGGCAATTCAGAACAGGAGGCGGTCAATCCTCTGATGCATCTCACAACTCAGGGTGTCAACTTGTGGGGTTTCAAAATGCGGTCGACCGCTGTAAAAAACTGAGCAAAACTTGCTTTAAACTTCGATGAATCTACCCGTAAATGATTTTTAAGTTATCGATAAAGTATTTTAGTTTTCTGACCTATCATTGCTTTAATTGGCAAAACAACCTTACTCGACCTTTTTTGAAACAACCTTGAATGAGCTTTTTTTGTGTTGACGCGGTGTTGGTTTAGGTCATTATGTGTGGACTTAGCCCAAATAGTGGTCCTTTGTGACTACTGATGTAATTTTGATTTGTTGTGTCCACCGAATCGACCATTTTTCTTGGTTCTTCTGAACCGAGGACTAGATGCCAAGAGAAGAATTCAAATTTCTCACTCGTGGCGCTTGGCTGCAGGAGCCACACAATTTGCTTTGGTAAAGTGGCAGACGGATACTTCCTTGCCGCCTTGCGTGCTCGGGATGTTGCCGCCGCTCCTTAATGATTTGGTAGGGAAAATGAATGCTCGTCCCTTTTCGGACCCGCAGGCTGAAAATGTGAGACGTTCACTCTCCAAGGATGCAGCTGTTGTTGAGTTGGATGGAACGGGCAGACTGACGTTGCCAGTGAACCTGATGAAGGTCACTGGATTGGAACCCAGAAGTAAAGTAGTCGTTGTTGGGATGTTTGATCGGTTCCAGATATGGAATCACGACGTATATCACCAAGGGGTAAGCGTTAAAGATGACGAAGCTTACTCTGAGGCTATTAAACTTTTTTAAGCAACATCAGGATGAATCTGAAAAAATATATGTCAACTGGCCTAGTGGTTGAGGATATGAACCACCTACATGGCCGATTTGCACCTTCCAAACCAGGAATGATCCCACGCTTTGACCAGCGTAAGATGGGTGCATTTTCGCGTGAAGAGGGGGCACCAAGGAGGGCGCCACATCGTTTTCGGATCCAAAGTCAATGCTCAGATTTTAAATCCAAGCCCCTATGAACAAAACCCACAAAGAACAGCAATCTTTCGGCGCACACCGGGAGATTGCTATTTCTTCAGGCCAGGCCCCTGTTCAGGGGCAGTCCAGGCATGGGGTATTCAAACGCGCTCACAAGGGTGAGAGCGCGTTCTCTCGAGAAACTTCCAATGGATATCAGCAGGATCTGTTCGAGAAAATAATTCCCATCGGGAGTGCGGAAGGGCCGGACAGTCGTTTTGAAATCCCCATTGAATTCAAGGAGCCTGTGGCCGAGGTGGGCCATGAATTACCTGATCGCCAACCCTCATTCCTGAGAAGAGTGGCGCAGGCGGTTTCAAGCTGGCTAAGGAAAGGTTGAGTGACCTGATGTATGGATCGGGTATTTCATCACACTTCGGTGTTGCCGGAAGAGACGATGCTAGCCATCGACCCGAAGGCAAGCGGCGTTTATCTGGATATGACCCTGGGGGGCGCTGGTCATTCAATACAAATTCTGGAAAGAAGCAGTCCTGACGGAAGGCTTTATGCGGTTGATAGGGATAGTGACGCGATCGATTTTGCGCAAGAGCGCCTCAAGCCTTACACGGGAAGGTTTGAGATCAGACGGAGCAGGTTTTCAGACGTCGCCAGTTGGCTGGGAGAAGATGCTTGCGACGGAATACTGATGGATCTGGGGATAAGTTCTCCTCAAGTGGATTGGGGGCACAGGGGATTTAGTTTTTTGAAAGAAGGTAAGCTGGACATGCGCATGGGAGCGGATGAAGAGGAAACGGCTGCCGACATTGTTAACGCCTGGGAGTGAGGATGCGTTGATTCGTATTTTTTTACGAATTTGGCGAAGAATCCAGGTCTCGACGTATTGCGCGGGCAATTGTGGAGGCAAGGTTGGTGAAGCCTTTCGAAACAACTCTGGAATTGGCCGCATGTATTGAAAAATTGCTAGGTAGACGCGGCGATAAAAAACACCCCTGCTACCAAGGTTTTTCAAGCGCTGAGATTGCAGGTCAATGATGAGCTGCAACAGTTATCACAGGGGCTTGTTGCAGCATGGAAAGTGCTTAAGGAGGGGGGACGATTGGTCACTATTTCCTTTCACTCGCTTGAGGCAAGAATGGTCAAGCAGTTTGGAAACCATTGGTCCAGAGATTATACGCCCGGTGACGCGATGGACACACCGGCATTGAGGAAACCCAGGGAGGCTGTGGCAAAATGGTCTCCCAGAAAAGCAATCAAGCCATCGGAGGAAGAAATTCGAAGGAATCCGAGGGCACGCAGTGCGCAGTTAAGAACGATCGTAAAATTAAAAAATTTGCCTTTGGGGGAAGAAATGGATTGGCAAAAGCAGTTTGTTGGCTCGAGGAAAACCAATCCTTCTTGATCCTGAATTGTCGTAAAATCGAATCGGACGAGGAATCCGGTTTCGCCCCATGAAAGGGGACTTATTTTTGTTGTAAACCATGAAGTCGTTTAGTTTGTATGAATACTTATCATCGTCACACAGAGGCTGTTATCAGTACCGGATGGCTCGTCCGATGCGCAGCCGCCTGCCTTATATTTGGCGCATCCTGCGTCGGATTCCTGCACCAGAAAGAATCCTTGCATCATAAGGCCGAACAAGTCAGAACACTCGAGCGTGAGCTACGCTCTCTCAAGCGCTCCAATCAGTTGAAGCAGGAAGAATTCGTTGCCTTAACCTCTCCGCAATACCTCGAACAGGAGGTTCGACGACGTGAGCTTGATCTAGTGGCCCCCAAACCCGAGGATATACTTAGTCTGCCTCTTCCAGACTCGAGATTGGTAGCCAATCCGTCTCCAAAAAAAATGTCATCCGACAGCTCCACCTACTCTTTAAGCCGAGTGTCTTACAATCGGTTTAACCGGAGGTATCTACCATGAATCCCTCCAAAAAGCCCCTCGATGTGTTGCCTGTGCAGTCACTACAGCTCCAGCGGATGTTGACATTCGCTGGATTCTTGGCGCTTGGTTTCTGTTTAGTGATTGGCAAATTGATTTATCTGCAGGTCTTTCAGCACAAGGAATTGCTTTCGAAAGCGCAGCAAAAGACGCATCGCACTTACCTGCAAGAAACAGAAAGAGGTAAAATTCTTGATCGGCAAGGTGTCTTGCTGGCCACCAATCAGCGGGTGAGGATCTTGTGCGCCAATCTTGCCTTCATTGACCGATACAACGGCAAGATGGCCAAAGCCATTTCCGAATATCTGGATGTGAGTGAGGAGCGGATTCGACAGCGACTCAAGCTGAATTATGTAACTCATAAAGGGAAAGAAGTCCTGGACCCACATGTTCGCTTGAAGATTAAAGTGAGCAATCAGGAATTTAATGGACTCAGAGATCACCTTGCCAATTATACTTTTGTGGAATCAGAAGAGGCATTGCCTCGATCAGAAATTTCTTTCCTCAACCAAATGCGGCGATACGGCATCTTCGTGGAGCCAGTCGAAGATTTTAAACGGATTTATCCTAACGGAACCCTGGCAGCTCACGCAGTTGGGTTCACTCAATCGCGCGAACAAATATCTAATGGCCATACGGTTTTTCTAACCCGCGGCATCGATGGCATTGAAAAAACATGTGATGATTATCTGAGCGGGGTGATCGGCTGGCGGCAAACAGAACTTGCTCCCGAAATCGGTGAGTTGCGCGAATACCGTCACCTCGACATTGCCCCGCGCTCTGGACTGAATGTGGTTCTCACCCTTGATTCCGGGTTGCAATCCATTGTTGAGGAAGAGCTCAAGAAAGGTGTAACAACCTCCAATCCAAAAAGCGCAACTGTCATCATGGTGAGGCCCCAAACGGGTGAAATCCTGGCGATGGCCAGCTACCCGACTTACAATCCAAACCAGCCAGCCACCGCTACTTCTAACAATGGTGCAGGTAAAAACCGGGCTATCATGGACCAATTCGAACCCGGAAGTACCTTCAAGATAGTCTCGATCTCCTCTGCGCTCAGTGAAGGGACTTCTCGATTGAATGATATCATTCATTGTAACCACGGACGTTATTCAAATGGTAAATGGAGATTAAGCGATGACCATGGCTATGGTAATTTATCGGTGATGGAGGTGTTTGCCAAATCGTCTAACATAGGAACCTACAAAATCATCAGGAAAGTCGGGCAAGAACGATTCTTTCAATACATAAAGGGCTTCGGTTTCGGGCAGAAAACAGGCGTTCAATTGCCAGGTGAACTCGCGGGTAAAGTGCATCATGTCGATGATTGGCGTGATGTCACCATGTCACGTGTTGCCATCGGTTACACTATTTCAGTCACACCTCTCCAAATCACTATGGCCATGGCTGCGATTGCCAACGGGGGGCGGTTGATGCAACCGATGATCATTGATCGTATCGAATATCCAGATGGAAAGGTGATGTCTCATTATGATCCTCACATGGTGCATCAGGTCATGACAAACAAATCTACTCGAGACATCATAAAGGCAATGACGCAGGTGGTGGGGAATAAAGGAACAGCTCGTCGTGCTAAATTGGATGACTATACGGTTGCAGGTAAAACCGGAACGGCTCGCAAGATTGTTGATGGGAGATACACCCACAGCAAGCACCTTGCTTCTTTTGTCGGGTTCTTGCCTGCTGAATCCCCTGAAATCTGTATTTCAGTTCTTTTCAACGAACCCGAAGGGCTGGGCTATGGAGGGATCCACTCAGCCCCTGTTTTCAAGGCAATTGCAAAACGTGCGGCCAACTATCTCAATCTGAAGCCAAGTGAATGGTATTTGCCAGCCGAGGAAATGCCTGAAGACCTGATCGTTCAGACGCAGATTGCGCCCACCCCTTACAAGGCAGACTGAGAAGGACAAAATGATGGTTAAAGTTCTGGAATCCCTACTTGCGGTTTTGCCTCATGAGGAAGTGCGTGGTTGTCCTGTCGAAGCCATCAACAGTATAACGCAGAACTCAAAAACAGTGGTGCCGGGGTCGCTCTTCATAGCGCTATCAGGCAGTCATCATGATGGAAATGACTTTATCTTATCGGCTCTAGATCGAGGTGCTGTTGTTATTGTGGTGGATCGAGAAGAATCCATTGTCGAAGAATGGATCCACAAAGTTCCATTCATTCTGGTTGATGATGCCCGCGATGCGCTGTCTTTGATTGCAGCATGGTTCTACGACTATCCTGCCCGCAAATTGGATATGGTTGGCATCACGGGTAGCAATGGAAAGACTTCGGTTGCATTCATGACTTGTCATTTATTGCGCTCGATGGGGCGAAAAGTCGGCATGATTGGAACGATCCGTTACGAGATTGGATCACGGCAAATTCCAGCTCAACGTACGACTCCTGATGCGATTGAACTCCAGCGTTTGCTCCATGAGATGACAAGGGCGGGATGTTGTGCATGCGTGATGGAGGTCAGTTCACACGCTATTGAGCAAAAGCGCGTGAACGGCATCCCTTTCCGTATCATGGTTTTTACCAACCTGACCAGAGACCACCTTGATCACTATCCGGCTCTGGAGAGCTATTTTGAGACAAAACGTATGCTCATGGATGGAACTGCTGGAGTTGCTTCCTCGGCTCTAAGGGTTATCAACGTAGACGATGCTTATGGAAGGAGGCTTCAGGTGGCGCTTCAGGGACGTCGTGTCTGCACCTTTGGTCTTGAGTCTGCGTTTCACCCCGATATCCTCGCGAGCGATCTGGATCTTGCATCCGGATACACCCGGTTTGCACTGCGAGGAATTTTCAATGATCCAACAACCTGTCTGGTGCCATTGATCGGACGACACAATATTTCCAATATTCAGGCCTCAGCTGCAATTGCCCTTGAATTCGGGATGAAATCAGAAGCGTTCAAGGTAGCGCTGTCAACGATGCCGGCTGTGCCAGGTCGACTGGAGCCCGTGCATTGTGGTCAACCCTTCTCGCTCTTCATTGATTATGCCCATACAGAGGATTCCCTTTATCACGTTCTGACGACGATGAAACCTTTGGTCAAGCATCGACTGCACTGCGTTTTTGGATGTGGCGGAAGCCGTGATGAAGGTAAGAGGCATAAAATGGGTCGGGTCTCTGCCCAATGGGCTGATTCAACTTGGATCACAAGCGATAATCCTCGTCAAGAAGCACCTGAACATATTGCACATGATATCGAGACGGGGTATTTGTCCATACGATCAGATGGAGCCAAAGTCTTGATTGACCGGCGTGAGGCGATCGAAACGGCATTAAAGGAGGCCCGGGCAGGAGATATTGTTGTGATTGCAGGCAAAGGCCACGAGAAGTATCAGGAATTCGCTCACACGGTCGTCCCATTTGACGATAAAGAAACGGCTGTTGAAGCCTTGAACGCGATGGGCTACGGATCTCCTGAATCCATCGAGGAAAGGAGAGCAAGTTAAGTGCGCACACTTACTTTGGAAGAGGTGGCCAGGGCTTGTGGTGGCATGCTCTGTCATGGAGATGCGAATCAAGCGGTTCATTCCGTCCAAACCGATTCAAGGGAAATCAAGGAAGGAACATTGTTTCTGGCTTTGCAAGGGGATCGATTTGATGCGCACCAGTTCCTGACACCTGAGATCGCTGCCCGTTTATCGGGAGCGATAATCACCCAGTCTCGGCTACCCAAGGGGTTGCCTGAATTTCCCATGATCGACGTGCCAGACGTCAGAAAAGCGATGGGACGCTTGGCTCATTGGTATCGCAACCAGTTTGAATATCCTGTGATCGGGATCACCGGTTCTAATGGCAAAACATCCACCAAGGCTCTGCTCAAAGGTGCTTTGTCCAGTGAGTTATCCGTTATATCCAGCCCTGCGAGTTTCAATAATGATGTGGGTGTTCCTTTGACTTTGTTGGATATGGCCTTTGAACATCAGGCTGCCATTCTGGAAATTGGCACCAATCACCCTGGTGAAATCGCTCATTTGTCCGCAATGGTACGGCCGACTCACGGAATCATTACTTCAGTGGGAGGAAGTCACATCGGCCATTTCGGAACAGTGGAAGGAATTGCTCAAGAAAAGGGTTCTCTAGCTGAAGCCTTGCCTGAGAATGGAGTCCTGTTCCTGGATTCAGATTCTCCTTGGTACTCTTCATTGGCAGAACGCACACGTGCAAGGTTGGTCTCCGTGGGATTCTGTGAATCATCCCAATGGCATTTGTCGGATTGTCGCATCTCAGAAAGTAGTACTACTTGTCGTATCAAGCATCAAAAATTTGGCGTCGATACATTATTTCAAATTCCGGTGTCTGGCAGGCATCAAGCAGTCAACGCCGGTTTGGCCTTTGCAGCAGCATTCGAATTAGGCCTGTCATATGACCGAATTGTGCAAGGTTTGTCTCGGGCAGAAATGCCTGACATGCGAATGGAAATGTTGCGAACTCCCGTTGCCACCCTTTGGAATGATGCCTACAACGCCAACGAAGAATCGGTCATGGCATCGATGGAAACATTCTCAGCCCTGGGCAAAAAGAAAGGCCGAACATTCATGGTTCTGGGGCAACTGAATGAATTGGGAGAACACGTGAAAGAAGTGTATCATCGTTTGGCCTCGAAAGCTGTGAGCTTTGGCTTTGATGTGATTGTTGGTATAGGTGATGGGGTAGACGAGTGGGTTCTCAGAGCCCAAAAGGAAGGTCATGCTCAGTGCATATATTTTCATTCAAATGAAGAAGCCGCGCGTGAATTAAGACCGCAGATTTGCAAGGGGGACCAACTACTATTCAAAGCCTCCCGTGGAGCAAAATTGGAGCAATTGGTTGAGCAATTGCAAGCAGACTTCAATGCCGCGGACAAAACGCTCTTCGATGATGCCACACATCGAGGAAAGAAAAAACGATCAGTCCCTTCATCAGCCTGTCTGGCTGCAATAACAGGAGGTTTTTCCCTTTGATTTACTACCTCCATGAATTCATCCTGGAATGGGCAGCCGGAACCGCCTGGGAAGATAGTTTATCTCCCTTGCGTGTGTTTCGTTACATCTCCGTGCGGAGTATCGGGGCTGCAATGACGGCTCTCATCTTCAGCTGGGTGTTTGGCCCAATGGTGATTCGGTGGCTGAAAGACTTAAAGTTTCGTCAGTATTATGCGGATAAATCGGAACAGGCTGGTGGAACAGTAAGGGTTACCGACAAAAGAGGGACTCCAACGATGGGAGGAGTCCTGATTGTGCTGTCGATGGATTTGGCAGTCATTCTTTGGGCTCAGTTAAATCCTCTGATATTATTGTGTCTCCTTTCACTGATCGTTTTGTCAGCACTGGGCTTTTATGATGATTACCTTAAAGTGACCAAGCAGGATGGAGAGGGTGTCAAATCCAAGGTGAAATTGTGGGTTCAACTGGCATTGGGATGCTCTGTTGCCGGTTACCTTTGGATCGTTCCTGAAACCCGACCACTTGTGGAAGACATTATGGTTCCCTTTTTCAAGGCTCCGATTCTTGAAGGAGCCGCTTTGATTGGTTTCGGGCTGGTGTTGACAGCGATCATGGGTAGTTCGAATGCGGTAAATCTCACAGACGGACTGGATGGGCTGGCCATTGGTTGTACGATTATTGTGACCAGTGTCTTTGTGGCTCTGACTTACATTGCTGGCAACATCAAATGGGCTACTTATCTGCAAGTTCCTTACGTTACCGGTGCTTCCGAATTAACGGTGTTTTGTGCTGCCATGTTGGGAGCATCCGTTGGATTTCTCTGGTATAATTGCCATCCTGCTCAGGTGTTCATGGGGGATACCGGATCATTGGCCTTGGGGGGTGCCTTGGGAATCATGGCCGTTCTGATACATCAGCCGCTCATATTGGTCATTGCAGGAGGCGTTTTTGTAGCTGAGGCGCTTTCAGTCATGTTGCAGGTGAGTTATTTCAAATATCACAAGCGCAAAACAGGAGTAGGGAAACGCATCTTCCTGCGAGCGCCCATTCATCATCATTTTGAGCAGCTGGGCTGGAAAGAGACTCAGGTAGTGACACGTTTTTATATTTTGACAGGGCTCTTCGCTGGTCTTGCCCTACTGACCCTTAAGATTCGCTGAAAATTTCCCTCATAAAATCTAGATAGACATGGCTCACTGGAAGAATAAAAAAGTAATCATCGTTGGACTTGGTAAAAGCGGTCTAGCTGCCCTGCAATACCTTGCCGAACAAGGAGCGAAGCTCTGGGCCATTGATTCCAACTCGGATGCAGGATTGCTTGAAACAGCCAAAGGCTTGGAAGCCAGAGGAATTAGCGTCACGTTAGGGCAGAAAAATTTGCCCATTGAACCCTTTGACCTTGCCGTCTTGAGTCCAGGTGTCGCGATGAATGCCTCCGCGGCACTGGAACTTAAGGAAAGAAATATTCCATGTATTGGGGAGTTGGAATTGGGATATCAAGCCGCCGATTGCCTGAATATTGGTATCACCGGTACCAATGGGAAAACAACGACGTCTCAGCTCGTCAGCGCTGTTCTTGAATCCGGGCAAAGAAAGACAATGCTCGGAGGCGATATCGGCGTGCCACTTTGTTCGATCCTTGATCAGACAAAAGCCTTGGACTTTCTGACGCTTGAAGTCAGTTCCTTTCAATTAGAAACCACCCAGTTCTTCCGGCCTTCCATTGGGATTCTTCTCAACCTCGCCCCAGATCATCAGGATCGCTACAGCTCCTTTGATGATTATTGCAGAATCAAATCGCGTTTATTTCAGAACCAGCAAAGCCATGATTGGGGCATTATTCAGAGTGAAGCCATGGCAAAATTAAGAAGTCTCGATGTGCGAATCCCCGGGAAAATGGTGACGTTCAGTGCTGAAAATCGCCGAGCTGATGTTTTTTTGGACCGCGGATTGGTGATCAGTCAAATTAAAGGCTGGTCTGGTCCATTGCTCAATATGGCTGATTGTGAACTTTCCGGGCCGCATAACGCTGAAAATATCATGGCTGCACTTCTGGTTGGACGCACATTGCGTATTCCTCTGGATGCCATGAAGCAGGCTATTCAAGCATTCAAGGCTCCAGCCCATCGAGGAGAGTGTGTCATGGATATTGGAGGTGTTCGTTACATCAACGATTCCAAAGCCACGAATCCACACGCAACGGTTCAAGCGCTGAGAGGAATATCAGGGGCCAAGCCTGGCGAGCCCAATGTCTGGCTCATTGCGGGTGGGGATGACAAAGGACTCCAATACCACGACCTGGGCCCTATCATTTCTCAAAAAGTTAAAGGAGCTTTTTTGATCGGGAAATCTCGTGAAAGACTGAGAGCTGCCTGGAGTTTATTTGCGCCTTGTCAGCTTTGTGATGATTTGGTAGAAGCTGTAGGCTTAGTAGCCAGTAAAGCCTTACCCTCAGACGTTGTTTTGTTGTCGCCCGCTTGTTCCAGTCTGGACATGTTCCGGAATTTTGAAGAACGGGGAGAAGTTTTTCGTAATGTAGTAACCCAAATAAACGCCTCTGGGAGTTCCGTAGGAACTTCCGAACAAGCGCAAAAAGTCGTTGTCGATCACCCTGAAGTTGCCAGATCGGATCCCAGATGATCCGCATCAAACCATCGGTTGACCGTGTCGAAATCTAAAACAAATTTTTTAAGAATTAAAACCCAATATGTGATAAGTTATTGTTCCCATGAAAGACCATAGCCCGCTCATCCCATCAGGCTCCGCGTTGGAGCAATTACAACGCCGAAAGACCAAGGTGCTTTCTACCGTATTCGTGATCGTTGCCGCCCATGTTTTACCAATCACTGGCCTCTTGCTCATGCAGGGTTGCAAGCCGGATTCCAATGCTGTTGCTTCGAACGAAGCTCAGGACAAAGATACGCAGCCTCTTGGCGCTGACAAAGCCACTGGAAAGCAGCCTGTGGATGAAAAGGAATTGTATGGTGAGTTTGTGAGTAACCATGAGGCTTTGAGCATGCCGATTGCAAATACTGAAAATACCAGCGCACCGATAAAAGAAGACCCTTCAAGTACTGTGGTTCCCAACGCGTCAAACGATTTGGATACCAAAATCACAAGTAATTGGGTTATCAAAGATCAAGCTGGGCGCTCTCAAGCTTCGGGGCTTACACCTATTTCCGATGTCCCCGCAACGAGCACTCCAAGCATCGATAATCAATCAAATTCCTCCGAAACGGGTTTGAAAGAGCACGAAATTCAGGCGGGCGATATTTTATCGCGTATTGCCAAAAAATATAGAACAACGGTGAAAGATCTCCTTGAAGCGAATCCAGGCGTGGATCCTCGTCGCCTCAAGTTGGGTTACAAGCTGGTCGTTCCAAGCGGTACCGCTTTGTTGGCTGGTAAATCCGAACCTGCCAAAACGCAGGAGTCGCCGACAAACGGGAAACTCTACGAAGTGAAGGCTGGTGATTCGCTCAGTGCAATTGCCAGGACTCACGGGGTCAGCCTGAGCAACCTTCGAAATGCGAACAATATTCGTTCGCATATTATTCACCCAGGGCAAAAACTGCAGATTCCAATCAAGAGCATTGCGTCCGGCAAATAAATCTTCAGCAAGCGTAACTGACTTTATTCAGAGGGTGCATGAGCGAATTCGACGCAAAGAGCTACAGTGTTAAGCAGGCTGCTTACCTGCTAATACTTTGTGTTGCGTTGCTGCTGACCTTTGGCTCGGTGATGCTCTACAGCGCCAGTATGCACAATGAAGGTCCTTACCTTCTTTTGAAACACATTGTTTGGGTGACCATGGGGCTGGCGGGGGCTCTTTTTCTGGCTTGGAAAGACTACGATTGGATCAAAAGAAACGCGGTATGGATATTTTTGGTTGCTGTTATTCTTCTGGCTCTCATCTTCGTCTTTGGATCGGTCAGAAACCATGCAAGACGTTGGTTTGTATTCAAGGAAATCGTTAGTTTTCAACCATCTGAATTGGCCAAAATCGCCACAATCGTTTTCCTGGCGTGGTATGGGGAAAAATACGCCAATAAGATGAAGACATGGTCATTTGGTTTTCTCTACCCTCTGGTTCCGATCGGGATCATGTTATGGCTGATCCTTATCGAACCCGATCGTGGAACAACTGTCCTGATTGGTTCACTCGCAGGGGCTCTTCTTCTGCTCGCGGGGTCCCGGTGGTCGGGGTTCTTGCTACTTGTGGGCGTAGGAGTTGTGGCATTAACTGTCATTTTTGCTACCCAGGAAAATCCTGGTAATCGATTAATGGCATGGCTGGATCCAGAGAAACACAAACAAGGCCATGCTTACCAGATATGGCAGTCGCTCCTGGCATTTGGATCAGGGGGCCTGGATGGCTTAGGCCTTGGCAACGGTCGTCTCAAAATTAATTATCTGCCTGAGCGTCAAACGGATTTTATTTTCGCAGTGATTGGTGAGGAATTGGGAATGTTCTGTTCCATTGGTGTCATTTTTGTTTTTGCCGTTCTGGTTGCCTGTGGATTATACATTGCTTGGAATGCTCGGGACCGATTCGGATTCCTGGCTGCCTCTGGAATCACGTTTTTGATCGGAATGCAGGCATTGATCAACATGGCTGTTGTCACCAACTTGTTACCCAATAAGGGTCTTTCTCTGCCTTTCATCAGTTATGGCGGCTCCAATTTAATATTCATGATGGCAGGTGTCGGTCTTCTGATCAGTATCGCCAATCATTCCGTTCAGTCGATGCGACAAAGGGGGCCGGCACCAGTTGAGTCACAGGATTTGCTCCGAGCATGAAGACCCCAGCAAAATCAGCCAAGAAACCTCTGAAAGTTGCCATTGCTTGCGGTGGTACGGGAGGTCACCTTTTTCCCGGGGTCGCCGTTGCAGACATGCTTCGTGATATGGGGCATCAAGCCCTGCTGATTCTATCCGACAAGCAGGTTGACCGGGAAGCTGCCGACGCGGTGGATCATCTGGCAGTGACCCTGCCATCTGCTGCCTGGCAGAGCGGCAGTAAGCTCAAGTTTGTTGGGAAATTAGGCAAGGGCTTGCTCACCTGCCGCTCAATCTACCGCAGGCATCAGCCCGATGCGGTCATGGCCATGGGGGGGTTCACCAGCCTAGCTCCCGTCATGATGGCTCGGATGCAGCGACTTCCCGTGTTTCTGCATGAAAGTAACACCATCGCAGGAAGAGCCGTTCGTAAATTAGCTTCTAGTGCGCACCTTGGTTTCTTGGGTTTTGAATGTGCCAAAGAATCGTTCTCTGGACTGAAGTGTCGAGTCACGGGGACTCCTGTCAGAGAGTCATTAAGGAATTTAAACCGTGATCAATGTCACCGCGAACTTGGTTTTCAACCAGGTCATCCTTTGTTGTTGGTGACGGGAGGAAGTCAAGGGGCATTGGGGATCAATCGCTGCGTGATGACCTGCCTCTCATCCCTCAAGTCAGCTGTCCCTGATATTCAAGTGTTGCATCAGTGTGGGCATCAAGATGATGCACAAAAAATACGTCAACATTACAAGAAATATCAAATTTCAGCCAAGGTTTATCCGTTTTTCCATCGTATGGACTTGGCATTAGGTGCTTCCGATGCAGCCATCGGTAGATCAGGCGCTTCCTTCATGGCCGAACTTGCAGCCACACGTCTTCCAAGTCTATTGGTTCCTTTCCCGAGTTCAGCTGATGGACATCAGCTGAGCAACGCGCAAACACTGGAGGCATCAGGGGCAGCGGTTTGTATTGAAGAATCAGCGATCAGTGCAGATCAATTAACAAATGGTATCAAAACATTGCTTTTAGATCGGTCTGTTCGTTTGGAAATGAAATCTGCTCTGGCGTCATTAGATCGCCCGGATGCTGCTAAGCAGATTGTACAACAGATACTGCAAGAGCTTGGGTGTGTCGAAAAAATGGATGCCCCAAGAAATAATGCACTGGCTGATTCACTACGGGAAAAGTTAAGCCGAGATTCTTTGGTCAAGGTTAATGAACCGCTTGGCCCCAAAACGACCATGAAGGTTGGAGGCAAGGCAGATTTCTATGTGCAGCCGGCTTCAAGAGCGGATTTGGCTGAGATTTTGAAATGGGCGGTCAGGACTGGTTTGCTGGTGACTATGCTGGGACGTGGATCGAACCTGCTCATTCGGGAAGGTGGCATACGAGGGGTCGTGATTTCGCTGGGGCAGGCGTGTTTCTCCGAAATTAAAGTAGAGGGAGATCGTTTGATCTGCGGTGCCGGTGTGCGATTAAAGAGGGTTTCAGAAACAGCCCGAAAGGCTGGACTTTCCGGTTTAGAATTCTTCGAAGGAATACCTGGTTGCGTAGGTGGTGCTCTTAGGATGAACGCGGGTGCCATGAAGAGTTGGGCTTTTGAGCCGTTGATTCATTTAACCACGATGGATCGACAGGGTTTGATTCACAAGTGGAATGCGGAGGATGTTGAAGCTCGCTACCGCCAATGTCCGCTTCTCAAGGAACACATTGCGCTCGAGGCTGTTTTTGAAGGGACCCCGGAAGATCCCAAGCAGATCAAGCAGGCCATGGATGACTACAGTCAGCGACGGCGTCAATCACAGCCCATTGCATCCAGCGCTGGTTGCATGTTCAAGAATCCTACTGAAATTTCTGCAGGAAAGCTCATTGAAGAGCTTGGATTGAAAGGTGCACACGTCGGAGATGCCATGATCTCCGAGGTACACGCGAACTTTATCGTGAATCGAGGCAATGCCACCTCTGATGACGTATTGACTCTGATTGAACGGGTTCGAACTTGTGCGAAATCCAAACGCAATATTGATTTGGAAGTGGAAGTGCAGGTGATGGGAGAATGAGTCAAAAGAAGCACATAGCGGTGATGATGGGAGGCCCTTCGGCTGAAAGGGAGGTTTCATTAAAGTCAGGTCACGCAGTGTCTCAGGCCCTTGAATCGCTTGGACACAAAGTCCTTTCAGTTGATCCCAGGGATGGGATTTTACAGATTCCAGAAGCTGTTGATGCTGTGTTTTTGGCTCTTCACGGAACCTACGGTGAAGATGGCGAAGTACAACTTGCTCTGGAGTCGCGTGGCCTTCCCTACACTGGTAGCGGGCCTGAGTCCAGTCGGCTTGCATTCGACAAGTTGGCTTCCAAACGTATCTTTCGTAAGCGAGGATTACCCACACCTGATTTTGTCACGGTGGGCAATAAGGAGGCTAACCTTCCTTCTGAATTAGGTGGGAAGCTTGTCGTAAAACCGATTTGTCAGGGATCCAGTGTCGGATTGCATTTTGTGAACGATGAGGTTGAGTGGCAGGACGCCTTGGGAGAGGTTTTTAAATATGGCAGCGAGGTGTTGGTGGAACAGTACATTCAGGGGCGTGAATTGACAGTTGGGATCATGGGGGAAAGAGTCTGTCCAATTGTAGAGATACGTCCGAATAATGAGGCTGCTTATGATTATGAGCACAAGTACACTTTGGGAGCGACCACTTATACTTGTCCTGCAGCATTAGATGAAGCGACTACACGGCTTTGTCAGAAAATAGCTTTGGAGGCTTTCAATGCTCTGGGTTGTGAAAGCTATGGAAGAGTCGATTTAATACTCGATAATGATCATCCGTTTCTTCTTGAGGTAAATACGCTTCCCGGAATGACAGCCACAAGTCTGCTTCCCATGGCAACCGCAGCTCAAGGAACGGGTTTTGCGGAACTTTGCGACTGGATGATTGAAGACGCCATTCTCCGCCACTCGCATCACTCACATAGGCAGCAAAACACACGCGCTTAACCACCATCATGCTATTTAGTTCATCTAAATCACCCTTCAGTGCTGCAGCTGCTCCAGACCATATTGGTCTCGGGTGTCAGCGTCGCGAACGACGTCAGCGCTGGATCAAACGCATTGCACGCATGGGAGGTTATTTAGGTTCTCTGGCTCTGCTGGCCTGGATGCTTCAGGGAGGCATTGAAATGTTTCTTGAGAATTTTGTCTGGAACAACCGTTCACTCTCGCTTCAGAGATTTCAGGTGCGCTCTCAGGGCGTGATTCCCCAGCATAAGTTGATTCAATGGACCGGCTTGAGGGCGGGGGACAATCTATTGGCTTTTCATCTTGCCGAGATTAAACGCAATCTTGAACTATCTCCATTTGTGGCGGAAGCCTCCGTAGAACGCATTTTTCCAGAGACGCTAAGCATTCATGTAAGAGAGAGAAAACCCAAGGCGCAAATTCGGCTCCTGCAATTAGACGGTGAACCGGAAGCTGATTTGAAATTGACGACCTTGCTTCTGGACGAGAAAGGTGTGGTGATGTCCCTTCCCAAGCAGGGGGAAATTCCAGTGACGTCGCTGTTGAAGTGGCAGCAATTGCCCGAAATCAAAGGTGCTTCAGATATCGAATACCACATCGGGAACAAAGTGATCGATGCAAGATTAAAATCAGCCCTCCAATGGGTGATGACCTTCCGTCAATCCGCACTTAAAGATTCGCAAGAGATTGTCAGTATTGGTATTTCAGAAAAAGATATACTCGAAGTTCTCACCAAAGACGGTCAGAGGATTCTGTTTGCTCACGCTAATGTGGAAAGCCAACTGGCAAAATGGATGCAGGTCATTGAGTTTGGCCGTCAGATTGGGCGGCGGCTTGCGTTTCTTGATTTAAGTATATCCAATAACATGCCTTATGAATGGGTTCCTGAAGAGGCCATGCAGGCAGATAAAAGACAGCGCCGAAATCATACCCCTAATTTGAATCATGTGGATGTTTAAACAGGATTCCCTCATTACTGCTCTGGAAATTGGTACTTCGAAGGTGGTCGCCATCGTTGCTGAACTTAATGAGTCAGAAGCTCTTAATATCATTGGGTTTGGTCAGGCGCCTTCGCAAGGCGTCATCAAAGGACAGATCGTTGATCGCAAACTTGCTTACGAGGCCATTCGTCAGGCAGTCAAGGCAGCCGAACTAAAATCGGATTTAGAATTACATCAAGTCTACCTGGGAGTTACAGGACAGCACATCACGTCGAGCAATTATACAGGGTCGCATGCCATTGCATCTCTGGATCGTTGTATCACAGACGAAGATATAGATGATGTCATGAGCAATGCGCGGAGGTTTAATCTTGCTCAGGGGCAGCACATGATCCACGTGATACGTCAGCAATTCATGGTGGACGGGCAGCGCATGATCAACTCCCCCGTTGGATTAAGCGGATCCGATTTGGGCGTCGTGCTTCATGCTGTTCAAGGATATAAAGATGATCTTCATGCACCTGTGCAATTGTTGCGTCGCATGAAACTGGAGGCAGAAAATATTGCCTTCAACGGCCTGGCATCTGCACTAGCAGTGCTGAGCCCTGCTCAAAAAGCGGAAGGTGCTTTGGTCATTGACCTTGGAGGAGGTACGACGGATTACGCGGTTTGTTCTCGAGGGGTTGTTTGCCACTCTGGTGTGCTAGCGGTCGGAGGTGACCATGTGACTCAGGATCTGGCCACCGGTCTGGGTTGTCCTTTCAAGCGTGCTGAAGATCTTAAGATAAAATTTGGCTCTGCTATTGTGTCCGAAGCAGCGCGAGGTCAGGTTCGGGAAATTACCAATGAATCAGGGATCATGGATCGTCGCGTAAATGTTGAAAATTTACATCGGATCATGGCCGAGCGGTTGAAAGAAATATTCGCCATCATAGCGGCTGAAATGGATCGCTGTGATGTTGCCGATATGGCTCAACTAGTTGTTCTTTGCGGAGGAGGTGCCTACACCCCTGAAATATGCACTCTTGCCGGCAAGGTTCTAGAATTGCCAGCTCAGATTGGTGCAGCAGTGAATCTGCACGGCCCAAGCACCATCATCGAACGACCAGAATACGCCACTGCGTTGGGACTCCTGAAATTTGGTGCCTTTGACATGGTTCGTCAGAGAGAAGCAAGCTCAAAAATCATTCCCCTTAAACAGCGCCTCAAGAATTTATTGCGCATCGATCATTAATTTTTGACCCATTCACGGTATGACACACTCTGCTTTTCCTCAGTCCGGTGATTCTCCGGAAATATCTCATTCTGATACCGATCGTTTGATTGGTATCGGTAAAATGGGCTGTCTTGTTTCGTCCACGATATTGGAGCGAGGCGAATTTGCATTCAAGGGAATTGCGCTGAACAATGACCCGTCCCTTTTTAAAGACCTTCATCCATCCACTTTGACTTTGCTTTGCGATGGGGGTGGAAATACCAGTGTTCATGGCCATGCGGAAACTCCGGATCAGTATGGCAGTGCTGAAGACGAGGGGTATTCTCTCCCATTGGGTAAGAGCTCAAAATGGGCTGTTATCGTTGCTGGACTTGGTGGTGATTTTACAGGTGAGTTCATCGGCAGGGTGATTTCAACCCTGCGTCAGCAAAACAGCATGGTGCTGGTGGTGGCATCCTTGCCATTCGACATGGAGGGTGAAGACAAAAAGGCAGTCGCTGAGAAATCGCTAAACCGGTTGGTCGAAGAAGCCGATGCCGTTATCGCGCTACCAAACCAGTCTTATTTAAAGAAACGAACTCAATCGGTTAAGCTTAAAGAAGCTTTTGAACTCAGTCGTCGATGCCTGACCGAGGCTGTGGAGGGGGTTTGGGGAATGTTGCATGCTGATGGTTTGACGAACATTCGCCTTTCCCATCTCAAGAATCTATTTCAAGGACATCATGTAAAAGGTTTGTTTGCCTCTGCCCATGCGCATGGTGAAGAGCGTGTAAAGCTGGCCCTTGATTCATTACTAGCGCACCCGCAGATGGAAGATGGTGGTGCTTTAAAATTGGCGGATGCCTGTCTCCTTCAGGTGACGGGTGACGAAAGCCTGACATTCAAAGATGTCGAGCGCATTAAACGACATATCAGAAAATACCTACCTGCTGATAAATCGCTCGTGGTTGGGACTTCAGTCAATGGTGAAATGCAAGATCATCTGAGAGTGAGTATCGTCAGTGCCCATTTTTCAGGGCCTAAGCCCAATACGCTTGCAGTAATCGATGGTAATCCGAAACCTGGTATGGAAGTTTTTCAAGCTGACATTGAAAAGGATGGTGTTCAACCCGGAATTGCGGAACAACAAGGCAGCCTGGATGAAGAAATGGTTTTGAGCGGAACCGATGTATCTGGCGCGCTAAATCTTGAAACCTCCAATCCCATGATGCCTCCATCCTCTTCCAAACGCTCAAAACGAGGAGGAAAACCTTATTTCCAAACCTTCCTCAATTTAGGGGGAAAGAAAAATGGTCGATTTGCCAACACTGATCCGACTTTCTATAATTCAGTGAACCTGGACGAGCCTACCTACCAGCGCAAGGGTGTCTTTTTTAACTAAGCCCTGCAAACAGGGCTCCAATCCCACGCCCCTCGGATTTGCTCAGGGTGAAACTTCGACTCTAGGGTTTGATGGATCTCAGAGCTTTCATATTCGTCTGCATGCTAGATAAAAAATCACCTGATTCAGTGAGCCCTCCCTGCGGGCGAAATACCACCCATTTTATTTTACGTTGTTTCAACATGCCTTGAGTTGCTTCAGTTGGAGTGTCCTCCCAGATCATCCATTGCGTGGGGGTTGAAGTCAGAAAAAAATCAAGGTCCTTCCACTCACTCTCATCAGGAGTGGTGTCTGGCTCCCAGTGCAGGGAGTGAATCTTCAGGCCGTATGCTTTTGTCGGGTATTGATACACTGGATGCGATGCCAGTAAGGGTGTGTTTCCAATTTGTTTTGCGATATCAAGCATGTCTTGATGTAGTTTGTTGAATTCGTTCCTCAGGATCGAATGGTTTTTCTTCATCGGTTCCTCATGGTCAGGCCATTGTTTTATCAAAACTTCCAGTATCGCATCCGCATGCATTCCAGCCAGTTCGAAATCCAGCCATGTGGTAGTGGCATAGCCCTCGTGCGAATGCTCTCCATCAGGGCCGTGCTGGTGCACCACAGCATCCTTTGCAAGTATGAATCGATTTTTAAAAGCTGCTGAGGTGTCGTGAAGTCGAGATAATTTCAAACTCGCCGACTTAATCCACTTGGCATAGCCACCGCCGTTCAAGAGAATGAGATCTGCATCCTGATAGCGTCTCATCGTATCAGGAGACGGATTCCAATAGGCAGGATCCACGACTGATGCGTCCGCAGGAAACTTTATTGCAGCCCATGAATCATTTGTGATGCGTTCAGCCATGAATCTGATGGGCTCAGAAACCGTCATGATAAGCGCTCTGCGGTCCTTATCTTCTTTTACTGAATCTGTAGTCGGGTTGGTTTGCTGATGGCACCCTTGAATTCCCAAAATCAAAAACAAAGCAACCATTACTTTGGCTTTTTGACTTATGAAGTTCATTATCCGTTTTACGGAGCCGGAAGATTCCTTTTGTTGGTTTGAGTTTTTGGGATTCATATGATCGATTCTTGTCAAAAGTGGTTTCTTTTTTTATGAACCTCTACCCGCACTCCTATCAAGCGGAAAACCCAAAACTCACGCGATCGACCTAAATTGTTGATTGAATCAGGTATAGTGGAAGAAAAAATAAATATAAAAGACTTTTGCGAGCGCAGCACTTTGCGGGGATTGGGCGCGATATGCCGGGATTGGTTATTTATGACAGGGGCTGCTGGCGTTTCCATATGGCTGGATCAATGGTGGTTCACCCTCATGACTGTCTGGTTCATAGGCTACATTCAATTTTGCTTGGGAGAGGCGCTTCTCCATGAAGCTTCCCATTATAATCTGTTTGCAACGCGTTCGCTGCACTACAAACTCCAAAGCCTGTATGCCTACCCTTTTCTACAAACTTTGAAAGGATTTCAGGTTGAGCATCATCAGCATCACATTGATTTGATGGGGGAATCAGACATTACCATGCAGGATTACAATCGTTATGGATTGTTGAATAGGAATCCGAACATGATTTACATCTGGTTTATCAAACCGTTTCTAGGCGGTCCGACGTATTACTACCTGAAGAGTGGACCTGATCTGGACACAGCCTCCAGCCGACTTCAATTATCTTTATTCTGGATTCCATTAATAAGTCTCTTCGCCGTTTATGAATCTTTGGATCTGTTGCTGATCTACTGGCTGATACCGTTGATCTGGTCGTTTCCCATTTATCAATATTGGTCGGAAATAGAGGAACACCACAACACTCGCAGCGGAGCCAGGTCCAATCTTTCCAGATTTGATAACTTCTTCAAACATAACGAAGGTTACCATTGGATACATCATCGATATCCCTCGATCCCATTCTACAAATTAAAAGAGGCGCATCAGCATCTAGCCCCCGAGGGTACGGACATCAGTAAGAGCTTCCTCCAAAGCTTTCATCAAATGAGACTGCCCCAGGAGCCTTCCTGGCCAGGGCACCCCGCATTCAAACCGGGCCCACTGAAAGATCCTCACTCCTGAAAGGTGACCGAGAGGTTTTTTATTGCCCTGAATCAGTGCTTGAACTCACTCTCTTTATCTTTAACTTCCTCTTCTATGAAATCTTCACATACCATTTTAACAGAACGGTTTTTAGCTTTGCTGCTTTTCGTTTCGATCGCAGGCGGTGACAGTTTCAAAGCGCTGGGTCAGGAAAATGATTCATCTGAGGTGTTTTCATCCCCAGTACTTGATCTCGGGATTGTTGTGAAGGACCTCGATAAATCGGCGTCTTTCTACAAAGATGTGATCGGCTGTAAAGAGGTAAAGGGGTTTTCAGCACCACCAGCTTTTGCCACATCCATTGGTTTGGTGAATGAAATGGAAGTTGTGGCCAGGGTCTTCGTGTTTGGTGCAGGGGAAAAACAAAGTCGCCTCAAGATGATGTCCTTTCCCAAAGCTGAGGCAAGCCAAACAGACCAAACGTATATTCATTCAACATTGGGTTTCAGCTACCTGACCTTGTATGTCACAGACCTTTCAGCAAGTATTGAACGCCTGAAAAAAGCTAAAGTTACTTTCCTGGGTAAGACCCCTGTTCCTTTGGGAGGAAAAAATGCACTTCTGGTTATTCGCGATCCGGATGGTAATTTTATCGAACTCATTGGACCAATGCAGGATTGATTTCGCCTGTAATCAAAGATCGGTCAGCCTAATCTTTGTTGTTAGCGCGAATCGTTGAGCATTCATCACTGACATGAACAGGCGCCCACGCACTGGAAAATCCGGTCACTTAGAATTCAGAGTAAGTAAGCAACACATCATCGATTTTGCAGATGAAGTGATGCCCGAGATTCTTTCTACCCCGTGGCTAATCTGGTTCCTGGAGCATACCGCACGTGGAGTTGTTTTACCTTACCTGGAAGAGGATGAATCAACTGTGGGTGCAGTAGTGGAGGTGAAGCACCAAGCTCCCTCACCTCTGGGCGCGCTGGTCACTTGTCATGCCAAAATCATTTATCAGGATAGAAATATGTTTTCATTTGACCTCAGAGCCAATGATGAGCATGAAATCATCTGTCGAGGCACCCACAAATTACGCGTGATCCAAAAAGCACGTTTGGCAAGCGCTCTATTGGCAAAGAGGCCATGACGTCATGCAGTATCACATGGGTTTGCTTTTCGAGTTACACATGAGGAATTACCTTCTTTCCATAAAGATTTCTAGTCCCTGAGAGCTGAACTTGGGGCCATTGACTTGCAATTCCCACGTCACATGCGAATAAATACATATATGCAACTTGCACTGATTCTCGACGATTGGAGGGAAATCCTCACCAATCCGTTTTTCCTGATTATGACGGCATTCCAGATATGGATGCTGGTAGACGCCATTCGTAGAGAGGAATGGTTATGGTCGGTATTGATTTTCTTCTTTGGTGCCTTTTCCGCCTTGCTCTATTATTTCATGGTCTATCGCAGCGCAAAAGCGATGGAGAAAGGTCCATCATTTGAATGGCCTGGTGCCGCGGAACGGGAACGGATCAAACAGCTCGAAGAGCAGATCCATCACCTTGACAAGGCTCACCACCATGCCGAACTTGGAGATATCTATCAAAAACAAGGTAAACCGGATAAGGCACTTGCATGCTATGAAGCTGCTTTCGAGCGCGATCCCGAGGATGTGGACATTCTGGGGCCATATGGCCAGTGCCTGATCAAACTCGACCAGCTTGAGAAAGCGGTTGCCATGTTGGAAAAAGTGATCGCAGAGAACCCCAAACACGATTACGGAGCTACGATGATGGCACTAGCCAGCGCTTACTCAAAACTTGATTCAACCGACAAGGCCAGAGTGGCTCTTGAGACCGTGCTCGAAACGCAGACTTACGCCGAAGCGCGAGTTTTATTAGCCGAAATTTACAAAAAGCAGGGGATGTCCAATGAGGCTCGTCAACAGCTTCAAGAGGTCATCGAAGACGAAAAACATGCGCCCTCATTTGTTCAGAAGAAGGATAAGGTTTGGACTCGCAAGGCCCGTCAACTTCTTGACCAGATGTGAGAATTTTCTCATCTGGGTTCCGCTTAGTTTAAGCATAGTGAGCTGGATATATGAATGTAACCAATGATTTAACCGTCAGCTTCTTGGAACTGATTTCAACACCTGATTGCCCCGGGTTGGGACCTGGTATTCGTAATACTGTTGAGAAACCGTCAGAGTTGAATGCCAAGGTAAGGGATTGGTCAAATACCCGGCATTTAAATGCCGAACTCATCGATCTGTTGCGCTCTGCTGCTTTGCTCTGGCATGATCATTTGGATGCATCCCATTCGATTTCCCAGTCAATCCCTTCAGCGACCGGTAGTTTCCTGCATGGTATCATGCATCGGCGCGAACCTGATTATGGGAATTCCAAGTATTGGTTTCATCGAGCCGGGACGCATCCTGCCTACGCTGAGATCGCAAAGCAGATTCTGACACAAACGTTTGGGGGAGATGTTTCACCTAATCTGAATTCATTGATAGAATCGGGTGAGTGGGACCCTTTTGGCTTTGTCGATCTCGTTTCTCGAGAATTGGCCGACTCTGCCGATCAGTCCGTGATTGAAGAATTACAACGAATCCAGGAAATTGAATTTCAATGTTTGGTGCGAAGTTTCTTTGAGGTTTAATAAACGCCATTCGAGTCCGCGCCTTGTTTTGTTCACCACCTGGGCCACTCGAAATTGCTGGGGTTAAGGTGAGTATACGGAATCAAGTTTTGACCAGGAGATTGATTTTTGCATGATCTAAAGACGAGCGCGGGCCTGACAAAGTCTCTTCCCCGATCGAGATCGTTGCTTGATTAAGTTCTTTCAATAATCAGGTAGAGTGAAAAATACTCCATCGCTATTTAACAGGTAATCTTCGAGAATGACCTGATAAAAACGAATTAAATTTTAACGAATCGCTGATCCAGATGCCACTTCACCCACAAGCAGAAGCTTTCCTCAAGGCCATCGCCAACCAGAGTGCTCCCGGTTGGGATGAGTTGCCACCTGCCGAAAGTCGTCGTATTTTTTCAGGCTTTACCGATTTGTTCGGCGATGGACCTCCACTTCATCACGTTGAAAATCTAGCCATTGAGGGTCGTTTACCCATACGCATATACCGCCCCTCAACGAGTGGTAAGCTTCCAGTGGTGTTGTATTTTCATGGCGGAGGTTGGGTGCTCGGTAACATTGAAACACATGATGCTTTATGCCGTCATTTGGCGGCGATTTCTGAAGCTGTGATTGTCAGTGTCGATTACCGCCTGGCGCCTGAGTCCCCTTTTCCAGCGGCCTTCGATGATTGTCTTGAAGCAACGCAGTATGTTGTGAAGCATGCGGATCGCCTTGGAGTAGATCCGGCGAGAATTGCGGTGTGCGGTGATAGTGCGGGAGGCAATCTTGCCGCTGCTGTGGCCTTGAAGACTCGCGATCAAGCCGCATTCAAGTTGGATTCTCAGTGGTTGATCTATCCAGTCATAGAACCCAATTTTGAATCTGCAACCTATCACATGTTTGCAGAGGATCATGGGCTGACACGGCATATCATGCGTTGGTTCTGGGACCAATATGTGCCGAGGCCTGCGGACCGTCAGAATCCTTACGCATCACCATGCACCGCTGAGACACTTGAGGGATTACCTTACTCTCATGTGGTGACTGCTGAATATGATGTATTGCGAACTGAGGGAGAGAACTATGCTGAAAGGTTAAAAGATGCTCAGGTTCCAATCGACCTGATCCAATACGAGGGAGCTTTGCATGGATTCATGCAATTTGCCGGGGCTTTTGATGACGGTAAGCGTGCGGTAAAAGAACTTGGCCTGGCCATGAAAAGGCGGTTTTTGAATGAATGACGCGTCCCGCAATGATTCACTTATCAGTCTTTCGCATTTATAGATAAAGTGATATGTTCGAATGTCGTAAGCGTTTGAATGGAGCTGTTCGTTGGCTTTATGGGGCCCAATGTGGATGATCTATCAACGCTATGGATGAGGAGTATATATTTGATACCGCGGTTGTGAACGAAGGAGTCATGCTGATCAAACTTGTTTGATTACTTAGGTTTTATCAAGTGATACGGTCTGACACTCAAGTGAGCTTTTCTCCAGGGAAAAGGCGATGCCTCTGTATCCAGTGGCAATCATACTAATACGAGCTCAACTCGTCACGAGTAGTTCGCGTGCGACATTGCCTTCGCTCAGGAAAATGGGCCGACCGACGGGGGTGATGATTTCTTTTTCAGAATCGACTCCCAGACAGTGTTGGATGGTAGCATGTAAATCCTGAACTCGCACGGGGTTCTCTGGTTGTTTCCTGATGCCTTCCGGATCGGTGGCGCCGATGACTTTTCCCCCAGCGATGCCTCCTCCACCGATTAAGAAGCTGAAACCATGAGGCCAATGATCGCGGCCTTCCAAGGGGTTCAGCTCCGGAGAGCGGCCAAATTCGCCTCCGCAAAGGACCATGGTATTTTCCAAGAGTTCGCGTTCTTTCAGATCACGAATCAGAGCTGCGAGCGCAGGTGCTAAAGTCGCGACGCGTTTTGACTGAGTCTCATGATTGTTGACGTGACTGTCCCATCCACTCAGTGTCACCTCTACACAACGTACCCCGGTCTCGATCAGTCGACGAGCTGCCAGGCAGCCTCTGCCAAATGCAGTGTCGCCATATGCGTTTCTTTCTGTCGCTGTCGCAAGGTTCACATCAAAGGCCTTGATTTGATCCGAGTCCATCATCTTCAGTGCTTCATCAATTGTGGCTCGGTGGCGTGTATGGGACGCTATCCATTCAGGGTCACGACCTTTCAGGAAAGCTCGTTCCACGACGTCAAGGCCTTGGAGTCTCCGTTCAAGTCGCTCTTTGCTGACAGGGGAAATCACATCCGGGATGCGCTGGCCGGGATCTCCAATCTGAAAAGCATCATAGGTGGCACCTAAATAACCGCCGCGTGCAGGCCATTCATTCGGAAGGATGGAAACATGCCTTGGGATCTCAACAGCATTTTCAGGCAATTCATGGCAAATAATGGATCCGAGAGAAGGGTGCACGACCGTAGGGTTAGGTCGGTATCCTGTTTTTACATTGTAAACGGCCCTTTCGTGATCCCCTTCCTGACTGACCATGGAACGAATGAGGGAAACGTCGTTCATTAATTCTGCTACTTCCTCCAGACCTTTTGCCAATTGCAGATGCTTCAAGGGCGTGGAAATTGCTTTCCTGCCTTCGGATCCGTTTTGAGAGGGATGTGGGTCAAACGTTTCCAGCTGGCTTGGACCCCCAGCCATCCATAAAAGGATGATCGCCTTGCCTCTTGTCTCAGAGACATCGTTTTCAGCGCAACGCGCCAGCTGTTGGGCAAGGGGATTCATCCATGCCATGCCTGCAGCAGTCGTCGTCTTCAGGAATTGTCGGCGGTTGCTTGTTGTCGAGGCGCAGTGATGGAGTGACGGGCGTTTCATATGATTCAATGGTTCCATGCGAATTCCGTGGAATTAATCAGTGACCAGAATAAATCCTGCATTTCCGTAGCTCGTTTTTTCTTTTTCTTTCCCCTAAATCGATCGGTGAAATATTGCGTTTCACTTTCGGTAGGGCGGCGAGTCAGAGTCGCCAGATACGCCATCTCGACTGCTACCGAATCATTCGGAGCGAGCGTGCTGATGCGCGTGGCTGCATTCATGACCAGGTTTTCTTCGGTTCTTTCCTCAACGAGTTTGCCGTTCATGACGGTTAATCTTTGCGGTATGGTACCGCCGGTCCCTGCAAATTCATCTTCACCAGCATCCCCATAGCGTTTGATAAATTCACCTTGTTGAAGGATGCGGATCACTCGAGACAATATGTGTGAGTCGGCATCGACTGTTTCGAGTGAGGCTGATTGAATGATACTACCCGCAACTTGCTCTGGTCTGAGTCTTGTCATTGGAAATGGCGGATTCTCACTTTGATCCAATGTTCTACTGGTGATCTGAAAGCGGCTGCTGTTGGCAATCATGGTAATCAAATGCCGTAAATCAAAACCGGAGGCGATGGCTTCATTGGCCAATGACTCCAAGGCTTCAGGGAACGGTCCTTCAACTGGAATTGAATCCACCGGGTTCACCAATGGTTTGTTAAACATCATGGCCCAAACACGGTTGACCAAGGCTCTTGCAAAGGGTTTGTTTTCTGGATGAGTGACCCATGCCGCCAGGCGCTCCCTCAAGGAACCTTCTGCTGGTAGCAAGGATTCATTGAAAGGCACTTTTGGAGGGACAAGTTCCGGTGCAGGGTGTCTTTTATATCGGTATTCGTAGGTTTTTTCTGATTCAGTTAAGCCGGTCAACGACATTTCTGCACCTGAAAAAAAGGATGCCATTTGATGGAAATCCTTTTGTTTCCATCGATCTCCAAACATATCGTCATGACATTGAACACAATCGATTCGAATACCCAGAAAAGCTCTTGAAACTCGAGCCGCCAGTTTGATTTCGTCTGGACCTTCCTTGTCGTTGTTAGGATCAATTGTTGCTGTCAGGAAATTGACCTCCGGTTTGGATGTCCAAATCCCCTTAGCAGTGATGAGCTTTTTAACTATTTGATCGTAGGGGCGGTTGGCATGAATCATTTCACTCAAGTCATCCACCATTCGACGTCTGCGATAAACCAAGAAAGGACCATTCTCAACACCCACGAATGCACGCGCAAATCTCTCAGCCAGGTAGTCGCTGCTGCGTCGGTCATCAAATATCCTTTCAAGAGCCAAGCCAATGCGCTGATCCTCTGGCCACGCTTCATAGTCGCGTATCCATTCCACAGAAGGAATTGTTCCCGTCAAAGCCATGGAAAGCCGTCGGAGTATTTCGAGATCCGAGGCTCGATTCTGGATGGGGTTTCTTTCCAATGATTGGGTCAGAGAAGACGTGGACTGTTTGTCATGCGTTTTGCCGGTATTGGTCGTGGCCTCGAACTTCGGTGCTGAAGGCGGATATGGTTTGTCCTGATAGAGCCAAAACAGAACAAGGCTTACCGTCGTGAGCATCCACAAGGAAATGAAAGTTAATCGAGTCATGCCTTGTTTGGGTGCATATTCCTGGTCATGCTGCAGTCACGAATGTGATTCATTATGAAACTTTCCTTATCCATGCTGCATTATATATTCTGAGCATTAACAACGTTCCAGAAAATCAGCAAAACAACAAGAATCATTCCATTGAATCCAACCTCGCCCATTTCATTTCAGTTATCAGAAGCTGAAGTCATGTCAAAACCCCAAGCACCTCTCTCTCTGTTTGCTAAGGGATTCTCGGGGGCGTATCGTTTTTTTCAAATGTGTTTTGGTGGGATCACCATGGCATTGCTTCTGTCAATTCTGGCCGTCTTCCCTGTGTTGAATCTCATCAGTCTGGGATACCTCATGAAAGCTTCCGGTAAGGTGGCTGAATCTGGTCGATTGAGAGACGGATTCATTGGCTTTCGCGAGGCATCGTTTTTTGGAGGAATTATTTTGGGGATATGGTTTTGCTGCTGGCCGATTCGTTTGGGGATTGATTTGGCAGGTGATGCGGCTTTGATTTCACCGGACCGGGTCATCCCTCAGCGAATTCAAATAGGATTACTATTGCTGCTGTTAATAACCGTCGGGCATATCTTGTGGGCTTTGGCCAGAGGAGGGCGGTTTCGCCATTTTGTTTGGCCTGCCCCTTTGAGATTCATCCTATGGTTGCGTGATCCATTGTGCCGTGAATTGCCGGAAATACAATGGAGCACTTTGATCGATGGAGAGGCCATATTGACATGTTTCAAAGTGGGATTAGCAGGATTTATTGGTGCGTTAACTTGGTTGATCTTACCCGTCTGGGTAATTTACATGGCCAATACCCTTTCAAAAGATCCGGGGACACTCCTCTCTTTATCGGGAGGATTCATGCTAGCTTTCGTAGCCGTTTATCTTCCATTTCTACAAGTGCAATATGTGAGGGAACCTCACTGGCGTAATCTTTTTGATATCCGTAAAGTTCGCAATCGCTTTCAACATGCGCCCTTTGCATTCGCATTTGGATTGCTTGTGACGCTCTTGTTTTCGATTCCACTTTATTTGCTGAAAATCGAACTGGCACCAAGAGAACTTGCCTGGCTGCCCAGCTTGTTTTTCGTTGTCTTCATCTTCCCTGCGCGCTTGATCTGTGGCTGGGCGATGCATCGTTCCATTCGGAAAACGGATCGAACCCATTTTGTATGGCGATGGATCTGTCGCTCAGGAATCATGGTCATTGGATTGGTTTATGGAATCATGGTTTTCTTCACTCAATTCCTGACATGGCATGGCACCTGGGGTTTGCTGGAGCAGCACGCTTTCATGGTTCCGGCTCCTTGGCTATCCCTCTAGCAGGAATCAATCTCTCAAGTATTTTCCGTTGACCTTCAACCAGGCCTCCGATTTTCGAAACAAGGGGCAGAGAGCCTCCAGGCTTTTCCAGAAATGAACCGAATGATTCATGTGTTCGAGATGATTCAACTCATGGAGGATGATATAATCGCAATGTTCCGGTGGAATTTGGATTAGCCTCCAGTTGAGTGAGATAGTGCGGTTTGATGAACAGGAACCCCAACGAGTTCGTTGGTCACGAATAGTGATGTGATTGAATTGGAAGCCGTGCTGCCTGGCAAAAAAGTCGACTCGATCCGGTAGTTCTGCTGAAGCCTGATATCTCAGCCAATGTTCCAGCCATTGTTTCAGATTCATTCGCCGCAGATCAATGGGTAAACATCGATCTGCAAAAGAGACATGAGTTTTTCCGTCAGCTGAAATAACGCTCACCGGTTCAAGCTTACCGCGGTAATGGATAGAGGGACGTTCACGGTCCGCTTTCTGTCTTTCCTGAAGTTTTTGTTCTCTGGCTTCCCATTGTTTTTCCAGCCAGATTTTATTTTTTTCAACGAATACCAAAGCTTCCTTGCGATTACCCCGAGGTGGCAGGGTCACCTGAATGTATCCATCAGGATGGACACGCAGAATGTAGCGTTTTGCAGATCCGTGTTTATTGAACTTCAGCGGGGCTTTGCTTCCCTTCAGCTCAATAAAGGAGTCAACAAGGACACGTTTTTTGTTGGTGATCCATTCTGGTAGTCGTCCCATAATCAACAATTGTCAAGCGATTGGTATCAGTCAGGCAAACATTGAGTCATGAAAAATCATTTGAAACGCGAATACACTTGATTTCCTTGTGAATGCGCACATGCTATTCGACCTAAGCTATTAGCAAAGAAGAGCACAAATCGATTACGGATGGAAGAACATATAGAATTGGAAGGCACAGTGAAGGCTGTATTGGCCGGCACCATGTTTAGGGTGGAACTTGCAAACAAGCACGTTGTCTTGGCTCACATCTCGGGTAAGATGCGCAAGCGGTTCATCCGCTTGACGATTGGAGACCGCGTCAAAATTGAGATGTCCCCCTATGACCTCAACAAAGCGCGCATTGTCTACCGCTTGCGTTAGCGTTTTCGTCTCTCGGGAGATGTCATCATTTTCTTGCCAATCGCCCACCAAAGCAAGGGTGGTGCGATTGCGCTCAGTATCATCGAAATGGCAGGGTGATCCGACCCCAGGTGTCCGACCATCGCAAACGTAAAATGCCATCGGCAGGGCTCCGCACACGAGCGCCATCACAAATGTATGCCATGGCATTCTCAGTAAACCGGCCATACACGATACCACCTCGGGCAGCAAGGGAAGCCAGCGGGATAAAGCAACCATCCAGCCCCCATACTTCATGAAGAGCATTTTTCCTTTTTCTTGATCTTTTTTACCAAGTAATTTTTCGACGGCACTTTCTCCAAATAGCCGGCACAATCCATAAGCAATGATTCCTGAGCCAACTGAGCCAATGCCTCCAATCAAGCCTCCCCAAACAGGGCCGTAGAGGAGGCCAAGGCTGGACATCACTGCTGTGGATGGAATGGGCAAAAACAAGTCTCCCATAAATAAAACCAGAGCAACCAGCCATCCCCATCTGCCGTATTGCTTGAGCCACTTGACCGCATCCTGAGAGGACCAATCCCAATGAGTTCCCCAGATGAGGAATGGAATCGAAAATAAAACGGCCAATCCAATAAAAATCCAAATCAAACGAAACATCGGATAGCTTTCTAATTACTTTTTTCTGATGAGATAAGTCAGAAGATGTGCGTCTATTTCATTTACAATTGATCAGGATTGCTACTTGATCAGAAGTATTTCCAACACAAGTAACCTCTCCTGACAAGGGAATCGAGCTTCTTTGTCCTCAACAAGTGAACAGATGGGAGTGTTGATGCAAGATGACAGCGGAAATAACTGTGGACTGAATTCGATCGCATTTTCCGAATAAGACCTGAAAGCTTGTATCATACGTATCTTTTGCTTGAGAAAACTTCAAATCGATTAAAGATATCGGCCTTTTCCAAATTAGGTAATACCTTCAATTCAACAAGGACTTCGCGGGCTTCGAGGCTTTGCTTGCTCTCAAGTTCGATTTCAAGATCCATAGACTGGGCTCTTTTTTCAAGTCCTGCCTAAATTGTGGCCCTGGATCTATTCCTAATCAGTCTTACCATTGTTGAGCGAAAGACCTTCGCTTTAAAGACTGCGCATATGACTATGTATTGACCACATTTTGCGGTTTTCCTGTGAGGTAGCACTTCACGTTTTCGATTGCCGTGTTCAGAAGACGCGTACGTGCCTCTTTGGTTGCCCAGGCAATATGGGGTGTGATGTAGCAGTTGGGAGCCTGATAAAGCAGGCTTTCCGAGCGTGGAGGTTCAATTTCCACTACGTCTATGCCTGCTCCGGCAATTTGTCCTGACATAAGCGCATCAGCCAGAGCTCGTTCATCCACCAAAGGGCCTCTGCTGGTGTTCAGCAGAAATGCATTTGATTTCATTTGTGATAAACGATTCCCATCCATCAGAAACTGAGTCTCAGGTGTCAGTGGGCAGTGCAAACTCACAACATCGGATTGTTGCAGAAGTTCCTCCAGAGAGACAAAGGTCACATCAGAATGCTTGTCAGCGTTCGTAGATGCACGCTGGGTTGCCAAGATTTTCATACCAAAAGCCCGTGCCAATTCAGCGACCTGCTGCCCTATCCGTCCAAAACCAACAATACCCATGGTCAGTCCGTCCAATTCGACCAACGGATGCCTCCAGAAACAAAAATCGGGGCAATTCACCCAATCCCCATTTTGAACTGCATCAGAATGGGCACCGACTCGCTGGGTTAATTCCAAAAGCAATGCGAGCGTCATTTGGGCGACCGATCTGGTGCCGTAGCTTGGAATGTTGGTGACAGGGATACCTCTGGTCTTTGCGGTGTTGGTGTCCACGATGTTGAAGCCAGTGGCCAGAACACCGATATATTTCAGGTCGGGCAGTTTGACCAAGGTATCAACAGATAGGGGTGTTTTGTTGGTCAGGACTATTTCTGCCCCCTGGGATCGATCCACTATTTCCGTGATGTCACTTCGCTCAAAAATGTCGCACTCATCTACCAATGCTTTCAGGGGTTCCCAATCCAAATCTCCAGGATTCAGTGTGTGACCATCCAATACTACCAGTTTTTTGCTCATGTCACGTCACATTAATTGAAGCGAACCAACCTGACAATCCCGTGGATGCCTTAATTAGTTTGTGCCATGTTCGACTATTCCTGAAGTTTGTAAGAGGCGTATTGTGTCTGAATGCCTTGATCATTGAAGTGGTTTTCAAAGTCAGTCTTAATGGCGGTTAACGATTCAGAGGGAATTGATTTCTCGAAGCATTCATTTCGGCCGAAGACATCTAGCATTTGATCAAAGTAATGTGGATGATCTGTTCGCAGGTGAACCATTCCCCCGGGTTCGAGAATTCCTGCGCATTTTTTGACAAAATCTTCGTTGATGAGCCGTTTTTTGTGATGCCGTATTTTAGGCCATGGATCGGGGAAGTAGACGTGAACGGCTCGAATGGACCGATCGGGTGCCAGGTATTTCAAGAAATACCCGGCCTCGATTCTGAATAATTGAATATTTCCTACACCTGCCCGATGTGTGTCACGATCAATCTTTCTCATACGCCCGAGGAGTCTCTCGATACCCAGTAGATTGATTTCCGGATGTTTCGATGCGTATTTGATTAAAAAAGAGCCGTCTCCTGCCCCTAATTCAATTTCTATGGGATGCTTGACTGCGAATACATCCTCCCACTTCAGGGGCTTGAAATAATCCTCAGGATGAAAGCGTTTGGTATACTGGGGAGGAAGGGCTCTTATACGTGCCATGGAGCGTGGATGCTGTCCGATTCAACGGCCAGCCAGATTATTTTGTTCTTTTGCTGTTTGAGGTACAATCCAATGTGATGTTGACCATTTCACCGGGAAGGCAATGGAAATCCGGGGGAAGTTTGACTATCAGGGGAACACCGATTCCTCCAAGTTTGTAAAGCTGTAGTTGTGATAGCATGTCCGGCATCATTTCGTAGCTGGTGCCCACTCGCACAATCGTTGCCTGGCATTCCCGAACTGATTGGGTGCGGGTTTTGATATTGACACTTTGTCCTACCAGAACCGGGATCTCGGATCCCCTGCGGCAAAGTAAGCGATCACCATGTCCGATTGGGTTTGGGTGAGTGTGATGATCCGATTCCGATGAGTTGACCATTTCACCATTGCGTTTTTGAATGGCTGTCACAGTACCTGTTGCAGGTGCCCTGATGACCCACTCCTGCTCCAATTTGGCGATGGATCGCTGCAATGTTGTTCGATCAATGTCCAGCTTGACTTCCTCAATTTCCTGACTGGAGGCAATCAATTTCTCGATACTCTGAATGGTCTTTCCCCAGATCCTTAATGAGAATATTTCTTTCCTCTACCCTCGGCACGAGCAGCCAAATAATTTTTTTCAGCCAGGTCGTAGAGGCTTTCGGACAAAAGCTCCTGATCATGTAAATCCTTGGCCCGGTACCAACTCATTCTCAAGATTTTGAAGGCTGACCTCTGCTGAAGCCAAGGCTACCTTCTGCTGCATTAATTCTGTTCTGAGGCGTTCCTTGTCCAGCACATTTCGCTGTATATCAAATGCGCTTGCAGCAGTTGTCAAATTCATGAGTTGTAACAGCTCTTTTTTTTGCCAGCAAAAGATCTGCCTGACTTCCCAGCGTCGTCAATGGATCCCCCGGATCCAGTTTTGCAATGGTGTCACCTTTCTGGATTTGTTGGAATAACTGGACAGTCAGATTGGTGATGGTCCCCTCCGGAAGGGGTGCGTATATTCAATCTGGTTGTTTGAACCTGACCAATCAATGAAGGCGAGGTAAGGTGCCTGTCCCAGAGTGTACTCACCGCCAAAAGTGCCACCCCACAAACACAATTGCCGGCAAAACCCGATGCCTGAATTCCAGCCAGCGCTTCAAGCCGGAACACCAATAGGCTGGGAGGAGTCTTTCTTCATACCTCGGATTCCTCCTCGGATCTCAGGCCTGTCACTCGTGAGGCCCCTTCAATCCCTTTCAGTTCATCAAGAAGATCGTGCATGCGATCCGGATTTCTCAAGAGCAATCGATAGGAAAGGTCAGTGCCCGGTTTGGGTTTGGTGTGTGCGTTGGCTTGCGCATACATAGCGCAATGCGTGGCGCCTCAAGAGGGATGTCTAATTCAGGTATTTGATTCAAATCCCTTGACCAATGCATATTCAGGATCATGTCGTAACGCTGTCTGCTACCGAACCCGGTCAGCCAGACATAAACAAGAAATCCCGCAAATCAACAGGCAACCGATTGTTGCTGTCAGGAATTTGTAAGTTCCGCAGCCCATACCTACGACAATGACTCCGAGAATGTAGGTCGTGTCCAGAGTGTCCCTCAGGATATTTCTGAATCGAACGATTGCGAAGACTGCCATCAACCCGAAGGCATATACGATATTGTTGGACAGCACCATCATGACAAGCGCCACGATGACAGGCATGATCATCAATGATTGTACAAAAGTTCTGGAGTAGGACAATCCGGTGTGGGTCATCATGTAAACCCACGCCACCAGATGGCCGCATAGAAATGACAGGAGCAGCCCCAGAGCCGTTAAATGCAAAGGCGTAGGCGATGTGGAGAAATCCGCGTTGAGAAACCATTCCATGTGCTTAGAATGCAGCGGCGATTGCCTGTTCTCGGCGTTTAAGGTGATCTTGTTGCTCCAGAAATATTCCCCTGGCTGAGGTCCATGTGACTTGCGACCAGATCGGTTACTTGATCTTTACCCATAAGAGTGACCCCGTCTACATACTTGGCTGCTCCGCATTGAGTCAAATCGAAAACTTCAACCAATTCTCGGAACCAGTTTGGAAAGCGATCAGTGAATTTCAGTTCTAGAATGACCCAATCTCCAAAAACGAATGTAGGATTATTCATGGTCGTATTGAGCTTGGCACCCGGATCGGGTTCGCACCTCACCTGCCTGTCCAAAGTGACCCTAACGGCATTGGTGTCTGGTAAAATCCATGCTTCCCTGCGATAGGCCACATGCGAGACAGGCTGAGCCTGAAGTTGATTGACGTGCTCAGAGAATTCGTAAAGTGCTTGTTCCTGCGAGGGGGTGATATATTCGACGGAATCTCGATTGGATACCTTGCTGTTCGCGGAAACCAATTCTTCGGCCGAGGGGAATTTGACCTGAAATTACCGATTGCGCAGTTAATCGTGGAATTCCAACCCGTTTTTTGCTGATGATGTTATTCATCCGGCGTTTGATTTCCAGAAAAACGGGTGTGTCCTCGCACTCGTTATAAAATCGGATACGCAATTTAAAACGGTTTTTATCACCATTGATCGTGCTGTGATAAAGCGCCATTCCGGGTGAATCGAGATATAGACTGTGGACCGGGTAGGAGAGATCTGGTTGACCTAGACAATTATTGTCCACATCCAGATAACAACGCAGGAAATCCCGTATCGCCCCAGAGCTTTCTGCTCCGGTATCACGTATTTCAATTCATAACGCTGCTTTTGTAAATTGTCCTGCCCCATGATAATCATCCATATCCACCGTCCATCTCAAGATGGGTCGTTCCACTCAGAGCTGCGACTCAAGGTGCAAACAGCTGGCTGAGGCGCATTTTGTCGCGCAATTGTAACATAATTCAATGACAAAAACCATTTCTCCCTGACACCCACTCAGGGAACTAGGCCAAAAAGTTTTGTGTTTTTTTTCAAGGTTTGATCTCCTTTTTTGCAACATTGAAGTTATTGTGCAGAAAAAGCATTTTCGGTGCCAGAGTGTGAGTGCAAAAGCTTTTTTTCTGGTGTTAGTGTTCATTTCAGCATGCTAAAATGCTGACTCTAGAATACACAAAAGATCATCCCTGCTTGGTTGAACTGGATTGATGTCCATCAGCCGCTTGATTTGAATCGATTTATCAGCGAAAGCGCACAATTGTTCGCGTTTCCCGCCAATATCACGAATTTTCTCTGGAAGGCCCACGTTCCTTTTGATTGATTCCACCTTTTCAATGGCTTTATCAGCAGCTCCTTCCAGCGACATGCCTTTGGTCTGGCATCCAAGAAACTCAGAAATTTGGGCAAATGCCTTGATCCTTGCTGATTTGTTAAATCGCATCACGTAGGGCAAAAGCAGCCCATTGCCCTGGCCGTGTGAGCAATGAAGTTCAACTCCCATCGGATATTCCAGTGCATGCACTATCGCTACAGCTCCATTTGAGAAAGCCAGACCAGCCAGAGTAGCAGCGAGTGACATTTGTTCTCGTGCCACTTTGTCATCCGGGTTTTTAACTGCTTCTTCAAGGTTTTGCCCGATGAGTCGAATGGCTTTCTCCGCCAGGGCATCTGCCATTGGGTTCTTGCCCGGGTAGGGTAAATCCTCGCCATCAGCTGTGGAGAGATCTGCCGGTTGCCGGGCGGTAAAGGCCTCAATCGCGTGAGTCAAAGCATCCATCCCGCTTTCAGCGGTCACATGGCGTGGGCAAGTCATCGTCAGTTCCGGATCTACGATTGCCAGAGACGGACGCAGGTGCCTGCTGAGTGTGCTGACTTTAAGGCCGCTTTCAGTATCCGTAAGCACGGCTGCGTGTGAGACCTCGCTTCCCGTTCCCGAGGTGGTTGGTATGCACACCAACGGGGTGACCGGGCCTGGAACCTGGTCGAATCCGAAATAATCTTCAGGAGCTCCTCCGTGGGCAAGCAGCAGGGCAGTCATCTTCGCCAAGTCCATATTGCTTCCGCCTCCGAGTCCGATGATGGTGTCAGGCTTGAATTCTTGAGCAACCTGAAAAGCCTTCATTGCTACTTCAAGAGAGGGTTCAGCCTCGCTTTCCTGAAACACGCGGGTGTCATTTGCTTTTTTGCCTGTTGAAGCGAGAACACGCTCTACGATGCCTGCATTTGCCAGGTTTTTGTCCGTGATGATCAAAGGGCGTCTTCTTGATTCTTTTTGAATCTCGGCAGCAAGTTGATCAATGACCCCACCGCCAAACATCAGTTTGCCGGCAGAATAAAAATCCCAGTAACAGCGCATGGTGGATTGTCCAGCGATTTTGTCTGGTGTGAAAATGGAATCTCAGGCCAGGATATCCTGTACTACATTACCCGCGATGTCGGTCAGTCGATAGTCTCTTCCTTGGAACCGGTAAGTCAGGCGCTTGTGATCGACACCAAAAAGTTGCAGCATCGTGGCATGTAAGTCGTGAACATGAAAGGGTCGGTCCACGGCTTTGTATCCCAGATCATCCGTATTACCATAGGAAATACCGCCTTGCACACCGCCGCCTGCCATGAACAGTGAAAATCCGCGAATATGGTGATCGCGCCCGCTGCCCTGAGCCATCGGGGTGCGACCAAATTCTCCGCCCCAGATGACAAGCGTGTCGTCCAACATACCACGTTGCTTGAGGTCTGTAATCAATGCAGCAGTCGATTGATCTACTTCTTTCGCAGTTGTCTGCATGTTGCCTTTGATGTTGCCGTGATGATCCCATCCGCGGTGGTAAAGGTGAATGAACCTTACACCTCGTTCTGCCAGTCGTCGCGCAAGAAGGCAATTAGAGGCAAAAGATCCGTCACCTGCTTCTGCTCCATACATGTCCAAGACATGCTGAGGCTCATCTTTCAGCTCCATCAGCTCAGGGACGCTGGCTTGCATGCGGAAGGCCATTTCGTATTGGCTGATACGAGTGGCAATCTCCGGATCATTCACCACCGTATCTTTCTCCAGATTCAGGGCGTTAATGGCATTTACCAGGCGCCGTTGTTCGCTGTCTCTTACTCCTGGAGGAGCAGAAACGTAATGAACTGGGTCCCCGCTGGCATTGAACTGAACCCCTTGGAAATTACTTGGGAGAAAACCGCTATGCCACTGGCGTGATGAAATAGGTTGAGCCTGGCCGCCTTTTCCGACTGAACTCAAGACCACAAAACCCGGCAGGTTTTCCGTTTCATTGCCCAAACCATAAAGTAACCAAGAGCCCATACTGGGGCGTCCTGATACGGATGATCCTGTGTTGATGAAGGTATGTGCTGGATCATGGTTGATTTGTTCGGTGTGAAAAGATTTGATGATGCACAATTCATCTGAAACCTCTCCAATCTTGGGAAAGAGGGGAGCAGATCTCCTGACCAGATTGTCCGAATTTTTCAAAAGGATGCTGTGGACCCAGACAGTTTAATTTCTGACCTTGCAACTGGGCGATAGGTTGTCCTCTGGTAATCGAGTCCGGCATGGGTTTTCCATCCATCTCTGCCAGTTTTGGTTTGTAGTCCAGAGTTTCAAGATGGGAAGGCCCCCCAGCCATACAAAGGTAGATGACTCGTTTGGCTTTTTGTGTGAAATGCAATGGATCTACGATTCCGGACCATGATGGTGCGCTGGGGTTGGTAGTCGATTCTCCATAAGTTTCCCAGGGCTTTAGATACTGATTGAGTGCAAGTGAACCGATGCCAACCGTGGATCGGCTGAGAAAACTGCGTCGTTGAATAGCCAGATTGAGAGGATTCATAAGATGGAAATGATGCTGGGTGTTTAATATCTTGTGATGGTTTCGTGCAGGTTGAACAAAGCGCGTGTCACAGCTGTCCAAGCCCCGAGTTCGGCAGGTGGGCACTGTTTTCCTGCTTGATTCAGGCCTACCTTGACCAGTTCCAGACCACGCTCAGGCTCGCCCGAATATCCCTCTCGAGTTTCAATGAGCAATTGCTCCAATATCATCAACTCACGATGCGTGGGCTGACGCAGAACAACCGATTCGAAAGCTGATCGAATACGTTGATGATCTGCTTTTTCAGGGGAACTTAAAATCCCTGCTGCGAAAGTTCTCGCCGCCTCTACGAAGGAAGGATCGTTCAAAAGATTCAATGATTGTAAGGGCGTGTTTGATCGTGGCCGTTGTGCTGTGCACTCCTCACGTGTTGGAGCATCAAAAGCCTTGAGCATTGGATGTAAAAAGGTGCGCTGCCAGTGAGTGTAAAGCCCTCGTCGATATTGACTGTTACCTTTGTCATATTTGTAGGTTCGCTTCGGGAAATTGAGTTGTGAGTAATATCCTGAGGGTTGATAAGGCCTGACGCTTGGGCCACCAATCTGCCTGACTAAAAGGCCGCTGATGTCGAGTGCCTGGTCACGGATCATCTCTGCATCCAATCGGTAACGGGTCTGACGTGCGAAAAGTTGATTGTATGGATCCATGGTCGCCAACGTTTTGCTCGGAGTAGATGTTTGACGATAGGTTTGCGAGTTAACGATCAATCGAACCATGTGTTTGATGTCCCATCCACTGCGAACAAATTCGGAAGCCAGCCAATCCATCAGTTTGGGATGGGTGGGTGGTGTGCCTTGTGATCCCGAGTCTTCCATGACGCGCGCAAAGGCCATAACCAAAATACAATTTCCATAGATGATTTACGAAGTTTCGAGCTGTCAAAGGATTTTGTTCTGACACGAGCCAGTTGGCCAGATCCAATCTGGAAAGGCGTTCTTGGTTGGAGTTGAGCTTGCCATAATCCATGAAACCCGGAATTGCCGGGTTCACAACTGGACCGGAATCGTCCATCCAGTTGCCGCGTGGAAGAATCCGCATGGGACGCGGCTCGACGGACAAGGAAACAAGCATGGTCGGGATATCCTTTTCCAATTTCTGAATGCGGGATTTGGCCGCTGCTAGCTGAAGCCTGGCAGGCTCGAGGATCGGAGATCGTCCGTAAAAATAGTCAGCAAGTTCTGCCGTTTCTTGGGTAGATCTCTCTTCCCATGGAATGGAAACCAACCGGTAAACATCATCAGGAATCCCTGTTTCCGAAAGAACTGGATTGGGCACCGAAGTGGTGCTCAATCGAAACCGTCCTATGACATGTTTTTCATGTTTGCTCTGGTGCTCGAGGCGGGCTACCAGTGTGGCATCTCGGTCAAGCAAAAGCGGCTCTTTGAGGGTGATTAAAAGTTTGCGGGTCTCCTTCTTGTTTTTTTCCGTCCACGGCCCAACCTGTTTCGTCTTTGCCGTCTATTGCCTTTGACGCTTCGAAACTACCCTGGGCGAAATCTGCCTGCGCACTTTCAAGTTTGACGGGTGTTTCACCGCCTTCGTTCTTGATCACCAATTCGAACTCGCTCAAAACAAAATTGCCGCCTCCCCTCGAGAGAGAGTTTTCGTCCATGGAAGGGTGTGTCAGTGCTTCAAGTCGAATCCCCGTTATTTTTCGGGTAGCCTTGATTGGGATTTCGATTTCGAAATTTTCCTTATCTGGCTTGGGGCCGCGTGTCAGGATCGCTCCGTTGGATTGTTGAATAAATTCGGTTCCGTTAACCGAATGGATCGCCTTTGCAGAGAGAGGGTGCCAGCTTAACTGTCCAGCAAGTTCCAGATCCATCAATTGCTTTTCCCAGTCCAATTGAGCATTGACCAGCGCCTCAGTCGAAGTGACCAATACTTTTTCCAAGCTCTCAACAGTTTCCTTGAGTTGTTTTTGTTCGTTTTCCTGTTGTGGCGATGGAAGCGGCATTTTGGGTCCCCATCCTGCTCCTCCATAGAAACCTTTTTCTTTCAGGTCACCAAAGAAAGCCGCCATGCTGTAAAAGTCTTTCATGGTGTAAGGGTCAAACTTGTGATCGTGACACTCCGCGCATCCCATGGTGGCTCCCAGCCAAACCCCGGACGTAGCTCGCACTCTGTCAGCGGCATATTTGGCCAAATATTCTTTGTCCTGTGCCCCGCCTTCCGCGGTGATCATATGAAGGCGATTAAATCCGGAGGCTACCTTCTGGGATCTTGTGGGGTTCGGGACAAGGTCCCCTGCGATTTGTTCCAGTGTGAACTGATCAAAAGGCATGTTTTCATTAAATGCATTGATCACGTAATCGCGATATGGCCAAACACTGTAAGGCTGGTCTCCGTGGTAGCCCACTGTGTCCGCATATCGGACCAGGTCCAGCCAATGAACAGAAAGGCGTTCACCAAAACCCTCATCGGCTATCAATGAATCTACCGTTTGCTGATAATTCAATGGGTTCTCCGACTCTGCAAACTTACGGACAGTATCCACGCCTGGTGGCAACCTCGGGTGACATCAAGATGCAAGCGACGCATCAATGTTTGTGGATCGGCTTCTTTCGAAGGACGCATTCCATTTGCTTCCAATTTGCTTAAAATGAAGAAATCGATCGCATTATTTGGCCAATCTGTATCCTTCACGGTTGGGATATCAGGTCTTCGAGCCGGCTCAAAGGACCAGTGTGTTTCCCATGGGGCGCCTTGCTTGATCCACTCGCGAATCAACTTTTTCTCATCATCATTCAGAGATTTTCCAGAATCTGGAGGTGGCATCATATCATCGGAATCGGTCGCAAAGATGCGGGCAACCAAATCACTTCCATCAGGATCACTTTCCTTTGATCACCCAGTAATCACCATCACGCGATTTGGCGGTATGTTCCTGATCCAGTCGCAAGTCTGCTTTGCGTTCCTGAGCGTCCGGACCATGACATTGGAAACAAGCATCAGATAGAAGTGGACGAATTTGGCGTGCGAAAGATATGGGTTCGGCTTGACTCTGGCCACACGCAAGCAAAAGAGAGGTTATGGCTAGCAGCCATGTGTGGTAAGAAGGCGGTGTAATGTGTGACCTCCCAAGAGGGTAAAGTGATTAAATGTTTCATGGGCATGTGCATGATTACGTAATGAGAGTCCAGTAATTCAACCAGACTCTGTGATGAAAGTAACTATGCACCGCTGGGTTTGCTTATTCAAGCAGGATGATTGAGGTAACATGGAGCGATCTCCTCCAAGCCGAGTGGTCAAAGTGGTTGTTTTTCTTAGATTGCTGGAGTGGGCTCCCTCAGATTTTGATCCTCAATACATTTTCAAGCAGTTTTGGCGCCCCTTGAGGCGATGATGGAGGGTTTGAAATTGCGACCTGTTTTCGTTCGTGATCAGGTTTTAATCGAACATCGCCTGTCAGAATATTGGCCGGATTCCTTTTAAAATGGTTTTTGGATGAAATGAGCCTTTCATGATGTGAAAGCAATAGCTGGAGGCGATCGTCAGGGCTTCAACAGGCTGCTCAGCTCAAGGGTATAGGCCTGAGATGCTTCAGGAGTAAGGTGTGTTTTATTTGCGAATTGAGCATCTTCCAATGCGAGGGGTAGCGAATCCAGTATGTCATCTGCACTGAGGGCAGTTTTCCATTCCTGGAGTATGGATGCGAATTTGGTGGTAAGATCTTCATCTGCGAAACTGGCGGGAGTGGGGGACAAGGCGACCGTGAGCTGCACATCCTCTGGCATGACGTTCGTGAATGCTTCTGCATTCCGCAGGTTGGCTGCAGAGACCCGGTACTCCTTGCTGCCTCTAAGGTCAGAGGCCTTGATGCTTCGAGGGTCAACTGCTGAGCCCTGGTGTTCCCGCATGTATGTTTCCAAATTGCTGGTAAAACCAAAATAGGAGCCAAAAGCGCCTGATAATGGACGTGGCAACCAGGCAAGGAGCCGGCCTTTTATGACATGAACTCCGAAAAGATATTCTGCCGAAGTCCATGATTTGCCGTTGGTAGCGTGATCTTTTCCTGCCATGTAGTCATGGATCCAATTTACATGTGATCTGGATGGTGATGATCTTCTGAGAAAATCAGGGTGAACCATTAACAGGATTTCTGAAGGCATCTTTGTTTGTGTTTTCAGATATCGATCCAGGAGTTCTGAAAAGATTTTCATGTCCAGGAAACTGACTGTCCCCAGGTTGACTACTTTTTTACCTGTCAGTTCTCCAAGCTGAGAGGCGTCGATGTTCATCAGGCAGGAGGAATCTCCAATGAGCACTATGTCTGCACCCTCATCTCTCAGGGCCAAATCAGCTTTTGTTGCCATGATGGTTCGATCCATGTCCCAAGTGGCTCGTGGAGCTGGGAGAAAAGGGGCGCACACATGCAGCATGCCCGCAATCATCGCAATGAGCAGCAAAAGCAGCCCCAAGTGGCTCGCAAACCACTTGAAATCGAAATCGTATGTATGACTGTTCCTGGCCATGATTCAGGTCAAAATTGAAAGTAAATAAAAGGAGTCCCTTTGGTATTCCAAAACACTGTTGTCATGATCACGCAGATCGCCATCAAGGCTGACTTGATCATACGGTTGTGCGGCAGCATCGGGAAAATAGTATTTGTTCGGAGTTGCCAGATTTGCATGGCCAAAAGCGGGGTCATGAAAACGGCCAGATTCAAAATATAACTGCCAATCCATAGAGGGAATGACCAAGTAAAGAGAGAAGTTGTCAATGCCATGATGTGATCCATCGATTGTGCGCGGAAAAGCAACCATCCATAGAAAATGATAATCATCGTCAGGAACCACCCCAGCAAGGGTTGCATACGTCGAGGAAGTGGGATGCTTGGGAAAAGGCAAAGCATCATGCCATGCCAGAGCCCCCACAGAACAAAATTCCAGCCAGCGCCGTGCCACAGGCCTGCGACCAGCATGGTAATTAAAAGGTTTCGCATCATGGCCGAGCTCCCGCCGCGATTGCCTCCCAGTGGAATATAAAGATAATCGCGAAACCAGGTCGACAGGCTGATATGCCAGCGTCTCCAAAAATCACTTGGAGACGTTGCAAAGTAGGGAAGGTTGAAGTTGACCATGAGATTGAATCCCATCATGTAGGCCAAACCACGTGCGACGTCTGAATAGCCTGAGAAATCACAATAGATCTGAAAGCCAAATGCGATGGTGCCAAAGTAGACAATCGCACCCTCTGCACCTTGGTCCTCGTATACCATGTCTGACAGTGCTCCAAAATTGTCTGCGAGTACGACTTTTTTGAACAGGCCCCAGATTATCAGCCAAATGCCCATTTCCATGCTTTGCTGAGTCACCTTGCGTGCTGTCAAGAATTGGGGGAGCAGGTTGCTTGCTCGCTCAATTGGACCTGCCACGAGCTGTGGGAAAAATGCCACGTAAGCCAGGAATGCGGTCAGATTATTTGTAGGTTCCAGTTTTTTGCGATAAATATCGAGCGTGTAGCTGAGGCTTTGAAATGTGTAAAATGATATACCCACGGGAAGAATGACATTCAGCATGGGCGTGCTGACTTCCAATCCAAGCGTGGTCAAGATGGTTTGCAGCGATTCTGAAAAGAAATCAAAATACTTGAAAATACCCAGCGCACCCAGATTGGCTCCCAGACTCAGGGTGACCAGTCGTTTTTGAATTTTTGCTTCCGCGTTCTTCTTCAGGGCCAGGCCCACGTAGAAATCAATCAGGCTGGAGCCGAGCAGGAGAAACAGGAAGCGCCAATCCCACCAGCCGTAAAAACAATAGCTAGCCACTAGAATCAGCCAGTTTCTGCGTGAAAGGTTTTGCCTCGTCACAAAATAAAGAAGTGTGAACGCCAGCAGAAACCATAAAAATGTGTCGGAATTAAACAACATTAAGCACAAGGAGGTATCTCAGTTTGATGGGATTCGTCAAGTAAGTGATTTTTCAGATATAAAATATTTGGCCTGATTTGTGCTATTTTTGGGGGGGGGCGGCCCCAGTTCTTCAGCTTGCTTATCGTCTTGGAATGCCAAAAACAATATTGACAGCCAAATTTTGACAATTCATGTTTCCTAACCCAATTATGTTTGAATTATCCACCCTAAACAGCACTCGCAACTCTCGGTTGGCCGCGCGAAAGCCGGGTTTCACCTTGATTGAACTGCTGGTGGTTATCGCGATCATCGCTATTCTGGCAGGAATGCTTCTTCCCGCTTTGTCAAAAGCCAAAGAGAAGGCCAAGTCCATCAAGTGTATCAATAACTTACGCCAGTTGGGATTGTCCACCATCATGTATGCAGAGGATTTCGACGGTAAGTTTCAGTTGCACGATCCTCTGGATCCTTCCTACGCATGGGGCGGTCTACTCTTCACGAATCAAAGCCTCGGCACGGAAGAGCTGTTTTTATGTCCATCCTACGATCCTAAATTTTTCACCAACTGGTTTCGGATTTACGGTATCAGGATTGATCCTCCTGTAGAATTCACCACAGGTGAATTTAACAATATTCTGAAAGTGGACAACATTCGTCAACCTTCCGACTACGTTCACATGGCAGATACCACAAGTCAGGGACGCATGGGGGTAGGTGCTGAACAGTTCCATACTTTTCGCCTCAGTGTTGAGAAAGAAATTCATGCACGTCACAATAATGCTGCCAATGGCTGGTTCTTTGACGGACACACCGAGGGCATGCGACAAGGCAGGCTTGAAGAACTTGGCTTTGATGCCGAGTATGGTGAAGATGTGCGAGAGCCTTACTTCCCATGAAGCTAAAGAAAACGCAAGCCATCGCTGCTATCTCTGGCCTGATGGTGATCGTTGTCTTGTATTTTATTTTTCGGACCCCAAGTCAATACGCACAGCACCTTGATTCCAAGCAGAATGGTCTGCGTATGTTGGCCGACTTCATTTCAAAGGAACAGCCCGGCGAGCATGTTCTGGTGATTTCCAATCCTTTTGTCTTGCGACCCGATGCCTCGGACCGAATCAAGGATCACGATGCAGCGGGTTTTGCGGGGTTGCAATCGGGTTTTCCGGAAGGAACTCAAATTGAAAAAGTGTATCCTGAAATCAGCGCCGATTATCAGCAAAACCCCAACGCGGTATATATCCCGCCCAACAGTTCGACACCGCTCAGTTTCCTTGTTGAAGCGTCCTCATTCGATTCACTTGCTGAAGCGAATCCGGATCATCCGATTTTAGTGAGCCTGATAGGTTTACCTGCAGGACATAAAAAGCTCAATGTATGGAAGAAAGCTCATCCCGCCAAATTTGCTTTTCTGAGGCCAGATTTTCGTATCCTTGGGGGGCGATCTCAGGTAAGAGAACAGTTTGAAAATGGAAAAATTCTGGCTGCTCTGATTGATGATAAAACAACGGGAGCTCCTCTCGTTGTCACCAAATCCAATATTGAAGAAGTGCTGAAGACACAGCCCAAATCATTGGGTTTTTGAATTGGGGATGTGACTGTTAAGAAGCATATTCTTTAATCTATATGGTGGAAACGGCTGTTTTAGCCCTAAACTTTTATCAGTTCCTTTTTCTCAAATCTGGAAAATAATCAAATATTTTTTATTTCCAGTTTGTCAGCTAGAAGAATATTTTTCGTCACGAGAGCGTCACGCCCCAGGCATGCGTCATCATTCAGCGACAAAGAAGGATGCTTCTCTGCTGGGGGTGACGATAAAGGGTGAAACAGCATTTTCAACAGGTAGAAAATCACCATCCAATGTCATGGAAGATTTAAGGATTCCGAAGAAATCGATCACGATTTCTTCTGCATCATTCCTCCTGATGGAGCGTATTCCAGAGGGAAGCTTCTTCGAAAGCCGATAGGCATATACCTGTGCATCTGCAAAATCGGTGATCCACAGGTTATGACCGTCAGACCACATTCCGGAAGGGCTTAGATTGCCTGTCTGACGTAAGCTGTCAAAATCTCTTTCGGGCACTCGCTCCTTTGAGTTCAAATCGTAGGCATAGACCTTATCATCCTCCCAATCCGCGACCCAGATGATGGTGCCGTCCGACCAAATCGATGATGGATCTTCGTTTCCAGCTGCTTTGAGCGTTTCGATGTCTTTGGTCGGGGTATGGGATCCGCTTTTCAAGTCGTAAGCATAAAGTTTGTCGTCTTCCCAGTCAGCGACCCACATGGTCGTTCCGTTGGACCACAACCCTCGTGGCCATTGGTTGCCTGCCTCGCCAAGGGTATTGATTTCTCTCGATTTGACGTTGATCTGAACATTCAAGTCATAGGCGTAAATTTTATCATCGACATCATCGGTGACATAAAGCGTGAAGCCATTGGACCAGAGACCTGTTGGACTGCCATTCCCCGCTCCTTGCAGCGTCTGCGCCTCGAAATCAAGGTTTTCCGCTCGAAGCCCCGTGGCAATGTCGTAAGCATAGATCATGTCATCCGCCATATCAGCAATCCACTGCGTCGTTCCATTCGACCAAATGCCTGAAGGATGCATGTTGCCTTGTTCTGCCATTTTTGAAAAATCACCTTCAGGACTGCGTGAAAAGTCCTCTGATGTGGGCTCCAGAGGACTTGCTACACCAATGGGGGTTGAAAACATTTTGTGATTTCTCCAATCCGACACATAAAGGGTTGATCCATTCGACCAAAGTCCCGCTGGGCTTGTTGCGCCCGCCTCACGAAGAGACTGAAAGTCAAAATCTTTGGCCGCATCGCGCTGCCTTGTAGCCATGTCGTAGGCAAATACTTTGCCATGAACCCAACCTCCCCAGGCTGACCAGTCGCCTGTATCTGCCACCCATAAAGTAGTCCCATTGGACCAGAGGTCGCGTGGGTTATGGTTTCCAGCAGCCGAAAGGGAACTGAAATCGAGTTGCGGTTTGCGGAAGGTGGTGATCAAGTCGTAAGCGTAAATCTTCTCATCCTTGTCGTCCGTTACCCACATTGTGCTTCCATCAGACCACAGACCTGCTGGGGTATCATTTCCTGCTGCTGCCAGGGTATCGAATTCGCGGTCTTCCTGACGTTCGCCTGACTGCAGTTTGTAGGCGAATATGCGGTCCTCAAAATCATCGCATACCCAGATGATGGTTCCGTCCGACCAGACACCCCTTGTCGTGCGGTTGCCTGCTGGTGCCAATGTGTTGATGTCATTGGCGTAATCTCTCGGTCCTGCAATGTTGTAAGCAAATAATTTGCTGAAAAGCCAGTCGGTCACGTACATGGTTAGTACCGTCTGACCATAGCCCAATTGGCCTGCCGTTCCAGCCAGCTGCGTCCATGTAATAGCGCAACTGAAATTGAACTGTTGTATCGCTTATTCTACTTGGAGCCCAAGCATCAGGTTCTAAAGAAAGAGAATCGAGAAGTGGATCCTGGGCGCGAGTGATCCAGGCTGAGGAAATCAGCGCCAATCCCAGACCCATGGGATATATTGAACGCTTCCAATTTGATCTGTCCATAATCAGTCAATGTCTATCGCAGAGTCCATGAAGTTTGTTTGTCCGCCATCTGCAGCATATTGCTTGCCAATGAATCTTAGAGACTCGGTCAGGGCAGAGGGAGCATCCCTTCAGGGAACAGCCACTCCCAAATTTGATTGTCCTGAAAGCCTGTGAGCTCCACAAAAGGAGTGCTCAAGCTGCTGAACCGGCGATCGTTTTCAAATGCGGCCTCGATGGTTGGGATTAACTCGTTCAGGGGAGTTCGGAATGTCTGCAAGATGGCAGGAAGCTTCTCTGCTACCATAGCTGCTATGACATAACTGCCTGTCAGTGAAAAATGTGAACGGTCGTCACATTCATTGCCACACACACTCATGAAGGTGCTTGCCCTGTCTCCCAGTCGATCATAAAGCGCCGCACTGTCTTTGTTCAGATCCACAATCTGAGTATTTTTCATTCTGGCGACCTTGAGCAGGCTGTCTCGTTTGTCAGAAAGATCGTTGATATGATTATCAGATGGATCGAAAATTCGAATGGCGACCGGCGTTACAAGGATAGGAATGGCGTTGATGCCACGGATTTCATCCACGATTTTGGCCAGGTTAGACTCAAAAATCTCGGTTGAAGTGCCTTCCTTTTGCTCGATGTGACCAAATTGAAGGATGACGATGTCTGGTTTGATTAGATTGAGAGAGTCGGTTTTATTACGGGCAAAAAATTGAACTGTCCCCATACCTGGCTCCGCCAAATTCACAATCGTTGCTCGGTCGTCGAATAAATTTTTAAAATGTTGTCCCCAACCATGGTATTGAATTGAAAGAAACGATAAATCGGCCATGGTGGAATCTCCCAGAAGAACGACCCTTGGCTCAAATTCATCCATGGACATGTCCGGGATCAAATCGACAAAACCCTGGTCTCCCTCAGGCAATTCAAGGGGAATATTTTCAGAAGGTAGAAACAAGTCTCCTGGTTCACTCCAATCGGAAAGGTCAGTTGAAAACCGTGCACGATACGTTCGATCCTGTTCAACTGATTGTGTAAAGAATGTGTCTTTTCCGGCTTGGAATGTTACAACCTGTGCATTGCTTTTGTTGGAGACGCCCATCAAACTGACGCAAAGCGCCAGCAGCCACCATGGATTGGTTAATTGTTTCAGCATGTTAATTGATACGATCCCTGTCTTGAAAACGAGCCAGTCACGGAAGGCAAATGTGACAAAGCTGGTCGCTTTTGCACCTCCATTGCCTACGATTCTTCGCCAAACCGTAAGGGGCATTCTCCCAACTTGCAATCCCAAAAGGGTAGCTCGACTCCATCCTTGCGGACCACCCGAAACCATTCTTCACGGGGTGACGGCAGGGGATATCTCGTCCTTTAGTAGAGGGATCTCTAACTGAGGCTAAATCACTATTCTGACTCGTGCTTGAGTTGCGTTTGTGGTTAGCATTACCCAAAAGAATGCGTTTGCTTTCAGTTTTCCTGTTTTGCAGATTGTCATGAATCAAACCATTCTTTTTGCTTGTTTGAATCATATGGAATTTGGCGCCACATTGAACCAACGATCCAAGTGGATACCGTATTTTGCGGTTCTTCTGGTGGCAATGCTTTCAGGTTCATGTATGGAATCGTCTGCCCAATTGAGTGGTTTGCACATCACAGAGGTCATGCCTCGCAATGGGGCCTCTCTCTTTGATGAATGGGGTGAAACCCCGGATTGGGTGGAAATCACCAATTTCAGTGATGCCCCCATTAATCTGCGAGATCATGGGCTTTCGAATGATCCTGATCAGGCATTTTTGTATCGCTTTCCTCATTTCACCCTCGAATCAGGAAAGCGAGTCATTGTTTTTTGTTCTGGACGGCAATCAAGACGTGTCACGAAAATTAGAAATCTGGACTTGGTCAAACCCGTAGTTGAAGGGGAACTGCTTCATTTGGATGCAGCCAATCCGGAATCTTTCATCCTTCACGAAAACGGGCATATTCAAACCTGGCTAGATCAAAGTGGTGCCACTCAGCATGCCTCACAACCGAACCCACTAAAAGCTCCAGTCTTTCTTCCAATCGCTCCGGACCAAGTGCCAGCTGTCTTTTTTGATGGGGATGATGATTTTCTTGAATTGGAAGAGATACGAAATGCACGAACCATTCTTTGGGTAGGTTCAGAGCATCCTTTTGCAACTGATCATTCGCGTGTCATGTTTGGGCACACTTTTTTCATCCCCATGATCAGGGGAGCCAATCATTTTTTACTTCATCCGATCCACAGCGCACATTTACTTAGATTCGGATCCTTACAAAATGGTCGGATTATCGATGCAGCTATCCAGCCAGCGCCTGTGTCCTTGTCACTGCTGCGGTTTCAAACCGATCAGCCGCGGTTCATCAATTTCATTGGATCAGATCGTCAAATCCCCGATCAAAACTGGCATGGTTGGTTTTCGGAAGTTCTCTTGTATGACCATATCCTGAATCCATCAGAGCGTCAGCAATTGGAAAAATATCTTATGCAGCGATGGGGATTACCCAACCAATATTTACATGCACCTTTTAAAATACCCAATCAAGCGGGAACCCTTTTTCTGTCGGACCCTGCAGGAAATCGGCTGGATGTATTTTTAGTTAACGAGGCTCCTAAGGATGTTTCCCTGGCTCGAGATGAAATCAGTGGGTTGTTTGGCTTCAGTGAGATTTCTTCCCCTGGAATTAAAAATACAGGGCCTTTTCACCAGGGGAGACTGGATGAGGTTGAGGTTTCCATTGAAGCGGGACATTATCCGAACCCCATCACAGTATCGTTGATGCATCCAGATCAGCGAGTGGAAATCCGTTACACATTGGATGGCAGCATTCCCGATTCAAATGCTCCCATTTATCATGCACCTGTCACACTTGATGAGACATCGGTCTTAAAAGCCAGAGCCTTTCTTGAGGGATATTTGCCAAGTGGCACTTGCTCACATACGTATTTGATCAACTTCAAGGCAAGCATACCGGTCATATCAGTGAGCGGGCCACAGGATGATTGGTACAGTGATGAACGCGGTATCTACGTGATGGGCTCTCAAGGTGGAGTCAATCTCCCACATTTCGGTGCCAATTTCTGGCGCGAATGGGAACGGAGTGTGGATGTGGAATGGATCGATCCTGAGGGACAACGTCGTTTTGTGCAAAGTGTCGGAGCCAAAATTCACGGAGGTTGGTCACGAGCAGCGCCGCAAAAATCAATTGCACTGATTGCTCGCTCACGATACGGAGACAATCGATTTCGTGGTCAAATCTTCGAAGATCGAGAGAACACCGAATTCAAACAACTCTTGCTCCGTAACACAGGGAATGATTGGACAAGCGCGATGTTGCGCGATGTAGTTTCGCAATCATTGATGGACGGCCTCGACCTCAATACGCAGGCTTACCGACCGGTACAGGTGCTGCTTAACGGAGATTATCTGGGGTTATTTCATTTGCGGGAACGTGCCAATGAACATTTCATCCACGATAATTCGGGGATACCTTCCGACAATATTGATTTGGTCGATAATACTTTCGAAAGTCTGGCTGGTGATCACCTGAATCTCTACTTTTTTTCAAGATGGCTTTTGGATGCTGAAACGGAGAGTGATGGTTTCGTGGAGGATCTCGAAGGGTATATCGAAGTGGACAATTTCATGGATTATGTGATTTCGCAAATCTGTCTTGATAATCAGGATTGGCCGCACAACAACGTTCGATTGTGGAAGGAACGAACTCCCGAAGGCAAATGGCGTTGGCTACCCTATGATTTAGATGCGACATTTGATCCATTGAAAGTGACGGTCAGCAACAACACATTGGGAAGGTTGCTCGGTCAGGATACCAAACTTACAAGTCGAGTTCTTGCCGCCATCAACAATAATGCAATTTTAAAAGAGAGGTTTATCAAACGTTTCCAGCACCTTTTAAATACTACTTTCACGCCCGAAAACATACTTGAGCATCTCAACGCATTGGCAGATGGAGTCAGGCAGGAAATGACCCGTCAAACGGAACGTTGGGGAGGGATTCAACTGGGGGATCATGTCACGCCTGTCAATCTCGACGAATGGAAATCGAATGTGGACCATATGCGTTTGTTTGCATTTCAGAGGCCTGCTTATGTTTGGCAACACCTTGCTGAGACCTACGCTCTTCAACCACCTTTGACTCTCGCGATCAATCTACCTCCGGAAGAAAAGGGGCATTTGCTTATCAACGGTTTTAAGACGAATCACCCGGCTGGTCGTCGTTGGATGGCCAAATTTTTCTGGGAACTGGATTTGGAAATAACCGCGGTTGCTGAACCTGGTTTTCAATTCAGGGGATGGGCTGAATTGAACGACTCCTCAGAGTCCATCGTGGTTAAACCCAGCTCAACCAGGTCTCTTACTCCTGTATTTGAACAAATTGAAAACGCATTGCCACTCAATTTGGAGCCCTTTGCCATTGCATCAAGCGATTACAAATTCGATGCCTGGCCATCCAATATGGCTCCGGGTAAGCGTCCCGTCTCGATGGCTTTTCTTGCCAGCTCAAGTAAGGACCCCGAATTGACAAGCGAATCGCTATCTCTTTGGGGTGAAAATTACAACTCCCTCAATCGCAGTCGGATCGTGGGCTTGGGTGAGGGAGGGGTTGCTTTTCATAATACCGACGAACCGCATTCAGGGGGAAAGGGTGGCTACGCTGCAGGCGCCGTAATTGCCCTGAATACTCAAGGCGCTCAGAGGTTATTTGCTCAGTGGACAAGTGGGCAACTTACGGATTTTGATCAGCCTTATGCGATCAGGATGCAATATCGTATTGGCGAATCAGGCTCCTTCTCAAGTGTTCTGGATCAGCATGGGCAGCCTCTGGAGTTTGTTAGCGATTCTTCCATTGTCTCCCGGGCTCTCATCATGGGGCCGGTTGAATTGCCTGCCCGTTTGGTTGGTCATCCCTACATTGAACTGCGCTGGAAATATTATGCACTGGAAACAGGTCGGGACGATGGAAGGCCTGCGTTGCGAATGGATGATATCCTGATCAGTTCACAACCCATCAAAGCAAAAGTAGCGGGTCAGACAGGAAATGTTCGCCTCAGTGAAATCATGTATCACCCCCCAACGCTGCGATCCAATGAAGAATTTATTGAGTTGGTGAACATTGGTGACCATCCCATTCAGTTGGCAGGTTGGAGATTGAACAGGGGAGTTCAGTTTGAGTTTCCTTCCTACATCTTACAACCTGGAGAGTATGTCGTTGTATCCGCCGACCCGGATGCTTTTCTGCAAGCCTACCCGAACACATCTATTCCTCTGGGGCCTTGGAAAGGTAAACTGGGGAACTCGGGTGAACTGATACGACTCAAGGATGTTCGAGATAACACGGTGGATGAAGTTCAATTTGCAGATGAAGGAGAATGGAGTCAACGCGTTCGTGGTCCATTGGTGAACGGTTATCGTGGTTGGATGTGGTCCAATGCGCACGACGGAGGAGGGCATTCGCTGGAACGCATTGTGTTGGGTGGATGGAGTGATGCAGGGCAGAACTGGTCAGCTTCTGATGCAGTCCTGGGAACTCCCGGACGTCAGAATTCGGTGCATGCAGACTCAGTCGCACCCTTTGTTTTCGAAGTCATGCACTCGCCTGCTGTACCCAAATCCACTGATGACGTCAGTGTGACAGCCAGAGTCGAATCCATGGGGAACGTCCAGGAAAGTGTCGAATTATATTTTCGCATGGATGGTGCCGTCGAATTTTCAATGCAACCCATGCACGATACAGGGGAAGGGGTTTTTAAAGCAGACATTCCTGCGATGCCTGATGCGATGGTTGTCGAGTTTTATGTCCGAACCCAGACTCAAGATGGCTTGGAACGCCGTTGGCCCAAGTCCACATCAGAGGGCCAGATCGCCAATGCCCTGTATCAGGTGGAGGATCATCTGCGACAGTCGGGACAGCCTGTAGCCAGAGTCATCACCACAGAATCTGAGCGAGCTGAATTGGAAGCCATTGGCAGGTTGCCTTGGAATGCAAGCAGTGATGCTCAGATGAATGCTACTTTTATCATTGAAGAAAATGGAATATTTGACCTGCGTTATTTGACTGGGTTTCGTATTCGAGGCACGACCTCAAGAGTTCTGAACCCAAAAAACCGAAGGGTCAATTTTACCAGTGACAATACCTGGCGTGGCAGGGCTTCCATCATTTTCAACGCAGTGAATGTGCCATCTCAGGTGCTGGGATCGGCTTTGTTTCGGTTAAGTGGTGTACCGGCTCCTGCATGTCGACCTGTGGTATTTCTCGAAAATAACAGGAACCACGCCAATGTCGGATTTCCACAGTTTGGATCATATGCACAGTTGGAAGTGCTTGATGATCGATTCACAGGTCGGCAGTTTGATCGGGATAGCGGTGGTAATCTTTATCGTGCCTTTGGATTTGGCAGCCTTGATTACCTGGGTCTTGATCCTCTGGAATATCAGAAATTTGGGTTCTACACCAAATCCACCAATCAGGAAGAAGATGACTGGTCCGATCTCATCCGGATGACTCGACTTCTGAACGAATCGGTGGATACCAATTACGAAAGCGTTGTTGAATCGTTGGTGCATGTTGAATCCTGGTTGAGATTTTTTGCGGTTGACACCCTTCTGGCTAACATGGAAACCAGTTTCGCCAATGGAGGAGTGGGGGACTATGCATTTTACATTGGAGAAAAAGATGAGCGTACTACCCTGCTTCCCTATGACCTGGATTCCATTCTGGGCATGTCAGTGAGCGGTGTGGATACCTCCATTCATCGTGCCACTGCGAACCCGGTTCCGAGTCGGTTTCTCAAATCCCCCGGTTTTGCCCGCAGGTATCACGCATTGCTGGACGAACTCGCTTCCTCTTTGTTTGCACCTGAGCAAATCGAAACGATCATCGGCAATGTGCTCAGTGGCTGGGCAACACCAGAATTCGTGGATCGAATACAACAATTTTCCAACGAGCGCCGTGCTGCAGTTCTTTCGCAGATTCCTCGCTCTTTAACAGTGCAGGTGGACCTGCCTCTGGCTGATCCTGATTATTTACGCTATTACCGTTCGGATACAGATTCTATCATGCTGCAGGGCAGGGCAGACGTCTTACACTCCGACAAGATACTGGTTCAGGGTCGAGAGGCGAAATGGTCTTTGTGGGATGGGCAGTGGGTAATCGAAGGTGTCAAGCTCCATGCAGGTGTAAACGAAATTTTAATTCAGGCGCTGGATGAACAAGGGGAGGAATTGGAAGATCTACGGCTTCGTGTTTTCCGAGAAGGGGAGCCGGAACGGCTCTATGCCGGTGCATTGACGGAGGATACCGTTTGGACCCCTGAGCTCAGTCCTATCCGGGTTTCAAGTGACTTATTGATTCCTGAGGGAGTGACTTTGACTATTCTACCGGGAACCTCTGTTGAATTTATGGATGGGGCAGGGGTGACGGTGCGTGGTCAACTCCGGGCCCTGGGCACAGAGGGTCAAAGAATCTATTTTGCCTCCCAACGTTTTGTGGCTCAAAGGTGGGGAGGACTCAGGTTTGAGAATACCATGGCGCATAACGTGCTGAATTATGTGACGATCGAATGGACGCTCGTCAAAGCTGGTATTCATCTGGACCAATCCCGTCTGGATATTCGTGGAGGGCGATGGATTGGTGCCTACAGTAGTTTTATCGTGAGCCTTTACAGCTCCCTTCATTTGAATGACTGCATTTTTCCGGATGTCAGCAATGGCGAGCCCATAGCGGGTGTTGGGATTCCCGATGGGGGGTACTGGATTGTTGAAAACTGCGAACTTGGACGAACGACCGGGTATGCTGATGTGATTGATTTTACCGGTGGAAAACGACCGGGACCCGTACCTCAATTTTTGAATAATCGTTTCCTTGGCGGATCGGATGACGGATTGGATCTGGATGGTGGCGATGGTTATGTCGAAGGAAACATCTTCATGAATTTTCAGAAAGCCAATGCAAGCACGAGCGAGGCACATGCGATTGCAACCGGGCTTTATCAGGGGGTGACATCCAACGTTACCATCGTGCGAAACATATTTGTGAATAACGATCACGACATACTGCTCAAAGAAGGCGCTCAGGCTCACGTGGCACATAACACATTCGTGGATTCTCGCATAGGCGCCATCAGTTTGAGAGAACTCGAGCGTCGCACGCAGCCGCCAGGTTCTCTTTTCATGGAGGGTAATATTTTCGATACTGAGAACGTGCTGCACGCACTGGACAGCGTATTGAAATCCAAGCCTGATTTTTCCGCGGTCATTCAAGATAGCATTCTGCCAGAGGCGTGGGCCCATTTCGGAGAACGTAACCATGACCTTGATCCCGGTTTTGTGAACAAAGCCGAATTGGATTTTCGACTCTCTCCGCGATCCCCTGTCCTCGGTTTGGGGCCTGTTGGTCTGGATCCGGGTGCTTTTGTGTTGCCTGGGCTGGCTGTGCAGGGTTTGCCTTGGACAACGCTGCCTGACACGAAGGTAAATCTTCATCTTGGTGGTCCGGGGGTGATTGCTTACCGGTATCGCCTTGATGATGAAGTGTGGAGTGAGGCCATGTCCATTACTGAACCTCTTCAGCTCAAAGGGCTGAGTGATGGTGTTCACCAATTGGAATGGTTGGATCAAAATGCAGCTGGTATCTGGCGTTCTGGTGAAACGCCCATACAAACGTCTGCATGGAAGGTGTCTTCTTCAACTTCACCTATTCGAATCTCTGAGGTGTATTCCGCATCTATTCAGGGGGAGCACGATGAAAGCACGAAGTGGGAATTTATCGAGATTGTCAATCTGGGACAGCGGGTTCATTTGCTGAAGGATTATTCACTGACTGATGATCTCAACGATCCATTGAAATATCAGTTTGCTCGTATAGCTCTTGCTGAACCAGGGCAACGTGTTGTGATAGGTGAGGAAGGAAACCTTTCATTCCAAGGCTGGATTCTGCCTTTTAAATTAAATCGCCAAGGGGAGTCGATTTACTTGTTTCGAAAAGTGAACGGTCAATCGGTGCTGATCGATCAGGTTCATTTTGGACGGCAAGCCAATGGCTGGTCACTGGGGCGAAACGCATCGGGAGTTTGGCGTCTTGGAATTCCCACCCCTGAAAACGTCAATCAGATGGCGCAGTTAAGTGGTTTCAATGAAGTCCAGATCACGGAATGGTCTCCATTGGAATCAGCATCTCATCCGAAAGGGTTTATCGAGATAGCCAATCAAGGGAGTTTTCCTGTTGGCATAGGGAAGTGGACGCTTTCCACTGAACCTGCCTGGCTTGCCAGGAGTCTTACATTTCCAGATTTAAGCTTCCTTGCTCCTGGTGAATTTCGAACGATTGATTCTGGTAAGGGTACCTATGATATACCTGATGAGCTTCATCCAGAGCATGCTTTGTGGGCGCTGAAAAATGATCAAGGAAAGAATGTCGATCTCATCTGGTATGCCAACCCCATTGCGGGTTTAAGTTGGCGACGTGACCCGAATCAATCCGATCATTTACTCATGGGTCCACCCACACCAGGTGTCGGTGATGTCGTCGCACCGGATGATGCTCTGATCATAATCAATGAAGTTGCAGCTGATAATCGGGAACAATTGAGCCCATGGTCTACGTTTGCTGATTGGATTGAGCTATGGAATCCAAACCCCACATCGTTCGATCTGGGAGGTTTGTCCATTACTGACAATCTTGATATGCCATTGAAGTGGGTGTTTCCTGATGGCGTCGTTCTTGGGCCTTTTGATTACATGCAAATCTGGATGGATGGTTCAAGGCTTCCAGACAAGGTGAATACCGGGTTTGGCTTAAAAGCGGGTGGGGATCAGGTCTGGTTGTTTGATGCTGCGGAGCGGGGAGGCTCCTTGTTGGATGCGGTAGAATTTGGAGTTCAAATCCCGGGTCATACTTTGGGGCGTCATCCAGATACCTTTGACTGGGTGCTTACTGATTTCAGTCCGACACAAGTCAATGTTCCAGCAACACTCGGCCCATCCGATGCGATCCGCATCAACGAATGGATGGCTGATCCATTGAAGGGCACGGATTGGTTTGAGCTTTTTAACAAGAGCGAGTATCCGGTGCCCTTGGAAGGGTTGCAGTTGTCGGATGATCCACTTGATCTTTCCAAACACGTTTTTCCTCCTCTTTCATTTTTAGGCAACGGACTTGCTGGCTACCTGAAACTGGATGCCGATGGTAAAGGGAATGGGGCACGGAATATTAATTTCAAACTGTCAGCAAGTGGTGAATCGATTCTGTTAGCCAGCCCTCAAAGTGAAGTGATTGATCAGATAGATTTTGGGTTACAAGATGAAGGTGTATCTGAGGGTAGATGGCCTGATGGTAGTGATGATATCCTTCCTTTTGTTTTTTCTGAGAGTCCCGGGCGCATGAACCAGTTAGATGCCGACTTCGATGGTTTACCTGATTTATGGGAGGTAGAAAATGGATTCAATCCTTCGGCTATTGGTGAAGCATTCATGGATAGCGATGCGGATGGGCTAACGAATTTTCAGGAATACCTGGCACAAACCGATCCTGACGATGCATCGGATGTATTTGCGATCGAGGGAGTCTTTATGGCTGAAGGTAACTTAGCGCTGATATTCCATGCCAAACAGGGCAGGGGATACGAAGTTCAGCGGACCCATGACCTGCAGAGCGGACCATGGCAAACCTTATGGAAAGTCAATACCCTGTTGAAGGATCGTGAGCTGACTCTGGACATCCC
>CALSPN010000015.1 GCA_943788245.1 uncultured Verrucomicrobiae bacterium | reverse complement strand
TATGGGTATCGTCGAATGACCGCTGTCCTGAGGAGGATGGGGCATAAGGTGAATGATAAACGTATTCATCGATTAATGAAGTTAATGGGCTTAGAGGCCATCTATCCGAAACCAAGAACCAGCATCCCGTTCGCAGGCCACAAAAAATATCCCTATCTTTTGCGAAATCGAAAACCCTCCGGCCCTAATCAGGTTTGGAGCATGGACATCACGTATATCCCTATGAAATTAGGATTTATGTATTTAATGGCAGTGATGGATTGGTGGAGTCGCTTGGTGATTTCATGGGATTTGTCCAACACGATGGAAGCAGAACTTTGTGCCAAGACCGCTGATATGGGATTGCGATCAAGCCCCCAGGCCCCCCTCATATTCAACGTGGATCAAGGAAGTCAATTCACCAGCTGCGTGTTCGTGGAAACAGTGGAATCACACGCAGTAGCGGTGAGTATGGACGGACGTGGTCGCGCACTGGATAACGTGTTCATCGAACGGCTTTGGCGCAGTCTCAAATACGAGGACATTTACATTCGTGATTACGAGGATCCCTTCTGCCTGCGAGCCGGAGTCGAAAGGTGGTTCAAGCATTACAATCGAAACAGGCCCCATCAGGCGCTCGGTTATGCCACACCTTGGGAGTATCATTTCGGACCGGATAAATTCGGTGCGAAGATCCCAAAATGGAGTTCAGACAAGGAGCTGAAAACTTGAACTGAAGGATCAAAAAAGATCGATCAAAGAAGACGTTTTCGGATTGCCCTAAGAACATGCGCGCAGAAAAATCCAGTCGTCCATTCCAGCCCGCAAGTGCCGCTTCGCGGAGGCCTAAAAAGCGGGCTTCCATTCCGGACTGGATTTTTCTCTTTAGGTCGGGCACCCTTGAAGAAGTTGGCAGCGGAATGCCAGTTCAAACACCAAAATCGACACCGGAGAGTATATCTTAAATTTCCGCCTCCGTGGTCCCCTAGTTAGGGGGCACTTCACCGGCCTTTTCAACTGATTCAGGTACAACCTCGGCAACACACAAGGAGCAAATAATAAGACGATAGATAAATTTAATTTTCATGTCTTTCCCTCTCAATCTCTCTCTCGACAATGACCCCTATTGTTAAATTGTCCCGGCAGACAAAACCTAAAGAGTCTGCGCAATCAACCTAGTAACTCTAAATGCATATTCAGGCCATCAACGTGGATCCGTGAAAAATCTCATCTCAGGGAACGGTCTTTCACATTCAAAACAATGGAAAGAGTCATAGCATATACTTGTTAAACGCCATGAAGCTTCCAAAAGGGCCAATATAAATCCATCATAAGACAAAGGCCGAAGGTCGCCATTGCAGGTAGGGGATATCGGGAAGTGGATGAAATTAATGGAACGGTCATCCTGACACCAAAGCCTGCGGACAAGGATGCTACTGCGGCTGAAAAGGAAAAGATGAGGTATCGGTTTAGGAGATGTTCATTGTTGGAGGCAGTGATTGGTCATCTTAAAAAAGACTTCAGAATGATAAAACACCATCTCTAAGGAGCCACAGGAGATCAAATCAATTTCTTGCTGGCAGCCAGCGCATGGAACCGCAATGAATGGGAGAGCATTCTTTCCTTTTTCCGAATTTGGGAGCTTATAGCTCGGTCGATCAAGGGAAGTGTACTGGGATCGGCCTCGAACATGTTTCCCAAAGTTCCAAAGCAATCCTAAGCAGACTTCGTCGCTGAGAAAATAACCATTTCTCGCATCTGTCAGCCCGCCATGCTCAAAGTATTGGGACTACAAAACTGGGCATGAATTGTAACAGCTAACTTCATCGCCATCCCCCAAGATAAACCTCAAATACTGTTGGCATTATTCGTTACTTTGATGACGATGGTTTCTAGTTGTTGTCGATTGGAAAATTCAGATGTTCGGGCGAACGATGCTTTAGCTCGTGGAGACAAATAGCTCCATTACATCTTGTAGCTGCTTCCGGTAGTAGGGAAAATGTTGAATTGTCGGTTGCTGAAGGTGCGGGTGTAAACGCAAAAAAAAGGGGAGGGGGGCAAACCTGCTCAGAATCAGCGTGTGAACATGCTCAAAGAAAGCTGTTCGTGGAATTCCCCAATATTGGCATTGATAACTGAATAAAGAAATATGCAAGCCCAGGAACTCAAATTATCACGGTACATTCGCCTGACACTGCTGTTGGTCTGCGCTCAATTCATTGTTTGGGCCCATCAGGTCATCAATGGCCAAAGTGCAGCAGATCGACTCGACACCACCCATGTCAAGATTGATGTAGTCACTCGTCTTGGACAAAATTTCATGATTTTTGGTTGGGAAAATGATGCCGACTGCAAATATGAAATCTACAGAGCCTCAAGTATCACTCCTACGGATTGGGTGAAAATAGCAGAACTTCCGCCGCTTGATGACTCCCGTCGAAGCTATGTTCTGCCAATACAGAGTGATCGTTCAGCTCAATTCGTTTTTATTAAACAAAAGGGAAATGGGAATGAAGGGGAAGTTTCTGCGCCCACTGAATCACCCATGACCATACCCGAACTTGAACTGGAGATGATGCCCATCCCTGCAGGCAAGTTTGTGATGGGAAGTCCGGCAGGTGAAAAAGATCGGGATGATGACGAAGGGCCTCAGACAACCGTGACCATCAGCAAGCCGTTCTGGCTGGGAAAGACAGAGGTGACCCAGGCCCAATGGAGGACTGTCATGGGGAGTGACCCAAGTTATTGGAAAGGAAACTACCTGCCAGTGGAGAGGGTCACTTGGTTTGATGCAGTGGCGTTTTGTGAAAGACTCAATGCGATGAAGAGTGATTCGCTGATCGCTGGTTATCACTATACCCTGCCGACAGAGGCACAATGGGAATATGCGTGCCGGGCAGGAACAAGCACACGTTTTTATTATGGCGATGATCCAGATTACAGTCAGTTGGAAAAATATGCTTGGTATGCGGGCAATTGCCCGAGTAAGACACACACAGTAGCGGCCAGGACACCCAATGATTGGGGGCTCCACGACATGCACGGAAATGTATGGGAATGGTGCCTGGACTGGTTTGGTGATTATAAAGGCGGAAGTGTGTCAGATCCAGCAGGCCCCTCTAGCGGTCAGGATCGGGTGATCCGTGGCGGTGGTTGGAACTTTCGTGCCGATTACTCTCGCTCGGCCTACCGCAACTATTACTGGACTGACGACCCTTACGATTCGCTCGGTTTTCGCATTGCGCTCAGCCCAGTCCATGTAGAGTAAAAAGAAGCGATGTAAGGGAGGGCTTTGACAAGGCTGGTGGCAAGTCTTGCTCCGCTTCCTTACCACGAGGATCGAAGCTTGGGAGGGGCAAAGACGTGGATGGATTATATCTTTGCCGTAATCCATTGATCTGCAGGCTTTCCAAAAAAAGTCATCGAGCTTCAATGCGCCTTGCCGGAGCTCGGTGTATCACAGGATACACAAACATCATAAATCGTTCTTTCATTGGACGGCAGATATCAACATGATGGGAGCTCGGCAATATCTTGCATTGAACCAGAGATAAACTTATGACAACACCACTTGACTCCGAAACCATCGCGAAGGCCCTTGAGTCCCTGAGTGGATGGGATCACAGGGAAAACAAATTATCCAGGCAATACGTGTTTGACAGTTTTCCCTCAGCTATTAGCTGTATTGTTCAAATGGCCTTCGCCTGTGAACAGGCGAACCATCACCCTGAGATTTATCAGGTTTACAACCGCCTGAACATTGATTTGACCACTCATGATGCTGGATGTCAGGTCACTCAAAAAGATTTGGATCTCGCAAGAGCCATAGAAGCTGTTGTTCAGAAACAGGCAACGGTTTGAGCTGATAGAGCTGATAATGACGCTTTTGCAGACTGCCGTTTTGTGGTTACACCGTGGTAGTCGAGCGGTTTTTCACAGAAGGGCTTCAAAAACAATTGAATGACAATTCACCCTGAAGATTGTCTTCCAAGAAATGTTGTATTCAAGAATGCTATTTCAAACATTGCTACATGCAAAAAGGTTCCGTGAGGAACTCACATGCATGGTTCAATGATTTTTGCCTCCACCAACTTTTTTAGTTTTTTTTACAGACGCTTTGCTGGGAAGCATGCGTTTGCCAAAAACAGCCGTCAGTAGATACAAGAGGCTAAGGGAAAAAATAAGGATTCCAAAAATAGTGACCGAATTTCCAACATCAGACTCATGGATCCTTCTGTGAACATGCCGATCGGTACTCAGCCAATACTTTACCTTCATGAGGAACCGCATTAAGTTATCCAGCCAGACAATTTCATGATCCATGGACCAGATCATGAGCCAAAGGCCACTCCCCATTCCTGTAAGTGAAAGGCCAGAATGCATGAGCTTACTTTTAAAGCTTTTCTTCATCTTTACCAAAATGTTCCAACTAACGAACCTGAGCGCATCACGTGATTGCGCTTTTTTATCTTTCAGTTACGTTCAAGCTGGTCGCGAAATTAACACAGCCATGAAGTATTTTTGCAAGTCATCGCTCAGCCTCGATCTCTGTCACGGAAGCGGTGAAAGAGGAAGCATTATGGGTAGCTTGTCAATTTTCAATGTTTTCAGGAGAGGGTATGTCTACCTTTTTGTTCAGTAATCCTTTTTTGATTTTGTAGCGCACGGCCAGATACCAGGGTAAACCAATTATCCACAGCGCTGCCACGGCAATAAACAAAACCACTGGATGATAAGAGAGACCGCTGGGGTATTTCCGAAGTTCAATTTTGGCTGAATCGATGGCAGCCCAAACGGCACTGACCAATATCATGTAGGGGGTAACTGACACACCCGTAGTTGCCTGAATGATCTCGGAAGCAATCCACAAAAGCACCGTAATACCAATTCCATATAGAGCATGGATCTTTGTAATATGCCTTTCGGGCCTTTGAGGCTCTATTATAATATGAAGCTGTTTTTATAATAATGACAAAACTTTCGCATGAAACAGTATTCGACAAATTCATCAACTATTGGAATTATTGCTAGAAGTTTTAATCGGGTTTGACCGTTCATTGAATGGAAACAGCTCATCTTACCATTTGATTGTTTCAGGCTTTTAAAATCGACTGAAAACATCCAGAAATCATTAGGGAGTAGGATCACCCACATTGTTTTCTCAAAGGATAGGGGGCGATTTTTCTCAAAAGTGACAATGGTATCATTATCGCTTTGTTAGTATTGATGAAAATAGCAATCAGGCAGAGAAATCAAAACGACGACAACCGCTCAAAAACAGCGATGGTCTGTGAACCTCGCAGGGAGGAGTTGAAATGATCATAGGAATTTTTCTCATGGCACTCCTGTTGACAACGGCTTTCAGCGGCTGGATAACGCAGGACTCCGATTACAGGGAAGCATGCTCTTCCCGGGCTGCGTCTAGACAATGATTCAAAAGGGCCTGACCATTCCTGATCAAAGGGGGCTGAGCTATGGTAAGAGGGATCAAGAGAGTCGGGTTGCTTTATCCGGGCGGAAACCTTGTGAGCAGGCCTTGCCATTTAAATATCTCTCATGCAGTGCGGCTGTTGATCAAGGTCGCGTGTTCAGAGAAACCAACTAAAATATAGATTGCCTGTATGAAAGGGGAGAGCATACACGGGGACAATGCAGTGCCGTTCAAGCGGTGCCAGTATGCTTCCACCGCATCCTCCCATACTGCTGTTGATGGAGATCCCACTTTCCAGTCACTGAAAATTCAGGGACCATCGTCATGTCTGAAACGAAAAATCCCGTTATCAACCATTCGAATACTTTTCAAGGTTCTTGAGTGACTGAATCGTTGATGACAAATCTGGATTTGTTTTCTAAAGAATACCGTCACCATGCCGATAGTTACTGAAAATACAGTTTTTATTTTAGCCTCAACCACAGAATCAATTCATGTTCGTACTGAAAAAGTGTTTATTCGTCTGCTGCCTGATTCCTTTTGTTTGTGTTGCCCAACCTGATCTCAAAAGGCAAGCAATTGGCATCGTTCAGGTGGTAAATGGTTTTGTGGTAGACGCAAGCCTTACTGGCAGCGGCCATGGATATACTCATCCCCCCAGTGTGAAATTCACAGGAGGTCAACCGGATGAAGCGGCTCAAGCTGAAACCATTCTGGAAGGTGGAAGGGTCGTGGATATCAACATCACCAACGCAGGCAGCGGTTACAAGGAGATTCCCAACGTGATTGTGGCATCTCCACATTCGGAAGTCAGTCTGACTGTTTCTGTGAGTAAAACCGAAGTCACCGTGCCTGAGTCTGAGCTACCTCAAAATGCGCTCGCGGTACCTGAAATCCTCAATGGTTTTATCATTGGCGCCAAGATCGTCTATGGAGGCCAAGGTTATACAACTTCGCCATTGATCACCGTTGTTGACAGCACTGGCTCAGGTGGTCTTGCGGCATCAAGCATTGAAGATGGTGCTGTGACGAGCATCAGATTTGTTCAGGCAGGTATTGGCTACTCTGATCAAGCATTCATACAGATTGATGCACCTCCCATGCACCCGGATGCCATGCCGAGGGTGACTGAAGTTCAGGTCACTCTGGAGCCTGAATTACCATACAACTTCTATATTCTTGAAGCATCCGCTGACATGGATACATGGGAGCGGATTGGCGAAAAGTTCTACGTCGATAAAAGTATTCATACCAAAAAAGTAAGTGTTGGCGATGGGAAGCGTTTTTACAGAGCGATTCAGCTTCCCTGAGGTCACGTATCTACAAGTTTTGTTCAGTCTATCTCAACTTCAGAGATGACCTGTTTCTTTTGGGGAAGGTTATTAACTCAAACGACACATTTTAGTCGTCTGTGCTAATCACCGCCTCCACAGCCGCTACCACAGCCACCCCTGCGGCCGTAATATCCTTGATAACCGCTGCTTTTTAATTTGCATGCTCCCGTAATCGCAGCCCCGAGAACGAGCAACAAAGGCACTCCATAAAGCAACCACATGGCGTGTGTGTTCAGGATGTAAAAGAAAGCCGTCAAACCAATAACGAGCATCAAACCAAAAACCAATGTTCTGATGGTCGAAATAGCAAATGTTTTCAACGCTGACATAAAACCTTTGAAGCAGATCTCAGGGAATGAAATCAATTACAAAGCGTGTATAATTTCGTAATGATCTGCTTGATAACTATCATTGTTACCCAGCAATAGAGAAAATTAACTTGTTCTGAGTTAAGCCTTCCAGTGACAGCGAATGAGGGATTTCACCTTTGTTTTTTTCGATCCAGACACAATCCATACAGAGTTGCTTCTTTGAGATGTATCCGTATGTGATAATCTCCCGGAGAAATTGTCCTGAGTGAATGGTTTTTCCACCTCACCTTTTGAACCAGACCATTTCCATGCAAAGGTTTTGCTGTGTCACTGGTAAAACCCATCACTCGATAACCCGAAGCATCCAGTAGCTCCAGTCGGATTTCTCCATCGGATGCATCCGCGTTAATGGTGATTTCGGTTTCTTTTTGGAGGTGGACTGGTTTCAGTGTGGCCTGGCCTATCCGGTTCTCTGGAGTAAGACCAATCCAGCGATTCAAAGGAATCGTCATGAGACCAATGCCAGTAGGAGATGCAGTGAGATCTGCGTGCCACCCGGGGTAGGCTCCGTAATACAACCTCATGCTGGATCCATGACGGATTGGATTGGCACTTGTCCATAGACAGCCAGCATCAAATGCGAGTTTTAGTCCTTGATTGATAGGCATGAAGGACGGATCTGGCTGAATGGGCGATGCCAATGAAGACCATCAGTGACTCCAGATCAACTCGGCAGGCATGTTTCCTGACCCCCCTCGATCAAATCCTCCTAGATCCAGTCGCTGCAACAAACCAAGGTAAAGGCCTCCGTCATAAAAAACGGAGGCACCATGAAACTGCTGATCTTCATCACTGTTCGGACTGAGGATAAGTTGTGGTTGGCTCCAGTTTATAAAATCTTTTGAAGTCGTCCGTGCAACCGCGCGTTTCCAGAACCGACGCCCATCAGGGCCATCGATCCAGGTCTTGGAGTAAATGCAATACTGCTCATGCACCGGATCCCACATCAGGTCCATGACATCGCTGATGGCAGGTCGATCTGCAGGCAGATGATCGGATTCATTGCTGAAAGGAGGTTGAGTGGGCTCGCCGTAGGATCCCTGAAGCAATGGGCCCTTTGAATGCTTTTTCCAATGAATGCCATCAGGCGAAAAAGCGACGCAAAGGCCGGGTGTTTGCAAACCTTCGTTTTCAGTGAAATCCCAATAAGCCAGCTTGTAACGTTTTCCAGGTTTGGTGTCGGTTGGATCGAACAGTACCGAAGCTCCATAATTCACACTGCGTCCACCGTTTCCCACAAGAACGATGTTGGTATCCAGATCTCCGTTAAAATCAAACAGTCGAAGCTTTGGTTTAGTCCACGTCAGACCATCCTTGGAAGTCGCATAACACAACGTCACCCGTCTGGTTGGATCTTGCGCTCGGCTACCTGCATAAGATTGATACCAGCAAGCATACTCTCCGGTTGTTGGATCTCGGTGCACGCTGCAGTATCCAATAGCCAGTTCCCATGGATTGTCGTTTGGAATTACCGGGTTGTTCTCGTGTCGTACAGGCATTTGAAGGACCTGCTTCAAGCCTGAGCTATAAAGCAAGAGGTTGTCATCAGCCATCAGAAGCACTTTTTTACCATCAGTCGCTAGGTTTGTTTCGTTTTGTCCAAGACAGTTTGAAGAGGAAAGAAGAAAATAACCCAATCAACCCTGTAATTTGAATGAACGTTCTCGATTGGAAATAAACGCTGCTGCATGTAATGGGTAATCTTAGAGACATGGGTTATACCATAAATTATAAGCAAGGCCTTGTCGAATCAGAAGACTGGCTTGTTTTCCTGGAGAGCCCTATCAATAGTCGCCTATTTGAGATTCACTGGATTTCCACTTGAGAATTTCCGTGCTTGTGAGGGATGGGTAATTTCCTGACTCGAGGTAACAGTGGTTTGTTTCAACAATGCAAGATGCTCCCCGTATTTTTTGACACCAGGCTTGCTTGAATTCAATGAGGATAATGGAAAACACGGAAACTTCCTGAATTATCCAGCAGATCTAAACCTGCGTTTGAAAGGATTCATGCAGGATCAAAAGAAATTTGCTCATTGAAACGAGTCTTTTCACTGTCTTCAAAGGCTTTGAGCTTAGGGTATTCATTCTAACAATCCGGCTTTATTGGCTAATTATCAAAGTTGCTCCTGTCTGGTCATGGCGGTTCCACAAAGCCGTCAATGAGAACTTTTCGAGTAAGCGGCCTTTCGAATCTCTAAAAAGTTCCGGTTTTGAAATAGCTTGAATCACCCGGTTCAGCGTTTTTTTTGGCCTCTTTTTCGAGCTTCATTCGTTTCGTAAGTAAGCACAAAGCACAATGAAAAATCATCATGTATAAAGAAACAAAAAATATTATCCACTCAGGTCTAGGATTGCTGCTGTTCTTCTGTTCATTACAGAAGCCTATTGCACAGGAAAATGAGCAGCCTGAGCTCTATTTAAACTTTGGTTTCTATAAGGTGGATCAGGAAAAAAGAGCGTCCTATGAGTTGCTGATGACCGATTTTATCGGTCCGCTGATGCAAAAGCGGGTGGATGAGGGTTGCCTGAGTAATTGGATCTTCCGACGAGTGCTTCCTAATTCCTCGTTATATGGTGAATTCACGCACATGACCATCGATGTCATGATCCGAGGGGAAGAGGGGTATTGGGACTGTGACGCTAAATTAAAGGAAGTTTTTCCGGGGCTCAGTCCAAAAATACGTAAACACCTTTTTGAGGAAAAAAACAGTCTGAGGGAATTGGTGCATCGAGTCAGGACTCAATATGTGGCTGGATACAATTCCTTGGAAAAGGTTCCTCCGATCGCCGTCTACAACTTGAGCAAAACAAAATCCAACCTGTACGAATCCAAACATCGGGATGGATTTGCTGACTTTTTTGCGGAAGGTAGTAATACCGTGGCCTGGCATGCCATGAAGCGGATTGACTCCACGGCTTGGGCAAAATGGGAATGGGATTACATTACGGCTGACTGTTACGAGAGAGTGGAACAAATGCGAGAGGCCTACAAGCTTTTCTGAGGAAAGAAGTCAGTATTATCAAGATAATTACGGTCCAGCTTCAGCACAGCGAGATATTCTCTTGCGAGCAGAGACCAGTCTTGCTTTTGAATCCATTCAGGCGTGAGGCAGATTCTTTCACATCACTTGATTTTCAATCCGTGCGGCAGCGCCTCGAGCCAAATTGCTGGCAAAAGAGGTATTTAAATGGGCATTAGAGTCACTCTCGTATTTCCATAGAAAAACCATACGAAACAGCTCACGCTTAAAGTTTTATCCAACCCCGTAGTATCTAAACATCAGTATGTTAAATAATTTAAACCAAGTTCAGAAATTGGTATCTCCCTGCCAACTCCCTCACGACAGCGAATCCCTTGATATTCTGATTGTTGAGTCTGACAGGAAATTCCTCAGAAAATTGGGATCAATGATTGAGATGGCCTTGAAGAGCCAAGAAGAAAGGTCTTTCAGTCTTACTTCAACCCAAAATTTGCACAACGCGTCCAGACTTCTAAGGGAACAGAATTTTGATATCATTCTGACTGACATTAACTTATCTGATGCCTCAGGTTTTGTCGTAATCGAAGAGTTGGCCAAGTATGGCGATCATACCCCTATTGTTGTTCTTAGCAACATCACCAATTGGTCCATGATTCTTGAAACCGCCCAGATTGGAATTAGTGACTTTCTATTAAAAAAGACAATTGATGCGGGTATACTGTTGCGGTCTGTTTTTTATTCGATCGAACGAAGAAAAATGGAACTTAAAGCAAAGTGGTCCGAGCAGAATCATCAGGTATTGGTCGAAAATTTACCTGCGGGTGTCATCCGGTCCGATGCTGGAATGAGTGTTACGTACGTAAACACCGTTTTTGCCAACATGATGGATCGCACAGCCGAATCCATTGAAGGAAACACAGTGATGGACGTCCTGGGAATAGATCACAAGGATGCGCAACTAAAGCAAATATTTGATAAAGTCAGCCATACTCACATGGCCGAAGAATTCGAATTGGTCATTCAGAAAAGCCTTGATGAACAAATATCTGCTCTTTGTATTGCAACCCCTCTTTTTGACCAGCTTGGCAATCTTGCTGGACTTCAATACGTTATCTTCAATGCTGTTTTTAAAAAGCATTCGCAAGTTCATGAGCAAAAAACTTTGTCATGAACTTTTGCCCCCTCCTTTAAAATAAGCAGTGCCCGCTTTAATAAAGGCTATCATGGCACCGTCTCATTATACTCAAGACTTCAGATTCAAATTTCTTCAAATCGTTACACAAGAGACTTCAGTCTCTGACTGTGACAAGTAAAACTACTAGAAAATTCAGTATATCTTATTTCTCTGCAAGATCTTACATGAAAAATCCTATGTTTTAGGGTAAAAAAAAGCGGTCGAAATTTTAACTTCGACCGCTGTTGATATTTTTTGCAGCTTGGTTAGGAAATAACTTTAACTTCCTTGGCACATGGCCCCTTGCGGCCTTCACCTGTCACATATTCGACTCGGTCTCCCTCGTTTACGACTCCATGTTCCAGCTCGGATTTATGGACGAAGATGTCTTGTCCATCATCCTGTAGGATAAATCCGTATCCCTTGTCGTAGCTGAACCATTTAACTGTTCCTTGTTCGCTCATATCTGGTAATTAGTAAAAATTGGTTTCAAACTGAGATAGGATCAATAGCGCGAAGGTCTTCTGTCACGTCCGCCGCCGCCGCCGCTGCGACCGCCGCCGCCGCCGCCGCCGCCGCCCCACTTACCGCCGCCGCCGCCGCCGCCGCTGCGACCGCCGCCGCCGCCACCTTGTGGCTTAGGTGTAGCTTCATTTACTTTCAAGTTGCGGCCCATGAATTCGGTGCCGTCGAGTTCCTTGGCAGCAGTCTCTGCTGCGTCTTTGTCAGCAAAGCTGACGAATGCAAAGCCACGGGAGCGGCCTGTTTGACGATCCTCAACTACATAGATGTCGTCAATGTCTCCAAAACTGCCAAAAAGCTCTCGAAGATCTTCCTCAACAGTTTGGAACGATAGATTTCCTACAAATAATTTCATTCTGATAACTAACGAAGTGATTGAGTCCCTTCCCGGTAATTCGGGGATACCAACTTGAAGAGATTATCAAACGAGGATGTGCCTAAATTTGAATTGATCTGTGCGCTGTCGGCGACTAAGGTAATCGACCACTTTGATGTCGGGGACAATGAGGTAAGCAAACTCGTCTGTCAATCTCCAATCCATGAGTAAATATCATTTTGTTGAAGCGTTTAAGAACGTCTATTTTCTAATGCGAACGCAGTTCAATCATCTTTGCGCGGCACCAGCAAAAGAAACCTTCCAAATTCCCTTTGGATTCATTTCAGCGCCACAAGTGTGCTGCAATCATTTATTTGAAGTAAGTGGCTTGATCAACTCGGATGGCTTTTGGCTCGATATAGAGCATCGCCATGCTCCGTTTCTGGAGATTAGCGAAAGACTCCAAGACGCAGGTAATCCAACTCCTGGTGGGTGCCCGCGGGCATTTTTCGTAACTTCTGTATGACGACGAACTCTCGCCCTCATTTCTCAACGAATCTTTCGCATCCACTCCTTAAACTTCTGGATGCCTGCAGTGCCAGAGATCAGATACGCTTGCGTCCTCAGCTTGAGAAGTTACTGCATCGAGAAGGAGAAAGTCGCAGTGTTCGGGGGAAATTGGAGTTAATCTCATCGAAAATGGAGCAATCCAGGCGAAAGGTTGAGAAAAGGAGACAAGGGTTACCACTGGTTTCTTTTCCAGCAAATTTACCTGTCTCCAATCGTGTGGACGATATCGTCCAACTTATACACGACAATCAAGTATTGGTTTTATCGGGTGAGACCGGATCTGGGAAAAGTACACAGATCCCCAAAATGTGTTTGAGCGCGGGGAGGGGATTGAAGGGGAAAATTGGCTGCACACAACCACGGCGTGTGGCGGCCCAATCTTTAGCGAGGCGTGTTGCAGAAGAACTTGAGGTCCCATTTGGTCGCGAGGTAGGTTGCAAGATTCGGTTTCAAGATGAATCCTCTCCACAGTCTTACATCAAATTCATGACGGATGGAATTCTTCTGAGTGAGTTACAGAATGATCCCATGCTGTCTGAGTATGACACGCTCATTATTGATGAGGCCCATGAGCGTTCTTTGAACATCGATTTTATTCTGGGGCATTTGCGTCAGATGTTGAAACACCGGCCGGATCTTAAGCTTATTATTACTTCCGCTACGATAGATACCTCTAGTTTTGCCCGGGCATTTGGTGATGCTCCTGTCATTGAAGTTTCAGGTAAGCTTTATCCGGTTGAAGTGGTCTACAAGCCCTTTGATGATATATCTGAATCCGGCGGGGGGGGGGAACTACGTGGATGCTGCCATTGAAATAATCAATCAGATATTACACGATTCTCATACGGGCGACGTTTTGGTATTCATGCCCTCGGAACGAGATATTCGGGAATGCATTGATACATTGGGTAAAAAGCGAAGGAGTGGTGTCGAATTTATTCCATTGTTCGGTCGCCTTGCCGGGACAGATCAGCAGAAAGTGTTTCAAACAGCAGTCCAACGGCGGGTAATTGTGGCAACCAATATTGCGGAAACTTCGCTGACATTGCCTGGTATCCACTACGTGGTAGACACTGGATTAGCGCGTGTGAGTCGCTATAGCCCTGGAACTCATACGCGTCGTTTGCCCATAGAGCCCATTGCTCAGAGTAACGCTAATCAACGCAAGGGACGTTGTGGTCGTGTTGCTGAAGGAGTTTGTTATCGTTTGTTTTCTGAATCTGATTTCAAAGATCGCGCGGCCTTCCTTTCTCCAGAAATTCAACGATGCAATCTTGCTGAGGTGATTCTCAAGATGAAGGCATTCAGTTTGGGGGATATTGAAACCTTTCCTTTCATTCAACCGCCCAAACCGGCTGCGGTTCGTTCCGGCTATCAGTTGCTCAAGGAGTTGGGAGCTCTTGATGATCTCAATGATCTTACGAGTCTTGGTCAAGAATTGGCTCGGCTTCCCATGGACCCAACACTGGGAAGGATGATTATTGAAGCGGAGCACGAGGCGGTGCTGGAGGAGGTTGTTGTCATCGGGGCTGGCCTGAGCATACAAGATCCGCGGGAGCGCCCCATGGAATTTGCGCATCAGGCTGACTTGGCTCATCAACGGTTCATTCACCCCAAATCTGACTTCCTGACCTTGCTGAATATCTGGAATGTTTTTCATGATGAATGGGAACGATTGAAGACCCAGAATCAACTCCGGAAATTTTGCCGGTCCCATTTTCTTTCTTACATGCGCTTGCGGGAATGGCGTGATATTTACCAGCAAATTCATTCGGTGCTGGGTGAAAAGCGAAAACAGGTAAAACCCCCTAAGGAGACAGCCAGATCCAGAGAGGAGGAGCAGAAGTGGTATGCCTCCATCCATCGTTGTATTTTGTCCGGATTACTAAGCCGGTCGTCCCGAAGAAAAGAGCGGAACCTGTTTGCCACCGCTTCCGGTAGGCAGGTGAGTATTTTTCCTGGTTCCACGTTGTTTGAGCGCCAGAAATCCAAGGACGAATCCAAAGAAGGCAAATCCTCCAGGCAAGGACTCAAGGGGCAGGGGGAATGGGTTGTTTCGGCCGAAATGATTGAAACATCCAGGAACTACGCTCGAACCAACGCTGTCATCCAGCCCGCATGGATCATCAAACTTGGAGCGCATCTCTGCAAGTATTCCTACCTGAACCCTCGTTGGCACGGGCCTACGGGGCGAGTGGTCTGTACTGAAGTGGTGAGGTTCAATGGGCTGGAAGTCATCGCTCGTCAGGCTGATTTTGCGCGATCGAATCCGGAGGCCGCCCGAGAAATTATGATCCTTGAAGGTTTGGTCAAAGAGCGTGACGCGATGAATCTTCCATTCTCTGAATCCAACAATCGCTTGATTCAGTCTGTCGAAGAACGGTTGACGCGTGTGCGGCATGGATCTTTCATGATGCTGGATGATTTGCTCTATGATTTTTATGCCAAAAAACTGCCGCAGGAGGTCACGTCCATTCCTGCTCTCCAGCACCATTTAAGGCGCAGTCCTGGAGATCTGGAATCATTGATCATACGGGAGGAAGATCTACTCTTAGATGAAGTCTTAAGGCAAGATACGGGAGGTTTCCCTGGTAAAGTTGGTTTTGCTGGCCATGAGATCACTGTTGAATATGCCTATGCTCCAGGGGAGCAGCATGACGGTGTGACCCTTGTCATGTTGCCAGAGGTGGCTGAACTCCTTTCAGATTGGGAGCTTCCCTGGCTTATTCCAGGACATCATGAAGCCCTTGTTTTACAGCTTTTGAAGTCACTTTCGAAATCACAACGCAGGGTGTTAATGCCTGTTCAGGAGCGAGCAAGAGCAGCCGCGGCGGCGTTGAATGACTGTGGATGTAAAGATTATCTTGATCGGCTGATCCGGTGGCTGAGAGATCGGTTTGACATTCAGGTTTCAAAGGCAGATTGGGATATCGGAGTGTTGCCTGATCATATTCGTCCTCGCGTCAGGGTGCTGGAATCACAGAGGGAAGAAGGTTTATGAAGGCAAGCGTCTGCAACGCGTCGAGGAAGTCGTACAGGCACATCGTAAAGAAGTGCATCAAGAAACATGGGAAGATGCATGTCGGAAATGGGAAAAACATGATGTCTCCACGTGGAGTTTTGGGGATTTACCTAAGCAGGTTTTGGTGGGGAAACAAGGTCAGCATGCGCTTTATGCTTATCCCGGTCTGCATATCAAGGATGCTGTATTGTCTGTTCGCCTCTTCCCTTCGATCGCCGATGCAAAAGCGGCGACCAGGCTTGGGTGGGCGGCTATCTGCGCCCGTCAATTCGAACGTGAATTATCCTGGTGGCAAAAGGACCTTGCATCAGGTAAAGTTCTAACAGTGGCACGAACCTACTATGTCTCCATGGGGAGCTTGGAGGAATTTACCGCGGATGCTTATTCAAATTTGATATCTTACCTTTTTGAGTGTCCAGAGTTATTGCCTCTAAAAAAATTGCATTTCGACAAAACCATTCAGCAAGCCCGAGCACGCATCATGGGTTTTTGGCAGGAAGCAGTTGATCTTTTTAACAAGACTCTGGAATTTAAACATCAGCTCGAGATGGATCCAAAACCTTATTCTGGTCTTGCGGCTGACTTGGCTTCGTTATTTCCTTCGCGCTGGTTGCTTCATGTGCCGTTTTCTCAATTAAAGTTCTATCCAAAATATCTAAAAGCGATGCAGATTCGTTGTGAAAGAGCACGTTCCAACGCTGTCAAAGACCGGGAAAAATCTGCTCGGCTGCAACCTTGGGTAAATAAACTTAATGAATCTTACCATCGATTGACGGCAGAGGACCCAAGGTGGGGGAAGTGGTCGCAACTTCGGTGGATGCTTGAGGACTACAAAGTATCACTCTTTGCTCAGGAATTGGGAACTCCTCGCCCTGCGTCTGAGAAGCGTATGAGGAAGCTGCTTGAAGAAATCGAATGAACTGACCGCCAATTTGGGCTGATCGAAAAACCCCTCAGCGTCATCATACAATCTAGTATGACAACGAGAGGGGGACATCCAAATGAGATAATTAACGGCGTGAGGCCTTTTTCCGGTTGGCCTTCTTAGGAGCTGCCTTCTTCACCACTTTCTTAGGAGCGGCTTTTTTCTTGGGAGCTGCCTTCTTCACCACTTTCTTAGGAGCGGCTTTTTTCTTGGGAGCTGCCTTCTTCACCACTTTCTTAGGAGCGGCTTTTTTCTTGGGAGCTGCCTTCTTCACCACTTTCTTGGGAGCGGCTTTTTTCTTGGGAGCTGCCTTCTTCACCACTTTCTTAGGAGCGGCTTTTTTCTTGGGAGCTGCCTTCTTCACCACTTTCTTGGGAGCGGCTTTTTTCTTGGGAGCTGCCTTCTTCACCACTTTCTTAGGAGCGGCTTTTTTCTTGGGAGCTGCCTTCTTTACCACTTTCTTAGGAGCGGCTTTTTTCTTGGGAGCTGCCTTCTTCACCACTTTTTTAGGAGCGGCTTTTTTCTTGGGAGCTGCCTTCTTTACCACTTTCTTAGGAGCGGCTTTCTTTTTTATCGGTGATTTCTTGACTGCTTTTTTAGGAGCAACTTTTTTTACCACCTTCTTCTTTGCCGGTGCTTTTTTAGCGGCTTTCTTTTTGGTTTTCTTCATTTGTTCTTTGGGTGTATTTCGTTTTTTTTGGGGGAGCCGTTTTTGTGTGGATAATCTCTCGTACTTTATCGATTTTTCCATCAACTTCCTGCTTAGCACGACCAATTTCTTTTTTGGCCCGGCCAATCGCAGTTTGAGTTTTATTGATAGTGTCGCTCAGGACAAGACACCCTTCCTCGAGGCGCTGGGACAGCTGGGAGCCATCCTTGAGTTCAACACCTCGGTTTTTTAAGAACAAATTCAAATGACGATATAGTTCGTCTCGTTTTATTTTTTTCATGATTGAACTTTAAAACGATAATTAAAAACATAACACATGATGGTTGGATTCTCAAAAAAAAATACAGCACCTCTCATTTCAGCTCTTTGTGCTGCAGATTACTTTTTGCTCCAAGGCCATGGATGAACATTGGCTCGTGATGCCCACTCCATCCACTTCTTTTCCATTTGGCTAACCCGTTCTGGTTGGTCCAAAGAAAGATCATTAAGTTCTGATCTGTCTTTGGACAGATCAAACAGTTCCCAAGGTTCGAGATCCCCGGTGTTCATTCGACCCTTCCGGACCAGTTTCCAGTCCCCCATGCGTATTGCGCAATTGGCCTCATGTTCCCAGGCAATATAATCACGCTCGATGGGAGAGCCATAGAAAGAAGGCAGGAGGGATTTGCCCTCCATGGGGTGAACTTTTCGGTTCTTGTAAACTTCGGGGTAGGAGCTGTGTGATATATCGATACAGGTAGCCATCACATCAATCAAATGTGACGGTTGTTTACGCAGCGAGCCTGCGTCCTTTATTTTAGCTGGCCATTGCACAATGAGAGGGGTGGAAATGCCACCTTCGTGGACCCAATGCTTATATTCCCTGAAAGGTGTGTTTGAGACATTTGCCCAATGACGGCCATAAGCAATATATGTGTCTGCTGGTCCAGGCATGACGCCCGGACCTCCTTGAACCGGCTTGCCATCCCGGGTCTTCATAGGGGGCCAAAGTGTGGGTTGTAGCTCATCTTTGCCCATAGGGGACCGGTCCTTAACGGCTTTCAGCCAATTGGCATTGACGTTTTCTCCTCTTCCAAATCCCTCTGCACACCCACCGTTATCCTGCAGGAATAATATCAATGTATTGTCCAGCGCTCCCCGGGTATCCAATGACTGCACTATTTTTCCGATTCCTTGATCCATTCGGTCTACCATGGCCGCATAAACTTCCATGCATCTAATTTCCCATTCCTTGTGAGGTGTTCGGTTCCAGTCGCCTGCGGGTGGACTCATTTTCGTGGTCTCATCAATAATGCCCAATTGCTTCATGCGTTCGAAGCGGCGCTCCCTGATGAAATCGTAGCCTAGATCATACTCCCCTTTGTACTTTTCTATATCCTCAGGAAGTGCGTGCATTGGCCAGTGAGCTGCAGTGTAGGATACATACATGAAAAAAGGTTCAGATTCTGATGATCCGTAATGGTCATCCAGAAATCGAACTGCATTGTCAGTGATAGCGTCTGTGTAGTAATAATTTTTAGGCTGGTAATCAGGATCGTTCACTGGAGTGATGAAAGTATTCTGACGGCAGAGCGTGTGGGGGTCAAAGAAGCTTCCTGCCCCGATGATCGTGCCGTAAAATTTTTCGAAACCACGCTGCAGTGGCCAATTATCTTTGGGCCCCTCAGGCTGAGTGTGTGTCGTGACATGCCATTTACCACTCATGTAGGTGCGGTAACCTGAAGTGGCGAGCGCTTCGGCGATTGTCACACTGTGGCGGTTTAGACCATTTTGGTAGCCGGGCAATCCTCGATTTCCAAGCATGTGTCCGACACCCGTTTGGTGTGCGTAAAGTCCAGTCAGCAGGGATGCGCGTGTTGGGCAGCATCGGGCACCATTGTAAAACTGAGTGTAGCGCAGGCCACTTGCGGCCATGCGATCCAAATTCGGCGTGTGAATTTCACTGCCGTAACAACCAATGTCAGAAAAGCCCATATCATCCGACATGATCAAAAGGATGTTAGGCCTAGAGTCAGCATTCAGATGAAGATTTGAAAGCAATGCCAGCAGCATGCTCACAAGCACCATGTTCAAGGTCTTGGCTTTTGTTTTCATGTAAGGAATGTGCGCCAAATATGGACAGAATTGTAGAATGCGTAAAGAAAGATATTGAATAACCCAATTAAGGATTGAAGTTCACGTTTTCATTGGGCAAAAGAATCCCCTCGTTAGTCGCAGGCAATTTGCAAAAATCAGATCAACACGTTCATGGCAAAAAATCAATTAACTGAAAAAGAGGTAGTGGAACTGTTAGAGGCGGTCCTCTCAAAGACCACCCAGGATTCACATTTGGCCCAGAAAATTTTGGATGGTATTCGAAAAGAAATGGACAGGAAGAAGCAGTCCGCTGCATTTCAAGAGTTCTGCCGTCGCTGCCCGTTGCCTGACCTGAAGGACGAGACCTTGAAAGAGGTGACAAATCGTTTCGAAGAGACGTTTGGTCGTGATCTGATCGATTTTGCAGTGAATGAGCAGGATGGTACTCTGAACGTAGAATTGAATGTTCCAAATGGACCTTTGGTCAGCTCCATCGAGTTGAATGACATTCCAATGAAAGAGGAGGACATCGAACCGGAGGTGAAAGTGAAGTTCATACCATTTCCTGTTGCATTGCCCGGGGACCCTGAACTTGTCTGGATGATGGGGAAAAGAGAGACGATGAGCCCTGACGAAGCTGCGCGAGCTTTGCATGAAGCGCAGGTAGAGTTTTGGGAGTCTAAGAGTGGGCAGCTTCAACTTCGCAAAGGTGCTGAGAGAACCTTTCCAGAATTTATCAGCCGCGTTCCGGCGAAACTGCTGACTGAATCAGGGTTGAAAAGGCATTACAAAGACCCCGAAGCGCTCAAGGTCCTGCGAAAAGCGCCGGTCAATTGATGCTCTGTCTTTTGTTGATTACTCGCTGCAAAATATGTGGCATACATCGGGGAATTCCGTGAGCGAATTCAAAATGGTATTCTTTTCGAGATCCTCCTTATTGTATTGGCTGCAAAGCAGGGGCTTTGCGCATATCATGGTGGTTGATGTTGCTTATAATGGCGGCGAGCAGATGCTCATGTGTCGATGACTGTCACCCCTTTAAATCATTGTGTCAGGCTCGCCTTTCACTTGAAATAGCTTTTGACCGCAAGCCTGATCCTTCATATTTTTGAAACAACGAGGATCTATGTGTTTGAGCCTAACGATTGGAATTGACTATCTAGCTCTGCCAAGAAGGTTACTCTTGAGTTTTTGTGGCTAGTCGTGAAGAAGGAAAATGAGCGGATTAAAGGCTAGCTGGTAGGATGAAACCCTGGAGGTCTTTTACACCGCACGACTTAGATACTACTTTTGAGTTACTTCAAACCAGATTGCACGAGAGGTTTCTACCCACCAGCCTGCCTATATCAAAATATAACTCGCGTGCATTTGCCGCGCCAGTCAAAGTTATTCACAACTTATTCACATGCAGCAGTGGCCCACTATGACTCTGCTCCTTTAGTCCACAGGCAGATCACTCATTTCATTCTGTAGTGCATTATCAAGACACTTGGCTAGATATGGAAGGAGTTGCTTCTTCCTTGAAACGATTCCGGGTAAGTCATAGACATCGATTTCAACCTGATTATAGTGGATCGCTTTCTTGAGGTGCTTGTTGCCTGATATCAACAAAAGTGAAGATTGTCGGACAACATCAGTCACTAGCAGGGAGGAAAAAACATATCGATTTTGCATGCGATATTCTTCCAGTGCCCGATGAAGGTGATCCTTCTCAAGCCAAAATTGTTTAAAACCAATTTCCTCGATCTGAGCAACGCTAAAAGTTTTGCCCTGCTCGTTATACTCCTTGCAGTCATTGGTAATCGCCTTGTCTGGTGTGCGGTTTGTTAGCACAGATCCAGAGCTGAAGAGGGCCTCAGTAAATTCTGCTGCATTCACTGAAGTGAGGGCCTCCAGATGCTTGAGCATAATGGAATCCGTTTCGGTCGTTGTCGGTGAAGTCAGATTCAAGGTGTCTGAGATGATTCCTGACAGTAACAAACCTGCGACTGGCTTGCTTATTTCCAGATTGGCGTTCCTGAACATCTCAGTGATGATCGTGCTGGTACTTCCTACCGGACGATTGACAAACAAGATGGGTTGTTGCGTTGTCAATGCGCCGATGCGATGATGATCGATTATTTCAAGAATATCGACTTGATCCGCCCCCTTGACCGCTTGTGAAAGTTCATTGTGATCTACAAGGATTAATTGCCTCTTTACCCGCTTAACGAAATCTGTTTTGGACAAAATACCAACTACCCGCTTGTAGGCATCCATGACTGGGAATGCCTGAAACTGCGAGGAAATGGCCATGTCACGAATAGAATTCAGGGATTCATCCTCGTTGAAGTGTAGGAAATGTTCTGTTTTGATATGCTTTACTGCGACCGCTGCACGACACAACATCGCGGTGGTTGCAGAATCATGCTCCGAAATAAGGATGGATACTCCATTTGCCTTTGCAAGAGATCGAATGCCTTTACTGATATTCAGTCCACCTGTGATCACCATGACTCTCACTCGCTTTTCAATCGCGTAGAGCTGGATGTCCTCTCTGTCTCCTACCACCAATAACAGTTTACTGGGATCATAATCCTGAAGTCTTCTTTCAAAGGAATCCATGCGCATGGCACCAATCATCAGGATTAATTCCTCCTCCTGTTCCGGGGCTTGCAGTTCGACTGAATCAGCGCCCAAGGTTTCTTTGAGTTGTTTCAGGTTGGTAAGGATTCGGCGGGTATCTTGAAGTCTCGCATGCGAGGGCAAGAAAAACTTGCTCATCTTGAAAACGGAGACCAAACCATGGCATTCGTTCTCATCATTCAGAATCGGCAGCGTACGGATGTTATGCTGATCCATGATGGCCAATGCTTCACATGCACTAGTGTCCTCAGAGACGCGGATAATCCGGTGTTGCATGACGTCCCTTACTTTTGGACGCACATCCGCAACGAATCGGGGAGGAGCTACTCCGAATTTCCGTAATACAAAGTCAATCCGATCATTGATGTCTCCACACCTTGCAGGGATAACATTTTGCATGCCGATCTTTTGCTTGAAATCGGCATAAGCGATGGCCGCACAAATACTGTCGGTATCTGGATTACGGTGTCCAATGACAAGGATTTCGCTCACTTCTTTTTTTGCATTAGTCAAATTATCGTGGTGGGTCCAATAGAAAGACCATAACTACCTTTATTATGGTCCTTAAAGTCAGCCGGTGTCGAATGGTTTCGTATTTCAGATTTGTAATTTTGAATCGCGTTCGAAACGCCCATTGCAATCCTGTGAGCTGGGGCTAACATATCCACAACATGAGTGAAAAATCCAAGGAAACCAAACTGACGCGTGATTGCGATGCCGTGCAAATACCTTCAGGTGACCAATCCGTACTCCCTGCAGGTATGGAGGTCTACATTTCACAGGATTTGGGTGGCACCTTCACCATACAAACCCTGAAGGGGCTGTTTCGAATCGACGGCAAAGATGCAGATGCGCTTGGTCGCACAGGCTCAGGTGAAAATGATGTGTCAGGCAAAGAGAAGCAAGTTCCCAGCGGCACCTACAGCGAAAAAATCGTATGGGAAGCCTTGCGATCCTGCTTCGACCCTGAAATTCCTGTCAACATTGTTGATTTAGGGCTGATTTACGATCTCAAGTCCGAGGATCAGGGGGAGGGAAAGTATCGAGTCGAAGTTAAAATGACCCTTACGGCACCCGGTTGCGGGATGGGGCCGGTGATTGCTGACGATGCTCAGCAGAAAATTCTGACAGCTCCCGGAGTTGCCGATGCCACGGTTGAAATTGTATGGGACCCACCCTGGCATCAATCCATGATCACTCCTGAAGGCCGCAAGGTCCTGGGCCTCTAGTCCTGCGTGAAAGTGCTTTTCAATCATTCGAAGCTAGTGTAGCTTTTCCTTTCTTGGTTCTTGAAGCTGAGGCGTCTGGCCGTATCCCTATTGGGTCCAATCTCCCTGAAAAGGCCCTTTTCATGTCACTGTTGTTTTGATTCAGTGGAAATGGATGGCCTTTCCAATTCCGGGTATGGACCCTCAGATGCCTTCAGAAGAAAATGAGCCATTGAATTATTATACTGAATAAGCAAATCCATGAAGAGTTACGACATAGCAGTCATTGGTGGTGACGGAACCGGACCTGAAGTTGTCCGCGAATCGATCAAAGTCTTGGACGCCGCAGGTGCCAAGTTTGGTTTCAAACTCAATTACACTGATTTTGATTTCGGTGGCGATCGTTATCTCCGAACCAATGAAGCCTTGCCTGATAGCGCTGCGGATGATTTACGCAATTTCCCAGCCATCCTTCTGGGAGCTATCGGACATCCCGATGTTAAACCAGGTATCCTTGAAAAAGGTATTCTTTTGCGACTTCGATTCGAACTCGAACAATACGTCAACCTGCGTCCCGTTCGATTGTATGACGAACGATTCTGCCCATTGAAAGACAAGAAACCCGAGCATGTGGATTTCGTCGTGGTGCGTGAAAACAACGAAGGCCTCTACACGGGTTCGGGTGGATTTGTCTTCAAGGACACGCCCCATGAAGTAGCCGTGCAGGAAAGCATCAACACGCGTCGTGGTGTGGAACGTTGTCTTCGTTTTGCGTTTGAATACACGCGACGTCGCAATAAGGAGAATAAACTGACACTTTGCGGCAAGACCAACGTACTCACGTATGCTTTTGATCTCTGGGAGCGCGCATTCAATGAAATCGGTGATAATGATTTCACCGACATCAAACGCGATTACGCCCACGTCGACGCCACCACCATGTGGTTTGTTAAAAATCCTGAATGGTTCGATGTGATCGTGACGGACAACATGTTCGGTGACATCATCACAGATTTGGGCGCCATGGTTCAGGGAGGAATGGGAATCGCAGCTGGCGGTAACATAAACCCTGAAGGTACCAGCATGTTCGAGCCAATCGGTGGAAGCGCACCCAAATACACCGGTCAAAATGTCATCAACCCTCTCGCAGCCATCTGTGCGGGACAAATGATGCTGGATTCTCTTGGTGAAACCGAGGCAGCCAAGTGCATTGAAGATACCGTGATCCGCGTCACACGTGAGAACATCAAAGACCTGGGTGCCGGGCGTATGGGTTACTCAACCACGGAAGTCGGCGATCTCGTCGCAGCTGGTCTTTGAGTATACCAGACATTTTGAATGACTCATTCGAACGGGAGGCTTCACACGCCTTCCGTTTTTTTATACCCTGTGCGGTGTTGATGTGTCTGCATTATTCGGGATCTCCTGGCCCTGTGTCTGGGTTATCTTGAGGCAATCGCATCGACGGGGACTTCATTGCATCTCCTTCACTTTTGTCACAAAAGATAGCCATGTATGTGATGTTTTCCTGATGGTAGGGTTTGACGCCCAATGGTTGGTCATGAATCACACTCGATCCGGAGCTCAATTCAGAGGTAATGCCCGGGTCTCAAACAAACATTGATCTTCGGTATTCAAATGAAAAGTTTAATCAGTTTATGGGCGATATGCCTGATGCATGCAGTCGTACTCAGTGACGAGCCTTCGACGGGTTCATTTCTCCCGCATTTCGAAGAAAAGGGGGAGCCCCGCAAGCCGCACATCATCCTCGTCATGGCCGATGATCAAGGGTGGGGGGACACGGGTTACAACGGCCATCCATTTGTACAGACTCCAGAACTGAATTCCATGGCAAAAGATGGCTTTGTGTTTGATCGCTTCTATGCCGCTGCACCCGTTTGCTCACCCACCCGTGCCAGTGTCATGACTGGACGCCACCCCATCAGGACGAAAGTGACCAATCACGGCCGCTACATGCGTCCGCACGAGCAGACTCTTGCGGAAACGCTGAAGGCAAGTGGCTATGTGACTGGGATCTTCGGTAAAGTGCATCTGGGTTCGGGGCAACCGGACTCGCCATGCAACCCATCGGGCATGGGTTTTGATGAATGGGTGATTGGATTGAATTTTTTCGACAACGATCCCTACTTGAGCCGAAACGGAATAATAGAGCACAGGAAGGGCAAGGGGTCCGTCATCGCAATGGATGATGCACTTGCTTTCCTCGGTAAGCATAAAGACCGTGATCAACCGATTTTTGCCGTCATCTGGTTTCCGTCCCCACATGATCCACATCAGGAAGTTCCGGATGGTCCAACCCTTTATGAAGGAGAAAAGCAGGCGGGGTATTACAGGGAGATCACCTTGTTGGACCAGCAGGTGGGTCGCTTGCGTCGCGAACTGAAAGGGATGGGAATTGCTGACAATACGCTCCTTTGGTATTGCAGTGACAATGGAGGCCTTGCGGAGGCATCCTCGGGCGGCCGCAGGAGAAAGGGCAGTATTTACGAAGGGGGGCTTCGAATCCCATCCATCATTGAATGGCCTGCTCGCAGCCTCAGTGGGCGAACGGCGGTTCCAGCATGGACTTGCGACATGTATCCCACCTTGCTTGCCATGGCTGGGATCAAAGGCGATTTCCCCCATCCTCTGGACGGGATGGACATCAGTCGCATCATTGCGGGTGAATCGGACAGCCGAATCAGGCCCATGGGATTCTGGCACCTTCTCCAGGATGGGCAGGGAACCTGGAGTGACCGCATTCAGAAAGCGATCATGGAACAACAACAAGCCGGCAAGCCCTTACCTCATAATCCCCAGCGAATCCAAAAAGATGTGGAAGCGTTTCCTCAATTTGCCGAGGGAACGGCAACCGGTCATGCTGCATGGAACCAGTGGCCGTGGAAATTACATCGAATCAACGGCGAGAAGTATGAACTATACAACCTGAATCGCGATCCCATGGAGACAAAAGACCTGTCGGGATACGGTGAACACTCTGCGCGAATCAACGGTATGAAAAAAGCCTTGCATGCCTGGATGCGATCGGTTGTTCGCAGTCTGAACGGACACGATTACAAAGGCGTTCAATTGCCATCACAGCCTGTTCCCAAGCAGTCAACAGAAACCCCATCGAAGGGATAATTCCCTTGGCTCAAATCCACATATTCTATCTCGTCCCACCCATCCAGAAGAAGGGATACAGGGCTTCATTGGAACGTATCGCGCGGTAAGCCTGCGTTTGTCAGAACGATGAAGACTTCACAGGTTTTACTGGCATTCCATGGAATGAAACAATACTGTTGCGAAATTCTGATCAACCCTGCTGAAACAAGCTGCCGTTTTGACCCTGTTTGCCTGAAGCCCCTCGGTGGTACGATGACCCTGCAAACGCAATGAGACCTGAGACCTTGATCCGCGATTAAACCTGTTCCTATGCCCGTTACAAAGTGGATTCCCTGTTTTAAGAAATATACAGTGATCGCTGTGTGTTTACTGGGCGGCAGCATTTCGCTGGTTTGGGCCTGCGGTCCATGGTTTCCCAACTGGTTGCTCATCCGGGGGGATCAGGAAATACTGAAAGCACCCTCGACTCACTACAAACAGGTATTAAGGCGCATCAGCCAAGATTCCTCCTCCATGTACAAGACGGTTCGTTCAGACAAGAACGAGGCAGAACAAACGTTGGATGCGGCCTTACAGGATCTTCGTGCCTCCTTGATGGATTCGTCCATGGATCTGCCTGGAAGGGCTCAAGTGCTGGAAGATCATCGTGTTGCTAGAAAATCGTTGATTGCATATCGTAAGGCATTGCATCAATGGGGTGCAGGATCTGATCTCTGGTTATTGAAAAAGCCAGAACCGCCTGCCATGAGTGCTCCCGAGGTAACGAAGGGGTTGCCGACTGAATTCGCCCTCTATTTTGAGGGCGCAATTGCATTCCATCAAAGTGATTTTGCCAAGGCTCGCTCTCGATGGTTGAAGGTCCTGGAATTACCCGAATCGCAACGTCGATACCGATCAATCTGGGCCGAATTCATGCTTGGTAAACTCGACGTCGATACGCATCCGGATCACGCGATCATCCGCTTTCGCCATGTCCGTTCTCTGGTTGATCAAGGTTTTGTAGATAGTCTGGGACTGGCTGCATCGAGTCTAGGCTGGGCGGCTCGATCGTATCTGAGGAAGAGTCAATACAGGGAAGCCATCGATCTCTACCTCGAACAATTGAACACTGGGGACGTTCCATCGGCCGATGTTTCTATTCGCTGGACTTTGGATCGAGCCTTTCGGGAGGGGCCGAGAAGTTTTGCTGATTTGGCACAAACTCCAAAGATTCGAAGGGTCGTCACGGCTTATTTGACTTCACGTCATCGTTCTCCATGGGACCTGCACGTTCCCGAAGAAATCGAGCTTGTAAATGCATGGGTTTCCGCTGTTGAAGCTGCCACTTCTGAAAAAGATCCTTTATTCGAATTACTTGCATTGGCCGTGTACCAGCGTGGTCTTTATGATTTGAGTGAACGTTTACTCGGCCAGGCACCGCGGGACGGCATTCTATCTGCATGGTTGCATTCAAAACTTTTATTTCGAAAAGGTCATATCCAGGAAGCCATGGACATGCTGACGCAGGTCGTGGAACATTTCCCAAACCCGCAGGACATGGATACTACCCTCTATGCCTCCGGTGCCACCCGATCCCTGATCGGTGATCAGCCTGGCCTGATTTATCGATCGGCCCTCTCCAATGGCTCCGATCAACCTCAGGGTGAATTGGGTCTCCATTTATTGCATCGGGGTGAATTTATCAAAGCGATGGATACATTGCTTCGGGCGGGTTACTGGATGGATGGAGCTTATGTCGCGGAACGTGTCCTGTCCCTCGATGAACTGAAGGAATACGTGGATCGTACCTGGCCGGCCTTGACGTCCAATGCTTCTCCGTTAAATGGTGGAAGGCTCAGCACCCTGGAGGAGACGACGCACTATCGAATTCGATATTTACTGGCTCGGCGTCTGGCCCGGGAAAATCAAGACAGGGAAGCCACTGCTTATTATCCTTCGAAATGGCGTGAGCAACACCAGTTGCTTGCAATGAACCTAAGAGCGGGCCGCTCCAGTGCTCAACCGCCTGCACTGCGTGCAAAAGCACTATGGGATGCCGCCAGGACGACGCGTTATTTCGGCTTGGAGTTGATCGCTACTGAGTTGGGGCCTGACTGGGCCATTCACGATGGAAACTTTGAAGAGGGGGTTACTTTGAAAGCACGTCAATTCAGGGACGGAAATACCAAGCTTACTCCGACAAAGGAAGAGTTGCGGAGAGCGGCTGAGACTCGTCTTGAACCCTTCCAAAGGTATCATTATCGTTTCATTGCAGCCGACATCGCATGGAATGCCTTACAATGGATGCCTGACAATGAGGTTGATACGGCTCGAGCCTTTTGCGAAGCAGGTGCTTGGATCAAGAACATCAATCCCAAGGCTGCAGATCGCTTTTATAAAGCCCTGGTGAGACGATGTCCAGACACCGAAATCGGTAAAGCGGCCGAACAATTGCACTGGTTTCCAGCATTGGATGAAAACGGCAATCTTGCCATTGATAAACCGAAGCCTCCAGACAGCGTTTCAGTGGAATTAAAGTTATTCTGATCGGATTTGGATTCTGAATGGTATGTTTCGTTGCTTCAAAAACGATCCGCGAAAAATGTTTTTCTGGGGAGCTTTACTGCTCTTTGGTCTGGCCGCTGCCTGGCCCCGTGTGCGGCCCATGCGAACGGCTTCGGGCCCAATGCTGCAGGATGCTTACCTGTGGCAACGTGATTGGAATGATCACGTGAAGCAATCGATATCGGAACACGCCTCTTCCTTCCGCCAATTGGCCGTGTTGCATGCTGAGGTGCGCTGGACAGATCAGGGCGAGCCGCTGCGCCATGTGGCTTTGGACTTCGATACCCTGCGACAAACCGGACAGGAAATCGGCCTTTGTTTGCGTATCGGTTCATTCTCCGGTCCATTTCATGAGGAGGACGAACGCACTCGTTGGCTGGTGAATATTTGTCAATCCATGCTTGCCGAAGCAAACGATCATTCGATGACCGTTGCTGAAATTCAGATTGATTTCGATTGTGCGGAATCCAAACTGTCGGGCTACATGCAATGGATCCAAGCGATTCGAGTGGCCATTGCTCCGACTCCATTGGTGATCACTGCATTACCAAGTTGGCTGGATCGGGCCTCTTTTCGATCGTTGATCGAAAAAGTGGACGCCTACGTTTTACAGGTCCACTCAGTGACGCCACCCAAATCTTACGGGCAGGCAGTGACGCTTTGTGATCCCGAGGCAGCCAAGCGAGCGGTTGAGCGCGCCGGTGGATTTGGAATGCCCTTTCGTGTGGCTCTCCCTACATATGGTTATTTAATGGCGTTTGATGAGAAGTCCAAGTTTGTGGGACTCTCGGCTGAAACTTTGCCGACTCATTGGCCCTTGATTTCCACCGTGGAAGAGGCGTGGTCCGAGCCCGAGGCGATCGTGGAGCTTATTCGAACCTGGCAGCATCAACGACCGGAATGCATGGAAGGATTGATCTGGTTTCGATTGCCGGTGGTTGGGGATCGCATGAATTGGTCATGGCCCACTTTGGCCGCAGTGAGGGATGGACGAGTGCCACAAGCGAAGTGGGAGTGTGATCTCAGGACATCCGAGCAGGGAACGGTGGAAGTGTTTTTGAAAAATAGTGGCGAAGCGAATGGTAAACCTCCCAAAGCCGTTCGTGTCTTCTGGGAAAAAGCGCGGCTTGTGGCTGGTGACGCGGTAGAGGGATTTGAATTCCAATCAGGTTCCCATGAGGCTTGGTTTCTTTCGGGTTCTCAATCCTACGGGACGGATTTTCGCCCTGACCAGGAAAAACCCATCGGTTGGCTTGCTCTGGACTCCCCGGCAAAATTGCACAGCGAGTTGCTGCGCGAAGCAACCGCCTTGGGTTTCTGACACAGTGATAAACATCATGCATGCATGGGCGCTCAGGGCATACGAAGTCACGTGTCTGATCACCCATGCTATATGTACAATTCATCAGTTTGGGCAATGTTGCAGCGGTTATCGAAGACCATGGGATCCTGAAATGTATCGATTAATCTGAATCGCGCATCCAAATCAACTTGAAACAAGTAGGCAAGCCCACATAGGTTGGTGACCTGTTGGATTTACTCCATACCCTTGATATTTATGACAATCTTTGAATTAACGGCACTATTAATAACAGTCGCTGCCGTCTGTGGATTTCTCAATGAGAAATATGTTCGTATGCCGACGACGATTGGCTTGATGTTCATCGCATCCGTATTTTCGATGGGATTGCTTGTCCTTGGGGCAATGGGTAGCGGTGTGGCTGGAGCCGCTGAACAAATGATTGCTCAAATTGATTTTGAGGAGGCGCTGATGAAGGGGATGCTTTGTTTTTTGCTTTTTGCTGGGGCCCTTCACATGAACCTTGAGAACCTTCTCAGCAAGTTTCGTATCATCAGTTTTATGGCTACGATAGGCGTTGTTCTTTCAACCTTGCTCGTAGGCGCGGCGACCAAAGGAGTTGTGACCATACTCGGGATGGATCTATCCTGGATTTATTGCTTTCTATTCGGAGCCTTGATTTCACCAACGGACCCGATCGCGGTTGTGTCTTTGCTGAAAAAAATGGGGGCACCCAAATCTCTTGAGACAAAAATTGTTGGTGAATCGCTTTTTAATGATGGCGTGGGAGTCGTTGTGTTTCTGGTCTTGTTAAAGGTACTCACGGGGACTGAACCCATGACAGCCGGTTTTGTTGCAAAACTCTTCATTCAGGAGGCGGTAGGTGGAGTAGGAATCGGGTTGGCTCTGGGTTATATCGGATATCGTATGCTGAAATCACTGGATAATTACTCCATTGAAGTGATCGTGACGCTGGCTCTTGTGATGGGTGGCTATGCTTTGTCGATGAAACTACACGTTTCTGGCCCTTTGGCCATGGTCGTGATTGGTTTGATGATGGGGAATATTGGTCGTGTCATGGCGATGTCCGAAAAAACCAGAGAACATCTGGATACATTCTGGGAACTGATAGATGAAATCCTGAATGCAATCTTATTTGTTCTTCTTGGATTGGAACTCATCATTTTGAAACTGAGCCCTCAATCCGTCGGTTTCGGACTGATTGCAATTCCCCTTGTATTAGCGATTCGATTGATGTGCGTTTGGTTGCCAGTTAGTCTGCTGCGTCGCATGGGGGATCCTTTCATTCCACACGCGGTTAAATTGTTGACTTGGGGCGGTCTCAGGGGAGCTATCTCAGTCGCTTTGGCACTGGCATTACCCTCGGGTAAGGAACGTGAATTGATCCTCGTGGCAACTTACTGTGTTGTTTTATTTTCAATCATTGTGCAGGGATTAACCATGGGACGCTTGCTTGAAAAAACAACTGGCAACTTGTCTGTCAAAGATTGACTGCAATTCAATGGAGCTTCTCCTAAAACCTTGCATTGGTGAGCCAAACACTCTGATACGGGCAAAGTTCCATCGTGCCGTTTGTGTCCTCAACGGCTTTATCCAGGATTAAATCCACCCACGCGTCGGTAGAAATTAAATTGATCTCGCGTAGTTGTATTTCAACAAATTCATCACTTAAATTGTTCAAGCAGAAAATGCTTTGATCCCGTCGAATGCTCTGACGCCAGAAGGCAAATATTTGGTGACCCAGATGGAGAGTGAATTGGGTCGCATTTGGATGGAACGCGGGTTGCCTGCGCCGTATGGCAATCAATCTCAGGATTCCCTTGAAGATCCGAGCATGGATACTGGAGGGTTCATCAAGAACTGAATTCAATGAATCCAAATCCCATTGGTGTCGATTGATAGAGCGATTGTGTCCGGTGGTTTTAACTTTTTCATGATCATTTGGCGTGCCAAAGAGGCTGTGTATATAGATTCCCGGAATGCCTTCAATGGCGAGCAAGATGGTATGCGCAGAAATGAACCTCTCAAAATGCCATTCGTCCACACCGGTCTTGAAAGTCATTCGCAAGGCGTCGAACAAGCCTATATTGATTTCGTAAGGTGATGGGATTCCGGTTTCTGATGCACGCCAGGAAACACTACCCCCCATCTGTTCCATGGTTTCGACCAAGGTGCGCATTTCTTGTTCTTCGAGCAATCCCTCAGCTGGGCGGAGGCCGATGCCGTCGTGCGATGCGATGAAGTTAAAGTAAGCCGTTCCTTCCTGTGCGGGCGGCATGCTCATCATCCATGCTTTAAGATGCCTACTGTGACCTGCAAGAAGGGCATGCAACAAAAGCGGGGGCAATGAAAAGTTGTATATGATGTGAGCTTCGTTGCCGTTGCCGAAATAACTTAAATTTTCATGATTCGGCACATTGGTTTCAGTCAGCAGCAATACCTTTTCTTCGTAAGTATCCACCAGACTGCGGAGAACCCTCACCACCTCGTGCGTTTGGGGAAGGCTAACACAATTTGTATGCAGGTCTTTCCATAAATACGCAATGGCATCAAGACGAATTACGCGAATCCCCGCTGACAGGTAATGTGCCAAAACCTTGACCATTTTTATCAGGACCTCTGGGTTTGCATAGTTCAAATCAATTTGGTCGTGACTGAAAGTACACCATACATATTTGACACCTGCCTCTGTTTGAATGGGTCTGAGCAAAGGCGATGTTCTGGGTCGTGTGACTTTGCTCAAATCTTGATCAGATCTTATTTCGATAAAATGGTCTTTGTAATCGGGCTCACTCCTGCAATAAGCCTGGAACCATGAGTGGTCTGCTGAGCAATGATTGATTACCAAATCGGCCATGAGACGAAAAGTATCCGCTATTTTGGAAACATCGCCCCAATTTCCCAAGTCCCCCCGAATAGAGGTGAAATCTGAAATGGAGAATCCGTCATCGGACGAATAAGGGAAGAATGGGAGAATGTGAACTCCAGAAAAATAAGTCTGCAATCGGGTCTTCAAAAAATCATACAAAGTCTCAAAGGGGGATACATCAGGCGCCTTGATCGAATCTCCATAGGTAATCACAAAACAATCTTGTTGATCCCATGATTGACTGTCTGCGGGGAGGGAATGCCTTGGACCAGAACTTTGGAATGCATTGATCAAGGCCTGAGCCAGGTTTTCGCAATTCTCTTCAGGGTATATAAACTCCAATTTCTGAATCAGTCCACTGATACACTCGTTCCTGGTCTCCGTGTCTTGCTTCGATCCATTCATGAGCTTTATGACATCAACTAAGCCACTTGTAATTGAGTATGCTTTTTTTGAGAAGAGGGATAACCAAATGATTTCATATCCTGATGCACAGCTTCGGCTAGCTCATGGTTGATGTTCGGCATGGCACTCAGTACTCGGTTCCAGGAAGGGATAAAGGGAGTATCCATCGAATGATCGAGGAAATATTGTCCAGCCTTCATCAAGTTCTCCGCAAAGAGTTCAACTGTTGCCTCCTCCTTGTGCGTGTCCAGTTCAAGTCCATTGATTTTCGCGTCTTTGGCAAAGGCCTCTACAAAGTCCAATGCCGTCCGGTAGTAAGTGGCTTTGATAGTGCGGAAGAGTTCCGTCGAAAAGACAACCCCGTTTGTGGCTAGTTTGCGGTAGAGTGCCTTGCAGATGTCCATAGACATTTTTGAAAGACCTTTATTGACATCCTCTGGCGATAAATCTTGATGCTTGTGGTCGTAAACATCGGCTAGTTCCGCTTGGCAAATGCGATTCACCGAATAGTTACGCTTCATCTCAGAGAGTATACCTACTTCAAGTCCCCAATCATTAGGAATACGCATGTCGCGTATGGCGTCTGTTCTCAGTGAAAATTCACCTGCAAGGGGATATCTGAAACTATCTAGATACACCAAATGATCATGGTTGCCTACGACTCTCATCAACGCCTTTATCAGTGGGGTCACCAGGAGTCGAGCCACTCTCCCATTCATTTTTCCATCGGCATAGCGAGCATAATATCCTTTGCAGAATCTGAAATTAAAGGATGGATGTGCGACTGGGTAGAGCAGGCGAGCTAGCATGGATCGATCATAGGTAGTGATATCGCAGTCATGCAAAGCGATGGATGACTGATCATCAGATGCAGTCAAATAGCCCATGCAATACCAGACGTTACAGCCTTTTCCCGGCTCAGGAGGGGCCAGAGAATCTTTTTTCAGTTTTGAGTCGATCTCTTTCAGTCTTGGGCCATCATTCCACAATACCGCATGGTTCTGAGGGAGAACGGAAAAGTATTTCAGAGCCTTTCGATATTCCGATTCATTTGCCCGGTCCAAACCGATCACTATCTGGGATAAGTATGGAACCTTTCCGAGCTCCCCTAAAATATTTTTCAGGGCCTCTCTCTCCAATTCAGAATACAGGCATGGAAGAACCAGAGTCATAGGACGTTCCTTGGAGAATTCGATTAATTCTTTTTCTAAGTCATCCAGACCGCGATTCCTCAGGTGGTGCAGTGTTGTGATTGTTCCGTTTTGGTAAAAGTCTGTCATTTTAATTAATTGAAAATTTTTTAGTAAGTTTCAAATTTTAGTGAGTGGCAAGGGATGGGTCTGCCTGTAAGTTCCTGAGGTGACTGAGTACGGATTCGTTCCAGCCTTGGACCCCGGTCTTGTTACTCGTAATGATTGTCTTTCGATTTGATTTCAAAGTGGGATTTGCATGAGACCGAATGCATATTGCGATGTCCGCGGCCTCAAGCATTGGAAGGTCATTCATGCCGTCACCAAGCGCAATGATTTTTACGTGACTACTCACGCTGGTTTTGAAGAAACTCCGCATCCAGTCAAGGCTAGTGCCTTTGTTGTGCTTGCCTGAGACCATGTGAAAGCGGCCACCTTTGACTATTTGCAACCCTGCTTTCTCCAATTTGGAGCTCAGCCAATCCAGATTTGTTGGAGAGTCTTTCCAGAGCAATGGCTCGGAGAATTCTCTGTCCAGAGCAGCATGCAATGATGCTTTCTGAAGTCCCGTATGAATCTCCAACCCCTGCAACGTCATCTCATCGAATGAAGTGAATTTTAGATCCCTTTCAAATTTGAGATGCTTCAATGTTTTCAGTATATCAGTCCGCCGAGTACCTACGGGGATCCATTCCTTTCTGCGTAATAAATCGTTTTCTGCAGCCCAGTATTTCCCTTTGGCGCTTTTTTTCGGAATAAAAACACCCCCGCCATTCTCGACGATGAGGGGGCTTCTTATCCCGATTTCCGAAGCAATGTCTAATGTCTCCCGAAGAGTTTTGCTGGTATTCAAGATAAGTGGCAGGTCCAATTGCCTCAAGAGATCAAGCGCCGGTCTTGCATCCTCCGAGGAGTAGGAGTAATGATCGAGCAGCGACCCATCCAGATCAGACACTACAATCCACCTCTCACGCTCAAAGTTTTCAGGTGCTGCATCGACTCGCTGCTGTGAAATTAATCTCCTGATCATATTGCCGCCTGTCACGGTCAAAGCATGAGAGATGCCATTTAAAATAGTGGCTTATGAAAGATGATAGGTGATATTTTTAAATTCCTTGATACAAAGGTGATAGGATTCTTATGGGTGCGTGGGATCGTTGGCGTTCATGTTTTGCAATCTATTGGATAAGGTCCGCCCAACTGCAATGTGAACAAATAAAGTCAAAGTGATTAAAAACCACCAGTCAGTCTACGGGGGGAGGCTCACGCAACAGTATTCACTGTTTGATGAGTTCTCATGGGGGCTTTCATCGCTTTGCTACAATTTAATCAATGCCACAGGGTGCAATAACATTTCCTCACACTTTGGGGCGGTTTCAGATTTTAACAAAATCGGTATCTTTAAATGAACCGTCGATCGGTAAAGGTTGAACCTGAGTCAGTGTGATTTCGTCTGGTAGATTATTTCCAAATTTGACTGTGTGTTTGCTGTTGGAAAAGACCTTTGGTCTGATGCTTCCTTTGTGTGATCGAGTCGTGTAAATAACTTCACCCGTATTTTCTTCGATGATCTGGACGACACGATCCCTGCCATCACGAAAGCGATACTCGGGTAAATACGCGACTGCTTTTCGACCATCATTGGCCTCTTGTTGAATGGTCACCGGCCAACCCGGAAATTGGGCTTTATTCCCATCGCCTACGTCACTGAATCTGGGCCAACATTCAAAAACTACCTCGCGCGTTTTCTTTTTGAAGCGCGCAATGCCGAATCCATCGGCCCGCTTCTTCTCGTCTTTGATGTTTTCTGGATTTGCATAAGCTACCATGGATATCTTGTTGCCCAACCCGTCTTTAAATTCACCAGTCCAAGGCAGTGGACTCTCAGGAACAGGGTTGGGGCCCGGTTTTTCATCTTCAGGATGCCACCAACGTCCGTATATAGTGTTGACCAATGCGGGGCCAGTAAACCCAAAGGGACCATCTCCATGCTGGTCGATACCGTGCTTTACAACGACTGCAAGGTGCTGATCTCCGCACAAATGCACTGCCCTTGCTTTACGGATCAATGAGAGTGCGCGACGGCTGGGTGTTTGAGGCCACCCATTGCAATCAAGGTCTGCAAGAAGCCGACCGTTCCTGCTACCATGCATATGGACTGCACCACAGAAGGCGGTCTGCGAAAGAACGCACTTCATGTCCGAATCAGTCCAGTCTTGCGTCCATTCTTCCAGAAATTTTTCCTGTCTGGGGCCGAGTAATTCCAATCCTTCCAGATCAATCTTACGAGGATCATAGCTGGGATCGTTGATGTGGTCCGGTCGTGGTCCCATTTGCGGGATTTTGCCCGCAGGTCCCGTTTTGAACTTACGGTCTTCCAGGATTGCAAAGTCTACTTTTCCTACGGTCAACCGGGTGAAGTAGACTCCGATATTACGATTGACCGGGTCAGGGTCAACGGGATCTGGCAGACTCCATGTCTGTTGGCGTTGTACCAGATTTACATAATCCACCGGAAACTTATATCCGCCATCGGCATTGCCAGGTATACTTGAATGTTTTCCATTTTCTCCCCACACGTTTGGGTGTCCAACATCATGATCATCCGGGATGGCAACCGTTGGTCGATCCTTAATGATATCGCGGTATTGCAATCCAAATTCGATCCAACCTGCGGTATGTTCGGTATGACGGTAAGTCTGATCTCCTCCAAAGAAGAGTAGATCAGGGTTCAATTTGCGGAGATTGTCCACGATCTCCTTGCGGGGTCCCGTAGTGCGACTTGAATTGCATGAAAGATTTGCGACGACAATTTCTTCTTTGTTTCTGGGGTCCTTGCGTATCAAGCCTTCGAATTTGGCTCCCTTACCGTGCCGAACCCGATATTTGACGTCCACAGAATCGTCCCATTCTTCAATCCTGAAATGAGCATCCCAACCCGGATAAAGCACTTCTGCCTGAGCAACCTCTTTCCAGTCCTCTTCGGGGAATTTAAGCTCCAGTCGCACTTGGCGTGGTTCCCCCGGTTTCAAGGGGAATAATTGTGCCGTCAGCTTCAGGACCGCATTTTGCTGGGTATAGAGTGCGAATACCACTACCTGATTCCTTGGGATATTCAGATTAGGAGGGGCTGCCTTGCGGCCATTTTTAAGAGGGGTCGTGAGGTTGCCAGGGCGTTTCCACCATTCACCTGTAGTGAGGGTTTCGAGATTGGCATAGTCTTCACCAAAAGGCTTAACAGCTTCAGCTGCTCTCAAGAATTGAGGAGCTATCATCAGGCTTGTTAAGCCCGCTGCCGTTTTTTTAATTGCGTTGCGTCGGCTGACTTTCATTTTACACAGGGAGAACCCTTTAAAAAATATACAAATGAACCATTAAATAACAGCAATTTCTGTAATTGGGTGATAAGGGATACGTGTCTTTTCCAAGTCAGTGGTCGCAATTAACTTCAAGAAACATCTGAGATCTGGTAACGTTTTCCTCATGAGCAAATTGGTGTCAGGAGAAGAAACTCTCAGCAGTAAATTCGACCTTCGTGATGTTACGCAATTTGATGATGAACAAGATCAACCCAGATTATCAGATATCTCCAAAGAATTTCGAAATTCAGGCATGCTCTGGTTGCAAGGGGTCTTTGAATGTCAACTACTGGAGGACCTTCGATCTGCTTACTTGAAAGAATACGTGGGTTTGAATGAGAAGGATCATCCCAAGGTTTGTCTTGATGTGGGGGACAAGGATCGAAGCATGTATACGGTGATAAAAAAACCTCCTTTTGACCACCCAGATTTGCACCAGTCGCCTCTTTTATTTCCTGTTTTGAGATCCATTCTGAAAAAGGGAATGATCATCCAAAGTTTTGGTATTGTATCGGCATCATCCGGGAGTCAGCGTCAACATTTACACGTTGACCACAGCAAACTGTTTCGAGAAATGCATGATTTTGGATCTTTCCTGCCTTCTTATGCGATCACGCTGACGATTCCCTTGGTAGATTTGAATGAGAAGACAGGAACCACAGCCATCTGGCCAGGCAGCCACCGCAATGCGTCTAACGTGCCTGACGATGACGAGAACCTAAGCTATGAGCACGCGGTTTTGCCCAAGGCAAAAGCAGGTGACTGTCTCATGTGGGATTTTAGAACGTATCACTGCGGTACTCCCAATTTGACTGATTCTGATCGGCCACTGCTTTATATGACACTGAGCCGCAGTTGGTTTGAAGATCGCTGTAACTATAATCGACTGGAGGGCAGGTTTCCCCTGTTAGTGAGTCAAAATTTCTTGAAGGGACTGGATCATGATCAAAAAAAGCTCTTTCAGGCTGCTTCCATTTGTGATGGGTATTGACCACGCGAGGCAGTAAGATATTTTTCAATCGGCCCCACTGACTTGGATTCGGCTCAGGTGGATTTTTTCTTATCCACGTTGAATTTTGCAGAGTGGGTCGCCTTCTTTCACCGTTGTTGAAACAAGCACCCTCTGCGTCTAGTATTTCATGGCAATGACGTGCAAAAAATTATTCACCATGAAAATGAACCACTTGATGGGGACGTTGATGCTTGGTGTTACTCTCGAATGTGCCACCATCATGGCCGCCGAGGTGCCCGCAATCTTGCCTCGATCCGATGCATCCCCAGTGTCCGATGGCAAGGTCAAGGTCTACATCCTTGCGGGTCAGTCCAACATGGTTGGTTTTGGTTATCTGAAAGACTCACGTCCCGTTTATCCGAGCATCTTCCTTTCGGCGGATCCGAATATCAAGGTTGGTCGCATGCCGGTTGGGCCATCAGCTTTGCTGAAGCACGGAGTGTACCTCTCGGCTGAGAAGGGAGCCCCTTCTGGAGCCAGTGTTATGGTTTACTCCGGTGCCTACAGGGAAGGTGCCGACTATGACTCCATGGAGCCAGTGAAGGAGGCAATCATTGCTCTGGGAACCGTGGATGGCCGACTGCCTTCGCTTGAGGGCCCCCATACTGCGGTTGCTAAGGCCTTCATTGAAGTGCCCATGGGCGGTATGCATGAAATTCACCCGGGGTTTGAGAACAGTACTTACGCCATCGTTTCCCTCGGGGGAAGGGAAGTTTATCGCAGGGAAATCGGCAAGGAAGCGTTCTTGACGCCCGTTTTACTGGAGCAGGGAAAGCGCTATCCCATTTCCATCACGTACCTGAAAAGCGGTTCGACCGCTTTATGGCTCAAGCAAATCGATCTTAAAGGGAGGGGCGATCTCGCTTCGCTCATACGGAAGGGCAAGTATATTTGGTTTGCTGATGAGAAAGGGGAATGGACAGTGCGTCAGGATGTGACCTACTGGGAAACGCGAGTCTCCAAAGATGAGGGTGGAAACGGAGGACCCCTGACACCGACTTCGAACGGCAGATTCATCGGTCCCGAGGTGCCGTTTGGCTATGTCATGGGCACGTATCACGAGGAACCGGTTTTACTCATCGAATCATCCATGGGGAATCGATCCCTGAACTTTGATTTCCGTCCTCCTTCCAGTGGCAAGACGGAGGAAGAAAAGGCGAATGAGTATTGTGGTTTGGAATATGATCTGATGGTTGAAGGCGTTCATAAAACACTTGCGAACATTGATAACATCGTAACGGATTACAAGGGGCAGGGTTACGAGATCGCTGGCTTTGTCTGGTTTCAGGGACATAAGGACAAGGATGTTGCGAAGGAAATTTATGAGACACACCTTGCTCATCTGATCAAGGACCTTCGCGACGAATTCAAAACACCAAAGATGCCGGTGGTAGTGGCTACAGTCGGTTTTGGTGGAATGGCAATGGACCCCGGGCACTTGATGACCTGGGAAGCTCAAATGGCAGTAAGTGATTCCGAGCGATACCCTGAGTTCGAGGGGACTGTGGCCACAGTGGATACCCGCTCGTTCTGGCGCTCACGGGGAGAATCCCCCACAAACACGGGCTATCACTACAATCATAATGCTGAAACCTATGTTCTCACTGGTGACGCGCTCGGTCGTGCCATGGTCAGTTTGCAGGGAGGGCAGGCTGAAAAGTTGACTTCAGCTGACCGCCCCAAGCGGCATACGGATGTTGAAAAAATTTATTCGGATGCCGTCACTGGCAATTATAACAAGCGAGGTCCTCACTACGCTTCCGCTTATTACCTGGAGATGGGGCAGGCTCTCAAGCCGATCATCATGGAAGCAATGGTGCCTGGATTCATTGACAGTGCTTTTGCTCCCAACAGCCGTGCTTCGCTCAAGGGGATTGTCACCGGTGAGAGGCCGCAGAGAATGCCTGCGGATATTCGGAGTGATCTCGACACCCTGATTGAATATTACGCTATCGCGGGAGTTCCGGATTTCGCCTGGAAACCTTTCGGTCCGAACATGCGCAACGCGAGCTGGTCGTATTTTAGTTTTGATCCGCCCGAGAAACAGGAGCTCGAGGTGAGTGATCGCTACCGCAAGATTACCTTTCCAGAAGGAATGGAACGCTGGTTTGCACCCGAATTTGATCCGGCCAAAGCGCATTGGGAAACCGGTCAGGCCCCTTTTGGCAGGATGGGCGACAAACTGGATCGTCGTCGACCGAGGTGTAATGGCACTCATTGTGGTTGCAGTGAGATACCTCATACTTTTTGGGAAAAAGAAGTGCTCCTCATGCGGCAGACCTTTGAGATTCCCGCGCTCAAAGAAGGGCATGCCTATCGCCTTATTCTTGGTGGGGCTGGGTGTGATCGTTCGGGCGAAGGCTTCGCGATCTATGTGAATGGTAAGCCATTGACGGAAGTGTCCGGTGGTTTTTATCGCTACACCGGAATCCGCGGCAGTTATCTGTATGCCGACATCTTACCGGAGTTCAAAGGAGGAGAAGTGACTCTCGCAGTGATCAATTTTCTACGCTACACCCACTTCAGGAATGTGACCCGCTACCACGGTCCTCATCCTGATTTTCGAGGAAAGCAAGTGCCTCCCAACGGGCATGTCAGTATTTGGATGGAAGAGGCCAAGCTTTCCCCGGCAGTTCTCGAGGCGGCCATGAAAATGTTGGATGAACAGGGCTCTTGAAGATTTGATGTCATCGGCAAAGCGTTGCTGACCGTTCCGTGAACCGGTTGAGTTTCAAATGGAGTCTTCACTTGACTGCATCGCACAAACGATCAACGGAATATCAATTATCACATATCAGCAACCAAATGGCTGTTCCACAATTCTGCATTGCGGTTTCAATCAACAGCTGACTAGTCAACCATTGTCATGAAAAAAAGTTAACATGCTGGTGAAACAGGTTCACTTGCCTGATGGGTATTCTTGGCTCAATTAATAAATTGAGCATTTGCTGACAAATGCGAAAAAATCGCTTTTTGTTGGAATCTGTTGAAGATATCACGGAATATTGTCAACCCAATATCAACAGAAAGCAGTGCGAAGGAAAACTACGAATCGGTCTAGAGAATTTTAAAAAGAATATGAATCAATGGACTTCGATTTATTTTAGACTTCTAGTAATTTCGTCTCTGAAAGACAAAAATATTGTCCAGGGAAATCAAATCACCTAAATACTATTGAATATAAAATTTTCAGTCTCAGGAAATGTCATGCTAAGACTAGACAATTAATTATGATTGCTCAGACAACCAAAGATATCTACTTCGCCCTAAGTCAGTATTTGGTCATTCCCAACACCCTTCTTCTGCGATTGCTCTACTGTCGTTCCAAAGGTATTAAGCTTCACTTGGGTTGCGGTGACGATTATATCACAGGGCTGATCAATGTAGATGGCAATATACTTCGAAAGAAAGAATTATGGTTGGATTTGCGTAATCGTCTTCCATTTCCCACGAAATGCGCCAATTTCATATATTGCAATCACACGTTGGAGCATCTATTTCCATATGATGCCTTAAGGCTTCTTAGGGAGATGTTTCGTATCGTTTCAGAGGAGGGGGTCGTCAGGCTAGCAGTTCCTTCTTTCGAGCGCTGCCTCGCTATTGCTGATGGAAAAGATCAATCAACATGGCCCTCGTTCTTTCAAAAACTCGAGAGCTCAGGCCATCAATTACCTTTTCTGCGACGGGCAGCACAAGTATGCATACTGCTACGAAAACCTCGAAGTATTCGCCCTCAAAGCTGGTTTCAGCCGTGTGACTCGAATCACAGGTGATCCAAACTTTAAAAGTTATGATGGACTCAAAATAGGAGGGGAGCCCAAGGGATCTTTGATTGTTGAGTTATCTCGTTGAAGCTTTGCTTAGTCACAATTCACGAGTTCCTGCAATGACCAAAGGTTTCAAGCTCCTCCACGGCATAAATCATTGCAGTAATCCAAACAAGATCTCAAAGTTAAAGGGAATTGTTATACTCTTTTTGAAGAAAACTTTTTTCATTTGCCTCTATTTGAGGATGAAATTTTCGTTCGTTCTGTTCACTCAACAAGGATACCTTTTTTAACGTGCTTGAAAAAAAATAGATCATCAACTTTGCAGGGCAATGCCACTGAAGGTGCTGTAAAAATAGTGGGCAAGGAAGGTTTGTAGGAACAAATAATCAACTCGGAACCGTTCCGTGAACCGGTCGAATTTCAAATGGAGTCTTCATTTGACTGCATCGCACAAACGATCAACAAAGAATTCGTTGAATTCCCTCAGACCTTGATTCCTGATTTGGGCCGGGAGCCATGGCACTTCACGCAGTGTTTTTCTGCGAAGGACCCGACCTTTTCTTTGAATGTCTGGCAGGTATCGGCTTTGAGTTCAATTTCATCTAGAACTTTAATATCCATTTCTGCCCAGGCAGGCTGCAGCCAAGATATGGTCAGTATGAAGCAACACACTACGGCCTTTTTCTCAGGACATGAGTTCGCATGAAAGGCGTGCTGAATGATGAAAATGTCTCCATGACAGAATGTTCTCCACTGCCATGGAGGCGGCTTGTTTGTGTTCAATGTATATCTGTTCGTTCCATGACTGATTTCATCAGGCTGCGCAAGGCTGCTTTTTCGCTATCAGAGTCAAATCAAAATAGACCGTTTGCTCACATGGAATTTGATCTCCAGCATCAACAACGGAGGGAGTTATCGAGATGTGAATGCTTGGCTCATGTGATTCGGAGTTGATCAGCGGTAGAAAGCCGGCGGGTGGGGTGAAACCCCCAGTTTTTTATAATTGAATCCACTTTCCAGAGGCTCATAGATGCCTGTGTATGCCACGCTGCTCTCCGCCGAGATCTGGTCTACCATTTCCAGTCCCCAATAGATGGCATTGATGATCAGGCGGCGCAGTCCCGGGTTCTGGAGGTCTTTGCCGCTTCCCATCGTGGATTGTAGCACTCTTGCAGTCTGGCCCCCGGTGGTTTTCCAGTGCTTGAACCAGACCACCGGCAGGGGCGCTTTCTCGGGATTCGTTGCTCCGCCCTGCTTTCTGCCGATAAGGGGTTGTCCCATCACGAGGGCGGTGCATCCCGCAGGAAGTCCGGAGCCCTCTTCATAAGTACGGTAGACATCCGATGGTCCCCAGATGTCCTGCACGCCGATCAGGATCGGATGTTCCTTCATCTTCGGGATGATATCGCCGCGCGTGGAATCCTGATGCCAGTTGCCGTGATGACTGAGAAAGGTTCCGCCCAGAAGCTCTCCAATTCTTACCTGCCTGCTGTTGATGCTGTAGGGAAGGGGGCCCCTGAATCCGTGGTTTGCGGTGCGGAGTCCGATGATCGGTTTGCCAGAATCCAGATATTCAACGATGTGCTGCAGCTGATCTTCAGGCAGGGTCAGTAATCGAGTCAGGAAAATCACCAGGTCAGCCTTTTCAAGGTATTTCAGCCCAGGAATGTGATGCGATTTGAAGGCATCCTCCTCGCCCTTCTTGGGGTAAACAGGCATGGTTGGATCCACCATGCCATCTCCATTGAGGCCAAAAAGGACGGTGCAGTGAAAACCATGTTGCCTCGAGAGAATGCCAGCCATCATGGGCATCGATTGTTCGCTGCGGTATTCTTGATCTGCGGCGATCAGGATGACATGCTTGCCCTGTCCGGGACCTTTGCCTCCCGGATAAATCAGCCACTGGTCACTTTCCGACAAGGGATGTTGTGTGCCAGCCGAAATCGTGGCCGAAAAAAACACGACGAGAGGCATGAGCGCAAACGTCATGAGTTGTTTTTTGATCTCCATGCCAAGAAGCTAAAACGTTTATCAGGAGATGTCAGCTTTCAACTCCCTTTCCTTACCCTTGATTTACATTGGCAATGATTCACGATCGGTATTGGTAATTCTGGTAATCTGTATTCGAGGAGTTACTATCCGACTTTTGAAGGTTGAACAATAGATCAGTTTTTTGTTCAATCGATGAGCATCATCTATCAAAAAATAAATCCATTGCTTCAGGCGGCATCATTCCACGGTGGATGGGAGAGTGACCAGCTGACTTGCTCTCGGTGAACTTAGCAGAGGGATCGTTGAGCCATTACTGTTGGAGGATAAATAGGCTTCATTCCTGTGCCCCCTTTCAGTAAGACCGGAATACAAAAAATGATCGCATTATTACTAACACTTAGAGGAGAAAAATATTGAGCAAACGAACCAAACGGAGTGGTGCGCGCAATAACAGGCATGCGCAAGGCGGCGGCTTTGTTGCGGTTGATCAACCTGATTTAGAGACAATCCTCAGTTCCACAGAGAATCCCTTCCTGCTGGTTCTTGACGGTGTCCAGGACCCGCACAATCTAGGGGCATGCCTACGGACAGCTGATGGCGCTGGCATTCATGCGGTGATCGCCCCTCGGAATCGGGCAGTTTCCATTACAGAAACCGTCTCTAGAATTTCCTGTGGCGCGGCGGAAAACGTACCTTTTGTGCGCGTCGTAAACATCGTAAGGACCCTTGAACTTCTCCGTGAGCACGGGGTCAATCTGGTGGGGACTGCTGATGGCGCCGAATCAACATCGTTATATGAGGTCGACTTTACTGGACCGACCGCATTGGTGTTGGGAGCCGAGGGCAAGGGGATTCGACGGCTTACGCAAGAGAACTGTGATCAAGTGGTACGCATACCCATGTTAGGGAGAGTGGATTGCTTGAATGTATCAGTGGCGACTGGTGTGTGTCTATACGAAGCGCTTAGACAGAGGATAGGCCAGAGCAAGTAGTTATTTGGAGGGCTGTTTTGGCTGCAACAGCCTGGGCATTTGGTGTGACAACCTTATCTCTCTGGGTAAGCTCCGGCAAACCCGGTTGTTTCCAGCTTTCAACCTCAACTCGGATTTGTTGCACCCTGATTTTGTTGCGATTCTCGAATTCAACGCGATCCATGGATTTCTACTCTTTGATTCCAAATCGCTGTTCGCTGTAAACATGGCGAAGCTGATACCAGTCAGCATTTGTTCAACAAAACCAGATGTTGATGGGGTTTTCCATAGTGATCGAATCACCAGCCTCCAATGGGGAGTCGCTCGTTTATCACGCCGTCATTCACCTGCGGTTGGATGCCTTGAACAATCGCAATCTTTCCCATTTCGACCAAGTCGCCCGCCAACTTCAGTGCCGGAGCCTCCGCTCTACGCTGTGATCGCAGCGCGTTCGTTGCCTTTTGAGTTGGTTTTCTCCAGGAAGTAGTCGTAATCGCCTGCATATGAGGTCACCGTGCCTTTGTTGACATGCAGGACCTTGGTGGCGAGTCGGCGTATGAAGTAGACATCATGGGAAATGAAGAGCAGCGAACCTTCGTAACGCTCAAGAGCGATGATCAACGATTCAACGGTCAGTATGTCAAGATGAGTGGTGGGCTCGTCCATCAGCAGGAGGTTAGGAGGGTTGACCAGGAACTTGAGAAGGTTTAACCGGCTTTTTTCGCCCCCACTCAGCACATTGGTTTTTTTGTATATTTCCTCTTTGCGAAACATGAAGGAGCCGAGTATCCCCCGCGCTTCATCTTCACGGATGTCCGGCGAAGATTCAAGCACCTCATCGAGCACAGTATTATTTGGATCAAGCGATTTGGAACGGTGCTGACTGAAATAGCCGAGCTTACAATTATGGCCCTCGGTCCGAACGCCCTTCTGGAATTTTACCTCACCTGCGAGAATCTTGATTAGCGTAGATTTCCCTGCACCATTCGGCCCGATAAGGACCGTTCGATCGCCGCGCTGAACTTCGAAGTCAAGCCCTTCATAGACCTTGTTGTCTCCGTAGGACATGTGGATGTTTTCCAGCGCAATGGACCGCTGGCCGCCTCGCAAGGGAGCGGGGAACCTGAATGGATAAGGCTTGCGGGGAGGGAGAGGTTTTTCAAGCATTACCATTTTTTCCAATGCCTTCAGCCTGCTCTGAGCCTGTGCGGCTTTGGAAGTCACATTCCGAAATCGGCTGACGAAGTCCTTGACCACCGAAATCTCCTTCTGCTGGTTCTTATAGGCAGCGGAATCTCGAATGAAAGCTTCCTTTTTCTGAATTTCGTATTCGGAAAAGTTACCTTTCCAGGAAAGAAGTCGCTTGTTTGAGAACTCAAATACCTTTTGCACGATACTATCCATGAACTGTCGATCATGCGAGATCAACAGCACCGCGCAGGACTGGGTCTTGAGGTATTCCTGAAACCAGAGCAAGGCACTGAGATCGAGGTGGTTGGTCGGCTCATCAAGCATCAGTAAATCAGGTTGCATGGCCAACAAACGAGCCAGATGTGCGCGCATGACCCACCCACCGCTCAAGTCGGAAGCAGGACGATCAAAATGCTCTTCCGAGAATCCGAGGCCGTGAAGCATCTTCTTTGCCTTGGCTTCGAACTGTGGATCGTTCAGTGCATCGAATTTGGCCTGAGCCTCGTAGTACTCGATGCAATCGCACTTACCGGCTTCCTCCAGTTGACGAAGGGACGCCTCCAACGCTGGGATCGTGCCAACACGGCCAGTGGCTACTTCCATTACTGTCTCGTCTCCGAGTGCCTCACTCTCCTGTGGTAAATAACCGACTGTGGTCCACTCGTCCCGATTGATCTCGCCTGTGTCGGCCGTCTCATTGCCTAGGATGAGTGAGAAAAGCGTGGTTTTGCCAGAGCCGTTGGGGCCGACCAACGCCACCCGTTCGCCATAGTTCATGGTCATGGATACATCTTCAAATAAAGGCGTTCCGGCAAATGCTTTTGCTAATTTTCGAATGGTCAACATAGATGTGAATTTCCAAGCTTGAGGTATAAACGGCTTGAGCCTTCCGCTACAAAGGGGCCAAGAGAAAAGGCGGATTTTTCGATCGGGTCAACAAAAAACGGGGTATGCTTTGTTTCTCAGTCACGATGCTTCGGGAAAAAAAGCAGGCTTCCTTCATCATGGCTTCGCATGACTGCAGCAGTCGTTTTGGAAATCGATCTCTGTTGATTATGCCACTTTGACATAATCAATCGTAGTCACAGGATTTTTAAAAACCATCAAATAATGCTGGTGATCGGTCCTGTTGCAGCATCCTCTTCATCGGGGAGGCATGTTTCGGATTGGGCAAGTTCAAATCGAACAACAATATCATCTACTTGGTTCTCCTGCGTGCATCCTGTATTTCTTGCTTTTGGGTGGGGTAGCAAAAGCCAACTCCACTACCTCCGGTCAATTAATCGCAAGCCTCAAGGTCTCTACACGCTGCTAGATCGGCGTGCACGAGGGCTTTCCATGGTGCAAGTCCCTGATAAGCTTTTTGCGCAGGGGGTATTGATTTAAAAGATCACTGCTTTTACGAGTCGCAGCATTTATTAACTTGAAGTGACGCCTATATCTCGTTTCCCTGGAGGGGTATCCACAATCCACAGAATCATGGGCGAAAACCGATATTTCTCCACTTCTCTTCGAACTCGGCCTGGCGCCTGTGGGTGTAACCGTATTTCATGAACCATATGTCTTGCTTGTCTTGATCTGTTTTGGCGGTTATCCCAAATTTGGAGCTCCTTGGGGCTGCTTTTGATGCCTCGAGCATGCCTTCACCTTTCCATTTATGGCTATCAGCATGGCCATCGGCGTAACTCAAGGTGCTCATGTTGATATGCCACAGCGCAACCGCATCCACCCATGTGAGTGCCCTTGGATCCGGGTTGATCAACCATGAGCCAAGATTCCAGCCCCGATTGTCTGCTTCCTCCACAAAGACGTAGTTTCTCGATGGAAAGAGAATGGAATCCATTTTTGTGATGGAATTGGCTGTGTCCTCGCCATCCAAGCCACCGGCGCCACCGTAACTGTCGTAGGCAAATCCCTGACCTGGCTTAAGCTTGGTACGTCCGTCTCCCGGGCAATGCCAGGACCCCACGGCGGAAGCGTATGTAAAAAGTTTGCCCTGCCGCAATCCCTCGTGTACTTCGGCCAAAGCCTTGGCCTTGCCTTTCAGATTACTGCCTCTGGGAAGAGCCTTGGGGCCGGTCCAGAAATCACGACCATTACGGTAGGTGCTCATTCCCACCACTCGCTCTTCATTGTCACCGGCATACATGTAGAAAGCCAGTGCCAGTTGTTTCTGATTACCAAGGCAGGCAGCTCCCGTGGCCTTGGTTTTTGCCTTTCCAAGCGCTGGAAGCAGCATGCCAGCCAGTATGGCAATAATGGCGATGACAACCAGAAGTTCAATCAGGGTGAAACCTGATTTTTTTCGACAATGATATTGGAGGTTCATGACTTGTAGTATCTCAGGGTTAATTAACTTCATGAAGCATGACCCAGATTTTTGTCAAGTTTCATACATACGATGAAATGGCCGCCAAGACAGGGACTTTCGTCGCAGCCTCAGCTTAATCCTTGTTCACACTTTCATAGACCCTATGCGATTTAGACGAAGACCATGATGTAGAGCTGATCTTTATTCCCAGGAATGCTACTGTGGTGAAGTTCAAAGAACGTGCATGCTCTTTTCTTCACATTTGCTTTTAATGGCAAAAGAAACATGCAACTTTTATCTAACTGTGAGTGTAGGCATTAGTGTGTTAAGAAGAATTCAGGTTCTCAGTTTTTTCTCAGTTGTCCTCATGTTGTTGTCCGGCAAAGCCCTCGGTCAGGACATGCAGTCAGCCGAAGATTCAAAACTGCTTTTTGGGTTGGATAAAGTAAGTGATATTCACATTCGGATTTCGGCTGATGAATGGGCTAAGCTGCAGCCCCCCATTGGTTTAGTGATGGATATCGAAGCGGCCTTTGGGGACTTGATCAAGGATGCTGTGATGGGAAAACATTTTCGCAGTGAAAAATCAACACGCCCGGGGCTTGCCGGTTATCTTGGGGTGGATCATCAATATGGAAAGGCGGACGTCCGCATCGCTGAAGAGACTGTTCAGGATGTCGGGTTGCGCTACAAGGGAAATGGAACCTTTCTGGAGTATGTTGAGGGTGATTTCACCAAGCGATTATCGTTCAAGATCGATTTCAACGAATACGAGGAAGACCTTTCATTCCGAGGGCTTGGAAAGATCAACCTCAATAACAACATCTCTGATCCCTCTCTGTTGCGTGAATCTTTGTCCTACACTCTCTTTCGTGAAGCAGGTATTCCCTGCTCACGTGTGGGATACGCCAGAGTAAGTCTTACAGTGCCAGGTCAGTTCGATCGTCAGCCTCATGGCCTCTACACGCTGGTAGAGCAAGTCGACAAGCGCTTCCTTAAAGACCGTTATGGATCCTCGAAAGGACTTTTGATGAAACCAAGTACGTTTGGATCCTTTCGTTATTTAGGCGAAGACTGGGCAGAATATGAAATTGGTTTTGTGCCGAAGACCTCGGCTACCGAGGCTCAGAAAAAACATGTCATTGAATTTGCCAAGTTGATTCACAAGGATGGGGACCAGGCTTTTGAGGAGCGCCTGGAAACGTATCTGGATGTGGATCAGTTTCTTCGTTTCCTTGCAGTCAATGCATTACTAAGTAATCTCGACAGCTTCCTTGGAGGGGCGCAAAATCACTACATTTATCTGGAGCCTGATTCCAACAAGTTTCAGTTCCTGCCCTGGGATATGGATCATTCTTTTGGAGCCTTTCCCCTGCAAGGAACACCCGACTCACGCCGTGATTTGAGTATTGATCACCCTGCGGGCATGGAACACACACTGATTGAGAGGGTCTTGAGCATTCAACATCACAAGGAAACTTACCACGCCCATCTGGATACCTACCTTGAAACGATCTTCGGGGAGGAAAAAATGCTTGGACAGATTCAAAGTGCGGCTGCCTTTGTGCGTCCCTTGGCAGGAATCAACGGGCCCAAGGCCTTGGACCTTTTTGATGCTGTGCTGGCTGAAGAACCAGTATGGTATGAACCCCACCCATTGAAGTATTTCGTTACTGAGCGAAGGGAATCTGTTCGCCGTCAGCTTGATGGGATTTCTACAGGTAGCGTCCTTGAAGAAGAATCCCCTGACTGGAGGGTAGTCATACCATGGCTGTTAGGGGGGGCTGGTGGTGCTTTTGTTGAATCTATCCGCGTGGCTATGGGGTGTCGTAGCCGGCTTTCGAGTAAGCATGCCTCTGGGGGTGCACTCAATTTATTTTTCTACCCTCTGGCTCCTGTCATCTATGGCTTTGTGATCCAGAAAACATTGGGTCGTCGATCCGCTCTTTGGACGCTTTTTTGTTTCACCTGCTTGGTGGGTTTCATCATCATAATGATCGTTCAGAAACCTGGCTGAGCTTATCTGCCTCAGATTCTGATAACAGAACAATGCCACTCAAAATGTATGGGAGAAGGCTGTGAGCGGCGGGATACTCATGAAATATCTCACCAATGTTGCAAGCAATCTTTTGGTGTAATTGATGCAATCTGTGACTTTGATCCTTGAGGGATGATCAGATTGCCTTTGGGGAGTTCTTCGTTTCCCGAGATGAGGCAGGCCGCCTGTTACAGAAAAAGAAAAACTAAATACACATCCTTTCTCCTGTTGCCAATGCGGATTGAATGCATCATGGTGCAACCATGCAACACCTAAATGCCTTTGTCGCGCTTTGCGCATGGGTCCTGTGCACCGTGTCCCTCGCAGCTCAGGAAACGAACGCAGCAGAAGCCTTGTCCCTTCGAGATGGAGACCGTGTTGTTTTTCTGGGGAATACTTTCTTTGAGCGGGCTCTCGATCATGGCCACCTCGAAACATCTCTGACTGTGCGCTGGCCCGAAAAGAGAATCATCTTCAGGAATCTTGGCTGGGATGGTGACACGGTCTACGGTCACTCGCGGGCGGGAGGAAGGAGGCGTCAGGTATTTGGTGATGTGGAGGAGGGTTTCCGGCGGATGATGGAGCATCTTGAATCGGAAAAACCTTCCGTGGTCTTCGTTGCCTACGGATTCAATGAATCCTTCGATGGCATACAAGGTCTTGCCTCCTTTCAGAAAGGATTGAATCGACTGCTGGATCGCCTTGAAAACCTTTCCAGACAAATTGTATTGATCACCCCCGCCAGCTGTCGTGGTGCATGACAATCCATTTAATCTCATACTGGGACGTTATGCGGAGATTCTATTGGAAACGGCCCGCTCAAGGGAACACCTTGCAGTGGATCTGTTCGGAGTCGAAGCGTTGAATGATCCGGCATGTCGTGAAAACGGATTGCACTTGTCTGCAGCGGGTTACCGGAAAGCAGCAGAAATATGGGTGCGGGAATTGAAGCTGCCGCCGGTCAGAATCGATTTAAATAATTCCCGTGCAGACAAGGTCCGACAGGCCATCATCAAAAAGAACACCCTTTATTTTCATCGATGGCGGCCCAGGAACGATGCCTTCGTCTTTGGGGAGCGCAGGGACGAGCAGAAGATCGCTCAGAAAGAGCCATTACAATTTGAGCCCTACATCGAACAACAGGAACAACGCATCCGGAAACTTTTGAAACCATGAACCGTTCTCATATTATCCTGCTCTCATTCCTTCTTCTGAATGCGTCTGCTGAACTGATCGGACAGCGAAGTCTGCAAGAGATACCTCCACCGGATCCTGCGATCGAAGCGGCCTCTTTTCAAGTAGCTGATGGATTCGAGATCAATCTGTGGGCCGCCGATCCCTTGCTCGCAAAGCCTACTCAAATTGCCTTTGATCCTCAGGGACGACTCTGGGTTTCCACCAGCAAGACCTATCCTCAATTGAATGTGAACCAGGAGCCGGATGATCAGATCATTATCCTGGAAGATCTGGATCGCGATGGAACCGCTGACAGATCCACGGTCTATTATGAGGACCTTCTCATTCCCGGAGGCGTGCTACCTGATGGGAACGGAGGAGCTTATGTGGCTCATGCCGATGAGCTGATTCATCTGAAAGATGATGACGGCGACCTCAAGGCAGACCGCAAACAAATACTGCTTTCCGGTTTCGGAACCGAGGACACGCACCATACACTTCATCGACTTCGTTGGGGACCGGACGGACTGCTTTACATGCTTCAGGGCTATTACATCGGTACGCATGTTGAAACACTGCACGGCCCTCGCAGATTGAATGGTGGTGGCCTCTGGTATTACAACACCCGAACGCGCAGACTTGAAATTTACAGCCGTGGCCTGGTCAATCCCTGGGGAATGGTTTTTGATGCATGGGGGCAGACGTTCCAAACCGATGGTGCAGGTGGTGAGGGCATCAATTACAGTTTTCCAGACAGCGTGTTCAACGCCTCTCCCCTCGAGCTCAGATACTTGAACGGACTCAATCCAGGCAGACCTAAACTTTGCGGTCTGGAAAGAATCAGCGGAGGACACTTTCCGGAATCCTGGCAAGGCAATTTGATGGCCAACGATTTTCGAGCAAACAACATCGATCGATACGTTGTCGCAGAATCGGGTAGCGGATATGTTTCAACGCTCAAGGAGGATCTTTTGAAATCCAGTCATGTCTCGTTTCGTCCCATTGACTTGGTCATGGGGCCGGATGGCGCTCTCTATGTGGCAGATTGGTACAGTCCCATTATCCAGCATGGGGAAGTAGATTTTCGAGACCCACGGCGTGATCAGGTCCACGGCCGGATCTGGCGAATCACAGCCGTCAACCGCCCTTTGCTTGTCCCCCCAGACTACGGTCAATTGAGCATTACCGGTTTGCTGGATCTCCTGAAAGTCGAGGAAGACTGGGTCAGGATCCATGCCAAACAGGTATTAAAAAATCATGATCCACAAGCTGTCCAGCGCGCGCTCCGTGACTGGCTGAGTCAACTGGATTCATCTCATCCTCATTTCGAACACCATCGCCTTGAGGCCTTGTGGGTTTATCAAACGCTAGCCATCAAACCTCCTGCGGCATGGATGGACGCATTGCTTCGTTCGCCGGACCATCGTGTTCGGGCCGCCGTGACCCGATTTTGGTATCATCAGGGAGATGCGCTTCATAACTTGAAAGTATCCGTCCATGATCCTCATCCGCGTGTTCGGCGAGAAGCAGTCACTGCTCTGGGGCAAATTCATTCTCCGTCAGCTCTCACACTGGCCCTGAAAGTATTGGATCAGCCCATGGATTCCTATCTGGATTTCGCTCTTTGGAGAACATGTCGCCTGCTGGAAGAGGACTGGGTGCCCGCATTCAAGAATGGTTCACTGCCATTGCATGATCAGGTCGATCAACTGGCATTTGCGCTGCGATCAATCGAAAAACCTGCTTTACTTGCACCTCTGGTCAAACTGCTGGTTGACGGATCTACCTCCAATGATGTTGCAACAGTGCGTCTCATCGGAAAGATAGGCTCGGCTGATGATTTAAATCTCCTTGCCGACCTGACATCCAAGAGCGGACACCCTCTGTTCAGCGCATCAGCCGAGGCACTTCTTGAATCAGCTCAGGATCGCAGGTTGTATCCTTCCAAAGTGGAATTGAGATTGCGAGCCTGCCGGATGATGATGCAATCTACTGAGCCTCTAGTGCTGGCTCAAGCGTGCCGGTTGATTGGACTCTGGAAGTTGAAATCGATGCGCGATCTGCTTGTGATCCACCTCGCTTCAGAGGACACAGGTCTTCAGCGTGCCTCGATTTCAGGACTGGCGGATCTGGGGGATTTCGAGCCTCTGAAACGTCTGGCCAGAGATACTCAGGCTACTGCGGAGCGCCGTGTCAACGCGTGCGTTTCCTTAATGGATCATGATCCGTCTTTGGCTGCCGCGATTGTGGCAGAGTTATTGACTCGTACCATGTCCGATCAGGATGTAGAGCGATTGATGGGGGTCCTGGTTTCAAACAAGCAGGCCATCACCGCACTTACCGGCAGTATGTTGCAGGCTCAGATTCCAACACACAATGCCGTCATAGCTGTGAGAATGGTGGAAACATCCGGTTATTGGGATTCTCCTCTGATGGATGCCCTTTCAAAAGCAGGTTCGATTCAATCGACACCTCTGAGTATGGACCCAGTGCATTTGGAGGGCTACCTGTCTCGAATTCAAAAGGCGGATCCGGAGCAGGGGAGCAAGGTCTACCAGCGTCCAGACCTGGGCTGTGTGCTCTGTCACGCCGTCGATGGAAAGGGAGGTATGATTGGTCCAGATCTATCAAGTATCGGCGCCAGTGCGCCCATGGACTATCTCATGGAATCGCTTTTGGAACCCAGTTCCAAGATCAAGGAAGGTTACAGGATGTCCGTCATCACCACGAAAGATGAGTCTGTTATATCCGGTTCAATCGTTCATGAGAGCCCGCATGTCATCGTGTTGCGTAACATTGCAAACGTGGAGACACGGATACGAAAGGATAATATTGCTTTTCGTGAAACCAGCTCTGTTTCGATGATGCCTTCGGGTCTGGTTGATTCTCTTACCAATCAGGAGTTTTTTGATCTGCTCGGTTATTTGTCCTCGCTTGGAAAGACAGAGTGAATCTACTGTTCTCAGGCTCGCCAGACCCCATGCCCAATCAGGACTAGAACAAAACTTTTGATCCTGGTTTTAATGCCTGCTCTGGCAGTGGCCTTGCTTCATTGAACACGCGCATTTGTTCGGGGGTTTCCAAGACCGTTTTGCTTTCGTCGTACACTTCAGTTGCCGGGTCATATACTCCTTTTTTATCGAGCTTGAGGTGCTTCACCATGAATGGATACATTGCCTGACGTTTCAGGAATTGATAGCCATGTTGCTGGTTGGGAAAATGAGCATTTTCCACCAGTGATTTCTTACCGGAAAGATTGTACACATTGCGTATGTAAGGATACTCGACAAGCGGTGTGTTCTTCGTCCAGTCTCCGCCCACGGAAACCAGCAACTGGGGCCGCGGCGCTGTCAGGGCCGCGATCTCGGCATTGTTTGTCTCCAGCTCCTCGGTCTTGTGGATGGGCATTCCGCTTTCACAATCACATCCACCAAAAAAATGAGCCGAGACCATCACAACGGGTGCCGACACCCGAATACGATCATCCAAAGCCGTCAGAAGAAAGGTTTGAGTGCCACCTCCTGAACAGCCAGTGATGCCAATTTGATCATCATCGACATCCTCAAGTGCTTGGACGAAATCAACGGCCCTTATGCTGCCCCAGGTCTGTAGCGTCAGTGTCTGGGGATGATTGTGATTCCAACCGAGATACAGGGAATCCCCGAATCCGACCATGTCATATGAAAAAACCACGGCACCCATACGGGCCAGTGTCGCACAACGGTATTGCTGATCTGAGCGATAGCGTCCGCCCTCCGGTCCGCGGGCATGACCGTGAGGACAGAGAATGGCCGGATGCGGTCCTTTTGCTTCTGTGGGACGGTAGAGATTGCCATAAACGAAAAAACCAGGCCGGGCCTCAAACGCCGCAGACTCGACGGAATAGCCTTCATAAGTTCGCTTGTTATGCACCACTGCATTCAGAGGCGTTCGTTTGGGTAGTGGGTGCAGTCCGGATCCAATCAGGATTTGTTTGCGAACTCTTGCTGCACGAGTATTCCATTCCTTGAGGTTACCATACTTGGCAGCCATGCGTGCAAGTTGTTCAATAGCTTGCTGCTCTGTCTGATAATTTCCCTGGCAAAGCACAGGGCCTTTCACGATGTCATGAGCTTCATTCTGCCCCATTAATTGAGTCAGTAGACCAGAAGTAATAAGGATGCTGATAATGATACGTTTCATATTCGATGTTTCGTCGTTGTATTTGAATGCTTGCCTCAGCCTGATGACTTGGTTGATTTATGCCATAGGCGGGTATTCGGCAATGATGCGCCCCATCATTCGTTAGTCTGGACTTCAACGAGCTGGCTAGGAACTAACTAAAGTCTTTCAATCACAGCGTAATACGCTCCAATGCGCATTCCTGATTCGTTGTCGCTGTGGAAGATGCCTTCCAGCAGATAGTCATCCTCTTCAAGTTCCAAGGTGAATCTAATTTCCTCGGCATCATCAACAATCGGTTTGGTTCGTGTCAGATTACCTATTTTCAAGGTAGCTTTTGTTGCTCCCAACCCTTTGCCCGGTGTTTCTCGAAATGCATTCAACCCCGGTACGGCTGCTCCCGGTGCGAGATCTGAATTGATCGGATGAGAAAGTTCTCTGGGCCAGCGGCGTAAAGAAATCACATATGTTGCAGATTGCTCGACTCGGATTGCCCATCCCCCTTCACTTGGTTTGGCGGCTCGGATTTTCCCCTGATGCCAGGGGGAAGCGTTGTCGCTGTCCGCGAGCCAGTCATGCCCCGTCAGGTGAGCTGGGTTCTCAGCATCGTTTCCAACCACCACGCGCTCATGAACCGCGAATCCCGGTGAAATGCTGTCCCACCATTTGTCATACTCATGACGAAGGGTTTCAACGACTCTGGGACGTTTGGCAGCCAAGTTGTTTTTCTGGGATGGATCACGGTTGATATGATAAAGTTCCTTGCCGTTGACCAAACGCCATTGTTCGGTCATTACCGCTGATTTGCGCCATTTGATCGGATCTATGACGCGTTGTGAATCCGTCACAAGAGCTCGCTCAGACCATGGCACGGGTAGATCGTAAAGCAGGCTTACCAAGGAGCGTCCATCGAAGGCATAATCCATGGGAGCCTTCAATCCACACAAATCAATGAAGGTTGGCAATATATCGACGTGCGCGGTGAGTTGATCGATATCTCTGGCATTATTCAGTCCTCCGGAAGGCCAGGAAAGGAAGAACGGTACTCGATGTCCTCCCTCATATTCACTGCCCTTCTGACCGCGCATCTGTGCATTGAAAATTTCTCTCCCACTCGCCGTTCCGTTGTCGGTCGTGAAGATGAAAATAGTATCTTTTTCCAGACCCTTGTTGCGCAACCATTGTCTCAATGCACCCACGTTTTCATCGATGTTGGCAATCATGCCGAAGAAAATTGCCTGACGTTCGGTCATCCCCTGCGCCAGGTAAGGTTTCCAATATTTTTCAGGGCAATGATAGGGGCCATGGGGTGCATTGGTGGAAATATAAGCAAGAAACGGTTTGCTGGCTTCGACGCTTTCTTCGATAAACCGTTTTGCTTCCCTGAAATAAACATCGGTGCAATAGCCTTTGTAAGATTGAGGTTTGCCATTGTGAAAGTAGGTGTCGTCGAAATATGAATTGTCCCAGTAATCCGGCGTTTGACCGACACCACCGCCGCCGTGGCGCACGACTTCGTTGAAACCGCGGTCCTCCGGCCGGTAAGGATAGTTGTCACCCAGATGCCATTTGCCAAACATCCCGGTTGCATAGCCGCCTTCACTGAAAATATCACCCCATGTCGCAGATGTTTGTCGCAGAAAGGAACGTCCGCGAATGGTATGCCATGGCCCGGCTCGATTGGTGAAATGGCCACTCATGAGCGCACCGCGGGTAGGAGCACACGTTGGACTGACGTGATAATCGGTAAGTCGGATGCTTGTTTCCCTCAGGGCATCAAGGGAAGGTGTTTTCAGAACAGGGTTTCCGTGCGAAGAAAGGTCCCCGTATCCCTGATCATCGGTGATGACAAAAACGACGTTTGGTTGAGCGGCCTCTAATCCATGGAATACGATCATCCATGAAAAGAGCAACAAAGTATTGATGCGACAGATATGATTCATGAGGAATAAAAAGCACCATAAAGTCTTTTTTCAGACATTCAAATCCCGAGATCAAAAAAAACTGTTTTTTCTGTTTGAAAACATACTCTTAACAGGTTTGGCAGAGCCTCTGAATAGAAAGTCAGCCGAGTTTTACTTGATCCAATCCTGTTCAGTTCTTTGGAATGGGTGATATTTGAGTGTTCAGAGCAAGCTTGAATACGAAGCATGGTTCTTGTTTTATCCAAGCATGCTTCGTATCTGTATCTTCCTCATTGCGTCGACACTGTCTTTGATTTCCGAGACGCCCGTTATTGCTGTATGGCCGGAAGACCGCGTGCCTGGAAAGGTGACGGAGGAACCCGAAACTTTGATTCCAAGAGCAGACGGATATCAGCGCATGACCCACGTCAGTCGCCCTACATTGACTTTTTTTGCGGCTTCCGATGTAAAGGGATTGCCAAAACCTGCGGTCATCGTTTGTCCGGGAGGCGCCTATCGTTATACTGTTATGGACAAGGAGGGATCAGCGATAGCAAGACGATTCAACCAAGCGGGGATTTCAGCGCTCGTTCTGAAATACCGCACTCCTGACAATCGCGAAGGCGCCTTGCAGGACCTGCAACGTGCATTGAGTCTGACGCGTTCCCGTGCGTTTGAATGGGATATTGATCCCGATCGTATTGGTGTCATCGGGTTTTCTGCAGGAGGTCACCTTGCGGTCAGTGCAAGTACACAATTTACGGCGAGGCGCTACGAAGCTATTGACTCAGTGGATACCCTGAGTTGCCGTCCAGACTTCGTCATGTTGGTTTACCCTGCGTATCTCGATGACAAGCAAGGCAATGTTTCAACCGATATCAACCTTCAGGTTGATATCCCACCCACCTTGATTCTTCACAGTGAGGATGACAGCAACCATGTCACCGGGAGTAGGCTCTATGCCAAACGACTCAAGGAAAAGGGAGGGCGACATGCATTCAAACTTTATTCAAGCGGTGGACACGGCTATGGCCTCCACTCAAAAGGAGAAGCACGCGTCTGGCCTGAGGAAGCGATCGAATGGCTGCGAGCAATTGGCACTCAGTAGCTCGTTGCAAGCAATGACAGTTTTGGAAACTCACGCGCATGGTGATTTATTCACCATGCCGAGATGGATAACATCCGCAATGAATTCACTTGCGTAAATTTCAACTATTTACAGATTATTCTAAATGCGCCGGATGTTACTTATTTTCTTTGCAACCTTGACCATGATCCATGCTCAAGACCGTCCGAATTTCATCCTGGTCATGGGCGACGATCATGGATGGAGTGAGACCGGCTACAACGGTCATCCTCACTTGAAGACACCGGTATTGGATGAAATGGCAACGAGGGGTTTGCGCCTCGATCATTTTTATGCCGCTCACCCGAGTTGTTCGCCAACGCGCGCCAGTGTCCTGACAGGGAGACATCCCAATCGATGTGGAACCTTCGCTCCCGGTTGGTCGATTCGGCCGGAGGAAATCACCATCGCGCACCTTTTGAGCGAAGCCGGTTATCTCTGTGGTCATTTCGGTAAGTGGCATGTAGGCGCAGTGAAAGCGGAGTCGCCATTGAACCCTGCAGCGATGGGATTTGATGCTTATGTGTCACACGACAATTTTTATGAGATGAACCCGGAGATGTCTCGTAATGGGGGGGCGCCAGAGGTCTTGGAAGGCGAAGGCTCGGAGGTGACGATTGCGGAAACGCTGAAGTTTATTGATCGCGCCCATGAAGAGGGGAAACCTTTTCTAGCGGTGGTATGGTTTGGCTCGCCTCATGAACCGTACAGCGGCCTGGAGAAAGACCTGGCCCTTTACAACGATCTGCCCATCGAGTACGAACATAGAAAAGTTCGCCTGACATCCATGAAGACAGGCAAGCCAACGGAACGTGTTTTGCGTGCCGTATTGCGCGAACGTTATGCCGAAATTACGGCGATGGATCGATCCATTGGATACCTTCGGAATCACTTGGAAATGAGCGGGCTGCGCGATAATACAGTGCTTTGGTATTGTGGAGATAATGGCAGTCCATCCAGCAGTGGTCGCGTTGAAACACCACTGCGTGGTCAGAAAGGAACGATGTATGAGGGAGGCATACGGGTGCCCGGATTGATTGAGTGGCCTGCAAGGATTGCGAAAGGACGTTTGAGTGTTCTCAATGCGGTGACAAGCGACATGCTGCCGACCTTGTGTGATCTGGCGGGGGTTGCGATTCCCCAAAGACCGTTGGATGGAGTGAGCCTAGCCTCTCTTCTGACAGGGGAAATGACCCAGCGACCGCCTATCTGCTTCTGGAGTTATTCGTCAAAAAGGATCACGACCCATACCCCGGAACTGAAGCCTTGGATTGATCCTCTGCTCCAGGAAGGGACGACGAAACTGGTGAAATACATGGGCAGCAAACGCACGCGTAGTTTCAGAAATTTTCACCAACCGGAGATCACGGAAGCAGACTATGGCGGCTCCCGCGTGTTGCTTGATGCTGATCACAAGTTAGTGATTGATGGTAACGAAAATATCGAATTATTCGATTTAAGGAAGGATCGTGCGGAAGGAATGGATCTACACGAATCGCAATCGGAACTCGCTCTCAAACTGCAGAAGCAATTGCGATATTGGCAAACGTCTGTGCTGCAGAGTTTGCGCGCGGGCGACTATCCATGAGTGTTCGTGCGGTGATGTTGAACTAATAAGGTAGTGGAAAGCCGGGTAATGTCTTGTTGCCAAATGTGACTTATTTTGCTTTGAAACGGCCATGTGAATGTAAACTTCAGTTCAATGGAGCCGATGCCCAGCTTGGCAGCGTTCTTTCGCTTCTTTTTCCTGAAGTGAGTAGCCGGGTAAATTTTTGATTCCCCGAGTATTCCAGAAGTGTCTGATTGTTCTTTCATTTCAACATCATCCTGATCAAAAACGGCAAAAGATATTCGCAAGAGAGCCGAGTATTTTGAATGGATTGATCAAGTTGATTGAAAAAATTTTGCGAGCGCATTACTGGGCTTTCTAAAGAGCAGAAAGGTCCCCAGTGTGGTAGATGGGGACCTTTCTTATAAAGTTGACTGATTCATCAGGAGCTATCGTAGTCGATAAAATGCTTGAGTTCCAGTGAATGAGATTTCCACACCACTGACTGCACCGGCCACTTCTTTCCACGGGCCGTTGACTGATGTCGCTGTCTGCAGGGAAGCACTCCCTCCCCATTGGAGAATGATTCCCTCAGCTGAACGCGTCAGTTGCACTTTAGGGGAATCTTCTGATCCGCTGCCAAGCTCTCGTCCAAGCACCAGAGCTCCATAAGAAAATTCTCGATGTGGAGCTCCAGCCCAGTTTAGTTGAGCTTTCCGACCGTTCCCATCATCGTCATTTAATGCAATATTGAAACCAAGACGATCTCCTTGCGACACTCCAAGCAGGGCGGATTTACTGAATTTAAACTCCATCTGATAACCATCCTCTGAATCGCTTGTAGCGGCAAACCAGTCGGCATCCTTACCCCATTTCGGATTGTTAGCTTCGTTATCTCTGCGAGCTCCATTGGGTGTAAAGACAAACTGTCCCTCGAACTTGCTTTCGGTGTTTCGCTGAGGATCGTTACTGTTGTCGGCATCAAAGAATATCTCAATACTATCATCTAACCACGTCTGCTCATCCTCGGAATTTATTGCGGCCGAGTCAGTTGAAATTATATCGTCTTTGGCAACAATACCCACGTAAATGGACGACTCATCATGGACTATCCAACCTGTCAGGCTGTGATCTCCATCCTCCCACTCATCATTGCCAACACCTACATGATAAGATCCAGTGTGCTGATTAAGCACAATCGGAAGCGCTGCCTCATATTCCATGGCTTCGATCTTTCCATCCAGGCTTGGGGCACTTGTTTTTGGTGCAGTGTAGGTCCTCTCTCCAATGAAAAGGTTGCCGTAAGTTGCTTCATTGTGAGGGGTTCCAACCCACATGATTTGTCGGCGGGAGCTTTGATCATCATCATTGACGCCAACACTGAAACCGATTGCCTCTCCGGGCTCTGGATTGCCAATCACCGCCAGTGAAATGCGAAATTCGGCAACATAACCGTTATCGGTTATTTCTGCTTTGGCATACCAGTCAGCGTTTTCTCCAAAGGAAGGGTCACCCGCCTCTTTATCGCGTCTGGCATTGTTAGCAGCGATGACAAATTGACCACCAGTATCAACGATTTCAGGAATCCCAGCCGTATTGCGCTCCTCAAAATTACTGTTGTCGCCATCGATGAAAATTTCAACGCTATCGTCCTCCCATGTAGGCCCATCCTCTGAATTAGCCTCAGCGTTGTCATTGACGACCCAATCATCGGTGACCTCCACCGCCAGGTAGAGGTCACTTTCAAAAACGCCCGCATAAATGTTGAACTGAATATCTGTTTCATCCCAGATTTCATCTGGCAGCCCATCACCAAAACGCCCCCCTCTGAGCAAGTCCTCCAGTTCTTCATCGTATCGTACACTCCAGGAGTTCTGAGCCGCTCCTCCCGCCCATTTCCAACTTTCCTCACTGTCTAAAATACCATCAATGGACGGAGCTGCTGGCAAGGCGAGTGCCATCTGAGTTTTTGTTGGGTCAAGCGCGACTTCAACAGGGCTGTCACCTTCAACTAATGGGAGGTTTGCCCGAATGAATTCAGCCCAGGCATCTGCCAGGTGTTCCTGATAGGACGTGGTAAATCGCAAGCCATCCCAAAAGATATAATTCTCGGGGTTTGAAACAATGGAGCCTGAAGCATCGGAAGAAGGTGTACCAAGATAGCATTCGTAGCAGGCAAGCGCGCTGAGCTTGAAGCCATCCTGACGGGCATCAGCCGCCCATTTTTCGTGCCAGCTCACCCAGTCAAAGTAAAACAACGTGATATCCTGTCGATCCTGCAAATCAGTGATCACCGATTCAAGCTTCATGTGGTATGCCTCTTGCCGCTTTTCCATCTCTCGTTGCGCATGCTGACTTTGTTCCATCACTGACGGACGAAGACCACTGGTAAACAAATTGCTGATCAGAAAATACTTTCCGCCGGCATCAGCCAGCGCAGATACATAACCACCCAAAGCATCTGCTGTTTTGATTCCTTCATTCCCAGAAAAGCCATTGCCCTGAACATATTGGTCGTTTTCGCCGGCAATGATGATGATCAACTCTTCGCCGCTCAAATTCTCATTGGCAAGCATCGTGTCAATTTGTTTGCCGACATTGTCCGGATCAAAGCTACCTCCATAACGAGCCATGACATTGCTTCCAATCAGAGGGGCTCCAGCAACTGCATAATTTGAGCCTCCTTGTTCACTAGCTTCTGGAATTGGCAAGTTTAAATCATCCGCTAAATGTTCGACTGCCAGGGGGCCGTTGGAGAATCTGCCACCGAAATATGGCTCAGGTGGAAAACTAAAAATCTGATAACAGTTACCCGTATCGGAAATTTCACCGCCAAAAATAATTGTTCGTGTGAAAGGTAAAGCAGGATTCTGTGCCTCGAGATTTTTTGAGCTAGCGAAGATTATCAGGGAAGCAAATGCCGCCAACGTAGCTTTGAGCTTAATAGAAAACAATTTCATAATTCGTCTGGGGTTTCAGTAAAGAAAACGAAAACTCCTCTGCAACGGGGCCAAAAAAATAACTTTTCCTGCTAAATTTGCCTCACAGGAAAAGGGTTTTCCAAGCCATCAAAACATCGCTCGACTATAAAGCACTGCAGCCAATAAGGTTTTGATTGGTTTCCTCGAATGCGGATGTGAAGCAAAAATTTACTGTATTCTTAATCCAGATTAGTCAGCTTGTAACAATCATCAACACGGCAAATAGCGACTCGGTTCACAATGCAGGGTGAATTGGGTGGGAGTGTTCAAGGAAGGACCATTGATCATGCGATAGGTCACATAATCATGCCTTCAGCGAGGTGCGGAACAGCTTGTGTTTGCTTCTGTTCAGTAAATCTTTTTCTCACACCTTTCTCTATTGAATCAAAAATCAGTTTTTGATTGGGAATACCAGTCTTGCCTTAAAAAAAGATTGCACTGGTTTCCACTTTTTGAGTTACTCGAATTTCTGACATGATTATTTTGCGTCACATCATCACATTATTGATGACGGTAAGCATCCTCACTGCAGGATTTCTTTCCCGTGATGCGGAATTCCATGCCTTGCTTCATGCTGGTGAAGAATTCTGTGAAGTTAAAGCATCAGAATGCCACCAGAAAGGTCAACATGACCACCATCACGAAGGCGAGGGTACTGAAGAGCATCCTCACGGTCTTCTGACACTGATGGCTGGAGCAGCTGTTGAAACCTCATTAGCCCCTCTGGTCTGCCCTGAACCGGTGCCTTCCCAATGGGCTTTTGTGACATGGAATCAAGAGCAAGGTGCAAGCTTTCGGAGCTGGAAAGCTTGCTTGGGACGAGCACCCCCCGCTCGATCCTAACATCCCTGTTTCATACAAACCAAGGCATTCCATCTTCCGTATCCTGTGCCATTGCACTCAAAACGTTCTATGGAATGCTGCACTCAAAGTTTCTTTTCATAATTTTATGTCAAAATCCTCTTGGCGCCCACATGTGGGTCCCAGGTTGAGCGATGCTGCAATCCGTGGGTTTACTCTCATTGAATTACTCGTGGTTATTGCCATCATAGGCTTACTGGCGTCGATGCTGTTTCCAGCACTTGGCAAGGCTTCGGCCAAAGCCAAGCAAGTTAAATGTGCCTCCAACATGAGGCAAATTGGTCTTGGTATCTTCATGTATACCGATGACTTTGATGGTAAATTGCCGCAGACGGCACACGAAACGCTGAGCACGAACAAAATCTGGATACGTCAACTGCTTCCTTACGTTGGGAATTCGGACGCGATTCGTCTTTGTCCGGCTGATCCAAATCGAACAGACCGTCGAGAAAGTGGGGGAACGAGCTATATTCTGAATGAGTTTATTTCGGTTCCGATCGTAGACTCATTCGGGCAGACGCTTGAACCCATCCCGAAACTTGATCAACTCAGGCAGCCATCGGAAACCGTCTTGCTTTTTGAGGTTGCTGATGATTATGGCCCATCCATCTTTTCGGACCATACGCATTCACGCTCCTGGCTCAGAAGTGGATGGGAAGGTGTGGTCGCAGACATTCAAGTGGATCGGCATCGAACTGGAGCTCCCAACGTGGATCGCACCCAAGGGAAAGCCAATTATCTGTTTGTGGATGGACACGTCGAATCCGTTGATGCCTCTGTATTCAAACATCAGTTTGATCAGGGCATCAATGTTGCCCAGCCTCCAGAGTTTCGGCCTTTATCGCCATAGGATACTGACTCCAAATAGCCCCAGAAGAATTCAATAGATTCGCTCAAGAGCAAGCTTATTGCTCACGACTGTACTCATATTCAAGGGGGGGAACTCTCACAATATTCACCAAAACAAAAATCAATTTACGAACAATAATGAATCAACATTCAGTGAAAAATGTCATCATGCTGCTTTTTGGCCTGATTTCAATAACAGCATTGGCCGGTGAACGGCTAAAGTGGACTGATGGTCACGGAGACTTGTCAGTAGGATATAACCAAGGAGATTGGGACTGGGGCATATGGGTCAATAGTCCTGTGGACGGAGTGATTGTAAGTCTCAACGAAAAAGCAAAGAATACAATTCCGGACATTACAGGTTTTGAATTTCTTGGGAATGTGGGTGATCCTGTATGGATTGCTCCTCAAGTGGATCGAGAGGGTGTGATTTTCTTTGGAATGAATTCCTCCTCCACGCCTCAGGGTACATTCAAGGGAAACCGCTTTGATCTCAAGTTAACCAGTGTGGAAGGTCCCGGCGATTTTCTCACTTGGATAACTGGAGGTGCTGGATCTGTCGAAGTGGGTATGAATTCACAGGACGGCATTGATGCCAGTGATCGCATCGATGTGCCTGCACCCGGACATTTTCACCAAAACTGGGGGTTTACCTCCCCTGGAACCTATCATGTGGGATTCACTGGAGAGGGTATACTTGCCGGTCAGTCAGCCTTGAATGTGAGCGATGAAGAGGTTTATCGATTTGCCGTCAATGTTTTTGACCGAGGTGAACTGGACATGGAAGTCGCCTACGAAGATGGTGAATGGGAGTTGGTATTGCTTGACGAAGTCAACGAAAAGGAGATTGAGGCAGGAGATGCCGCCTTGCACGCGGGACCATCCACGTGGCAGGCGGTTCCGTCTGATCCGGCTTTTGGCTTCCTGGGAAATCCCGGTGACAGCATCTACATCCTCCCTCAGGATGAAAAAGAAGGCATCTTGTTTCTGGGGATAGCAGGTGATGAAATTGAATCGGGTGTATTCGAAGATGATCAGGTTTCGTTGAATCTTTCAACAGTGGAAGGTCCGGGTTCTGTGTATCTTTATTCAACTGATGCATTCGGTTCTCCAAGCAAATACTTCGATTCAGGTGACGGAATCAGTTCGGAGGATCATTTCCCAGTGAGTGTTGGGGGTCATTCTCATCAGAACTGGGCATTCTCATCTCCCGGGATCTATCGTGTTGGTTTGAATGCCTCTGGAATTTTGGCTGATGGTACGTCAACGAAGAGCGATGATACCGTCTTTCTCTTTGAAGTTTTTGGTCCCACTATTTTTGGGGCAGGTGAACTTGATCTTGAAGTTGCCTATGAAGATGGAGAATGGGAATTGATAGGCCTTGATGAGGTCAATGAGCGTGAAATCAACGCTGATGAACTTGTGATTCTGGGGGCATCGGCCACGCAGACAGTTGTGCCTGAAAATCCAGCCTTTGGTTTCCTTGGCACTGCAGGTGATGTCGTTAATGTGTTGCCGCAGGAAGAGACCGAAGGAGTCATCTTCCTAGGTATTGCCGGTGATGAGATTGAGTCGGGTGTTTTTGTTGGAGACGCCGTGGAGTTGAAACTCGTTTCTTCGGAAGGTCCGGGGCATGTCTCGTTGTATGCTGTGGATGCATTCGGCAGTCCAGAGGTCTTCTTCAATACATCTGATGGAATCAGTGACAGCGATGCATTTCCTGTCAATGTTGGAGGGCACTCACATCAGAACTGGGGGTTCACACAGCCGGGTGTATATCGGGTTGGCTTGCAGGCTTCTGGAAATCTGGCGGGCAATGCTGGTGGGGCTCAAAGTGATGTGGCCATATTCACGTTCAACATTCAGGGGACTGGGGCGAGCACGGACACACCGCGCGTGGTCTTTGACCGAGGTGAACTGGATATGGAAGTCGCCTACGAAGATGGTGAATTCGAGCTCGTGCTTCTTGATGAGGTCAATAATCTGGAAATTGAAGCTTCAGATGTCCTCCTCACAGGGACCGCTGCCATATTGGAGCCTGTTCCAAATACTCCAGACTTTGACTTTCTGGGGAATCCGGGCGAACGCATTTTCATTTTACCGCAAGATGAGCAAGAAGGAGTCTTGTTCCTCGGTATTGCTGGAGATGAAATACCAGCTGGCGAGTTTCGTGGTGATTCAGTTGGATTGAATCTGGTTCAAGTTGTGGGCCCGGGCGATGTCTTCCTCTATGCCACGGATGCCTTTGGTAAGCCCGAAACCTTCTACAATTCGGCCGATGGCATTGATGAATCGGACGTTTTCCCTGTGAAAGTAGGTGGTCATTCTCATCAGAACTG
>CALSPN010000014.1 GCA_943788245.1 uncultured Verrucomicrobiae bacterium | reverse complement strand
CATGGACTTGAAGCTTGGTTTCGCCCGGCATGGATTTCCAAATGTAAAGATACGGCTCGGAGTCTCTCTCTGATTGAATATTCATTGGGAAGTGCAATAGAATTGGTTACCACGGATAATTTTCATATCACTCATGATCTGTTTGGAGCGGTTGATGGTCTTTTGCCTCTGATAGGTTAAGGCTTCATAAGTCTCCGAGTTGATGAAACCTCTCAATGACTGAGAGCAAAATCACTTAAAATTCAGAGACCCAAAGGTTCGCTCAATAGGATCTACGAACGACTTTACAATTAGCCCGCAGCCACTGCTCGATCTCGTGAACTTTGTAGCGACAGCGTTGATTACCTATTTTATAATGCGGAAGCCCCCGAGCCATGAGTCTGTCGATGGTTCGAGTTGTAAGCTGAAGTAAGCAAGCTAGCTGATTTTTGGTAATGTAAGCCTGGTCGATTTGAATTTGTTCGTCTTTTTTCATGACGCTATAAAGCTATCATGGACGTTTTTGTGAAGCCCCTTTGCATAGGCATGCTAAAAGGGGTAATGATGCCTGCCGCAATATGTTTTCCCGATGCTCATCAGGTGCTTTCACCATGCTCAGAGTTAATGAGAGCCATGCTGAAATCAGTTTTTGATTACCAAAAGCCTTTCAAACTTTTTTTTTGTTTTTTTACAAACTAAAAATTCAAGCACCTGATTTTCTCTTTTTCCAGCTAGTATTTGCAGCTTTTTTGGCTTGCTTCCTTGGCCTGACCTCTTTGAGCCAAACATGAAATGCACGACCAATGGAAAGATATTGCACCTGGCTCGTAATCGAGCTGTGCCTCTTGATTATTTCCAGCACTTCGCCTTCCGAGTAGTTGCTTATCGGGTTACCGAAATCATCCAGTTTTTTCGAATCTCTTAAAAAATCTCGGAAGGACTTCATTCTTGAAGCCGGAACTTGTTTTGTCACTCGTTTTAACATTTCGTCGAGTTTGACAGGAAAAGCTTCTGGCTTTGGAGCATTGAGCAAAGCAAGCCAAAGTTCTTTTTCACTCTGATCACAAAACCCTTCTTTGAAGGATAACTTACGATCTTCAATCGTACGCGCAGAGGCCTCCCAAATCTTAAAAGCCATCTTAGACAATTGATCATAATCCTGTTCTGCGCAGGACTTGCTGGAAGCCAAGAGGCTGGCAGTAATCTGAGCCAGCTCTGCTGTCGCGGGATATGGCACCAACAGGTCTTTTCCTGAAAACCTGTGACTCTGGGTCACATATGCCTCCTGATATTTATCATCACCGGCAATTTCCCGAGCTTCCTTCGAAATCCGCTGGCTTACGCTTACTTTGGATTTTGGTTCGGCACAACGACTCTGTTTTTTCTTTTGACTTTCCATGCCCTAGCCTTGATTTTTTTACTCTTTTCAGAACTGTTTCAAGTCGAACTGGAAATCGAAAACCAATCCGAAGCCGATTGTTGATTTACCAGTTCCTTGTAGTGCCTATGAACAATAGCTGCGGAATTACCAAGTTCATGTGCCACTTGAGCTTCATTTTTGATCAGCGCCAGGCGATAACTGGCATATGAGTGTCGTAGCGCGTTGGGCTTCCATTTGAGACCAGCTTTGCTCGCGACTTTTTTCAAAGTATTAGAAAGCTTGTTGTGGTTCCCCGGCCAAACCTTACCAATTTTCCGAGCATGAGGGAGAATAAGATTTGCGAGGTTTTCTTGAATGGGAACAATACGCCGGCTGCCTGTCTTTGCCTTGCCTGCGCTGATAGTAATGAATCCATCCCTGATATCCTCCCATTGGAGGCGCTCAATTTCGTTGCTCCTTAGCCCAGCAAACCCTCCGATCGCCAAAAAAGGCAGAAAGTCTTCTGTGGATGCCTTGATGAGCCCCCGCATTTCTGCGGGCGTGTAAATTGCCTTGTCACCTTGACGCACTAAGGGTTGTTCAATGCCTTCTACCGGATTGTCAAAGACATACTGACGTGCCAGAGAGAACTCAAAAAAGGTGTGTAGAACCCTTCGGTAGTTTCGATAGGATTGAGGTCCAACTGGCAGACTATCGAGCCATGACTGTATGTCAGCGCGCACAACATTGGAGATAGGGGTTTGAAAGGCTCCAGCAAATCTCTTGAGGCGACTTCCCAGATCCTGCAGATACCGCTCACTACTGCCTCGGGTCTTTTTAACCTCAAGCAGCTCACCTATAACTTCTGTGACGCTTTTTTCAGAGAGTCGAGTTGGATGACGTCTGACGTAATCCCTGACGGCATGAAGAAGCAAACTGCTTTGGCCACCGAGCTGCGAAACCGCTTCGGCATACCTTGCAGCAGCAAGTTCAATCGGGTCTCCAGTGGTTTCAAGGCTATCGATGGCACGTGCGTAACTTGCTGCTTGCTGATGGGTAAGTTGCGCTGCCCCGACCTCTCCTCTTGCCATCTTGGCCGCCAGTTGGCGGGCCTGATCCAGGGCTGATGTTTCCGAAGCAACGGAACGAAGGCGTCGCCGGCCGAGTGAATAGTCAGCGATCTGGTAAAATGGGGTACCCTCTTTGGGGGAAATGCGATAAATTTTGACTTTGACGCTACCTGCGGTGACAACTCTGGGCCACTTGGAATTGCGCAATCGAGGGTGTTTTCTGGCAGTTTGAGACGCCTTCATACTCAAAAAGTGTCATAAATGTGTCATAGAATCAAGACGAACCATTCCCGGGGTGGCTGGGAAGGATTTATGTAAGTAGTTGAAGTGGCGGAGAGAGCGGGATTTGAACCCGCGGTACGAGTTATCCCCGTACGTCGGTTTAGCAAACCGGTGCTTTCGACCACTCAGCCATCTCTCCGCACTGAACGACGTGGTCATAATGAACTCGGTTTTGAAGCCTTAAGCAAGGAAAATATCGTTCTTCGAGCGGCTTTCTTGCATTCACTCCTCTGGAAGGATTTTGATCGTTATTACCAAGATAAAACGAAGCTGAGAAGACTCGTGAAATCGACCATGAGTTCAACTCAATCCTACACATAGCTTTGATGGAGCTATTTCCTTCGGCTTGTCTGCAATTCGGTGACTCAAAGCTGAATCAGTTTTCGTTTTAACCCATCCACATGGATCTGAATTCCCTTCGATTCAGATCTTACGAGCCTGAATGAATCGCTCGACATATTTCCCAAGTAAATCAGTTTCAATGTTGATCAGACTACCTGGTTTTCTTGTGTGGAGATTGGTCACCTGATAGGTATGCGGAATGATCCAGACCTGAAAACTTTGAGCCAACACTTTGGCCACGGTCAGACTGATACCATCCAGGGCAACGGATCCCTTGTGCACCAATAAATGCATGAGCTCTTCCGGGGGCTGTATTTCAAGCAGCCAGTCCCCCCCATGCTGTTCCCATTTCAGCACTTTCCCGACACCATCGACATGGCCTGTCACGAAATGTCCATCAAGACTGCCGTTGAAACTCAAGGGGCGCTCGAGGTTCAGCAAGCTACCGGGGCCAACGGTATGTAGATTGCGTCACATCCCATGTTTCCTTGAGCAGGTCCAATGAGATTCGTCGCTTTTTTTTTGCATCAGGTTCGGAAATTTCAACAGCAGTGAGGCAACATCCATTAACGGCGATGCTGTCGCCCAATCGAAGTTCACACGAAGTGTGCTCCGCTTGGATTTCAAGACGAATGCCCTTGCCTGTTTCATTCACCTGCAAGGTTAAACCTGTTTCCGCTACGATACCCGTAAACATGGTTAGAAAATCACCAATCCCGAGCTTGTCTGCAAGCAACGAATTTGAGAATGAATAACTATTTCAAAACCATGATTCCGCAAGAAAGGGATTTGCTCTCGAGCCATGCAAGAGCAGAGGCCAATGTCCTTGAGCTGGAGCATAATATCAATCCACAGGGACAACCATGAAGCGGGCACCGTTGCGAGTCCATACATGCAGCAAGATGGATTCGCCTTTGATCCCCCTTGCAATATCGATCACATCTTGAGCATCAGATACAGTGTTATGCTCCATCTGCAGAATGATATGACCTGCTCGCAATCCTTCAGCATGTGCTTTCGAGTCGGCATCTACCTCGGTAATCAAAGCCCCGCTCATGTTTTGCCTGATCCCGAATTGCTCTCGCAGTTGAGGTGTCAGATTGGAAACTGCTACTCCTTGAAGAACCGTGCCACTATCAGCTTCTTCTTCACCTCTCCAATTTTTCATCAGAGCCATGTATCCGTCGGTGGGCAAAGCCCCGATTTCAACACTCAAGACGCGCGATTCTCCACGGCGGAAGACAGTCATCTCGACTTCTACTCCCGGTCTTGTCTCAACTACCAGGAGTTTAAGATGCGTCAAACCGCGCACTTTGGTATCATTGAATTTTAAAATGACATCGCCTGCCTCAATGCCGGCTTTGTCAGCTGGACCGCCAATGCTGGATTCGCTTACCAGCACCCCTGTTGTTTCTTCAAGACCGAACTGAAGCGCCATGGATTCAGTCATTTCCTGCATGCTGATGCCCAGCAATCCGCGTTTGATATCGCCAAAAGTCACAATTTGTTCCATGACCCTTCGAGCCATGTTCACAGGAATAGCAAATCCAATTCCCTGATTCCCGCCAGAGCGACTCACGATCAATGTGTTGATACCAACCAAACGACCTTGAGCATCCAACAGGGCGCCACCCGAATTCCCGGGGTTGATGGATGCGTCGGTTTGGATGAAATTTTCGATATCCATCATCTGAAGTCCAGCGCGTCCAGTGGCGCTGACAATACCCATGGTGACAGATTGCGACAAACCGAAGGGACTTCCCATCGCAAGGACAATGTCTCCCACTTCCAGCTGGTTACTGTCTGAAAGAGTGATTGGATCCAGGTTGTCTGCTTTAATTTTAATGACTGCAAGGTCAGAGTGTTTGTCTCCACCGAGGACCTCCGCTTCATACTTAGTCTGATCATCACTCAGTAAGACAGTGATGGATTCTGCTCCATCAATGACATGATTATTAGTCAGGATGAACCCATCTTCGGACACAATCACGCCTGACCCACCGCCTTGAACGCGCCTTTCGGGTGCTTGCTGGCTTCGGGGTTGACCAGGTGCGTCTGGGGAGAAGAATCTACGAAAGGAATCCATACTTGAGTCACCCCCAAAAGGAGGTTGCGACATGGAAGTTTTCTGGATCACTTGAATGGATACCACACTTGGCGAAGCCTTTTTGACAACGGTCGCAAAACTGGTGGCGATCTTGATTTCTCGGGTCAAGGGAGCTGTATCAATATCCAGCTCCGGGGGTTGAATATCTTCGGCAATACTCGAAGTTGAACCCGAAAACAGCACCCAACCGATAGCCCCAATAAGTAAGCCACTGCCAAATTTAATCATAGACGAATAATTTTTCATGATGCACTAAATGTGATGCTAGATGTTAAGTAAAATTGACTCATCCTATTTCCACCTGCAACAAAAAGTTGACCTGAATCCTGATTTCCTCCCAATGAAGAAAACCAGCCGAGAGAATATTCTCCCGGCTGGCATGGGACTTCCCATATCCCTATGAGATAACCTGGGGCACTTTTACGCCATGTTTACTTCAATTTCCTTCGATTTAGCTTTTTCTGCCTTGCAGAGGCGCAGCTCCAACACTCCGGCTTTGAAATCCGCCTTCACGTTGTCTGCATCGACGTCCTCTGGAAGTGTGAAGTTCCGAGTGAAATGACCATATGACCGTTCGACACGATGATATTTTTTCCCCTTTTCCTCTTTTTGAAACTTGCGCTCGCCAGTGATCGAAAGAACACCCTTTTCCACTCTTACGGCGATGTCGCTTTTATTGACCTCGGGCAACTCGACTTTAATGAGATACTCCTTATTATCCTCTGAAACATCGACTAGCGGAGTCCAAAGTTCATTATCTACGGACTCTTCCTCGGACTTTCTCGTCAATGAGCCGTTTCCCAAGTAATGATTCAGTCGGTTTTGCATATCCTCCATTTCTTTGAATGGATTCCATTTTTGATCAAATACAGTGATTGCGTTCATATGATTGTTCCTTTCAGTTTATTTATTTTTTCTTTTCGGTGAATGCTGCCGTTGATGAGGCGAGGTTCACCGCGGCAAGATCTCCTCATTGCCTTAACTCTCTGTTCGTTGTTGTATCTATCACTTTTCATGCCTTTTAAATTTTAATTCTCTTTTGTTGGTTAATAGTATCTTACAAATTATTATTGGAATCTATAAATGCCGTTTTGTCTCTTTCAAAATAGACGTGAGTGCCCTTTTGGCTTTTTGCGCCTTTTTGACTCTCCTGAAATCATAGTCTATATTGAATGGTGTTTAATTTTAACTCGCATAGAAAGAACCAACTGGCAGGTAAAAAGTAGAGTGATCACGTTATCCATGAACTGGTCACTTACTCATGGACAGTTCTCCCACCATTAAGCATGATAATGTCCTCTGACTATGGACGGCATTGCATTGAAACAATATTTGAACCAAAACAAGCGGGCCTACGGAACCGCCATTTTGACAGCTTCCCCACTTTGGCCCCCCATGGTAAAGAAAACGGGGGTGGATTTTGTATTTATCGATAGTGAACACATCGCCCTGGATCGCTCTCAGCTATCATGGATGTGCCGCACTTACAGCGCGCTCGGAATGCCTCCGCTTGTCCGAATTCCCAGCCCGGACCCATATCAGGCATGTCAGGTTCTGGACGGAGGAGCGGTTGGCTTGATAGCTCCATATATTGAAAGTCCTGAACAGGTTCGTGATTTAGTTGGCGCCGTTAAATTCCGCCCATTGAAAGGGCGTCGTCTTGATTCATTCCTCCGAGGAGATTCAGCCATTGAACCAGCATTGCTGAAATACTTGGAATCCAAAAATCAGAGGCATATTCTTTTGATTAATATCGAGAGCCAACCAGCCTTGGATCAACTGGAGGCCATTCTTTCAGTGCCCGGCCTGGATGGAGTTCTGATTGGGCCACATGATTTGTCATGCAGTCTGGGTATTCCTGAACAATATGATCATCCTGAATTTCAAACAGCCATCAGGACCATCATTCAAACAGCACGTTCCAAAGGATTAATTGCTGGCAACCATTTCTGCGAAGACATCAATCTACACACCAAGTGGGCAAAGTTCGGTGAAAACTTGATCATTCGCAGCAACGATCTATATCTGTTCAGCCGTGCGCTGAAACAGGAATTAAACACCATGAAACACGATCTGGGAGATAGTCTTACCACAGACGACACCCATGATGATTTAGTCATATAGTAAAAAGTTCAAATCATGAAGGACGCAAAAGAGCCCCTACTCAGCCATTCAGAGATACTCCAACTCAAGCGGTGGAACACCCCCACCATTTACAATGGATGGGAACAGATCACTCGCCAAGATAGATCCAAAGACGGATTCAATCTTGAGGATACGACAGATTACATGCCGGCAATGGGACCCATGGTGGGTTACGCAATCACAGTAGTGATCGAACCGTCAAAAGCGGATCATCCAGCGGCCAGACCCGATGCATGGCAGGAATATCGAGATTATATCGGTTCGCAACCAGGCCCCAAAATCGTCATTGTGCAGGACTTGGACAAGCCAGCTGTGATCGGATCATTTTGGGGAGAGGTCAACGCAAACATTCACAAAGCTCTTGGATGCGTAGGCACGATCACCGATGGTGCAATCCGGGATTTGGATGAAATGACTAACAGCGGATTCAAGGCACTGGCGAGGCGCATGTGCGTGGGACACGCTCATTCGTGGCCTGTCACCTGGGGATCCGAGGTGGAGGTTTTCGGTCAGACGATACAACCGGGACAACTCGTACATGCGGATAAACATGGATTTCTGGCAATCGCAAAAGAAGATGAAAGCCGAGTACTGGATGCCGCGCGATTCATGGACACCAACGAATGCAATACCGTCATTGAAGCAGCCAGATCTTGCTCTGGTTTATCAAAAGAGGAGATCCTGAATAATATAAACAATGCCTCTCAGCGTTTCAGCCAAGCGGCACGCAATAAATTCTCAAGACAGGGAGAGTGGTAAAGACAATGGATCCCGCTCTTGCGGCCATTCGCCCTAAGGTTTAGAATCTGGCTTATGTTTCCACTGATCCTTCATGCAGAGTCATTGTTTCGAAAGAACGCCATCAAGCACCTGACCTTGCAAAAATTGATGCATTCCCTTGTATTGACTCTGGCTCCAATCATTGCACTGACAGGTTGTTCAACGATTCAAAATGAAGCGCCACCTGTGTGGACAAAGGGCGCAAAACCTCAGGAAATACTTACCAGCGGTGCAGGTGAAGGACCTGCGTGGCACCCCGAATTAGGCCTGCTATTCAGCGGCGATGGCAATGTGCAACGCTGGGACCCGAAAGAAGCCAAGCTCGACGTATTCCGCGAAAAAGCTGGGACAAATGGCTTACTTTTTGACTATCGCGGTCGATTACTGGCTTGCGAACCCAAACAAAGACAAGTCACTCGGTTGGAAAACGACGGCTCGATCACCGTTCTAAGCTCACACTATCAGGGAAGCCGCTACAATACTCCCAATGATATCACCGTTGATGAAGATGGAAGCATTTACTTTTCCGACCCAAGGTACGGTGATCGATCCGACATCGAAATGCTGGACGATCAGGGGACACCAATCGAAGGGGTGTATCTCATCCGTCAAGACGGGACTGTGTTACGCGTCATCACGCATGAAGTTGATCGTCCCAATGGCGTGCTTGTCTCCTCCGATCAAAAGTATCTTTATGTTGCTGACAATAACAATGATACCGTTGGCGGGGCTCACAAGTTGTGGCGATTCAAGCGGAAATCGGATGGAACCCTCAATCTAAGAAGCCAGCAACTTATCTTTGACTGGAAGACTTCAAGAGGGCCAGACGGAATGGTGCAGGATGCTTCAGGGCGCATTTATGTGGCGGCTGGTTTGAATACGGATAACTTGCCCTTTGAAACCAAACTACCTTACGAAGGAGGAGTGTTTGTTTTCACGCAGAACGGAATCCTTCTGGATCATCTCCCCATTCCAAATGATGAGGTTACCAACTGCGCTTTTGGAGGGGAGGAGCTGAAGACTTTGTTCATTACTGCTGGGGGACACCTTTGGAGTATGAAAACTTCAGTTGCTGGTGACCTTCCGTGGCCAAAAGGCAGATCAAGCAAAATGGATTAATATGTTCAGAGGCAGCTAAAGTCCCGTAGGTATCATCCTTGTCAAGGAGCATGAGTTTTTCCGTTATGAACCCTTTTCTCAGATATCCAAAGCCACTGGGAATCGTTGCACTTTTGTGCCTCTTTCCCCTGCTCTTCCAGGCATCCAAGATCAAGTTCTCCTCTCAAGCGGATAAACTGCTGGCTACAGATCAAGGCCAACAGGAAACTTTCGAAAAACTGCGTGGTATCATCAATAATCAGGACGTGCTTGTCGTCAGTATCAGATGCCCTGAGGGTATCTTTTCTCCTTCTGGCTTGATGAGTCTTCACGATGTCAGTGAAGCCCTTTTGACAATGGAAGGTGCGTCTGATGTCAAGAGTCTCACCCACTCCTACAAACCCGTGAGATCCGGCTTCAGTTTTGATATGGTTCCACTCGCCGCAACGAACCATCTAGATGTTGTGTCCTTGATGAAATTATCCGATTTTTCTCTGGGCAATCCGCTTATCAAAAACGTGATGGTTTCAAGTGATGGCATGGAGGCCTTGATCAATGTGACTTTCGGCACTCCTATCACAAAGACACGTCAGTCAAGTCTTTCAGAAGAATTGGATGAGGTCCTGAACCCATGGGTAATAAAAGGCTACCGTTTTCATTATCTGGGTTTACCCCTCGCTGAAAATGAAGTCAGGGAGGCATTGAAATCGGATATCAGGTGGATGATACCGGTTCTTTCAGCAGGCATCGCTCTCATGCTGATCGGTTTCATACGATCCTTCCGATTATTGGTTTTCCTTTTTATACAATCGGCATTCACACTCCTTTGCGGTATTGCATTACTATCCTTACTGAATATTGGTATCCCCTTGAGCGGCTGGTTGCTCATTCCCTTTTGGGCGACGATCCAATGGACTCTGTTGATACATTGCCTTTCGGCCTGCAGGCAAAGCAACGAAGACCGCACCGGCCATCCGGTAAAAGATGGTATTCAACGTATCTTCAAATCAGCTTCGCTGGCCATGTTGACCACAGCCATTGGCATGGGATCTCTCAGCGCCAGCAAATCTGCATTCATCCAGGAGATCGGTTTGCTGGGGGCAGGCGGTGTGGTTCTCATCTTCTTAACCACCTTTGGCCCAGGAATGTCCTTTCTCAATGTATTCTATCCTCACTCAGCTGATCGAGGCTCGCTCAAACGACATCGAGAAAATTTACATGAAAGGTTTGTTCAAAGGTATTTGAATTGGCTGCTTGGAAACCGACGCTGGATTTTGAGTGCAGCCTTGGTCAGCTTCCTGATCAGTGCCTTCGGTCTCAGGTATCTGTCTGCAGATATTCGCATCAAATCATTTTTAAACAAGGACACAAGAACTCGACAAGGATTGGAACATTTTGACCAGGTCTACGGCGGGGCCAATATTTTCCAAATGGAAATCGATACGGGTAATCCAAATGGGATTCATCAAAGGCAGGTATTGAACTATCTTGAAAAACTCCAGCAGCAAGCAGAGCAAAAACCTGAGATAACTGCTGTTTACTCATACGCACAGCTGCTGTCCATGATGAATCAAATATGGGAACAGGATACACCTGGGTCTTTTCAGTTACCAAAATCAGATTTGATTCTGGGAACATTCGCCATGGTTTTAAAAACGCAGAACTACCCCTTCATGCGAGCGTTATGTGATACAGATTACCAGAAATCCTGGCTCATTATTCGAACACCTGATATGCCTGGTAAAGCCTATGTGAATCTAATCAGTGAGATTGTGGACATTGCGGAACGCGAACTGCCCGACGGATGTCAGCTCAATATTCAAGAAGGATTGTACAAGGTGATACAATCCGACCGGCAGATTGTTCAAAGCATGGCCAGATCTGCTTTGTCAACCACATGTATTATCCTGAGTCTCCTGACCCTGCTCTGGCGATCCTTTAAATTGGGAATCATGGCTGTTGCGGTTAACTTGTTGGCTGTTGTGTTTGTGATCGGAAGCGCTGGATGGCTGAATATTCCCTTTAACACCTTCACTGTCATGATTGGAGCCATGGCCATGGGTATTGCAGTGGACGATGCCGTTCATTTCGTATCCTACTGGCGTTCGAGACAAATGATGGCAGAATCCGCAAATCAAGCTTTGATAGCTACGCTGAAAGCGAAAGGACGCCCCATCGTCTTTACCAGTCTCATTCTTGTTTTTACATTTACTGTGTTTCTCGGGTCTTCAATCCCCCCAGTCAGCCAATTTGGAGGTTTGTGTGCACTTGCGTTTGCCGCAGCACTCGTTTCAACATGTGCCGTATTGCCCTGTTTACTCGGAAATGAGATTTGCAAAAATGACTGAGAGCACTGTTTGTAATATCAAGGTTTCCAACTCAGGTAACCCTGTTCGTGAAACCAGGCGATTTCATCGGTCAAGGACTCGGTCAGAGGTCGAAATCGAACACCTAACTCCTGTATGGCGCGTGTATTGTCAAAAAGCATGGGAGAACCTGCGAGGCGAACTCCAGTGATGGGAGCGACCGGTGGCTTTCCTGTCATGTTGGAGAGCCCTTCACTGAAATAACTGAAGCACAATGCAAGCCAGTAAGGCACCTGCCTGCTGGGCATGAGACGGCCAGTGATTTTTGAAAGCTCCTCAAGGAGTGTGCTTAATTTCAGATTGGTGCCTCCAAGTATGTAACGCTGCCCTGGTTCTCCTTTTTCGTCGGCAGCAAGGTGACCGGCTGCCACATCGCGGGCATCCACCATATTCATATGTGTCTCGAGAAAAGCACCGTACCGTCCATTCAGATAACCAAGCAGCATTCTTGAAGGCGGTGTAAGGGTGGAGTCACCCGGACCAATGGGAACGGTTGGATTCACGATCACGACTGGAACCCCTCTGTCAGCTGCAGTCAGGGCTTCTTGTTCTGCGAGGAACTTTGCACGGCAGTAGTGCCCGGGCATATCCTGAAGAGTCAATTCTACGGATTCATTGGTAGTGTTGAATTCTGGTTTCCGCCGGAAGCTTTTAAGAATGGATTCCGTCGAACAATGAACAATACGGTCGACTCCAGCTGACTCAGCTTCCTGAAAAACATATCGTGTTCCCATTTGATTCACACGGTAGAAATCGGAATTCCGGTGTGACCAGAGACCCGCTTTGGCAGCCAGATGAAAGACTTTGTTCACTCCTTTCATGGCTTGCTGAACATCCGAGAGATTGGTGATATCCCCTGCAATATACTCAACCTCTTTCACTTTCTTTTCAGGGATCTGAATATCCAGCACTCGCACTGCATCCCCTCTCGACAGGCATTGATCAACCACATGTTTCCCGATGAAACCTGCCCCTCCTGTTACCAGAGTTAAGTGACTCATCAGGTTGCTCCCTGTTGTTTGACGGGAACTTCATACCCCCAGTGATCCACGTACTTACCCCAATGCCGATTCACTTTTTCAATAGTTTCCGAGTCATGGGAGTAAGGGTTCTTTTGATATTGTTTAACTGAATCAAGATACTTAGTGAAGATATCTTCATCTTCCTCGAATGCTCCAAGTTCGAGCCCCTTATAGATTTCCCGAAGAACAGACAAGGGGCGCTGATCCAATTCATCGTAGCCAAGCTCGATGAATTGATGAGATCTCATATGTTCTGTATCAGAGATGAGTCGATCCATGATATGGGGATAATGTTCCAGAACAATATCAGGTATCGAAAGGTGATCATAATTTTGAAAAGCCAGTTCATGAAAAAGATTGCTGTAGAAATTCTTCATGGACTCAAAAACGCGGTATGGATTGCGATGGATGTGAATAAACTTTGCCTCAGGATACATGGACTGAAGCAAGGAAACTCTGGCTGTGTAAACCGGATTCTTGACTAAGATGGGACGCCCAGACTGGAGGATTGACAATTTACGCATGAAATATTGGAACGTTTGCTTCCAGTTTTCAACTTCAAGAGGAGCACAGCCCCTGAAATAAACACCTCGATTGAAATGTTCATCAAAGCGTGAGGGGAAATACAAACCATGGTAAAAGGATGGTTTGGTCATATTCGCAAGCGCAATCTCATCTTCCTGCGGTGAATCAGGCATCACTGGAACATTATCAATGAATCGTTCCGAGGGAAGTGTTTTGAGCAGCAACGGTTCAAGCCATCGCCCTAAAGTAAGCATGTTCCATGGAATGCCAGTTGCGATTGGCGGGAGGTATCCGAACCTTGGGGATTTTGATAAGATATTGTAAAGATGCGTCGTTCCGCTTCTCCAGTGACCAAGAATGAAAACGGGAGGTTTCCCTGACATCCCATTGTTCAACTGACGATCGAAAAGACGTCGCTCAAGGGTATTGAATGGAATGCGGGCCGCAGCAGAACATCCAATCATGAGCAAGTCCACAAAACGTTCCCGCTCAATCGCACCATTGGAGAGGAACAAGCGCAAAAGCGTCTTTAAATCAGCGCCACATAAAGGGTGCGTCGCTAACTTCCTGCGGCGCGCTTCAGTTTGTTGCGTTTTCTTCATTCGACTGCGGGAACCTCAGGTAAAGTTTCAATGCCCTTCTCGATTAAAGTTTCCACGAGAACTTTGTCAACATGCGAAGCTAGTATTACCCCTCATGAAGAATCCAGCTCAAATATATCAAACCTCGGGGCGCATGTCTGAGAGACCCGTCTGGAACGCATGTATAGCCAACTCAATTCATGTTCTTGAATCTATTGAAAACACCCAGTTGCAGCCGACAAAGTCACATCCCGGCATCCTGAACTTGTGGCAACTTGCTTTTCAGCTGATGTACAATCTTTGGCCAATGGAACCTTCTGAAGAATGTATGTTTCAATAAATCGGGCCAGGTTCTGGAATGTAACAACTTATGCGCCCAAAGGCTGTTTCCTGGATTCACGATACATGCAATTGTCCTGGAATACGACAAGTGATACCCGAACTGCAAATTCAACGAGATTCACTCTTTTCAATGCCTCTATTTTCTTCTAGTCTGGCACTTTCTTTCAGGAAACACTGATGATCTGGAAGCAACTGGAGAGGAAACAATCCAAATCCCCATTTTCTGTTACGTATTTTAAAAATGCCAAGTGTTTACATCAAAACCTACGGGTGCCAGATGAATGAACGCGACTCAGAAGCAGTCGCTGCACAGCTTTGTGCCAAGGGCTACACCATGGCTCCATCTGAGAATCACGCAGACGTCGTGCTACTGAACACATGCAGTGTCAGGGATCAAGCGGAGCAAAAAGCACTTGGAAAAATGCAGAATCTGGCCGTGACACTCAAAAGAAACCGTCCTGACGTGGTTCTCGGCTTCATGGGTTGCATGGCGCAAAGCCGAGGTAAGTCCTTGGTCGATCAGCTGCCCGATGTTGATCTTGTGCTGGGGACACAGAAATTTCATCACGCTCCAGAGTATATAGATGATCTGGTTCATGGCAGAAAACAACAAATTGTCGATACCGACGAGGAGCAAGGCAGCGAAGCCACGATCAAAGAACACTTACTCAAAGGAAATACGGAAAAATCATCCGTCACTGCTTTTGTCAGTATCATGCAAGGATGCAATCAATATTGCACTTTCTGCATTGTCCCTTACACGCGTGGCAAGGAACGCAGCCGATCCATCGAGGAGATTGTTCTTGAATGCCAGCAATTGGTCGATCGAGGCGTCAGGGAAATCACACTGCTAGGACAGATTGTCAACAGTTACGGCAAAAGGGAGATTGGCATGAAGGATGGTAAATCAGCATTCGTTCAATTACTGGATGCGGTTCATCAAATAGAGGACCTGGAGCGCATCCGATTCACATCTCCACACCCGAAAGGCTATGGAGATGACTTAATCGAAGCTTACGGCCGCCTTCCCAAATTATGCCCAAGTGCCCACATTCCGGTTCAAAGCGGCAGCAACCGTCTTTTGAAACGCATGCACCGGGTTTACACTCGGGAGCGGTTCCTTGAAATCATCCATAAACTTCGAAAGGTTAATCCTCAAATAGGACTAACTACCGATATCATCGTCGGATTCCCAGGGGAAACCGAAGAAGATTTTCAAGCCACCATGTCGCTTGCCGAGGAGGTTGGGTTTGATAATGCCTTTGTTTTCAAATATTCACAGCGCACCGGGACACCCGCAAGTGAAATGGACGGTCAGATTCCAAAGGAAATCATCGAATCGCGCCATGCCATCTTGTTGAAACGTATCACAGAGATCGGCCGAAAACGATACGAGCAGTTTTTGAACCGTGAAGTCGAAATTCTAGTTGAGGGTCCGAGTCGCAGGAATTCAGAGCGGCTTGAGGGACGCACAGGATGCAACAAGATTGTAGTCTTCGAAGGCAACAAACAACGCCATCAGGGACAGTTGTTAAAATTGAACATAGAACGCACAGGATCTTTTACTCTTTACGGAGATCCAGCGATACTGAACGTCAACGATCCGCAACCCACCTGTTGAGCGCATTTTAAAATTATCATTTTTTATGTCACTGTCACTTTTATCCATTTTACTGGGAACCGGATTTGCAGTACCTGCGATTTATGGTCTGCTCAGGCCAGCTGAATTTCAAAATACCATGAAGGCGTTCTCCCGTTCTAATAACTGGGGCTACCTGCTGATGACGATCGCAATAGCCTGGTTCCTGTATTTGGTCCAGCTGGAAGACATCTCTGATTTCGCAGCCTACAAAAATTTAATGATTATTGGCTTCGCTGCGATCGGGATAGGAACCGCCGCCTTCGTTCGAGATTTTTTAGCTGTCAGAGGAGCTGCATTGGTCATGCTCCTTCTAGCGAAGTTGATGGTGGAGACTGCACGTTGGGTTGATACTCAATGGCGTCTTGTGATTGTGATCTGGGCTTACTCGTTGGTGATAGGTGGAATGTGGTTTACCATTTCACCTTGGCGCATGCGTGATTGCATTCAATGGGCGACCAGGGATCTGGGCAGATTGAAAATCCTCTGCCTCTCACGAATCGCATTTTGTGCATTGGTCATCTTGCTTGGAGTTACGATCTTCCGGACTTCACCATCATTGTGATCCAGAGCAAAGGCAAGGTGTTGGTCATCAGGGGAGGTGCCATTGGGGATTTCATACTCACCATCCCTGTATTGCAGGCACTCAAGAAGAATTTTCCTGCGACACATATCGAAGTGCTGGGTTATCCGAAGGTAGCCAACCTCGCCATCGAAGCTGGGTGGGCGCATTCAGCCAAATCTATAGAAGCACCCGGACTTGCCCGTTTCTTCGCTCCTAAGGGACAGGTACCCCCAGAATGGCTGCAGTATTTCGCTCAGTTCAACATCATCGTTACCTACCTTTTTGATCCAGACAGTCTTTTCCAAAATAACGTCTCACTTTCCGGAAAACACCATTACATCAAAGGGCCGCATCGTCCCGATGAACGATTAAATCTGCACGCCGTTGATGTCTTCCTTAAGCCTCTTGAAAAGCTGGCTATTTACGAAACAGGCGTGTTACCCGACCTAAGCCGTATAGGAGCTTTAAAAGGGGAAAAAACGAATTTGAAACGCCGGATAGCCTTACACCCTGGAAGCGGCAGTACCAAAAAAAATTGGCCATTGCAAAACTGGATCCGTCTGACTGAAGAATTGTTGAATGATACCGATGTGGAAGTCCTCATCGTGGGTGGAGAAGCGGAAAGAGAAAGCGCTGAAAAACTCGATGGCCTATTCCCAAAAGATCGAACCCGGCTTTTCATGAACCGTCCGTTGGAAGAAGTGGCGCGCGCCCTATCCCAAAGTCAGGCATTTGTCGGACACGATTCTGGCATCAGCCACATAGCGGCGGGTCTGGGTACTCCTACCGTCGTTTTATGGGGCCCTACCAACATGAAAATATGGCGACCATTGGGAAAACACGTTACCATTATTGAATCGGAAAAGGGACTCGAGGGAATCTATCCTAAGCAGGTCATCAGGGAAATTATCAGGGTGATCGAAATGGGAACTTCCGCTCAAGAATGATGAATCATAAGGAAAATTTCACGTCATAATATTCGAGTGCCCATTCTTTCATGTATCGAACTTGATTTGGAATGATTCGATAAATAATCAACTGAGGATTATCCACTGATCCGAGATATTTACGAAGAAGAGGGTTACTATCCCAAATTTCAACCATTGTTTCACGATCATCAACAAGCTCTGCAATGCCAGTAATACGCACCTGATCATGATTCTGAGCCATGTAACAGAGTTCAACCTTGGGGTTGATGGCAATTTCCTTGGTCTTTTTATAGAATTTCAGGTTGGCAACGTAGACAGTAAAATGATCCAGACGTACTGGTGAGACGGGGCGCACCCGCGCTTGATCCCCATCAACGGAAGAAAGGAATGGAAATTTTGCGTCATGCATTGTTGATTGTGCGAGTTCGATCAATTCCGCATCTTGCATGAGAGGTAATTCGGGCAAATCCATAAATTTTTTGTGTCAGCGATTAAAAAAACTCATCAAAACAAACCACTTGGCAAACTTAAACCAGGCTTGATTTTTCAGCGCACTTCAGCACTGGGAACGAGTTCGGCAGTCCGGTTCTCAAGGTTTTTGCCCACTCGATCTTTTAATGTCCGGTAAACAGCTAGATTCACTTTATCCAGAGCCAATCTGGCCTCGGCTACCTGGTCAATCTGAAGATGGATACGTGCCAGATGAATGTAGACGCCTTGTCTTTCATGTTCACCCGGCGCTATTTTCAAAGCATAGGCCCATGCCTTAAGAGCTTCATCTGGACGAGCCATTCGAGGAGGCACTGCTTTATTTCGAATGCCGTAGTAAGTCTGCGCAATGTCTTCCGCCAAATCAAAGTTACGCGGTTCTTTTTCAAGGGCTTTTCGATAAAGCTTCAACGCTTTGTCAAACACTTCGGATTCGCTGATATCGAAATGTTTCATCGCATCCTTGCGGAACAAATAAACGGTAGTCCCGTAATTATGAAAATAAACCGCTGCATTGGGATTCAGCTTGATAGCTTTTTCATAACATTCAAAAGCCTTTATTACTGGCCCCAGATGGCCGTAATGGTTCCCAAGATTGTTCCATGCTGCCGGGTTTCCAGGGTTTAGCTCAGTTGCTTTCATTAAATGAGGCGCGGCCAAAACCTCATCACCTCGGTCCGTTAAAAAGCTGGCATAAGCCAATCGCACTCCCACATGCTTGGGATGCTTTTGAATGAACGCATCGTAGGCAGCGCGAACGGGTTTGAGCCGTTGTTCGATTCTGGCGGGAAGCGAGATCAAGGATGTGTCATCCACACCATCATTGGTTGCATTCGATTCGCGGATCCAATCATCAACTTCCTGCAAGGCCACATCATCCAGTTCGAGCAATTTCCTGTATTCTGCGGCGATCAATGCTTCCTCTGAGGACATCTCTTCCCCCTGGGCGCTTGCTTGAGATTCACCTTGTTGTGCTCTCAATCTGGATGAATCCATGAGTACCAGTTGCAAACCCAACACAGCTATCCATGTTGGGCTTACCCATTGACAAGGAATGAAAACACGAAAGTTCAAACTGGTAGAGGGCATGTATCGCAAAGAGAAATTTCAATTTATTTTCGTCAGTATCTGACGACAATCACCTGCGTATTGCACTAATTGTTCTGTGGATCGTATCGGAGCGTATCTCGCTTGATTACAGGCCTGAAAAAGCCGATGAAGCGTTTCAATATCCTCCTCCGAACAATCCAATTGTCCACGCTGGTCATCAAGCACTGATTCGGTAATGGATACAGCCGGCAAATTCATGCATTGTCCTAATCGCTCCTGCATGAGTCGAAACATTAGTTCAAAGAAAGCATCACTGTCATTCTTTTGTGCCAACGCATCCAGTAACGGAACTTGTTTTCGGATGAACGAGTCCACATGGCGTTTTCGCTTACCTCTGATATCCTTACCGGATCGCTCTCGAAATTGACTGATACCTAATGCTATCCCGAGAAAAATCAAGGGAATGAGTTGAAGCCCATAAGCACTGCTTTGCATCATCCAAGGATTGTCAAGTGCGACCACCTCACCCAGAAACGGTTTGATAGGCACTACATCTTTGGGTTCGGGCTTCGGGAATCCTTCTTCGCCATTCCTCAAAAATGTTTGAGAAGGCATCGTAGGTGCATTCGGGTTTGCTTTTACCTGGATTGGTATGGCTGGGTGCTTGATCGAGCGGTATTTCTTGGAGTTTGTATCAAAAAAACTGAATTCTATGGGCGGGATAGCTTTTAAATCGCTGCTTTGCGGAATAACGACCTGTTCAAAACGACGTGTTCCGACAAGTCCGGTCTGATCACTCTGTTGCGTAGTTACGCTGTTTGGATACGTTTTGAATCCTTGCCAATGGTCAATCGGTGGCATTGGAACGGAATCCAGAGCTCCATTGCCCGAGATACTGATGATAATCGTCAATGGATCTCCAGCTATAAGTTCTTTGGGAGAAGCTTCAATGTCCATAGAGTAAACGCCAATAGCACCGTTGAAGGATGCCGGTCGACCTTCACTGGGTAATGGAAGGATCTTCAAAGTTTCCCCAGCAGCCTTCAAAACAATATTGCGGCGCTTTGCATTCATATCATTGAAAAATGAATCGAAGACACTTCTTGAGCGGGATTGTTGACGAAACACTAAACCAGCAGGCCAATCGACAGGGCCGAGTTGCAACTCACCGTGCCGCACAGGTCGCGCGGTATAATCAAGGCTCCATACATTGTAGGATGCTCCGCCAATCACTTTTTTACTTTTCCGAAGATTGTCTGATATGCGCTGAACCACAAAACCATCTGATATGAGATCAGGCGCTTTCTCTACCCGGGCGTTCTGTTCAAATAAATCAACTGAAAAAGCAAATGGTTCCCCTTCATAAAACTCGCGCTTGGGGAGGCCTAGCTGAATGAAAGCATATTGGCTGTAATCAATTCCCTTGCTTACCGAAAGCCGGGCTGTCTGAGTTTTAAGGGTGTTACCACCTACTTTGAATTCAAGGGGTGGAATCAGGTAAACACCTTCTTTCTGAGGCACAATTTTCCATTGATAAATCAAAGAAACCACCCTCACCATCCTGCCTTGGGAAATGCGGGTATTGGAACTGGATTGTTGACCTGCATAATTAATTTCCAATCCATCAATAACTGGGAATTCCGGAAGCTGACTGGGTTTTCCGTTAATGACTTGCAATTGATAGATCGCTGTTTCTCCTGCCGGCACTTTAGCAGGTGAAAGGGACACACCCGTACGCACTTGATCGGCAGCTCTTGTGGAGGGTATTACAAAAACGAAAGAGAAGAGCGGTAGGATCAATAACCAACTCTGCCATCTCTCAAACAAGGGTTTCAATACTCTTGAAAACATGCGGAAGTTCAAATTCACCAATCTTTGAAGCGTTGCTTGCGTTTATTTTCTTGAGGTTTGAAGATCAAGGCCTTTGCCTCGTCCTTTGCAGATTCCAATAACTGCATGGCTTGCTGAGGCGTCATTGTGGTTGCTGCGGTTTCGGCTTCATTTCCTTTACCCTCCTCCGGCTGATCTGCGGATGCTTCTTCCTCATCTTGATTTTCATCTGATTTTGAAGATTGCTTTTGTTCCTGCTCTTCTGGCTTTTCAGGATTCTCCTGATCCTGATTCCCCTGTTTCAGATCTTCCTGATCTTCCTCCGAGGATGGATCTTGATTGTTGCCTTCACTTGAGTCTTCCTCGTTCTCCTGCTGTTGTTGGTCCTGATCTTTCTGGTTGTCCTGCTGTTGTTGGTCCTGATCTTTCTGGTTGTCCTGCTGCTGCTTGTCCTGATCCTTCTGGTCGTCCTGCTTGTCGTCTTCGTTTTGGTCTTCGTTTTGGTCTTCGTTGGGTTGATTCTCCTGCTCCTGCTCCTGAAGATTCTCCAGTTGGGTTTTAACGAATTGAAGATTCTCTGTTGCAAGGTTATCCGTATCGTTCAATTTCACAGCATGATCGAACTGATCAAGAGCTTCTTTCCATAATTGTGCTTTCTTTTCAAATTCTGCTTCACTTTCACCGGCTTTGTAGAGTGCATTGCCGCGGTTGTAAAATGACTGTTGTTGCAAACCCAGATCAGACGATAAACTTGAAGCATCAAAATATTCCTGAGCTTCCTGGAATTTCTGAGCCTTGTAGGCAGCAACTCCGGCATTGTAGAGGTAGCGTGAATCATCCGGTTTCCTTGATGCAAGATCAGCATAAACTCTCATGGCATCGTCATACTGACCAAGTTTCATGTGCTCGGCCGCTTTGCGCGGTGAATCTGCACACAACACCATTGTCAGAAGAAGTCCAACCATGAGACACATCTGGATCTTCCAAGAGTTTTGACTGAGTGTTTTTTCTGGGTGCATGATTTTTATTGAATGATGACTGATAACTTCATGACTAAAATGGCATAACTAATAAATATTTTCAATGCCTTCAGGATTTTCTCACTAATGTTTCAATACATTGCCTGATTGAATTTGTTCACTAGGTTTCGGCACTTTTCTCTGATCAGAAACAAACATTTCACACATTAAAATCAGAATCGCCAAGCCAAGGGGCCATTGAAACCTTTCAATGTACTGTCTGACCAGACGTGAGGCCAATTCCGATTTCGGCAAAGGCGCCAGATTAGTGCTGTATAATGACGATAAAGTACCTGCATCACGCATCAATATGTAGGATCCATTACCCGCTTGAGCAATCTCCTTGAGTAACTTCTCGTTGAGTCTCGATTTAACAGCATTCCCTTCTTCATCTTTCAAAAAACTGCGCTGATTGTTTTCTCCGACAATTTGGATCAATTCACCCTCAGGGGTGCCAAGGCCCACTGTGAAAACCTGACAGCCCTGGTCCAATGCCTTTCTTGCAGCAGCTACGGCACCGGTTTCATGATCCTCTCCGTCGGTAAGAATAATGATGGCTTTGTAATTGTTGTTTTCAGGATCAAAGGCCGTCAGAGCACTTTCGATGGCTTCCGATATCGAGGTTCCCCCTTGTGGGATCACATCGGGGCCTAAAATATCGACACTTTGCCGGAAAGCCTGATTGTCCAATGTCAATGGACATTGCAGGAATGCGCTACCGGAAAAAGCAACCAACCCCAATCGATCCTGTTGCGCAAGTTCCATCAAATCCAAGGCAGCCAATCTTGCCCTTTGGAGTCGATTCGGGGTTAAATCAGACGCCAGCATACTTTTGGATGTATCCACAGCAACCACAATATCCAACCCGCGTTGAGTAGCCTCTTGCCATGAAAACCCCCATTGCGGGCGAGCCAATGCAATGAAGAGTAAAATGACAGCAAAGGTCAACAGAGCGGATCTGATATTTTGTTTTTTCCAGGAAACTCCCAATGTCAATGAGGCCAATAACCTGGATTTCACAAACTCGGAAATCAAAGCCTTTTTCTTCATCCAACCCCACCATAAAAACAAAATCAGGACGGATACAGTAATCGCCATCAGCCAGAGCATCCTTACGTCTTCAAATCGAAATGTATCATCCATGATTCTAAGGAAGTTTCCTCCATATGGTATTGTTTAAGATCATTTCTAAAATGAGCAGAATGAGCCCGGGAAGAAGAAACCACGCCGCCAAAACTTCGTGTTTTGTGTATTGCTGCATCTCGACTTCGGTTTTTTCAAGTGAATCAATCTCCTCGTAAATCTGACGAAAAGATTCACTGTTGTCTGCACGGTAATATTTGCCGCCGGTTTTATCAGCAATGCCCTTCAGGGTCTCTTCATCGATATTGACTTTCATCTGCACAAAGTTAGTGCGACCGAAAGGACCTTTTTGAGGGTAAGGTGCCATGCCTTTGGTCCCAACACCTATGGTATAAATTTTAACCCCCAGTGCCTCAGCAGCTTCAGCTGCAGTTAAAGGTGGCACCTTACCTGAATTATTTTGTCCGTCGGTCATCAGGATAACGATTCGACTTTTTGATTCCACATCCCTGAGACGATTGAGGGCGGCAGTCAAAGAGGAACCAATGGCTGTGCCATCCTCTACAATGCCAAGTTGCAGGCGATCCAGATTAAGTTGAAAAAAATCGTGATCCAAAGTCAATGGAGCAGCAATGTAGGCGCGTCCAGCAAAAGCAACCAAGCCGAGGCGATCATTGGTGCGTTTTTTTACAAAACTTTCCAGAACGTCTTTGGCAATGTCCAGACGATTGACACGCTCGCCATTTTTCTCAAAGTCCATTGCGGCCATACTCATACTCAAGTCCAGAGCCACCACGATATCAATGCCACTTGCCTTGACTGAAGTCTTGCCCTCACTCAAGCGCGGGCGAGCCATTGCCAAAATACAGAGCACTAAAATCAACCACCGTAGTCGAATCAGGAACGCACGCGCACTGGATCGTTTAAGATTGGCCACTCCTCGTAACAAAGTCACAGAGGAATAAAGAAATGCAGCCTCCTTGATCTGTCGGGAACGTAACCACGCTAGAAAGGGAAGCAATAGCAGAAGAAGAAGAAAATAAGGATGAGCAAAATTGAAGTTCATGAATCATGACTCCTCTCTTTCTGCGATCCGGAAACCGTGGATTGAACCTCCTGGTTCAGCTTGGCTCCTGGCGCAGAGATAACTTCCGGTTCCGTTTCCCTCACAAATTGCAATCCGATGTCGTGGAGTGATTTAAGTTCTTTACCAAGCATATCCGCCCTAGCAAATTTGGCTAAATCGCATTGTTTCAGGAAGGAGTGAAGCGTTTCTTTCTGAGAGGCATTGAGCGAAGCTGAAGATTGTAACTCTCCCAGAAATTCTTCCGTCGTTCGCTCAGGTGCCCGCAATTCAAAACGATCTTCCAGGTATTTGCGGATGGCATCTGAAACCAACACGCAAAAGAGACGGGTATCGTGCAGATGTTCGAGTGCTGCATCCAGCCGCTTTCTTGCCAGAATGTGAGAAGGAGTTATGGGACGCGAGGCTTGCTCACTCATTTGCTTTTTTCGATTCTTGAGAAAATATCGAGTCAGAAAGTAAGCAAGAACGAGAACCGCCATCAGGAACAGGGCCCATCCCGCATATTCCCATAGAGATACAATTTCGATTGCAGGCCGAATGTCATTCAGTTCGGAGGGCACGCCATTGGCAGAAGGCGCGAGTGGTTCCTCGATCAGAAGTGCTGGTCCGTTGGTTGTCATCCGCGCAGCCTCCTCTTTTCCCTGGTCTCAAAAAAACGAGCAAGCGCAATTTCATAATTTTCATCAGTGGTGAGCTGAATGGAATCAATGCCAACAGAACGAAACAATCTTCCTAGCTCGTGCTGTGCTTTTTTCTGTTTGCTGGCAAAAGCAGCACGCTTCCTTGGATCTCCTGTATCAACCTCCATCACCTCTCCTGTCTCGGCGTCTTTGAGAAGCACTCTACCAATCGCAGGCAAGTGCATTTCAAATCGATCCATGACTTGCACTGCAACTACATCATGGCGACGATTGGCTTGCCTGAGAGAAGTCACAGAAGCGTATTTCAAGACGTCAGACAAAACGACTTCCCGCAGAAGATGGGCTGAAATTTCCCTGCGTGTTGGAGCGGTTTGGCCAATGAAATCTGAAATCACCACCGCGATTGCCTTGTGAGTAGTTACTCGACTGAGAAATTTCAGAGCACAATTAATATCAGTACCGCGCCGTGCAGGTTGATGAAACATAATCTCCCTGATAACGCGCAATACATGAAAGCGCCCCTTCCGTGGAGGGATATATTTCTCAACCTCATCCGTGAATAGAATCAGGCCAACTTTGTCATTATTCCTGATGGCAGAGAAAGCAAGCACAGATGCAATTTCCGCTGCAAGTTCACGCTTTGATTGGTCACCTGAACCAAATAAACCCGATCCACTCAGATCCACTACCAGCATTAAAGTCAACTCGCGCTCTTCCACGAATTTTTTAATGAACGGATGATTCATCCTTGCAGTTACATTCCAGTCGATAGTCCTGACATCGTCGCCTGGCTGGTATTCCCTCACTTCATCAAAATGCATCCCCTGACCTTTGAAGACACTATGGTAATGTCCGGCCATCGTCTCGCTTACCAGACGTTTGGTCCGTAATTCGATTTGGCGAATCTTCTTGAGGATTTCCTTGGGTATCATGGATTGTCGGAGGTCAGCCGTTCCCGATGATTACAGCTCGTGCGGTGGACGGAGAGAATAGTTGATATCAAGGGACGGGTAATTCATCAAAAATTGTCTGAATGATGGATTCACTCGTGCGTTCTTCTGCTTCGGCCTCAAAGGTCACAGCCACCCGGTGCCTCAATACGTCCATCCCGATGCTTTTGACATCCTGCGGTGTGACATAACCTCTGCCGCGCAGGAAAGCATGGGCTTTGGCCGCCAGAGTTAATGAAATCGTGGCCCTTGGAGAGGCGCCAAGTTGAATGAAATCACCGAGGTCAATGTTGTATGTATCCGGTTCCCGGGTACAGCAAACCAGATCTACAATGTAATCTTTGACTTTATCGTCGATATAAATTTCGTTGATTACCTTGCGGGCTTTCAGGATCTGCTCACCTTGAACTACTGGTTGAGCTACAGGCGAACTTCCAGTGCGAGCCATCAAATCCAGAATTTGTCGTTCCTCATCACGCGTAGGGTAATCAATACGCAGTTTAAGCATGAATCGATCAATCTGAGCCTCTGGCAGCGGGTAAGTGCCTTCCTGCTCGATAGGGTTCTGTGTAGCCAGCACCAGAAAAGGATCCGATAATGGATAAGATTCGCTTCCGATGGTAACCTGCCCTTCCTGCATGGCCTCGAGCAAGGCACTCTGCACTTTTGCTGGCGCTCGATTGATTTCATCAGCCAGAACGATATTAGCGAAAACCGGCCCCCTCCGCGTGGTGAAATCTCCCGACTGAGGATTATAAATCTGAGTTCCAATGACGTCGGCGGGCAGCATGTCAGGCGTGAATTGAATACGGGAAAAGTCGACGCTCAACCCATTTGCAAGGGCTTTGACAGAGGTGGTTTTAGCCAAACCTGGCACTCCTTCCAGTAAAACATGGCCATCAGCCAGCATGCCAACCACAAGTCTCTCAATGAGGTACTTTTGACCTACGACAACTTTGTTGATTTCAGTTAGAAGAGGCTGAAGAAAGCCACTTGCCTCCTTGACTTCGTCATTAATGGCACTAATTCCCGCGTTCATAAAATATTTAAAAAATCTGTATGTATGTGAGATAACACATGAAGTTCAACCAAACCAGTCAAGGCATTTCAAATAAATCGGATAGCCTGAAGACCGGATCAGGATTTCGATCTCTTGCTTGATCAAGGTTGAGGCCTGAATCTGGACCTGGCCTCCGGGATCCACTTCTTCAGGTCTGCGATGCGCTTATCATCCATTGGATGAGTCCTCATGAACCAGGGGGCGCCACCGCTTCCTTGTTTTGCGTTATGAGCTTTGAACCGTTCCCAGAATGCAACAGAAGCCTCAGGAGAATACCCTGCCTGCGCCATTCTCAACAGACCGATATAGTCGGCTTCGCTTTCCTGAGTGCGACTGTGTGGTAAAGATACACCTAATTGAGTTGTCATACCATAAACGGTTGCAGCAGCGACTTGAGTCTTGGTTTCGTAGCCATAAGCAGACATTCCAGATTGAACCAGCGAACCACCCAACTGGGTCAGCAACGCTCTGGAAACACGCTCATTCCCATGACGCTTTTCAGCATGAGCGACTTCATGCCCAATCACGGTAGCGAGCCCTGCTTCGTCCTTTGTAATGGGTAGAATCCCTGTATAGACGCCTACTTTGCCACCAGGCAGACAAAACGCGTTCGCCTCAGGGCTATCAAACAGGACAAACTCCCATTCTGCTCCGGGCAAATCTGCCACAGCAGCGATCCGTCCCCCTACTTTTTTAAGCAAGGCATTACCGGCCGGATCCTTGCTGATCGGCACGCTTGTTTTCATGGTTTCAAAGTTACTGAAACCCAATTGCATTTCCTGTTGAGCAGAAAGCAATATCAACTGCCTTCTCCCCGTTTCCGGAACAGTGCTGCATCCGACTATCAGAAAAACCAACAGGATAGTCTGTATCCAGATGAAAGTTTTTTTCCTTTTCATTTCAATTGTAGAAGAGGATTTGTCAAAGAAATCGAAATCTTACAAGTTCAATTCCATGTCTCTTGTAAAATAGACAATCCTACCGCAATTCGAACAATTCACAATTTCGCTCTGAGCTTTGCAGGAAACCTGAATTTGAGTAGGCAATGACATGTGGCAGCCTGCGCAGACGCCTCGATTGATTCCTACAACTACTTTGCTCTTTTTCTTTTTCAGCAGTCGATCGTATCTGACCAGGACGCTTGGTTCTATTTTTGCAGCCAGCTGAGTTCTTTCCTCTTCAAAATTTTGCTTATCTTTCTTCTGATTTGCTTCCCGAACTTTGAGTTCCCCTACTTGTTCGTCTGCTCGGTTTTGGGCTTCTTTAGCGATTTTTTCAGCTTCTTTGATTGCGTCCAGTTTCAAATCGTAGGACTCCATCAATTCGAGTTCCTGATCTTCCAGTTTCTCGATATCACTCTTACAGGTGTTTATTTCTTTGCTCAGTGCTTGGTACTCCTCATTTTTCTTGGTCTCAAGCTGTTGGGATGCGTAGCGATTTATCTGCTTCTTTTTGGATTCCGCCTCCAGCTCCAGCTCTTTGCGGTTTGATTCCACCTGCTGAGCCTCGGTTTTAGCCTTTTTCAAGGCTTCTTTGGAGCTATCTGCCTTGGACAACAAGGCGTTGCGCTCGGGTTCAATACGAGACAGTTCTTCCTGCAGACGCATGATTTTCTGGTCTCGGTCCTGCAATACCAATAGTTGTTCAATGACATCCAACATGAATTTTCCTTAATGACTTCAACAATAGAAAGACGAAAGGACAGAAGTCAATGCAGCGTGCCGATTTTTGAAGCACTATTGAAAAGAGTCCTTCACTTAAATTCATGGATCGCTCCTGTGATAAAGCGCTTTGTGCCAGAATAAACGAAATATTTGAGACGAAACCATCTCAATTAATCAAGCAAGTAGTTCCAGTGGAACATTTTCTGATTTACTCTCATCCAATCTGGCCTTGAAAGCAACGGTAAAGACAGATCCGAGACCCAGCTGGCTCTTGACTTCTACATAACCCTCGTGCGCTTCAACAATGGCCTTCACCAGACTGAGCCCCAGTCCCAATCCTCGCTGCGAGCGACTTTTATCTGCCCGAAAAAGCCGATCCCAGATCTTTTCCATGTCTTTCTCTGCAATACCTGGTCCCGAGTCCTGCAGCTGCAGAACAATCAGATCATCCACTCTTTTTATGCTGGCAACTATCTTTCCTCGTTCGGGCGTATATTTCATTGCGTTATCAACCAGATTGGCGAAAACGATACGAACCCGCTGTGGATCAGCGGTTGCGATCATTCCTGAGCTGGAATTCAATTGGACTGCAAGTGACTTATCTTCTGCCACATGCTCATACAGGTCAAACGATTCGCGCAAAATCTGAGCCAGGTCAGTGGGGACCAGTTTCAACTTCATAACACCCGCTTCGGCTTCTGCCACAGACATGAGTGTATCGATCATCGTCAATACTTTTTCGGATTCCTCCATGCAATCCGCCAAGGCTTCCGAGGCCGTTTGCTCACTGACATTATCTTCACGCAATGCTGATTCAGCAGCGTTTCTCAGTCTTGTCAAAGGCGTACGCAAATCGTGCGCAACGTTATCGAGGGATTCACGCATCGACCCTATGAGCCGCTGATTATGCTCGAGCATCCGATTGAACAATCTGGCAAGTTGCGTCAACTCATCTTCTGTGGGAGGTAAAGCAACTCTTTGATCCAGTTTTCCGGTATCAATGATACTTTGAACCGCTGAGCTGATTTGCCGCACTGGCTTCATACTGCGCCAGGCAAGGAAAGCACCTCCCAAAAAACCGAGCAGTACCACCGGAATCATCGCACCAACGAATACTCGACGAAAAGGTTCGAGCCAGGTTTCCTGATTATCCATACTCTTGCCCGCTACCAGGATATAACCGTTTGATAATTGAGAGTAGGCAAGGAGAAGATCTTCTTCCTCAGGTTCAGGTATCCTCAAAAAGTCGCGACTCTTGAAGACAAGGGCCCCCATCTGATAGGCGTCAAATTCCAGCCATTTTTCAGAAGCCTCCAGAAAAACCTCACGATCCGAAGGAGTGGTGATTCGGACAAAAAATGATTTAAGCTCGCCGGTCCTCTTGCGTTCCTTCAACCAGCGCCTTAATGCCGGCGCGCCCCCATCTCGGTATATGCGCGAATAATCCCGAATTTGATTCTGTAAAACTGCCAAATCCTTTTGAAGCACCGCGTTGGCAAGCATCCAGTACAGGAAATAAAACATGGCAGCGCCACTGAGCGTAAAAATTCCAGCATACCAAAGATTCAGCCGGAATCCGAAGGTGCGAAGATATTGCTTAATGGGGTTTGAGGACATAACCGATACCTCGCATTGTATGGATACGTTGCTTTTCCGGGTCCACCTTGTTGCGTAATCGAGAAACCAATACGTCCACAACATTTGTTTGAGGATCAAAATGGTAATTCCATATGTGTTCAAGAATCATCGTCTTGGTCACAACACGGCCTTGCTGTCTTATGAGATATTCCAACAAGGAAAACTCCTTGGGCTGAAGTTCCACTTTGATCTCCCCGACGAAAACATCGCGTGTCAACAAGTCCATGCTGAGATCTCCACACTCCAGACGCGTAGGCTCTGCTGTATGACTGGAACGACGAATCAAGGCCTGAACCCGCGCCAGTAATTCCGTAAACGAGAAAGGCTTGGTCAGATAATCATCTCCGCCGGCCTGTAAACCTTCGATCCGGTCATCCACTGAAGCCTTGGCGCTTAATATCAAAACTGGGGTCTGAATTCCTTCTTGTCGAATGACTCGAATGATCTCAAGCCCATCCATGCCTGGTAACATTCGATCAAATACAGCTGCATCAAATGAAAATGAACGAGCCATCACAAGCCCTTCGTCTCCGTCGTGACACACATCAACGGCATAACCACTTTGAGTCAGTCCTTTCTCGAGGAATCCAGCAATTTTCTTGTCATCTTCAATTACAAGTATTCGCATAGTGTAATGTGTGGGAACATAAAAGATGAAGAGACACCATGCAATCTATCCTAAACCCTGTTTTATCACTTCCTATTCCATTTGACCTGAGGGATTCGGATCCTGTTGAATGACGTAGTAGCATGAATATTCGAACTGTAATCCGTTTTACATGGATAGTTGTGTGTTGTGGGCTGCCTCTGTTCAAGGGGAAAAGTGAGGAACTCGCCTCGTCCACACACCTGCGACATCCGGTACGTATGGCCTGGAGCAATCAGGGGCAGTCTCAAGTAGTCGTTGCAAACAGTAATTCTGGAAGCCTTTCTCTGGTGGATCTGAACACCCGTCGTGTTCTGGCGGAACAATCAATAGCCGAGAGCATCTCGGACATGTTGGTGCCAGCCAGTTTGGATCAGATATTGATTCTTGATGACAGTCAGCATGGGCTTCGAATGATTCACTTCGCTGACAACAAATTTGACAGAACCTCCTCCGAGTTCGTTCCATTGGCACAGAATCCAACTCGAATCGTGATACATCCTGATTCAAACCGAATTGCCATCGCCTCCAAGTGGTCAAGGCGGGTTTCATTGATGTCGAAGGGCAGTTCGAGAAAGCAATCCTCATTGTGGCAAATTGAGCAAGTGATTGATCTAAGTTTCCCGCCAGGTGAGCTTACCTTCATACCGAATACAAATAATCTGCTTATCGCAGATGCTTTCAACGGCATGATTGTGATGATGAACCCGGAAACTCAGGAAACATACATGGCCTGCCAATTACCTGTGAATAATATCGCAAATCTGACTTTTGCCTCCAAATCGGACACATCTACTGTATGGCTTTCCGGAGAATCATTGAATTCATATGCCACAACAATCAACCCCGAGGTTACTTGGGGCGTTTTGATGGACAACCAGGTAAGAAGCATTCCCTTAAAAGAACTTCAGGACCCTCGAAGAACATCCATGCACCTGGGAAATGTATATGGCATGGGAGACGAAACTGGGCCCGGGGGTGATCCTGGACGAGTCCTTGTTAAATCGGATGGTGCACTCATCACAGCCTTGCAAGGTGTGGATCGTGTTGCCATTCGCCCACAACTTCCCAGATCTTACACAGATAGAATACTGGTTGGGGATCGTCCCATCGACATGCTTTTGAACAGAGAGGAAACCATGCTCTATGTGCTCAATCAGTTTTCAGATTCCATTTCAGTCATTAACCTTCAACAATCCAAGGTCGTGCATGAAATCACTCTGGGGCCTCAGCCGGAACTGACAGACTCGGACAAGGGAGAAAGATTGTTTTTCGACGCAACCCTTTCCCTTCGTGGCTGGTATAGTTGCCACAGCTGTCATACGGAAGGGCACACGACCGGGTTGTTGAACGACAACCTCGGGGACGATCATTTCGGATCCCCCAAACGTATCTTGACGTTATTGGGAGTGCATTCAACGAGTCCATTTTCATGGTTGGGAAAAATGAACAACCTTGAGGATCAAATTGCAAAGTCGCTTCATAAAACCATGCTGCACCGTGGTTCAATCGATGACAAAGCAAAGTTAATTGCGACCTACCTAAAAACACTGAAAGCCCCTCCGTCCATTCATCATGCAAGAGGCAATTTCAATTCAAACTTTTTTGAGGCAGGAAAAGCAATTTTTCGCAAGGAGGGATGTCACAAATGCCACAGGCCACCGCATTACACTGTCCCTGATACCTTCAATGTGGGGCTCAAGGACGAAGCGGGCAATGTAGAATTCAATCCGCCATCTTTGCGAGGCATCAGTCAGAGAGACACTTATCTTCACAACAACGGAGCCTCCTCCATAGAAGAATTACTGTTCGAACAAAAACACCCGGACCCAGCCCGAACTCCAATCAATGCAGCAGACCGCAGTGCGCTGATTTATTTCCTGAACAGTCTTTGAAACAATTGTTTGATAAGGTGAACCAAAGATCAGGCTAGGTTGCTGCATCCAACATGGCCTTTGCATGGCGAACAGCTGCCTCACCTCCACTACCAAGCATCCTGGCGATTTCGGCGACCCTGTCTTTTTGATTTAATTCCCTGATTTCTGAGACAGTGCGATCTCCTTCCGAAATTTTCTCTACCATAAAATGATAAGGCGCAGTTGCAGCCACGGGTGCCAGATGAGTGATACTGATCACCTGCCTGCGCTTGCCTATTTCCTGCATTTTCAAGCCCACTACTGTTCCAGTTTCGCCTCCTACATTGGCGTCGACCTCATCAAAGACCAGAACTGGCACACGATCCTGATCAGCAAGCACAGATTTCAAGGCCAACATGACTCGAGCCATTTCACCTGAGGAGGCTATGCGCTTCAATGGACGCATGGGCTCTCCCGGGTTTGGACCGAACTGAAAATCAACCTTGTCCATGCCCGAGCTATGAAACTTTAATTCCCCACTGGTTTGGCTGACTTTCATACTTGTCAAACTAGCGTCAAAGCGACTCTGTTTAAAACCGAGATCTTTAAGTTCTTCCACGACCGCCTGATTCAATTCGGGGATAACCTTGGATCTTGCCTTGGTCAGTTTTCTACCGATACTAGAAAGTTCAGCAGCTAACTTTTCAATATCGCTGTTCAAATGCGCAAGCGTCTCTTCCCTGGATTCCAGGTCACTCAGCTTGTGCTGAGCCTGTTGAGCGAAATCAATGACCTGCCGTAATGAAGGCCCGTATTTTCTCTTCAGGGATTGCACCACTGAAATACGCTCCTCCAGCTCATTGAGTAATCCAGCGTCGAGATCGAGACCATCTACATAATGAGACAAAGCCTGCTCTAATTCAGAAACCATGTGCACTGTTTGCTGATGCAACTCGCTGATTTCATTGGAGTGTTGATCAATTGAGGAAAGTGAATCAACAGATCGCCCAATGGCCCCCAGGGTATCCCAAAGTGATCCATCCTGTGCATTCAATGCCGAAAGCGCACTTTGCCCCAATTCCAATAGCTTTGAGGCGTTGAGAGTCCTTTCATAAGCTTCTTCCAGCTCATTCTCTGCCGCGGGGTCCAGATGAGCTGATTCAATTTCATGAACCTGATGCCTTAGCAACTCCAACTGTTGAGCGTGCGTTTGATCATCGACAATCAATGCAACTTTATGTTCCTCCAATTGTCGCAGTTTTTTCAGCAAGTCGGTGAACTCCTCTCGTATTGGATCCAGATGTCCATAGGCATCTAGAATTTCAAGCTGCCGCGAGGCGTCCAATAGCGACTGGTGATCATGAGGACCATGAATATCCACTAAAAGCTCGCCTATCAACTCGAGGGCTTCAAGTGTGGTAGGAGAGCCGTTGACAAACTGACGATTGGCACCGCTTGTTCTGAGTGATCTCTTCAGGATCAATATGCCATCATCGCATGATTCGAGTCCAAAATCATCCAGCAGTGGTGTCAGATCTTTTTCAATGCTTGCCGATTCAAAAACGGCTTCAATCACACATTGACTCGATCCAGCACGGATTAGACTGCGGTCGGCACGCTGACCAAGAATCAAATTCAATGCCCCGATCACGATAGATTTACCCGCACCGGTTTCGCCAGTGATAATATTGAATCCCGATCGTAACTCCAAAGTAAGATCGGTCACCAATGCAAGATTCTTAATACGTAAAGTCGTGAGCATCGAATAAAAGATGGTGACCAATTTGCCTTCCGTGCTAGGTTTTCGCCAAGCTTAAATGTCAAAGATGGGCGGAGAAATGACAGATAAACAATTGAAGGTCGTGTTTTTAGGGTCCGGCACTTCCCAAGGAGTGCCAATCATAGGCGCGGACTACCCTCCTGAATTCCTTGCCAATCCGAAAAACCATCGCACGCGTCCATCCATCTACGTTGAAACGAGTCAGGCACGCATTCTGGTTGATACAACCCCTGAAATGCGGATTCAGCTGCTGAGAGAAAACATCAAACATGTCGATGCTGTCCTGATAACGCATGCTCATGCGGATCATATCATGGGCATGGATGACTGCCGGAGGTTCTGTCAGCAAACCAAAGCTCCACTGCCTCTTTATGCAAACGCTGCAGCGATGGAAGGTATTCAACGTGTGTTTGAATACGCTTTCATTGGCAACCCAATCTCCAAAGGCTACTTTCAACCTGAGCCTAAAATCGTAGACGGGCCCTTCTGTATAGGGGATGTCGATATTACGCCGGCACCTCTTCCTCATGGAAGAGTCATTTCTTGTGGTTATATTTTCTCACTGAACAACCAACCACTGCTGGCATATTTGACTGATTGCAAAGAAGTACCTGATTCGATCATCGATCAAATCAAGGGAATACCGGTTGTGATACTCGATGCACTTCGATTTAATCCCCATCCAACCCACATGTGCTATGACGAAGCTCTGACTACGGCTCGCCGCATTCAAGCCAGGCAAACCTGGTTCACCCACCTGACTCATGATTACGACCATGATGTACATCAAGCAGAATTACCCGAGGGCGTCGGGTTGGCCTATGATGGCTTGAGACTTGAAATCGCTCATTGAGAAGCAATTACATTCGCATGTCAGTAAAACTAACAATTTCCAAAATCAAAGCCTGTTTGTTGGGTTCCATCGCATTCCTGATCCTTTCAGGAGCGCCTGGTATCAACGCTGAAGTAACCGGTCTGGGCAAGAGCGCCGTAGTTGTCTACAACAGTAGTATGCCTGAATCGAAGGAAGTAGCATTACATTATGCCAAGCTTCGAAAGGTGCCTGACGATCAGGTAATCGGTTTCCCTCTGGACAAGAAAGAAACTATTTCAAGGGACAATTTTGAGTCCTCTCTTTACAAACCACTCTACCAGTTTTTCAAGGAGCAGGATTTATTTGAAACAGACTATGAGATAGTTCCAGCAACCCGCAAAAGCCCCGGCAAGATTTACCAAAACCTCATCAAGTCTAAAATCCGATACTTAATACTTTGTTACGGCGTGCCAGTCAGGATCCAGGAAGACGAGGCTCTGGAGGAAGTCGCGGAAAAGAACATGCGTGTGGAGTTACGCTACAACCGCGCAGCGGTTGACCACGAATTATCATGGCTGGGACGAGACCCTAAAAGAGTCACCTTGGCTGGCCCCATTCAGAACCCTTTGTTCGGGACGCAGAAAGCCATGGAGATCAAGCCCGAAAATGGAGTCATGATCGTTGCACGACTGGATGGCCCCTCGGCGGCGATTGCAAAAGGATTAGTCGACAAGGCCATGAAAGCTGAGGAAATGGGGATATGGGGTAGAGCTTATTTTGATGCTAGAGGATTAAAAACAGGCCCCTATCTTCAAGGCGACTCCTGGATACGAAACACAGCCCAACTCATGGCAAAGGCAGGTTTCGAAACCATACTCGATGATCAAGCACCAACTTTTGCGGCTGGTGATCCCTTGAGTCACATTGCCTTTTACGCAGGCTGGTATGCAGAACATGTTTCAGGTCCATTCCTGCGTGATAAGGTCGAATTTATGCCTGGCGCTATAGCTTACCACTTACATTCCTACAGTGCTTCGATCCTCCGTACATCCGAAAAGCATTGGGCCGGCCCACTGCTCGACAAAGGAGCAACAGCAACCATGGGATGTGTTTACGAGCCCTACCTTGGGGCCACTCCCGACATTGGAATTTTCTTCGAACGTTTGCTCATGGGATTCAGCTTTGGAGAAGCTGCCTACGCCTGCCAGAAGGTGCTTTCCTGGCAAACGACAGTGGTTGGGGACCCCCTTTATCATCCTCTCAGCAAACCTGTTGAATTACTCCAAATGGAGCTGACTGAGAAAAAAAGCCCTCTCCTGGCATGGATTCGTATGATTGCGGCTAATCAAGCGCTTCAAAATGGAGCCGAAAAAACAGCGGTTGTTGAAGCGCTTGAAAAGGATGTGCTGGCCCAGACACACCCCGTCCTCTGTGAAAAACTAGGTGATCTATACTTCAGTCTCAATCGCCCCGAGGATGCCCAGAAAATCCTATGAACGCACATTGTTGCTGGCCCCAAGCCGAGATCAGCGCAACCGACTCCTCATGGCACTGGCAGCCCTTGAAAGTCAGGATGGCGAACCGAATAAAGCGCTGGACCGCATGGAGCAATTACTGGCGAAGGACCTGAACTACCCAGAAAAAGCCAAACTACTGGCCACAATGAAATCTCTGGCTGAGCAAACAGGTCTAACGGATCGAGCAGAAGATCTTGACCGTCGGATTTCGCCCCTTAAAACCACTCCCTGAAAGCCAATCCTGCTGTAAATGCGTATCCACTGAACATTCCATGATCTGTTGACTTCGGAGCTATTACCATGATGTCCATTGCCTTAGAATTTTCTACGCCCACCCTGTAAGTAACCCTTAGTCGAATCTTTGACAAATCACGCAGAAGCAACATTCCGAATATATCTCTGAGAAATATCCTTTATACTGCAATTATCCGGCGCTAACTTATCAATGTATACTCCATGACAGAAATTTATTTTAAATACGGATTTGAGCTACCTGCATATCGAAGTGTTGTGGCTAGGCTGCGCGTCTGCCTCGGTTGGTTCATCGTGTGTTCTTCCGCAACGCTTGCAGCTGAGAAGGTCGATTTCAGCAGAGATATCAGTCCTATATTGTCTGATCGATGCTTTGCCTGTCACGGCCCGGATAGTGAAGCAAGAAAAGCTGATTTACGCTTCGATGTGGAATCGGATCTTTTGAGAGCAGCGGACAGCGGATTTCCCATCATCAAACCCAGCGATGCTGATCACAGTGAATTGTTTCGTAGAATCATGTCAGCAGACCCTGATGAGATGATGCCACCTCCAGATTTTCTAGTGCCGGTGACAGATTCGGAAAAAGCCCTTATCAAACGATGGATTGAAGAGGGAGCAGAATGGTCCAGTCACTGGGCGTTCAAAAAAATCCAATCGCCGAACATGCCTGAGATTCATGGAGATGCCATCATCAGAAATCCCATCGACCGGTTTGTGGAATCTAAAGCCCAGGAAAAAGGCTTATCTTCAACGATGGAGGCTTCCAGGAGAACGCCTTCTCAGGCGGGTCAGCCTTGATCTAACAGGATTGCCCCCTACCCCAGAGCCTGAGAGACTCCTTCCTGAAGGACAAAGACCCTCAAGCCTATGATAGACTCGTGGATCAGCTCCTTGCTTCTGAACGATTCGGCGAACGCATGGCAATGGACTGGTTTGGATATAGCAAGATTTGCCGATACATATGGTTACCAATCTGATCGATTCAACCATATGTGGCCCTGGCGCGATTGGGTGATCAATGCGTTCAACCGGAATCTTCCCTATGACCAATTCATCACCCAGCAAATGGCGGGGGACCTCATGGAGAATAAAGATCAGGAGACCGTTCTCGCAACTGCATTTCACCGAAACCATCGGCAAACAAATGAGGGTGGGAGTACAAACGAAGAGTTTCGCGTGGAATACAATGCGGACCGCTTGAAAACAACTGCATTGGCTTTTCTAGGGCTGACCATGGAATGCGCCCGCTGTCATGATCATAAATACGACCCCATCTCTCAGGCCGACTATTACAGCATGTTTGCCTTTTTTAACAGTACGGACGAATCGGGCCTTTACTCGTCACTTCACCGATGCCATCCCCTCGCCTACCCATTTCTTGTATCGAGATGAGCAACAGGCAAAGCACTCGGACTTGAAAGGTGAAATCCAGAGGCTTGAATCAATGGAGGATACAATTCGTAAAAACGCGGAAGAAGCTTTCAATCGGTGGTGGAAAGAAAATCCAGAGGCAGGCATTGATCCAGATATCAATTTGACAGGCTATTTTAATTTTGAGGACAAAAGCAAGGAGGGTTACGTAAACCACGCCAAGGAGAATCACCATGCAAAAGTGAGTGACAATCCATCGCAATTTGAAGGCCCCAAGGGCAAGGCACTGCAATTCGATGGAGAAAATTCTATCTCAATTGATCAAGTGGCTGATTTCAATCGAACCCAACCTTTCTCGATGTCTGCATGGATCCACATCCCGAGGGAGAGGGAGCGTATCATCGTGATGCATCATTCCAAGGCGGGCTCAGATGCCGGCAGTCGTGGATATGAACTATTGCTTGAAAATGGGCATGCCGCTTTTGCATTGATTCATTTCTGGCCAGGAAACGCCATCAAAGTACGCACGGTAGATAAATTACCGCTGCAAGAATGGCTCCATCTTGGTTGGACTTACGATGGATCCAGCAAAGCTGAAGGCATTCACTTTTTCATTAATGGTCGGTCGGTTGACACTGAAATCACAAGAAATTCGTTATACAAGGACATTGCTTACGGAGGTAAAGTACCCCTCCAGTTGGGAGCAAGATTTCGAGGCAGAGGTTACAAGGATGGGAAGCTGGACGAGCTGCGTATCTTCGATCAGTCACTCTCAGAACCTCAAATGCTTTCTGTTTTCAATGAGGCCACACTCCCAAAAACAGGCGAGCAACCCAACTTGACAGATGGATGGTTCGACTATTGGCTTACTCGATATCACGAGCCTTACCAGGACTTGCAAAAGAACCTTCTTCAGGCCCGGTCAGATGAAAACAAGCTCATCAATGGGGTCACCGAAATCATGGCCATGGGAGATATCAAAGGCGGACGCAAAACCTATATTTTAAACCGCGGACAGTATGATTTGCCTGGAAAAGAGGTCAAGCCAGGCACTCCTGAGAGAATCTTCCCATTCGATACAACATGGCCTCAAAACCGTTTGGGCCTGGCCAAATGGCTGACCAGTCCAGATAACCCCCTGACGTCCAGGGGTAGTCGTCAATCGCTTCTGGCAAATGTTTTTTGGAAGGGGCATCGTCGAAACCGCTGAGGATTTCGGTAGCCAGGGATCTCAGCCAACTCACCCTGAGCTTTTGGATTGGATTGCTTCCTGGTATGTCGAAAATGAATGGGACACCAAAGCTCTTTGTCGTTTGATTGTCACCTCACACACTTATCGAAAGGAATCCATTCCTACCGAGGAAATGTTGACAATGGACCCTGAAAACAAATGGCTGGCAAGAGGTCCCAAACAACGACTCATGGCAGAAATGATTCGAGATCAGGCACTGAGTGCGGCTGACATCCTTTCCCCGAAACTTGGAGGTCCCCAGTGTCAAACCTTACCAGCCGCCTGGAGTCTGGAAAGAGGTGTCCGGGGCGACTTACCAGGCATCAAAAGGTGAAGGTTTACACCGACGCAGCCTCTACACCTTCTTGAAACGAACCGCGCCGCCCCCATCCATGCTGACATTCGATGCCACTTCCCGTGAGGATTGTATTTCAAGACGCATACCAACAAATACTCCTCTTCAGGCACTTGTGCTTCTCAATGACCCTCAGTTCATCGAGGCCGCGCGCATGTTGGCTCAACGAATGCTTCTCGAAGGTGGCGATTCTCTTGAGGATCAAATCAGTTTTGGATTCCGTTTAGTTTTTAACAAGAAAACCAAGCAACCCGGAGCTGACTGTGCTTAGTGCAATCTTTTCAGAAAGACTCGAGTCACTCACCGCCCCCACGGAAGTCAATGCCGATAAAAAAGGGACGATCGAAACCGTGGGTGAGATAAAATGGAAGGAAGGTTTGGATCGTCGTCAGCTTCAGAGTTTGACAGCCGTCCTCACTGGCCATCCTGAACGTGGATGAAGCAATCGTTCGCAGATAATTGAAACCTTCGGATTAAAATCATGAATTCGCAAAACAATACGGACTGCAATCAATTCGAAACTTATTCCACTCGGCGCTCTTTTCTTTCGCGCTCGGGGAATGGGGCTGGGAGCGATGGCGCTTGGAAAACTGATGGCGGACGACCTGCAGCCCTCCTCCTTCAAGGGCATCATGGATGCGCCTCATCACACCCCGAAGGCCAAGCGTGTGATTTATCTTTTCATGAGCGGTGGACCATCTCAGCTGGACCTGTTTGATCACAAACCCATGCTGAATAAAATGAACGGTGAGGATTTGCCTGATTCAGTGCGCATGGGGCAACGGCTCACTGGTATGTCCGCGAATCAGGCCAAACTGCCCATGGCTGGTTCTGCATTCAAGTTTTCAAGGAATGGACAATCCGGGTCGGAAATAAGCGAAATTCTGCCTTACACTTCCAAGATAGCAGATGACATCAGCATCATCCGATCTCTTCACACGGAAGCCATCAACCATGATCCTGCCATTACCTTCTTTCAAACAGGATCACAACTGGCCGGACGTCCCTCGGTAGGTTCCTGGTTGAGTTACGGGTTTGGGTTCGGAAAACGCAAATTTACCTGCTTTCTGCGTCTTGATCACTCGCAATAAAGGAGGCCAGCCGCTGTATGCGCGACTCTGGGGCAATGGATTCCTACCATCGGTGCATCAAGGGGTCCAATTTCGAGCAGGCAAAGATCCTGTCCTTTATCTGGACAACCCAGTGGGTATCTCCCAAACGCAAAGGCGATCCATGCTCGATCAGTTGAAACAATTAAATGAGATACACATTAGAGAATGAGAGAGACCCGGAAATAGCCACACGTATTGCCCCAGTACGAGATGGCCTACAGAATGCAAATCTTCGGTTCCGGATGTCATGGATTTAAAGCGATGAACCGGAATCTACTTTCAATCCTCTACGGAGAAGATGCTCGTAAACCAGGAACCTTTGCTGCCAACTGCCTGCTCGCAAGGCGTCTTGCCGAACGAGACGTCAGGTTCATTCAATTATTCCACCAAGGATGGGATCAGCACGGAGGGCTCCCGAAGGGGATTACCAAATCAATGCAAAGAAACGGATCAAGCCTCTGCCGCGCTGGTCACGGATTTGAAACGGCGCGGTTTGCTCGATGATACTATCGTGATCTGGGGCGGTGAGTTTGGCAGAACAAATTACTCTCAGGGTAAACTCACCAAAACAGATTACGGACGTGACCACCACCCGCGCTGCTTTACTCAATGGGTAGCTGGGGGAGGTTTCAAAGGTGGAGAAACTTACGGCGCTACTGATGAATTCGGTTACAATGTCGTCAAGGATCCAGTTGAAGTACACGATTTACACGCAACGCTACTCCATCAACTCGGGATTCATCACGAGCGATTGAACTTCAAATATCAGGGAAGGCGATTTCGATTAACAGATATTAAAGGCCACGTTATTAAATCACTGCTGGCCTGATAATATTCAATGAATATTTCTTGACCCAAATCAAATTTTAGGATTCAAATGAAATCCTCGTTGAACGCGCGGGGACAAGGGTGCATCGTCAAGAAAGCATCGAGAAGGGCGAGTTCAATGCTTGAACGAACACTAGTAGTTCATGGTTATCCATGAATGACTGGTGTTTTTTTTTGACTAGAACGATAACAGCCTTGAAAGGGCATCCCAAAAAAATCCTATGATAGCAACCGCTGAATACATTGAAAAACCAACATACGACGCCATTTCGATGGACGCCTATTTTTTGTGGGAAAAGAATGGCAAACCTCACGGAAGAGACGAAGAATTTTGGTTAAGCGCAGAAAGAATGCTGCTCAATCAAATCGAGAGTTTGATTCAAAGAACGCAGAAAGAAGCCAAGCCTGTTTCTCCTCAAAAGCGCAAGGGTACCTCGAAAGCCCGATCGACAAATCCATCTGAAAAAGCAAAATCAAGCGCAAGGAAAGCAGCAGTAACTCAGAAAGCACGCAAACCTGCAAAAGCGAAAGCCACAACAACCACCGAAACCAAGTCGAACGGAAAACCGGAAAAAAAGACGACGAGAGTTCAAGGCAAAAAAGCTGTTTAGTCAGTATTAACAGACATATCCTGCAGTTCGCTGCGAGCGATCCTATTACCACAATTGTGTAAAAGCGACCGTTCGCAGGATCATGTTTCAAAGAAAAAGCCGAAAGGATCCGTTCCTTCGGCTTTTTTTGTTCATGCCCATCGTATAGATAAAAGGAATTAATTCATTGAGATAATTGCTAAACAATCGGCAACCCAGTATGCGGCAACATAAATCAATAAAAACTACCATTTATGTATGGAAGTGGATTTGTTGAATGGGTATTGGAAGTGGCACCGTGAACAAATCAGAACTCTGGACCCGGTCTTTTGTTGTCAAGATTCCGAATTCCTGCCGATGCATTTCCATTACCTGGTTCAAGTTGATGGTGAGATGATTGAGTTGAAATTTTTAAATTCGCTCTTGCATCGACACGAAAGTAAACCAAGTCTTCAACTGATCCTGTCCAATATCTGAACTTAAATATCAGGATGATTTTCAAACTTTGTGACCGCACCAAAGAGGAGGATCCTTGGTGCGCGCATCATGATTTAATCAATTACGATTCGCTTATTCACTGTCTTTTTGGTGCTTTAAAAAGATGCATCATTTTTATTCCAAACTAAATACAAAGAGAACCGGTGAATACTTCAAATTTGTTTATCGCTTTCGGTTGCTTTGGTGGTAAGAGGCGGTTAGTTTATGAATCAACAATCATAATGATGAAGTTTAGTATTATTCTTTTGATAAGTATGTTGCCATGCGTAGCCATGGCTCAGAGTGGTGACAAGGCTGGGGAAGCTCAAGCTCCTCTGCCTGAACATTTGCGTCTTCCTGCCTCTCCTCCATTGACCCCGACAGACGCGCTCGCCAGTTTTCAGTTGCCCCCTGAATTTGAAATAGAGCTCGTAGTTTCCGAACCCTTGATAGGCGATCCAGTGGCAATGGAATTCGATCCAGACGGCAGAATCTGGGTAGTAGAAATGCGGGGATACATGCCCAACATCCAGGGTACTGATGAAGATGCCCCCGTGGGCCGCATTGTAGTGCTAGAGGATGAAAACAATGATGGTCAGATGGATAAATCTACGGTTTTTCTGGACAATCTGGTCATGCCGAGAGCCATTGCACTTATTGACGGCGGACTGGTTGTAGCTGAACCCCCTCGACTGTGGTTCTGCAAGGATCTGGACGGAGATTTGAAGTGTGATGAAAAGATTGAAATAGCTGGTGACTACGCAACTCAGAATGATCCGAAACACGGGCTTAGATCCAACCCAGAACATGCCTCAAATGGTTTGATGTGGGCTCTTGATAATTGGATTTACAGTGCCAACCACACAACTCGGTTCCGTTATTCAAACGGTGCATGGGACCGTGAACAAACACATTCCAGAGGTCAGTGGGGTATTAGCCAGGATGATTACGGCCGGGTATTTTACAACTCAAACAGTGATCAGTTGCGCGGTGACCTGATTCCTTCCGAATACTTGAAGCGGAATTCAAATTACAGAGATGCAAAGGGAGCAAGTATCCGACTGGCGAAGGATCAATCTGTCTGGCCTGCTCGCATCAATCCGGGTGTAAATCGCGGATACCGCAGGGGAACCCTGCGGGAGGACGGTAAGCTCGCCCGATACACGGGCGCGTGCGGACCTGTAATTTACAGAGGGAACCAATTTCCATCCGAATATGTCGGTAACGCCTTCGTGTGCGAACCAACGGGCAATTTTGTTCGTCGAAATATTCTGAACGAGTCACAGGGCGCAATCAATGCTGTCAACGCCTATGATCGCATGGAGTTCTTGACATCGACTGATGAAAGGTTTCGCCCTGTGAATGCATACAATGGTCCTGATGGTTCTTTGTATATTGTCGATTTTTACCGGGGTTTGATTCAGCACCGTATTTACCTTACTTCATTCCTGAGAAAACAGATTGAGGATCGTGGCCTCTACGAACCCATTGGCCTCGGGCGCATTTACCGTGTGACTTACAAGGGGAAGGATGCAAAGCAGCCACCAGCCATGTCCTCAATGAGCAGTACGAAACTTGCCAAACAACTGGGGCACCTCAATGGATGGAACCGAAGCACGGCTCAAAGACTGTTGGTTGAGAAAAACGACCCGAGCGTCCGACCGCTGATTGAGCAGATGGCCTCCAGCCACCGAAACCACCTGGCACAGCTCCATTCCCTCTGGACTCTGGATGGCATGGGTGGTGTGGATTGGACCATCCTCAAAGAAGCCCTTAAGTCGACTCATCCAAAAGTGCGTTCGGCCGCCATACGCTTGTCCGAGCCTCAATTAAGGACATCATTGAAGCCGATCGTGTTGGAGCAATTACTAAGCCACCAATATGATATACCAGAAGTTCAATTACAATTGGTATTGAGCCTGGGCCAAACCGGTAGTGACAAAACAATCAAGGCGGCAGCTTCCATACTGACTCAGAATCTGGAGCACCCTTACATGCGCAGTGCTGTTCTCTCTGGAATGAAAGGGAAAGAAGTTGATCTTCTGAATGAAATCATCAACCGATCCAACTGGTGGGCAAAGAAAAGTGAAAAAGCCGCGAGCCAGATCTATACAGAAATTGCGAAGTGCATCATACGATCCAGAGACGCGGAATCAATCGAAACAGCCATGCAATTGGCTGCCAAGGCAGAGGTCGGCACATCAGTCGCTTTACTGACCGGATTTCGTGAATCAGCGTTCAAAAAATCTCAGGGTAAATGGATACTCGATGGCCAGCAAATCGCCCTCAACAAAAAGGTGGAAGCGCTGAATGATCTGCTCGCTTCTCCTGATGAGGAACGTGCGGTTCTTGCCAAGGAGCTTTACAATGCGTTCTCATGGCCTGGTAAGGCTGAGTTGAAAACATTGAGTCCTGAAGTAGTCGCACTCACCTCTGAACAGCAAGCTCGTTTCGATACTGGCCGTGACCTCTACGCGATCAGTTGCGGGGCGTGCCATCAGCCACACGGACTTGGACAGGATGGTCTGGCCCCTCCGTTGAAAGACTCCGATTGGTCAACCGGCTCGAAGGAGCGCATGATCAGGATCGTGCTCCACGGACTGCAGGGCCCAATCGAGGTTCATGGTAAGAAGTGGGAACTCATCATGCCAGGATTGTCTGTTTTTGACGATGAGCAGATTGCTTCCATCATGACGTATGTCAGGCGTGAATGGGGACACACGGCCAGCCCTGTGGATCCTTCAGAAGTGAAATCCATTCGCACTCAATATCCCGGACGTGAAGACATGTGGACTGTAAAGGATTTACTGAAGATTCAGTGATATGTTTCGACTTGACGATAAGATCACATTGGTGACGGGTGCAGGTTCCGGAATTGGCGAGTCAATCGCAAAGCTCTTTGGTCAATCCGGAGCTTTTGTCGGTGTCATTGACCGGGATCAGTCATCAGCAGAAGCAACCTCAAAATCCATCCGGGAGTCAGGCGGCAAATCAGAAGCCTTTCATTTTGACGTATGCAATGCCGAAGCTTGCAATGATCTTGCGGAATCGTTGCAGGAGAGGTTTGGACGCATTGATATCCTGGTGAACAACGCAGGAATTGGTCATGTTGGCACTTTGCTCGATACTGAAGGTGAGGATCTTGACCGGATGTATGATGTCAATGTGAAGGGCATTTTCAACATGACCAAGGCCGTGCTGATGGATATGGTGGGTTGTGGTAAGGGAAACATTATCAACCTGGCATCCATCGGGGGTATCGTTGCCGTGCGGGACCGGCTAGCCTACTGCACTACCAAATTTGCTGTCGTTGGTTTCACAAAATGTATCGCCTTGGATCATGCAAGCGAGGGCATTCGGTGCAACTGTATTTGTCCAGGACGCGTGGAAACACCTTTTGTGAAAGCCAGGCTTGCCGAGTATCCTGATCCGGAAAAAGCATATCAGGACATGGCATCCACCCAGGCACTGGGTCGCATGGCTAAACCCGAGGAAATTGCTTCCGCAGCTCTATATCTGGCAAGTGATGAATCGTCGTTCGTTACAGGGACTCCATTCCTCATTGATGGTGGATGGAGTGCAGGAAAGTAATGCTCGGATCTACCTCTTGGCACTCTTTCCCTTCAGATCTAAATAAACGAACATCAATCATGACTCCCCTATTGAGTGTCTGTCATTAATTTTCCCTGAACCATATAGGTATTTAAAGACTCCCCTCGTTATCCAAATGTGGAAGTGTATCAGGAATCACGTAAACTCCTGTTGTCATCTTCAATGGTACAGGGGATTTTGGGTGTTTGAATGTAAATTCGAGCATGAAAGCACGCCAACCTTTTTCAGGGCTATCCATTTGTACATTATAATTTAACCCAGAAGCATCCGTTGGCAGCACGTCTTTAGAAACCCAATTACGCCCAATTGTATCCACTCGAAAATCTCTGGCCTGAGGGTTATCTGCATGCCATATCTTCACGGCTTTCGGGCTGGCACCTGTCACTTTGGCAGTCAAATGCCCGGGAGAAGCAGATTCCCACTCCAGTTCAGGAATGGCTAAATCATGAATGATTGAGAAATAGCCGGCCATTAATGTTTCCAAGGCATCAGTATCCCTCAGACTGTGTTCACCGTTCGGGACGTAACGAATATTTTTAGGGCCTTCGAGCTGATCATAGTAAAAACGCCAGGAATCAGGCAAAAAGAATTGGTCGCCTGTTGCATTGATCATGAATTTGGGCATCGTCAATCGATCACGATACTCAAAAGGCTCAACAATTTTCATGAGCTTCTGGTATTCTGGTGAATCCTGCCAGTCCATGATACCCATTTTTTCGTAGTCCCCAACCGCAGGCGCGTAAAATCCATAGGCGTTGAAATGATGCTTGAAAGAGGGCACGACATTAAGCATGTCAATCACGATCGGAAAAATAGCTCGCACCCGTTTATCCACTGCTGCTGTTGTCCATGTAGTCCATCCACGTTTGGAACCGCCAGCAACCACAAAATCGCGCACAGAAATTTGCCCCCCCTTGTCTGTAGAACAAAATTCAGTGACGGTATCCATGGCTCGAACCGCCGCTTTTGTCATGGGAAGACGGGCCGGCCACTTGTCATCACCTGTCTTCAGGTATTTGTCCCAGGAATATGCGATCAAAGCATCCTCATAACGCTCTTCACCATCATCGGCAAATACTAGAGGTTGATTCGGCACCATTTTCAATTCAGCGACAACCGAACCACTAGCTGCCGCGATTGTTGCCAATTTTCCATCTGGTTCATCAATAGAATCACTTTTATTGCTCCCCCCACCGATGAATAACAGAGAGGTATCAGAAAGCACATTTTTAGGAACCACTATATTGAGCCAATGCTTCCATATGGGCTTATCAACCTCATCGGCAGTGAGCCATTTCTGAGAAGTCAACTCCAGAACATGCACATGCACTTTCCCTGCATCCATGGACCTCACCAGTCGATGTTCGAAGTGAGCATCCGATTGATAAACATAACGATCGAGCGCAGTACCTTCGGGCACTCTTGCATTAGGATGATGGGCTGCTGAGGTTTTAATGATCATTAAAAATGAGCCAAGAACCAAGCCTCCGTGTAAACGTTTTTGTAGGAATCTTCCAAGTTTCATGATTATAAAGCAAAAATTTGATAAGCGTTCTAATGCATTTCAACATCACAATGCCCGATACCACCAATATAAAAATTAAATTGAACGTTTGGGTGGCCTGCAAGCAGCGACATCGGGACGGCACTGTCCTCAATACCCTTGGCTATCATCAACGTCGTTAAGCGCTGGCCAAAGGGATTGTCGTGTGCACCGGCGTGCCAGATGGAAACCTTATCAGCCATCCAGGTCTCCCTTGGACCAACAGTTACGGCTTGGGTCGGCACCATCGAAATATTACCTCCTCCTGAAGTTCTGGCGTTCTGTGCGATGGTCAGTGGATGAAGCTCGACTACACGGGTAGAAAGTTTTCGATAGACATCAGCACTGGGAGGCTCTGATTTGTATTTGCCTTTTCTGCGAGGAGGGTCATTGAATGCCCAATGCTTAACATCACCCTGTCCGCCCTGCATGACCGCACATCGAACGCCATCCCATGATTTTTTGTAATTTATGGAATCAGCTTTAGGAAAGTGCAGGTTCTGATCGGGGAATCTCAAGGATTTCCGGATTCGGTTAAAACATAAATCCTTATCGGCACGCTCGAAACTCAAGGGATGTGTGATATCCACTTCCTTCCCATCCACACACCACTCATCCATTCCCCAAAAATGACCAGATCGAATATCGATTCCCAAATCATTCACAAGTCTGGCAACAAGCGGTAACTGCTCCGTTGGGCCAATAGGCCCACAAATGCCAACTGGATTGTCTATTGTGGATTGTTTCCAAGCATGTATGTATTCAAGTGCTTCAGCCAAATAGAATTCTTCAAGAGTATCATAAAAAACAATTTTGAAGCCCGGACGTGACAACCCCTTTAGTTTTCTTGCGGTCAGAGACGCAGCATCCTTGATCAACGCATCATCCAGAGTGGTATAATCCCACCAATCCGGAGCAATTTGGCTCATTTTACGTGACATGAGTTCCATTGTTAATTTACCCAGCAAATAGGTCAAGGCTCTGTTGATGTGATGATTGTGGCATACAGGAAGCTTCGCTCGCTTTGTTCAGATAAATCTCAATCTCATTGAAATCAATATTTCCACGCCAGGGAGGAGCTTTTGTTTCCCCTTCATTTCAGCGAAAAGGATATTTCAATCGCTCCGATTGCAATGGTGTAGCCATCGTTCCCGTCTTTTTGTCTGACAAGCGATAAAGATTTTTAGATTTGAGGTATTCTACCACCAAATCGGGCCTGTCAGATTGAATGTAGTCTGCACCTGCCTCCACCGCTATTTCCATGCAGTAAGGCGTATCGGCCCGTCCAAGACAATTGACAAACGCCTGACAGCCGTGTGTGTGCGCCAGACGTATCGCCTGTTCACTGACGCCATGCCAATCCATATTGATCAGCGAAGGTCTTAGTGTGCGGGCTAACTCAGGCACCTGTAGAGGGTAGTCGGCAGTAGGACGTATGCGCATTCGAGGTTCGAGCCGACTGATCGCACGACAACGATCCCACGAACCGTACATGGTCGATTGCTCAATCATTTCCGCATCCCTGACTAGTTGGATAAGCTTCGAAATATCACCTTCCTTGTAATCCAAATCCGGATCAATCCTGCCTTTCATGATGCCCAACGCTTCTTTGAGTGTTGGAACACGAATTATTCCCTTGCCTTCATGCTTGATTGCCAGTGCGCGAATTTGGTCCAAGGTCAGTCTGTCCACACGCCCGCGGCCGTTTGTCGTTCGATCGACTGTCTCATCATGCATCAGTACAAGGTAGCCGTCACTCGTTTGTCGGATATCCACTTCGATTAAATCCGCACCTACTTCAATGGCTTTTTCAATCGCTGGCAATGTGTTCTCAGGCGGCCCCAGTAAAGCCCCCCCGCGGTGCGCGACGACTCGGACACCCGGCCATTGATACACAATATGCAAATTGGAGTCCCGTTCGTGATAAACACGCAATAAACGTCCATGCACGGGTTCAACCCAACCTACAAACAATTGACCCCCTACTCGACCAGACACCTCGTAGTAAGTCCCTTGGTCAGAAGTGATCACATCACTGACATTTTCAACAACCCCTCCTGTATGGATCTCAATCACGTGTATCGCTTCCAAACGAGAGACTTGGGCAGACAACAAGGATGATAACAGAAAATAAACAACACTACCAAAAAGCAACAATCTCGATTGATTTCTTCTGTCTTGCATCAGTCGGATACTACTTCAAAAAATGGTTTTGGTCCATTTCAGTTTATTTGTATTGATATGAAAATGATTGTGTTGAAAGCAAAAGCTTCCTATGGATGTGAAGTGTGCAGCGGCAGCATTGATTAAGAGGTATTTGAGATGGATTTCAGTATGCAACATTTAGACAGGTAAAAAGGCCAGTGAAACTCACGGACTTAAGAGGCATTTTGCAGTATATCCCGCGCTTCAAAGACAAGATTTTTGTGATCAGTCTTGATGGCGCGGTCGTGGCAGGGGAGAATTTTTCCAATCTTTTGTTGGATATCGCTCTCTTGCGCTCATTGAACATACGCCCTGTGCTGGTCCATGGTGCGGCTCATCAAATTGAATCTTGGTCCAAACAAACCCATCACTCCCCAAGTAATACCGATGGCACGGGCATCACCGATGAAAGCACACTCCAAGTGGCGTTACAGGCTTCCACAATGGTGACGCACCAGATACTTGAGAAAGTATCCATCTCTGATCTGCGAGGAGCTTCAACGAACGCCATCATTGCGCACCCAAAAGGTATTATCCAGGGAGTCGATCAGCAACACACCGGTAAGATAGAAAGGGTAGACGAACGCTTACTTGAGCTATTGATTGGGCAGGATATCATCCCGGTTATTTCGCCCCTGGGTTTTGATGGTGAAGGAAAAACTTTCAGGGTCAATTCAGATGCAGTTGCCCTTGCAGTGGCCAAGTCGTTGAAGGCAGCGAAGCTCATCTATATCACGACACAGGATGGGCTTGTTTTCAATGGGGAACTCATCCGTCAAATGGCAGTCAATGAACTCGATGAAAGGCTGTCCAGCGAGGAGAGCCTTTTTTCACCTCAGAGCCTCTCCAAAGCTCAACATGCAGCAGAAGCCTGCCGCTGGCACGTACCAAGGGCTCACATCATCAATGGTGGCGTGGCAGAGGGGCTTCTGGCGGAAGTTTTTCTCCAATGAGGGCATTGGCACTTTGATTTACGCCAACAAGTATCAGCAAATACGACCGGCCAAGAAACGAGACATTTCAATATTGCTGCAGATGACTCGTGGCTCGGTTGCTAATGACGAATTAATGAAGCGAACCCGCGCTGCCATTGAAAAAAATATAGGCGACTATTTTATTTTTGAAATCGATCATCATCCGATTGGATGTGTGGCCTTGCATGCATATCCTGCGCAGCAAAAAGGGGAACTTGCTTTCCTTTACGTGAATCCATCTCACGAGAATCAGGGTATCGGAGTCAAGCTGATCCAGTTTGTGGAGGATCAGGCCCTGGCTGCGGGATTGAATTCCCTTTACTTGCTCTCAACTCAGGCTTTTGCCTATTTCCACACGAAGGCGGCATATCAGGAAGGACGTCCAGAGGATCTTCCTGAAGAAAGACTCAAAAAGTACATCAAAACCGGGAGGAACTCCCGGATCCTGACCAAATCTCTGCGTTGAATCAAAACCGACTACGCGCACTGTGCCTTGCCGT
>CALSPN010000013.1 GCA_943788245.1 uncultured Verrucomicrobiae bacterium | reverse complement strand
GCCTTTACTTGATTGCGTACTTTACAGATAACTGTATTGGTGTAACAGTACACTAAATGATGGGCAAAGATGCCTCCAAAGTAATTCAAAAAAGATCATGTGGAAGATAATTAGTGCAATGACAGGGATTCTAACCTTGGGCAGCTTTGTTCAAGGGGCTGAATTGAAGCCTGAATGGACATCCTTCAAACTGAGTGATCAAGGACAGATGGAGCTTAGTTTCAGCGCTCACTCCGGACAAACCTATGTCATTGAAGCTTCACAGGATTTGGCAGTTTGGCAGGTTGTATCGGACCCGATCGTGGTATCCGATACAGCAACAAACTGGATTGCTCGAGAGGATGACGCTTCGCATCAATTTTACCGATTGGCTCAATTTGACCGAAGCTGGATGCGTGCACAATTTGAGCAGAATCGACAAATCTGGAACGAGCAGGCCCTGAGTAGCTACCAATATGTTTTTAATTGGTCCTGCTTCTGCCTGCCCGAATACACTGCACCAGTCAACATCAAGGTAGAGCGTGGGGAGTGGACTGAAATTTCTCTGGTGCGCGATGGTGTGCCGGTAAGCGAGAAAGACTGGGAACGCTACAAAACCATCGAAGAATTATTCGACATCATTGATGAAGCCTTCCTTCAGGACGCAAAGGAGATCAGCGTGGAATACGACCCTGATTTAGGTTATCCCAGTTCGGTTTTCATTGATTACGATGAGAGGATTGCCGATGAGGAGCGCGGATTCAATGTCACACTAGAAACCCAGCCATCCATTCAATTGATGGCTCAAATTCCTGATGCCGCCGCATCTGACGCGTTTCGATTACTGGAGGTCAGTGTATCAGGAGACCAGCTTGAGATAGAGGTTGAATATGGGGGGGGATGTCGGGAGCATTTATTTGAAATCATTGCCGACCCGAATGCATTTCTGGAATCAGACCCTGTGCAGGCAAACATCTACATGACGCATGAGAGCAACAATGATCTCTGCAGGGCGCTTGTGCGTAAGAAACTTACTTTTTCATTGCAGCCCCTCAAAGAGGCCTTTCGAGCCCTCTACCCTAATGCCAATTCCTTGACTTTGAACATTCACGGATTCCGTTCAGATGGAGGGGGAACTGTCCTGACCTTGCCCTACGAGCCCTCTCAAGTGGGCGGTAATGCGATGCGGGCACAATTGGACCGTAATCGACAACTCTGGAACGAGCAGGGTCTGAGCGACTACCAATATGTTTTTAATTGGTCCTGCTTCTGCCTGCCCGAATACACTGCACCAGTCAACATCAAGGTAGAGCGTGGGGAGTGGACTGAAATTTCTTCGGTGGGCGATGGCGTTCCGGTGATCGAGAAAGACTGGAGACGATATAAAACCATCGAAGAGTTATTCGACATCATTGATGAAGCCTTGCTTCAGGACGCAAAGGAGATCCGTGTGGAATACGACCCTGATTTAGGTTATCCCAGTTTGGTTTTCATTGATTACGATGAGAGGATTGCCGACGAAGAGCGCGGATTCAATGTCACACTAGAAACCCAGCCATCCATTCAATTGATGGCTCAAATTCCTGATGCCGCCGCGTCTGACACGTTTCGTTTACTGGAGGCCAATGTATCAGGCGACCTGCTGGAACTGGAGGTTGAATATGGGGGGGGATGTCGGGAACATTTATTTGAAATCATTGCCGACCCGAATGCATTTCTGGAATCAGACCCTGTGCAGGCAAACATCTACATGACGCATGAGAGCAACAATGATCTCTGCAAGGCGCTTGTGCGTAAGAAACTTATTTTTTCATTACGGCCCCTCAAAGAGGCCTTTCGAGCCCTCTACCCTAATGCCAATTCCTTGACTTTGAACATTCACGGATTCCGTTCAGATGGAGGGGGAACTGTCCTGACCGTGCCATTCAAGATTACCCAACAAGACTGATTCAGTCTTGCTAAACCGATCACTAGGTGGAGTCAATCCATGGCCAACCATCATTATATACTTGCTAATGAGAATGAGTCTCAGTATCATAGTCTCATAATGAAAGGCCATCAGATGTATCGAAAAGGATTTACTCTGGTAGAGTTGTTAGTTGTGATTGCGATTATTGCCATTTTGGCAGGTATGCTCCTTCCTGCTCTGGGGCGGGCAAAGGTTGCAGCCAAATCTATCTCCAGCCTGAATAATCTGCGTCAACTCGGGTTGGGTCTGCATCTGTATAACATGGATCAGGAGGGTTTTTTTCCCAAGCATTCTTCACTCAAGTCTGAGACGACCTCCTTGGGCAAACCGAGGACACGTTGGGCCGATTACATCTATCCTTACATGCAGAGTGAAAAGGTCTATTCCAGTCCCAGTCTCAAGAAGCAGGATCGAGAATATATGGTGAAACCGTTTGCTCACGCCTTGATACAAGGTAAAGAATCACTCTACGGAGGTTATGGTTACAACTATCAGTACTTGGGCAATGCACGGCAACCCTCTGAGGAATACAGACCTTTCCATGCCAAGGATAGCTCGATTCAGGCTCCATCCAACACACTTGCCATTGGGGATACCAAGGGCGCTCGCAAAGGAAACCCTGAAAATCCTTATGGCTACGGTGGGTCCGGTGTTTATATCATAGACCCTCCCCTGGGATCGTTTGCCCTTGGGTCCAAAGGCAGCCGCAAGACAGTAGCAGGGCCTGGTAATGGAAACTCCTACTATGAGGGAGGCAATGACGGTTCTGATGCCCACAGAGCTACTCCATCCGCGAGAAATGGAGGCAAGGTCAATTTGACCTTTGTAGACGGTCACTCAGAAGCTAAAACACCCAAAGCAATTGATGGCATGCGAGCTGATGGAAGCGGTGTGCCTCACAATGCCATGTGGAACGGGGTTTTCGACCCGAGACTGCGCTGAGCCGATCAGGCAAAGTGCGATGCATCTAGGCGACAAACCAGAGGTTTTTTCCTCGAATACATCCAAGGTGCTTCAAATATCCTGCAATCTTTTCTCTGGCTCCATAGGCACCCACTGCAGCAAGCACGAAAAGTTCAGGGTCGTAAATACGACGTACTTGTTCGGGGGAAATCACTTCGACTCCATGAATACATTTGCCCATTTTCTTTGGAGACACGTCGATCGCGTAAGGGATTTCAAAGCCCTCTTTCAAGAGCCAGGTTAGCCAGGGTTTGCCCGTTTGCCCTACACCCCAGAGAATGATTTTACGGGTATCGCGCAACGGACCCTTTAACAAGTGGTGCTTTTTGCAGTGATCGAAAGCTTCGCGCTTGTAACGAGTATCCCTTCGAGTGAGCCGGTTCGGGCGATCCCGCCAATCAAGGATAAATGATTCTGGTTTGCCGGCTCTTGCTCCAACTTGCAGTGCACTTAACCACTGATCGTAATCTTCAGGGAAGTCACCTTGTCGGCATTTGTTTAGAAAGAATTCACGGCGAGCAAGGATGCTTGGATTGACCATTGGTAGTTCAATGAAACGATTTGCCAGAAGGTCTTCGTGGGTTCTCAGACTATTCAGCCAGTCTTCATAGCGGCGCATGCTTTGGACTGGATGTCCTTTAAGATCGACGATCCTCACAAGTCCGCTGACGATGTCGCATTGGTTTTGCTCGGCAAACTTCCATTGCTGTTCAAGCCGGAGAGGATGTGAAAGATCGTCCGCATCCATTCTGGCAATCCATTGGGCTTGTGCCATTGAAGCTGCTTTGTTGGCAGCGGCCACGACTCCCTGATGGGGAGTTTTAGTCAGGACCAATCTCGGATCGTTGATGCTTTTCAGGCGGTCAAGGGTTTGATCAGTGGAACCATCGTCGACAATCACGAGTTCCAGATCTGGAAAAGTTCCATCGAGAATCGAGCAAGCGGCATCTAGGATGGTGGATTCCGCGTTATAAACTGGTAAAACAACTGAAATGAGCGGCTTCTTTTTTGTCACGAATGAAGGTCAGGATTATTCCTCAAAAAGGCTCAATGCAGTATGGCGCAAGATCTCTCAGGAAGGCTTAGGAACATCTACACCAGGGAAACAGTTCCTTGATTTTTTGCCTTAAGCGATCAGCATCCTGAGGTTGGAGCAAGCGTCGATGCACCCGTCGATCAACGCCATCCAACAGTTCAATCCAGTCATCAAATTCTGGTTTAAGGACAGGTTCCCAGTTGTCGTATCGTTTTTCACGATCAAAAAACCGCCAATTCCTGCCAATCTTCTTGGCATACGCCTGCCTCTTTCGACCGTCCTCGAAACTACCTTTCCAACTGATCTCACCTTTTGCCATATATCTGTTGAGCAGAGTGTAATCAAAAAGGCTAAGATGTCGATGCATGACATTCCAAGTAAGTTTTTTCAACTTCATTCCTGGCTGCGTTCATCTTCTTTTTGACAATCGCAGCGTCCCCACGCCAGTTTCAACATCATGCTTGGTCTCAAAATATGGAAAATATCAACAGCTCCGCTTGCTTTTCTCCCTCATAGCGTTCTCGTCGGGTTGTACGCAGGAAACGCAGAACAAATTCAGTCGAGCCGTTCAAAACTGGACGGGCACCGATGGTGTATTGGAGGTTTATGCGGGGGAGAAGCTTGTGCATCGGTTCATCAAGATAGATAAACTCTCAACCGCCGCATCCACTCAGGGGAAATCGGTTTCACGTCCTTACCGGTATGGATATGGAGTGGCAGATCTTAATTTCAATTTCAAGGCTGATGCTGGAGAGAAAAAGGTTTATTTCGAGTTCAGTGATTACTCGACTCATTACATTTTCTTTCAAAATCCACATTAACCTTGGTCAATTCTTTCCTTCACATTTTCAGCTTTGACAGTAGAGTTTCCCCTTCAAATTGCTTAACACTATTAAACGAACGACTAAAATTTATGGGATCAGAACCGATTGACGCAAAACCAATGGAAGCCCCAGCCTTAACGCCCTTGACTTTGAAGAATCGCTTGGCCGGCAACCCGGGACAGGCACCCAAATACGCTGCTACCGTCAAGAACAATGCGGGTGATGATGTTATCCTCGGAGATCCCAAAGCCACTCGCGCTCTGGTAGCGCTCATGAATGTGCACGCCGTCAACGGAGGCGCAGCTTGTCACTGGGGAGGCCCTGCTGCATTGGCGGAAATCATGGCATCTATTCATGGGTTCATGTTCTCAACAAATGATCGCCCGTGGTATGACGCCTATAATTTTGTCAATGATGCGGGGCATACGGAAAACGGGGTCTACGCCCTGCGTGCGAACCTGGGGTTTGATGGATTGACGTTTGAAGACCTGAGGGGATTTCGAAGTATTGAAAGTAAACTCACTGGTCACGGTGAGTCACATTTGAATCCCGAAGGTGTACTCCTCAGTAATGGACCTCTCAGTTCTGCGGTGGGGCAGTGTCAGGGACTTGCCATGGCTGACAAGACCGCCGGCAATGATCGTGTGACGATATTGGTTCTTTCAGATGGTGCCTCCATGGAAGGTGAAGCCAAGGAGGCTTTTTCGGCGATCCCTGGTCTGGCCGCCAAAGGCAGGGTAAACCCTTTTGTCATGGTGCTCTCAGATAACCAGACCAAATTGTCGGGACGCATCCCGGCTGACTCTTTTGACATGGCTCCCTCTTTTGATGCCATGCAAACCCTGGGTTGGAATGTCGTTGATGTCGAGCAGGGGCATGACTTGCAAACGGTTTACCAGGCGATTGATTCTGCCGTTGAATCCGCCCGAGCCGATTCCTCCAAACCTGTGCTCGTGCGGGTTAAAACTGTCAAGGGCTATGGTGTCAAGGCAACGGCTGAGAGTGCCAGCGGCGGTCACGGGTTTCCGTTGAAGGGTGGCGAAAAGATTCTTGATTTTGTGAATGAAATCTATGGCGGTGAAGCACCTGGTGAATTGTTGGTCTGGGCCAAAGAATTGCGAGCCAAATGGGAAGCGGATACCGCGGCCAAAGCCGCTGCATCGAGTGGGGCGCCAGCGGTCAAGAAAGGAAAGATTCAAGGCGGATTGGCTGAAGCTGCAATCCGGGCCGCCAAAGACGGGTATCCTGTTTATTCTGTATCATGTGATGTTCAGGGCTCTACCGGGATTGCTGCTTTTCAGGCGAATTTCCCTGATCGATTCGTCGAAGTGGGAATCGCTGAAGCAAATATGGTCAGTGTGGGAGCGGGCTACGCCAAGGCAGGTTATATTCCCATTGTAGACACCTTTGGTCAATTTGGTGTCACTAAGGGCAACCTGCCTTTGACCATGGCTGCTTTGTCGCAGGCGCCTGTGATTGCGATTTTTTCTCATGTTGGTTTTCAGGATGCCGCGGATGGAGCAAGTCATCAGGCAACTACCTATTTTGCCGCTGTCAGTGCCATTCCACACACCGTGGCGATTGCGCCTTCTTGTGCAGGCGAAGCAGATGCTTTGATGTATGAAGCGATCAAGCGTTATGCGGAGGATCGTAAGGCGGGTAGAGACGGTGAAAACTACATTTTCTTTGTGGGGCGGGAAAATTATCCCATCCATTGGATAGAAGGTGCCGAATACCCCTGGGGCAAGGCGCAGGTTATCAGGGAAGGATCGGATGTTGTCCTGGTTGGTTGTGGGCCGCTACTCAGCAAAGCGGTTCAGGCAGGTGAGCTGCTTGCTGAAAAGGGCGTCAATGCCACGGTCATCAGTAATCCATTTATCAATCGAGTTGATCTGGAGACCATCGCTCCGCTCGTCAGCGCAGCTAATGGGCGCGTGGTGACGATTGAAGACCATCAGGTTTCCTGTGGTATGGGTTCACAGCTCTCGCATGCTCTATCTCGCAACGGTATTTCTCATCGTGTTGTCAGTCTTGGGATCGAGGGCGAATTCGGGCAGTCTGCCTACATGGCGGAACACCTTTATCAGCGCCACGGTCTGACGGCCGAAAAAATGGCTGAAGCGGCACAGGGGTTGATCGTTTCTTGAACTTAAATTCGCTTCGTTAACAAAACAAACAATCTTAGATATGAAAAAATGGCATTATCTGGCCCTTGCTGGTCTTACCTTGGCGTTGGGAACCCAAGCAGCTGATCTGGCCTACCCTCCCGAATCAGCTTTTAAACGCATTGTCCTTGCTGAAAACCCGAAGAAAGACCCCAAGGGTATTGTGGATCCCATGGAGTTGTCGGTGGCCAGCGATGGGCGTGTTTTCTTTGCTGAACGACGTGGCCTTGTTAAATATCTGGATCCTGCGTCAGGTGAAGTGCACACGGTTGGTAAAGTAGATGTGTTTACCGGTTTGGAGGACGGTCTGCTGGGAATGACTTTGGACCCACACTTCGAAGACAATGGGTGGATTTATTTGTTTCATTCACATCCTGAGCTCGAAGAAAACCATGTCTCACGTTTTACGATCAAGGATGGGCAGTTGGACCTCACCAGCATCAAAACACTTATTCGTATCAAGACCCAGCGACTACAATGTTGTCACTCGGGTGGTTCCTTGAACTTTGATGGTGATGGGAATCTTTATGCATCGGTCGGAGATAATACGAACCCTTTCGAATCGGACGGATTCAGCCCCAGTGACGAGCGAGCAGAGCGCTTCCCATGGGATGCTCAGAAATCCTCCTCCAACATGAATGACCTGCGTGGGAAGATCCTGCGTGTGCACCCTCTGGCGGATGGTACGATTGAGATACCCGATGGGAATCTTTTCCCCAAGGATGGCAGCAAAGGGCGTCCTGAAATTTATGTCATGGGGAATCGGAATCCTTATCGCATCTCCATTGACCAACGAACGGGGTTTCTCTACTGGGGCGAAGTGGGTCCTGACGCCGGAAGCCTGAAGCCTGGTCGTGGCCCAGCCGGTTTTGATGAGATCAATCAGGCACGCCATGCCGGTTTTTTTGGCTGGCCTTACTTCATTGGGAACAATAAAGCCTATACGCGTTACGATTTTGACAATAAGAAATCACTGGAGCCCTGGGATCCTGACAAGCCACTCAACCTGTCGCCTAACAATACAGGTGGCAAAGAATTGCCGCCTGCTCAACCTGCATTCATTTACTACCCGCATTCGCTTTCGGCCAGATTCCCTGCAGTGAACGCAGGCGGTGGACGAACCGCGATGGCAGGCCCTGTTTACTATCATGAGGACAGCCTTGAATCATCCCACAAGCTTCCTGCCGTCTTTGATCATCACCTGTTCATCTATGAATGGTCACGCAATTGGATCATTGCCGTGAAGCTCGGTGAGGATGAATCGATTGGGAACCCTCGTAAAGATCTCCATCGTTTCCTGCCAGGCATGACATTCAAGCGTCCAATGGATATGGAACTTGGACCTGACGGCTGTCTTTACGTCATTCAGTGGGGCACTCAGTGGGGTGATAACAGTGATACGCAGATCATTCGTATTGAATACCACGGTGACGCCTCCGCTGGTTAGGCGAGGAAACCTCATTATGGTGCAGGCTTTTGATCATTTGTTGGATGCAACGATTGAACATCTCGAGACTTTAAAGTCTGATGGGCAGTCCTCCATTCTCATGGAGGATGAGTCCATGGAATTACTTCGGAAAATGGTTGTTTCCTCCAAGCACAAGCCGAGAACCACCGTTGAGCAGAAGTTTAAACCAAGAAAAAAACCAATCCCCGAAACACGAAGATTGGACGCTACGGTTTCTGTGGCGCCATCCCAAACCATCGAACCAGCGCAGGAAGAAAAGGACCTGATCGGTCGCGTTGAGGATTGGCCTGATCTTGCCCCTGATCAAAAAGAGGTTGCGATGGCAGAACTCCGAAAGCGAGCTGAGGAGTGCACGCGTTGCAGCCATCTCGTGCAATCGAGAACGCAAGTGGTTTTTGGGGTTGGAACCGTGCATGCCGATTTGATGCTTGTCGGGGAAGCTCCCGGGATGGATGAGGACCGCGAAGGCAAGCCTTTTGTTGGTAAAGCAGGCCAGTTGCTGACAAAAATCATCGATGCGATGGGGCTTTCAAGGGATCGCATTTATATCGGCAATGTTCTCAAATGTCGTCCTGACACTCCAGGACGCTCCTTTGGCAATCGCAAGCCGACCCCGATGGAAATGCAAACTTGCTGGCCTTACTTGATGGAGCAAATCAAAATCATTCGCCCTCGAGTTCTGGTTGCATTGGGGACGACGGCCGTGGACGGGTTGCTGGGGGAAAAGTCCCTTGGCATCACTCGACTGCGTGGCCGGTTTCAAGATTTCCGCGGTATACCTGTCATGCCGACTTACCACCCAGCTTACGTACTTCGCAATCCAGCCAAAGCCATTAAAAGGCAGGTCTGGGAGGACATGCTTCAAGTGATGGAACACTTGGGTATGACTGTTTCGGCTAAGCAGCGTCAGTTTTTTACCAAATAAGATTTAATCATTTTCATTTACTTTCATGAGTCGCGTTTCACCTCTTAAAATAAACCAGCTTGCCAATCGCTGTTCCACCAAGGATCTTTCATTTCGCACGACCAAAGATCTCAAGCCTGTACGTGATGTCATAGGGCAGGACCGTGCCGTTGAAGCACTCAAGTTTGGAGTGGAAATTGGATCAGAGGGCTACAATCTTTTCGTGCTCGGACCCTCCGGTTACGGGCGGCACTCGGTTGTCCAAAATTATTTGAACCGTCTGGCAAAAACGAAACCGGTTCCCTCCGACTGGTGTTACGTCAACAACTTTGTCGATTCCTACAAACCCCTTCTGTTGAAACTTCCTTCTGGTACAGGGCGTAAATTGGCAGATGACATGGATCGTTTAGTAGAGGATTTCCGTAACTCAGTTCCTGCCGCATTTGAAAACGACAAATATCGGATGCGCCGACAGGAAATTGAACACGAAGTTTCAGAGCAACAGGACAAGGCTCTTGAAGCCGTCAAAAAACGGGCCAAGAAAAAAAATATTACTTTGATTCAAACGCCCAGTGGCATCGCGCTTTCGCCGACCAAAGCAGGCGAGATACTCGATCAGGATGCATTTCGTAAATTACCCGAAAAAGAGCGTAAGAAACTGCAAAAAGATATCACTGCACTGCAGGCTGATATTGAAAAGATCATTCACCATATTCCCCGTATTCGTCGATCTATTCAACGTAAGGTCAAAGATCTGAACCAAGCTGTGACGCGTGCAGCTGTTTCAGGGTTGATTGAGGATTTGAAAAAAGAATACAGCGCGATGGATAATGTGCAGGATTACCTGGACAAAGTTCAGGAAGACGTTGTTGAGAGCGCAGAGGAGCTTTTTCTATCCAAGGAAGGACCAGGGCAGGGGGGAGGCAATATGCCTACCGAGGAAATGCAGGTAGCCTCGATGGTTAGATACCGTGTCAATGTCCTTGTTGACCATGGTGAGACCAAGGGTACCCCGGTACTTTATGAAGACAACCCCTGCTACAATAACCTCGTCGGTCGTGTCGAACACATTTCCCATATGGGGACACTTCTTACTGATTTTACATTGATCAAACCCGGCATGCTTCATTTGGCTAACGGTGGCTACCTGGTCATTGATGCGATGCAGCTCCTGATGCAGCCATTCGCATGGGATTCGCTCAAACGTTGTTTAAGATCGCGAGAAATAAGAGTCGAATCTTTGGGGCAATCGCTGAGTCTGGTCAGCACGGTTTCGCTCGAACCTGAACCACTTCCCCTGGACGTGAAAGTGGTGTTGGTGGGAGATCGCATGCTCTATTACATGTTGCACGACCTCGATCCTGAGTTTTCGGATTTATTCAAAGTTGCGGTTGATTTTGAAGATCACATGGATCGTTCTCCCAGGAATGTTCAAATGTATGCGCGTTTGATTGCTACATTGATTCAGAAAGATGACTTGATGCCATTTGATAGAGGTGCCGTGGCGCGAGTGATTGAATTTAGCTCCCGTCATGCCGAAGACGCCGAAAAGCTAACCATGGAAATGCGGTCCGTAGCGGATTTATTGCGAGAATCCAATTATTGGGCCAGGCAGGGAAAAGCAACTTTGGTGAATTCAGATCATGTTCAGAACGCCATTGATCAGGCGGCCCGTCGACTGGGACGCATTCAAACTCGCTGGCGAGAGGAAACGGTCAAGGGTACTTTCATCATTGAAACTGAGGGTGAACGTGTAGGGCAGATTAATGCTTTGTCGGTTATTCAGCTGGGTGGACACGCATTCGGACATCCGGGTCGCATTACAGCTCAGGTTCGCATGGGAGGTGGGGAAGTCATCGATATCGAGCGTGAAGTAAATCTCGGGGGTTCTTTGCATTCCAAGGGAATGATGATTCTTTCGGGGTATCTCATGGGCCATTTTGTTGCAGATAAGCCTTTGTCACTTTCCGCTAGTCTGGTGTTTGAACAATCTTACAATGGAGTGGATGGAGACAGCGCTTCCTCAACTGAACTTTATGCCCTTCTCTCTGCTTTGTCGGGATTGCCGATTAAACAAACATATGCTGTGACAGGAGCTCTGAGTCAAATGGGAGAAGTTCAGGCCATCGGTGGTGTGAATGAAAAGATTGAGGGCTTCTTCGAATTGTGCAAAGCACGGGGTTTTACGGGAGATCAGGGAGTCTTGATTCCTGCAGCCAATGTAAACCATCTCATGTTGAACCCGGAGGTGATCGACGCCGTGCGTCAGAAAAAATTTCACATTTATCCCATTTGTCATGTGAATGAAGGGATTTCTGTTTTGACAGGAGTGCCTGCTGGAAAGCGAAATGCCAAGGGGCTTTTTCCCAAGAATACCGTGAACGGTTTAGTTGAGCGTCGTTTGGTGTCTTTTGCTGAGCAATCCAGAGCCTTTCATGCAAATGATGGCAAGGATGAAAAGAAATGAACAGCAAGCGAATCCTCATTGCTCTGGATTCATCTTCTCAGAGCCTTTCTGCCCTGGATGCGGCTGTTGAAATTGCGCATCAGCGTGGCTGCGAATTATTGGGTGTCTTTATTGAAGACGCCGAACTTCTCCGGGTGACGGAGTGCGATGTGGCCCGCGAGGTCGGAGCCTCGGCAGCTCAGTCCAGAGATCTTCAGCATGCGGAAATTGAATCCATATTTCGTTCTCTTGCAGCGCATGCGAGGCAATCTCTTGAGATTGCTGCTGAGCGTAAAAGGATCCCTTGGGATTTTCAGGTGATCCGTGGACAGGTTGATGAGACTTTGACGGAACTTATGAAAGAGGTAGAGGTGACTGCACTGGGATCTTTGAGCTCCCGGTGGCCTGCGACAAGTGGTTTTGGTTCCACTGCGTTGAACGTCCTGAAAAAATCCAAAGGAGGGGTGTTTATTGCACGTAATGGGAACTCGATTCTTTTTCCTGTCACGGTGGTGAGCCGCACTTTGGAGGAAAGTCGTATGGCGCTGGAAACTGCCTTCAGTATGGGTAACTTGTGCCATCACTATTTCAATGTGCTTTATTTGCCGGGAGATGACCCTTTGCAAGAGTTGGAACTGCGTCAATGGCTCACACAGGTAAGTCAGGACAAGGCAGTTTTGTTTCGTATGTATGTGATCACTCCTCCGACCATGATGAACCTTGCAGGATACCTGCAGGCTTTTCGGCCCGGAACGTTGATCCTGCCCGATATTCCATGGCTCAAGAAGGCTCGATTTTTGAAGCAAGTTCAAACTCTTGATTGCCCGGTTTATCTCATTCGAGGAATGGAAGAAATGGAGGCGAGTTGATTTTAGATTTCGACCGCTGTGTTGCTGTAGACCTTTTGCCAATGATCTCTCCAACGATGCGGGATCAAGTCACAAAGGTTTCCAGTTTTTAATCCAATCTTTCCGTGATTCATGAGTATGCGGAGGCATCTTGCTTCTCCATAAAAAAACGCGGCTCTTTGCAGAGCCGCGATCAATCTGTGGTCAGGTGAAATGTTCCAAATTTATTTCACTTCGCGGATCTTCACATTGCGAAAGGCAACCTCATTACCGTGATCCTGAAGGCAGATATGACCTTTCTTTGATTTTCCGAATTTTGAAAATGCAGCAAATTTACTTTTTGCAACGCGTTCATCCCAGTCTTTGCTTCCTTTCACATATTCACAATACTTCACGCCATTCATGTATTGTTCGCATTTTTCGGGGGTAATCAGGATACGTAACTGGTTCCACTGACCGGCTGGTTTGGTGGCATCTTTTTCTGATTTGTACAGCTGATAAAGCCATCCAGACAGTTGCGGGTCATGCCCGTCCACATTGTCTTGAATCTGAATTTCGGGTCCGCTTCGCCAGGGCGTGGATTCTTCTTCGGTGACGTGAAACATCAAGCCACTGTTTCCGCCCTTGGAAATCTTGTATTCGAGTTGAAGTTCAAAGCTGTCGTACTGTTTTTTGGTAAGGATATCTCCTGCGCTTTTGCCGGCTCGCACGAATGCCCCATCTTTGACTTGCCAGCCATCACTGACCGAGTCTTTTTTGAAGTTGCGCCATTTGTTCAATTTTTTACCGTTGAAGAGTAATTTCCAACCAGCTTTGCGCTCCTGCTTGGAAAGCTTGTTGTGGTCGCTCTTTTGAGCTTCTACGTTTGTTGATGATGTGAAGGTCGCCGCAGCGATAGCCATCACACAGGTCCATTTCAATGCTTTTTGACTTATATTCATAATGTCGTTTGTTTTTCAATTTTTCCACAAAGCAAGTGGTTTTTCAAATCATAATAAATTGAAAAACAAGTTGAGGAATGAGCAGTTGACCAATGGGCGTGGGAAAAGAGCTGTAGGCGCTTGTTTCGTTGTATAGGACTCCTTTTGAAAAGGCGCGCGCTCACGGTTACTGCCTCAATCATTGGATCTGTAAGGGGTCACGCTTGTCCTCTGGCATGCTGAATGTGTTTTCGATATCCCGATGGTCAGTTGGATCTGTGGGAATGAGCGCTCAGTGGGCTGGGATCTGATCTCCTTCAGGTATGGATAGCCTACCTCGCCAAAGTTGACTCAAAGCAACCAACGTTCCAGCCAGGGGAGATGCATGAATGGCATGGGTAGCTTTCGCGGGAAACGATTCATCCAGCAATCTTCCAGATTTTGAATTTACGATTTTACTGATGTGGGTTTCTCCATACACTTTAATTCAGGTTACTTTTGATTCACAAACAAACATAGAGAGGGTTTGTGAGCGGATTCGTTCTGGACGATGTGCTTGGGGGCTTTTAGGTTGAATGTGCGCTGTAAAAGACGATGCGTTGTAGAATCATGAAATGCCCCAAATGCAAGCAGATCGAATTGAAGTCACACGTCATCAACGAAATCGAAGTGGACCAGTGTCCAACCTGCCGAGGTATCTGGTTCGATGAACAGGAATTGCCGGCCATGTTGACTCATTCATCTAAAGATCTCAAGTCCCTTACCCATGGAAAGGAACGCTCGGACCTGGATAAAATATCAGGGCAATGCCCGGTGGATGATTCCGACCTGATGCGTGTATTTAGTCAATCGGATCGAAACGTTGTGATTGATCGCTGTCCCAAATGTCTTGGTGTCTGGCTTGACGGTGGAGAGTTTAAACGATTAGCAAAGTAATTTTGTCCTTTTTGTAAACTTTCCCTGAGTTATTTTCTCGTCGGGGACAAATTTGAAAACATATCTTATCAACCTGTTGAATCTTTCGTTGTGAATATCATCATCATTGGCGCTGGCGAAGTAGGGAGGCATCTGGCAGAGAGTCTCTCGACTCAACTCCACAATATCACCCTCATTGAAGCATCCCAAGGCAGATCAGATGCTATTAATGAGAGTCTTGATGCCAGTGTTTTATGTGGAAACGGCGCAGCGGCAACCACCTTGGCGGAGGCGAATGTCGGTGAGTGTGATCTGTTCCTTGCTTTGACGAGTTTGGACAACACCAACCTTGTTTCTGCATCTATTGCCAAATCACTGGGAGCCAAAAAAACTGTTGCTCGCGTGCATGCCAGCGTAGAGCGTGAAGAATGGCTTTTCGACTACCGCAATCATTTCGGGATTGATTACTTATTCAGTACCGAGCGTTTGGCCGCAGTGGAACTGGTCAAATTTGTGCGCAATCCGGAAGGTCTGGTCGTGGAAGATATTGCCCGAGGACGCATTGAACTCCATCAATACAAAGTTTCCGCAGACAGTTTGGCAGTTGGTGTTCCGATTGCTGAACTCAGAATGCCTGAGCGCGTGCGTATTGCCTGTATCATGCGAGACGGTGTGAATACCATCCCGGGAGGCAAAGATCAGTTGTTGCCAGGGGATCTGGTGACCCTCTTTGGTGAGCCCTCTCAATTGGATCCGGTGATTTCGCTGCTGGATGCGCGTGCTCAGCGTAAAAAAGACCTCAAGGTCGTTATTTTCGGCGGTGGAGAATACGCATTTGCACTGGCCCAGATGCTCGAAGGAGCTTCCATTCATGTTCGTATCATGGAAAAAAGTGAATCGGAATGCCGACACCTTTCTTCTCTCCTGCAGGATACGTTGATTATCAATGGGGATCCCACCTCGCTTCAACAACTGCGCGAAGAGCAGGTGGATCAGGCTGATTTCTTCATCGCTGTCAGTCCGGATGATGAAGACAACGTCATGGCCTGTCTTCAGGCAAAAAGCCTGGGTACCGAATACTGTCTCACGCTCATTCATCGTGCTGATTACGCTGACGCCATCTACCGAAATCGGCAAAGACTCGGAATCCTTGCTGCCGTGAGTCCACGTCTGGCCACCAATCGAGATCTGCTGCGTTTCATGGAAACGGGCAAATTCAACAAAGTTTCGGAATTGCAAGGTGGGGTTGAAGTCATTCAGCTTAGCGTTAAGGAAGCAGCCAAAGTCGTCGGGCAAAAAGTCGCCGAAATTAAATGGCCGCGAGGTGCCGCCCTGGTTGGTTTGCTCCGTGAGCACATGGCCATCGTCCCAACAGGTGAGGATACTCTTAATGCGGAAGACACTGTGTATGCCATCGTCACTTCCGAAGGACGCAAGCCCCTCGTTAATTTATTGACGAAATCATAAGTTTAACTCCACCCACCATGGAGGGCTCCGTTCCACCGAAGGACAATCCTTTGGGAGGTGCGCCACCCATCAAACAGACTTCAAAAAGTGCCTGGCAAAAGAGTTGTTTTCAAGGGACATCGAAGTGAGGAACAATGATCATTGAACATAATTCCTGAAAAAAACGTAGTGTTGATGAGAGAATCTTTTTAAAAGCAATTTGATGAGTGATTCAGTCATCAAGGGGTTTATTCGGTTCACAGGAGGTAGCACTTTTCGGCGTCATACTTTTCTTATTTGGGCTTCTCATGGTTTTCGATGCTCGCAAATCGCTCTTGGAATCCTATTTCGCCTATGTCTCGAGTGCGCTGAGTATACTCGTTGGCATTCTTTCTTCTTTTTCGCTCATTACCAGAGCAAACAGAATCGGCGGCTGATATGGATTACCAACCTTGTAGGTATTCTTTTTGTTTTCGTCGCGCATTCAGCCGACAGTTACTGGCTGATTCAATGTTAACCATTTAAAGAATCGAATGTGCAATGAGTGGCAGAATATTCAGTCATTGGCTTCCTTTCCATCCAATGGGCTGATGACGAACCTTTCTGCTCATTTGATTCAACCTCTGTTCTTCATTGGGAAACATAACCAAAATTAGTACAAAACATCAAAATATGTAATAAATGCACTTTGAAATGAAAAAAATAGTAGACAAAAAGTAAACTAAATGTATTTTGTCTACATGTCGGTTACATTTCGTATTTACTTTTGGTTACTGTGGACTATTTCTGGAAGCCTCGCAGTCGTTCTTGGTGGTGAGTTCAATGAGAGTTGGCACCAATGGCGTGGACCAGCGCGCGATGGGCACTACCAGGGAGGGAAATGGCCCGCCAACCTGCAGCCGGATCAGCTCAAGTTATCCTGGTCCGAAAATCTGGAAGCAAGTTACAGCTCCCCCGTGGTTGACTTGACCCAACTCTACACTTCCGAATCCAAAAAAAGTGATGTCGAGCAAGTCAACGCCTATGACCGTGCCACAGGCAATCTTCTATGGTCCGCTACGTGGGGTGGAGGCATGAAAGTGCCCTTTTTCGCTCGCTCCAATGGAAGTTGGATCCGATCCACCCCCATCATCAGCAACGGCCATCTTTACATCATGGGCATGCAGGAGCGTCTTGTGTGTATAAACACCACCGACGGCCAAATATCTTGGGAATTGGACATTCCTTCCAAACTTGATACCCCCGAGCCTTCCTTCGGCGGAGTATCATCACCTATGATTCACAACGGTAGCCTCTATGTCCAAGCCGGGGGGGGAACCATTAAAGTCGATCCTAAAGACGGTCGACTTCTCTGGTCCTCGGCGCTTTCCAAGGACTCCATGAATTCCAGCCCATTTGCTTCTCCTCGTGTCCACACGTTCGGCGATTCTGAGCAACTTGTCTCTTTGGGAAGGACTTCATTGACCGGCATTAGTCTTTCAAATGGTAAAACATTATGGGAAAAGAACGTGCCTGCATTCAGAGGCATGAACATCCTGACGCCCACCTTTGTGGGCAGCGGTATCCTCACAGCCACTTACGGGGGAAAAGCGCATTTCTTCGAGCCCACATTGAGCGGCGACAATAGCTGGCAGGTTGAAGAAAAATGGAACCAGAAATTTCAAGGTTACATGAGTAGTCCCGTCGTGGTAGGGCAGCATGCTTTTCTCCATGGCCGATCCGGTCGCATGGTATGTCTGGAAATGCAATCTGGCGAAATCAAATGGACTTCTACCGAAAGCCTTGGAAAATACTGTTCCATGGTGACCAACGGCGACAAAATTCTAGCACTCTCCGCCAACGGCAAGCTACGACTGATGGCCGCCAACCCTGATAAGTACGAAGTCATCGATACTGTAGAAATTTCTGATGAAGAAACCTGGGCACACATTGGATTGGCCGACAACCAGATCTTCGTCCGAGCGCTCAACAGCTTGAGCGTCTATCAATGGGGTGGTCACTCATCAAATGACCAAGCATCTGCTCAAGACGAATCACGCAGCAACAAGTTGTTAACTCAATTTTGAAATCAGTCGATACGGAAACCCTCATCATTGGCGGCGGCATCACGGGGTTGATGTGCGCCGTCTTTTTGCAGTCGAAAGGCAGGGAGTGTTTTCTGCTGGAATCCAGTAACCGACTTGGTGGAAGAATACGTACTGAGACATATCGCCAATTTCTGCTTGATCGTGGTTTTCAGGTTTTTCTTACAAGCTACGATCAAGGTGGGGTGTTTCTCGATCGATCAAAACTACAATTGGGGAGTTTTTCTCCAGGCGCTTACATTTCTGACGGAAAATCGATCCAACTCATGGGAGATCCACTCAGAGATTTTTCCAGTTTGCTTCCGACACTTGGGTGTCACACAGCATCCTTGCGTGACAAGTGGAAGGTCTGGA
>CALSPN010000012.1 GCA_943788245.1 uncultured Verrucomicrobiae bacterium | reverse complement strand
TATTCAGAAGCGCCGTTGTTGATGTTAAAATGGTACGCCCGACAGGGATCGAACCTGTGACCCACTGCTTAGAAGGCAGTTGCTCTATCCAACTGAGCTACGGGCGCTGCAATGGAGCATTCAAAAACCTTCCACGTTCTTTTTCAATGCAAAAGATAGTGGAATAGAATTTTTTCCGGTAAGGATGATGAAACAAAACCTCTCCAGCGAAGAAAAAAAGCGAACCGAACGGTTGAATTGAAGCCATGTTCCATACCGAATCGATAGCGTCGTATGAAGAACCTGTCCTCGCCATGGAGCGTCGATGGTCCTATGATGATGGTCCATATCATTCCCCTTGATGACAAACGACGCTAACAACTCATTGAAACAACCTGAATCTGTTGATTGGCAGACACTTATCATTTCAATAAGCGTCATTTTACTTTTGTCGGTTTTATTGTTTCTTTTTCCTGAAAGAGGTAACAGGAGCATCGAGATTGCATTTCAGTTCCTTACACAGCGATTAGGGTGGATTTACATCGGATTCGGTATTGTCACCATACTGTTCCTCATTGGACTGGCCTCTTGAGTCCTTATCGCAACATCCAACTGGGGCCCAAGGGCGAGCCACCCCGATATTCTGGATTGACGTGGGCTGGCATGCCTTTTTTCGACCGGCATTGGAACCGCCCTGCTCTATTGGGGAACGATTGAGTGGATTGATTATTATCTCACCCCCCCTTTTGATATTGAACCAAAATCCACTGAAGCACACCAATGGGCCATGAGTTACGGGGATGTTCCACTGGGGGCTCATCGGCTGGGGCCTTCTATGCTCTGTCAGCAGTATGTTTCAGTCATGCTTATTACGTTCGAAAAGAATCCTCACCCAGTCTCGCGAATGCGTGTGCGCCCATTCTCAAAGCAGCTGTTTACCGTTGGCCGGGAAGGCTGGTTCAATGCGATGTTCATGATTGGATTGATAGGTTCAGCCAGTACTGGACTGGGTCTGACAACCCCTTTGATCACCGAATCATTCAAGACCTTTTTTGGGCTGGAGCCGTCGTTCGGGTTTCACAATCGGATCCATAGTTCTGATTATCACCCTGATTGCCCCTGTCAGTATCCTTCGCGACTGGACAGAGGGATCAAGCGGCTTTCCAATTGCAATCTGGGTACTCATGTTCGCCATTCTTGGAGTGGTTTATTTTTTCGGGGGCCTACCCTTGCGATCACAAAGCAAGGCTTCGAAAGCATCACCTTCATGATAAGACAATTTCCTGCGATGAGCGGCATTTTATTACCCTGGTAAAAACGGCGCGTTCACTGAAAGCTGGACCGTTTTTTATTGGGCAAGGTGGATTGCCATCGGCCCGTTCGTGGGCATGTTCATCTCTAAAATATCCGGAGGTAGAACCCTCGGACAATTGATATGGGGGGGTTCTGGGGCTACGGCACACTTGGCTGCATGCTTTGCTTTATCATCTTCGGAGGATACGCATCCATCCTCGAGCATCAACAAGGCGTCGAAATTATCAAAAACATTCAACGAAAACCGGCATGCGGCGGTGGTACAGGTCATGACTTCCCTACCTCTGGGGCAATGGATTCTCCCTCTTTTTCTTTCTGTTATGCATCAGTTTTGCCGCCACCACATACGATTCGGCATCTTACACTCTGGCACTTGCTGCCACCCGGTCCATCCGTAAAAACCAGGATCCGGCTCGCTGGCATCGGGTTCTATGGGCTATCACGCTGGGAATCCTGCCACTGTCCATACTGTCCATCGGCGGGCAATCACAAGTGCTGGTGGGACTGCAGACCATCTCGGTAGTCGTCTCCGTTCCCATGCTCATGATATCCATCCTGATGACGGCATCTTTCATTAAATCATTGGCTGAAAGAAAATGAACCTCCCGCATGCCAAACGTGCCATACGCGCTAACCCATTTTTTAATGAGATGGAACTATAGAAACCCTGCTCGCCGCGCGTGGCAGCTTCAGGAGCCATTTGATAGCTCTCAGAGTATCTTTCAAACATGGATCATTTCGTATAAACTTCCAGTTCGTGGATGGACCAGAAATTTTCCGGAAGCACTTCCATGCTGGCTTATCCGGACATGGCGCGCCTTTGTGGGAGGCAGGACAATCTGCAGTATCGGACTCTGCCCATAGCCTTCTGCAATGGGTTTTACTCCAATGTTCACCATCGTCAGAAATTTCTACGCTGTATTGACGGGGATAATCCTGCTTTGAACGACGACTGTCCAGAACCACTGAGGTCAACTCATGTTCCTGCCCCATATCAAACGCAAGCCACATACCAGGCACTTGAACCGCTCCAGTATCCCAGCGGGAGTTTGGGTTTCCGTCGATGGCTGATTTAATCTCTTTTGTTTTATGGCTGGAGGTAAAGCGCCATTGCCGCATTTGTTTGGAAGGCACTGGAACCATGGAAAGGATTTCAGAAGAATCCCACATGACTTCACGATCTTTTATCTGGGAACGAACAGCTGCCACATCTTCAGCTGTCACCATGGGTGCTTTGTTCCCCCAATGACTTCGGATATAAGTCAAGGTTGAAGCAATCCATTCATCATCAAATGATTCCAGAGGCAACATCGGTCCAGGAAATGTTCGTCCATCTAATTCGCCTGTCATTCCCTTGAGCATGATTTTGATGGGAATGTCCATCCTTCCAGTCACTCGAGGTGAACCGGCAATCGGAGCTCCAAGAGTCATGTTGGTTCCCGGTGCCGGTGTACCTTTTCCGTCCATGCCGTGACATGGCATACAGGCTATTTCAAAATTATTACGACCCTTGGCGAGGAATTCGTTTTCGAGCCGACGCTTCCTGGCGATCGCCTGCTGAGATTGAACATGATTCAAAATGCTCCTGATATTTGGATTCCCCTCATGGCGCGCCGTCAAATGTTCTAGCATAGCCTCACTGCCGGGAGCACCCGTTTGCGCCGCGGACAAGAGCAACTGAGTGGTCACTTGCATATCTGGATCATCAACAAGCGCAAACACTGCCCGGGCAACACTTTCATCTCCAGACGTCAATTGTGGTTCGAGGATTCGGACGGCGGCCGCCCGCACTCGCCCATCGTCATCCTCCAGCTTATCAAGGAGCAATGTTGTGTCAAGAAGCCCCCAGTCCATCAAGCGTCCACAATGCATGAAGACGGCCAAGAGGATTGGGTGCATTCCTTGCAACGGAACCAAGATCATTTGAAATAGATCGATCACCGCGAACAACCAACAGTTTCTGTGCCGTATCTCGCCACCAACCGTTAGGATGGGATAAATGGGATACCAGCTCCGGGGCGGGTGCATGGATCAGTCTGGGGCTCGGACCTCGCTCCGTCGATTCATGAACGAGGCGATAAATTCTACCTCTTCCAATATTCTTATCCAAACCGTAATTCTCAACCACATCTCGCAGATAGGATCCCGGTCTCACCCAATTTCCTTCCTGAATGATCCCTCGATACATGTCCAGGATGTAAAGACAGCCATCGGGTCCAGTCGATGCATGGACTGGGCGAAAGTTTGCATCTCTTGAACGCAGGAACTCGGTTCCAGGGGTGGCATTTTTAACGATTCTCTTGCCATTTTCATAAACCACCTTAGCTCGACGCACCAGACGACCCACGGGTTCTGGAATGATATAATCTCCATAGAAATCCGAAGGAAGACGATCCCCGCGATAAATATGTTGACCAGCGCAGCCAGTGAAACGATTCAAGGTCAGAGTATCCTTTCGAAAACGTCCGCGACCACCCTGCACATCAGGAATCTGCACCAGCGGAAACACCTCGCGAAAACCAGGAGCTTGTTCACCCGACAAGGTAAGTTTTCCATAAACCATGGGAATCTGGAAATGCATGGCAGGATTTTCACCACCTGCAGTGGAGTAAAAATTCCTTCCAACATCATCATGAGTCACACCCCATTGACCAGATCCGCCGGGAATTTTTTCTGATTCGATATGATCACCTGCCCAGCGATAGCGCCGGTCGGTGTAGGTGACATACATCCAGTTGTCCACGTTCCACTCCAGACCACTTGGTTGATGCTCCAGATTACCACCTCGTGGACCGCCTTCATAAACCCGTTGCTTCTCGTCAGCCACGCCATCTCCATTGGTATCCCTGTAAGCATGAAGATCAAAAGTGTCTGTTTCACGAATGATCACTCGATCATCCAAAGGTTGAATCATACGCGGCAATTTGAGCCCATCGACAAAGACCGACCTTTTGTCCATACGGCCATCGTTGTCGGTATCCTCCAATAAAACGACGCGACAAACAGGGTCATGTTGATTCTTCCCATCGATTTCCTGCATGTAGGTATTCAGCTCCGCGACATACAGTTTACCATCACCATCCCAGGCCATCGTCGCAGGTTCCTCAATCAAGGGTTCTGCAGCAACCAATTCCAATCGATAACCGGGCGCCAGATCAATCATGCCCATACTTTCCTCGGGAGAATAAGTACGGGCATGTTTTTGATGCATGGCAGGATCAAATGGTTCAGCCATGCTCTGACTGATGGAACCACTTATTAAAATGGCGAGCAGAGCCAAGGATGGCGTCGACGATATGAATGGAAAGAGACCGAGAAAATTCATGGATGGAAAACTATCCTCAATGAAGAAATTAAATGTCAATCTCAAAGGCAATTTTCCGTAGTATGATTCAATGATTACGGCACCATATAAAAACACCCTCGCGACATTATTGAAACACAGGAAGTAATCCATATTCCGTTTAATTTTTTAACAGCCCTTACCTTAAATGTGCATGACGCTGAGTGGTTGCATATGCTTTTAGTGCAGGACAGATCACATGGGCCAAATAAAAGAAGGAAGAGAAAAACCCCGATCTGAATTACAGGGAATTCCCTAAAAGGTTGCGTCCCTCCTTCTGACATGGGATAAGAGGGGAAGAAAAAAAGCCCATGATCAGCCCATTCCATTTCATGCACGTCACGGCCTTCCTGATTACTGGAACGCTTGTCAGTGGTATTCCATTGACCTCTGCTCAAAACCACGAACCTTCGACTATTCCTGAGACCCGTGAACTGACGATCGAAGGGGACATTGCATCGACGCTGGTAAGCGGAGTAGACCGTTTTCTACTGAAAAAACTGAAAGAATCGGTCAAGGCAAGGAAACAACACTGGTCACGCGATTTTTCCTCGGCCGAAGCTTATCAGAAGTCCATTCAAGTTAATCGTGCAAAACTCGCAGGCCTGCTTGGGTTGAAAGATCAGCGTGTTGCCTTCACGCATCCTAAATATGATTTGGAAATAAATGAAAAATCCCCTGTTTACATGAAAACAGGGGCTTTTGATGCCTATAAAATAAAGTGGCCTGTCGTAGGAGACGTTGTCGCTGAGGGCCTCATGCTGGTTCCCAACCTGTTGACTTTCCGGCAAACTGAAATACAGAGTTGCACACCGAAGTTCACGGCGTGCTTACAAGGAGCGTGCACCACACGATTCCTTCTTACACGGCAGCGCATGTCATAGCTCTTCCCGACGCAGATCAAACACCAGAGCAACTTGCTGGACTGGCACCAGGCATTGCTCCCGAAAGCCAGTTTGCCAGACGCTTGGCAGAATCTGGATGTCGAGTCATCATACCTGATTTGATTTCTCGAAAAATGACACGCAGACAATCCGAATATGGTGGATGGGGTTCGGAATTATCGCAACGAGAATACCTGTATCGCTCGGCTTACGAAATGGGCCGCCATATTGCCGGCTACGAAGTGCAGACCGTGTTGAGTCTAGTCGATTGGATTGAGTCTCACCAAGGCCCTGAACGTCGCAGAATCGGCGTCATGGGATACGGTGAAGGAGGAATGATTGCTCTCTATGCAGGAGCCCTTGATCCCAGGATAAACACGGTGGGAGTGAGCGGTTATTTTGGTCCACGGGAAAACATCTGGGAACAGCCCATTTCGAGAAACATTTTTGGACTGCTTGAACAATTTGGAGATGCAGAACTTGCCACACTCATCGTGCCACGTTCACTGGTCATTGAGGCAGCCCCTGGGCCAGTCGCAGACCTTCCTGGAAAAGGCGGAGCTCCTGCAAAACTTGCCGGTCCAGACCCGGGGGAAGTCTACACTGAAGTACAGAGGGCTCGCCAGCTCCTCGCCTCTTATGTTGAAGAAATCCCCATCCGGCTCATTCTCGGAAGCGGATTGCCTTTTGGCAGCGAACCCGCTTTAGAAGTTTTTCTTGATAATCTCAGACTCGGGTTAAAACCTGGTCCCAGCAAGCCCATTACCCCTTCCATTCCAGATACGACTGTGTTTGAAGCCCGTCAGCAAAGACTCATCGCGGCATGGGACAGACATACACAACAGACGCTCGTGAGGAGTCCATATATCAGGAAGGAATTCATGAAATCCCTGAACACTTCCTCTATCAGCTCCTTCGAGGAAACGATTGAGCCTTACCGGGATCTTTACAGAGATGAAATCATTGGCCACTTCAATGATCCGTTGCTCCCAATGAACCCACGCACACGTCAAACATACGAAGGTGAGAACTGGACAGGCTACGAGGTCGTACTGGATGTATTCGAAGATGTGATTGCCTACGGTATCCTGTGCTTGCCCAACGACCTCAAGAAGGGAGAAAAGCGTCCTGTGGTGGTTTGTCAACATGGATTGGAAGGGCGGCCCCGAGATATCGTGCAGGGCGATCATCAGGCTTACCATGATTTCGCATCCAAACTCGCATCTCGGGGTTTCATTACATTTTCACCGCAAAATCTTTACATTTTTCAAGATAGATTCAGGACTTTGCAGCGCAAAGCATACCCATTGAAAAAAACTCTTTTTTCGATCATTGTTCCTCAGCATCAGCAAATCCTCAATTGGTTGAAAACATTACCGAATGTTGATGCCGAGCGTATGGCATTTTACGGTTTGTCCTACGGAGGGAAATCAGCAATGAGGATTCCAGCTCTCGTGAAAGATTATTGCCTATCCATCTGCTCTGCTGATTTCAATGACTGGGTATGGAAAAATGCATCCACTGTGACCCCTTACAGTTATGTATGGTCAGGCGAATATGAGATTTTTGAATTTAATTTGGGGCAGTACTTTTAATTATTCGGAGATGGCAGCCCTTATCGCACCACGTCCATTCATGGTTGAACGCGGCCACTTCGATGGAGTAGCCCCGGATGAACGTGTCGCTTATGAATTTGCCAAAGTCAGGCATTTGTACCAGGCAAAATTAGGAATGGGAGATCGTTGTGAAATTGAGTGGTTTCCTGGACCTCATACCATCAATGGCAAAGGAACTTTCGAATTTCTCCACAAGCACTTGAACTGGCCGCTTCCTCAGAATTGATGAATTGCACCTCCATTTTGAACCTGGAAATGAATACCCCTCAATAAATCGATTTCATCAACTTGACCTATCTTGAAGGTCGCCTTTGGTGCTGCAAGCCCCAGAGTCTCAAGGCTGGTTAAGAGCTATCTGAGTCAACGCTTGCGTTTTTTCTTGAAACGCTTCCATCTGTCATGCACCCAGAACCAATTTAGCGGATCCTTGTAAATGGCCTTTTCGAAAGCAGTATTCACATCTTCAGTCACCTCTTCAACCGATCGTTTGGAACCGTTCGAAAACGTTGGTATCTCCTTTTCAAACTCAACGACCCATTTTGCAGGGCCAGTGCGGTAACATATCCCTGTGGCCAGGCGACAATGATAACGTTGTGAAAAAATAGCAGGTGCCGTCGAGCAGAGGCATTTATCGCCAAGGAAATCCAAAAGCATCCCACTTCCAGCAGACTGGTCAGCAAGCAGACCAAGCACAACAGAACCATCGGTCATGAGTTTCCTCAAAGCCTTTACTTCTTTACGGCGATCAAAAAAACGAACACCTGAACTGGCTCGAAGCTCATGCAGAAGCCGATTCAATCCTGGCTGATTCAATCCACGGTAGGTTGCTGCCCCGACGCGTCCGTTGAGACTACTCAGACTACGCGCATAAAGTTCAAAATTCCCAAAATGACCAATGGCAATGATCCAACCATTTTTCCATTCACCAGGGGAATCCGGTGTCACGGGCTTTTCAAAAAGATCGATGCCTCTGAATTCGATATGCTTTTCCAATGCTTCAGACCTCATGCCCGATGTTTTTACTGCAGAAAGATAATTCTCTCCCAAACGTTGAAAATGTTCTCTGCCCATTTTGACAGAATCCCCCTTTCTGCCCGTATGCTTGAGAAAGCAATCCAACTGACCGACAGCGACTCTTCGATGACGCCAATCCAAGTAAAAAGGCCAGCAGCCCAGCCATACGCCCGGTCCACGCTACAAATCTCAACGGGAAAAGCTGAACTACCCAAACAAAGGTTCGGCCAGCTAGATATAGCAAATGGTTCAGCAATCGATCCATGAGTTAATGAAAACAAATTTTCTTGACGCAATCCCGGAAATCATTGGCACCCTTCATGATTTTGATTTCCACTCGCATGAAGTAAATTGGAAGATCTCGACGGTCCAGCTTTGGAAATCGCACAGCATCTTTTTGGGTAGTTATCAGCATTTCAGCCTTGCGGCGCACACCACGATTAATCACATCCAGCACCTCTTGCTGACTGTATCGATGATGATCAGCAAAACGACGCTGGTAAACCACTTGGTTCCCCAGGCGAATCAGGCTCTGTTCGAAACTTTCAGGTTGGGCAATACCACTGATAGTTGCCAGGCGTCGATGCCTCACAAATTCCAAAGGCAATTGTTCACCCGTAAAAAGATCTTCAAAAAAAAGTGGATTATGTACACATTCAATCACCCCAGCCTTGGGGTTTAATTCTTGGATTTGTTGCCTGAGTTGATCCGTTGGTCCATCTATTTTCGTGATGAAAATAGTTTGAGCACGCGCCAGATGAGAAGTTGGTTCGCGCAGAGTACCTCTGGGAAGTAAGTTCCCATTTCCAAACGGATTCTGATAGTCAATCAAAACCACATCGTGTCGTCTCCCCTTGAGTTTCCAATATTGAAATCCGTCGTCGAGCAAGAGGGTATCACAACCAAACTTTTCAATCGCATAACGCCCGCTTTTCACACGATCCTTGTCCACCAGGACTACTACATCACGAAGATTCGCAGCAAGCATGTAAGGTTCATCCCCAGATGTTTCCGAATCTAAAAGCAAAGCTTCGCCATTGGAGACAACTTTGGGCGGCGTGATATCTTGTCTCAGGAGTATCTTGTTGAGCAATCGTTCATGAAATGGACGTGGTTTCGAGCGATAGCCCCGGGAGAGAATGGCTACCTTCCTTCCAGCATCCTGCAGTTCTCTGGCAAATTTTTCAACCACTGGGGTTTTCCCAGTGCCACCTACGGTCAGATTCCCAATGGCAATAACCTGCACTCCCAAAGTGGAGTCTCTGAGGATGCGCACAGCATAGAGTGCGTGACGGAGCTTGATAATAACCTTAAAGACCATGGACAAACAGAACAAGCCACCACGAATGACCGTTGCCTTACGATCACGACGATGGCCGGAGATGACCTCCAACACCAACGTCTCAATCGCTTCTGTCCATTCCCTGATTAATAACCGCATCTGATGGCCACTCTGCCAAAGCCCGTCGAGAAGGGCAAGCTGTCTGGCATAAGTTATTTAATTTACCATCGATTGATTGTTCCAGGATGCATGCTGAGGCTTGGTAACGATGGGATTACCGCTAAGCCTGAAGTTGCTTTGATCTTTCAGGAAGAGTGATTTCGTAACAAGTATCATCAAGGTGTCAACAGGACAATTTCCACAGTTTGACCGCCGGAAATCCAGACTCAAATGATAACCCTGAAATATTTACTTAAGCTTTTCAAAGAGCTGGTAAAAACCCACTGCAGCCATCAGAAAACTCGAAACCCACAACAAGACCACCCAGAACTTGCCGGGTAAAAGTGCCGCATGCGTTTGATAATAATGGAAGTAGATTGCTGCAAAACACAGAAAGGGTAGGATCAATGCCTGAGCTAGAGCGCCGATGAACACCAGAGTCAACGGTTTACCAACGGACACGTAGAAAATGAAGTAAAGCGCGGGAATCAACACGCAAGCACGCTTTGTCAAGGTGGCTCTATCCACTCCCTTGCCCTTTGCGTGCTTTGTGAAAAGAAGCCATAGATCCGCGGAGAGACGCGCATTGGAGGCCGTTGAAATAAAGACCGTGGAGTATAGAACGGCCAAAGCTCCCACGAGAAAAATCCACAGCCCGGGTATACCGAAAGACTCTCGATACAAATTCGAAAGCGTGGGGATCAGATCATCGTTCGTCACTTCCAAGCCCTTTCCATGGAGTATGGCTGCCCCAAGCAAATAGAAGGCCACAGTTGCACCTGTGTAAATGACCATGGAAATCCATGCATCCCATCTCAACACATTCATCCACCCCTGAGCTCGCGATTCCCATTCAGGGGTATCTTCTTTAGGGCCGACATAGCGCGCATAACCTTTTTCCAAACACCAGTAGGGGTAATAAATCAGTTCAGCTGCCCCGACCCCAATGACGCCGAAGGCCGCAAAGGCAGTCGTAAACTTATCTGGCAGTTCAAACTTCAATCCCTCGGCAATCTGCCCCGCAGTGATCCCATATTCTGTGGTGTAAAGTGAGAAGACAGCAAAGATGGTAAAAAGGGTGAAAGCGGCCACCATCGTGGTGGAGAAGCGTTCAATGAAACGGTATCGACCAACAATTAATAAAGCTGCACAAGAGCCAGTAATCAGCAATGCCCAACCGGTATTCAATAAATTTTGCCACTGGGCACCTATTGCCTCGGCAGAGAGTCCGTTCTGAGCATCAACATACCATGCCGGGGGCACGGATATCGCAGGGGCTCCCGTTTGAAAGACACCCGCTATGCCCCCCACCATCCCTGACACCTGAAAGAAGGTCGCAATGAACATGATGATCCAACACCAGACCAGCCATGACCCTTCCGCCCTAAGATTCAGCCATCGCCATATGAATGAAAATCTGGGACCCGGCACCGCATCCATGGCTTGAAGGGTCGTTTTTCCGTGGGTCAAGGCATACCTGCCCAGTTCAACCTGTAAAAACACCTTCACAATGCAGCCGAGAATGATGAACCATAAAAGGATGAAGCCAACATCTGCCCCAACTTTGGTTGTGACAATCAGTTCTCCTGAACCGACGATGTTTGCTGAAATGATCAGACCGGGGCCCAGTTGTTTTGCGATCCCTTTCCAGTCTTTCGGAGCTTCTTGATATGTGGTTTCGTTCATGAAAAATTTCTAATGATCTATTAAATGAGCTCAGCGCAATTGATTCACAGTGTAACAAACCATGGGATTGATGATGGGTAATCCATCGGATGAAAACAAGTTGACCAGATCTATTTGATATACCTTTCCTGCTTCAACCTGATCCAGTTTCAAAGAAACCGTAAACTTGTCTTCAGAGACATTCACTCGTTTTGAAAAATGAACTTTCCTGTCTAATTGAGGACTTCCGTATTTGTGTCCGTAGCTGTAGCGATAACTTTGGATCTGATATCGATCGGGATCATTGGCTGCATTCGCATCGATTGGTTTAGTAAATGTAAGATCAAACCCACCTGGCGTTAAACTCATTTGTCGAACCTCAAGAGGTGTGACACCGGTCCAGACAATGCGCTGTAACCCTTCAGCAGGAGCCCCCCATCCACGGTAGGTTTGCCCCACATAAAGAGCATTTCCCTCGGGACTGAAGGTCAACCGGTTATTACCACCACGTAATCCAGAATTTTCGATCAGAAAAGCACATGCACCTTGATAAACGCCTCTTACCTTCTCTGGCATGACACGAATGATACGTTGACCAGCAATGTCTCCCACCATCATTTGGCCTTTGAAGGGACCAAACTTACCGTTGGTTGCGTCAAACACCGGTTCGGAAGGAGAGTTACATACCAATCCATGGGGTAGTTGAATGGCCGCAGGTGTTCTTAACTGATTTAATCGATCCACCCCAAATTCCAATGGATCCCCATTCTTTGGGAAAAAAGATGCATCCCAAACCAAGCTGGATGGATGTCCGTAAAAACGACCTTTTTCAACATGATAGATGGGAGATGTCCCACGCCAATCCCCTTGATTATCGGTGACCCAAAGATCCCCTGAAGGACTCATCCCGATTCCATTGTTCGCTCGAAAACCACTCGCCCAGGGAATGATGCTGCCATCAGAAGTCACTTTCACCACCCAACCTTTATCTTTTACTGCGGAATAATTTCGCCCTCGACGCCCCGTTCTGGAGAATTCGCCTCGCACGTAATCAAAGGTGGGGCCATTGTGAGACGCTGTCCCAATAGCAACGAACCAATTACCTTCGCCATCAGGAATCGGTCCGGCATTGGTCTCGTGATAGTTCCCGCTGACCCCCCACTCCGTACTGACCGCTTCAAACAAGTCCGCTGTGCCGTCCCGATCAGTGTCGACAATCCGTGTCAACTCCGCCATCTGGGGAATCAGAAATTGATGATCCGATTCCACGAGAATCCCCATGGGGTTATGCAAACTATGATCTGTAAATGTCCGCCATTGAAATTGATTGGGATCCTGATGAGGTTTGGCAATCAGGATCCCTGACCGTCGTGTCAATACGATGAGTTCGCCTTTGCTGTTGAATTTCAATCCGCCAATCTCAGGAGCCACTCCGACAGGCAAAGGGATTTCCTGCACCTCATAATACTCGGGTGGCATTTCAACGGATTGACCAACATAAGGCAGCACAAGGGCGAAACCTGCTAAAGCCTGACTAAAAATGTTGAGAACTTTTTGAATTTTCATGAAGCCTTTTTCCCAAGATTTTGCAACTCATGTTCAATCGTAACGCAGGACCAATTGAAATTTTCTGGCTTCCTCTGCGGTGAGGAGTAATTCGTTGCCCTCCCAATGTCCGATGGATGATTCCACGCTTGGACGTATCGCTGGATCCAAGCCGAATCTTATCAGCGAGTCGTTCTGCATGTCCCTAATGGAGTAATCGAATTGCACCGCCTTATTCCCGGATGGAGTGACACGTTCATATACGGTGTAATGTCCGAATGTATAGATGAATTCTGGTGTCCCATTGAACAGCTTATACCCTCGATACCGAGGTACAGGAGGGATTGTATCCCCACGATAATTGGCATTCAGGGGATGTGTTCCTTGAGTCTTGAATTGAATTTTCCCGATCAAACGAGAAACGTAATCAAATCCTTTCCGACTTCCACCGGCTCCCTTTCCCCAATAATGGCTCATATCCAGAAAACCTCCATTCCATGCATACATCAATCGACATTCAACCGTGTCCCAGCATATGGATAAAGGCTCACCAAAGTGAACCCCGATGGCGGCAGGCAATCCCTGGTCTGTCAGGACAATTCCAGGAACGTCTTTGCCCTGGCCGGGATTGTAATTGGCAGCGACATATCCGCGGTCATGATTGGCGAGCACTTCAGGGTTAAGGCCAGGTTCAGGCATGAAGGTGCGGATGATGTAGGGTTTTTCCCGTGTTCCCTCTGGGAATGGCTGAACTTTTGATCTGGCTAACGCGTCCAAGGCAAGTCGTCTTGAACTTGTTTCAGTCAAGGGAGCGGATACCTTCTCAGACTTACCCACCACTTTCATCACACCTCGCATGAGATTCGAGTGCCCAGGAAAGGTGCAAACATATGGGTAATCTCCAGTTTTTTCGGGAACTTTGAATTGAATCGAAATGCTTTTGCCGGGTTGAACCAATGCTATGCGTTGCAGGATGTCTGGTGTTTGAGGGATAAAATCTTTACTCAATCCGATGCCTCCCAAAGCGACGGCAGCATTGATCACATCTTGCAGTTTCCCTGGTTGAACAAGCAACCAGTTGTGAGGGATTAAACCATTGTTGTCCAATGTGAGCTCAATGAATTCTCCAACGGCAGCTTCAAATTCCGTCACATTGTATCTCAGCCCACCCGGAATCACCCCGATCTCAATCTGCCGTGGAGACACTTGTGCATTTGAGGGAGAAAAATGTCCACACATTACAAACATTGCAACACCCGTCCGAAACCACCAATGGAGCAATCTATGAGCACAAAAATTCTTCATATGGAATGGCGCGAACCTTAAGGACATGTCCGTTTGAGTTCAACCTTGGAATCTGAATGTTTCATCCCTATTCCCTATCAGACTAAATAAAGACAGCGAATCCGTTTGTTATTTGAACAGTGTATAAAATCTTAATAACTGTTGATTCTTGATCACGTCAGCCTTGTATCTTTGTGATCACCCAGCAAAAACAATAGACCCTACCTGTTGTACCCGTTCATATTGCACTTTTTTTACCTCCTATGAAAACAGCTTGGCATGCCGCATGCTTGGGCAGTTATGTCCTTCACGGGCACTTGATCATCACGAAAACGAAGAATATGAAAAAAATTGAAGCCATCATCAAACCTTTCAAGTTGGAAGAGGTTAAAGAGTCTCTAAATGAGGTGGGTGTAGACGGCATGACCGTGACCGAAGTCAAAGGATTCGGTCGTCAAAAAGGCCATACGGAAATCTACAGGGGCAGTGAGTATACAGTTGATTTCTTACCCAAGATACAAATCCAGGTTGTTGTCAGCGATGAGCGATGCGAAGCCGCAGCAGCCGCGATTGTCAAGTCGGCCAAAACCGGAAAAATTGGAGACGGAAAAGTATTCGTTTACCCCATCGAACAAGCCACTCGCATTCGCACAGAAGAAAAAGGTGATGAAGCACTCTGATCCCTTCATCAGAAAACATTCAGAAACTCAGCTACTTGAAACCCTGATAATTTTATTATGACCAAAAAAATCACACTCCTTACACTACTACTCACATTCATGAGTTTTGTTACCCTGGAAATGAATGGCGCAGAGGAAGCCATCGCTGTTGCCGAAACCGCAGTCGAGGAAACAGCAGAAGAAGCCCCGGCTTTTACAACCGTTGAAGAATTCCAGTCGATGCCAGTAGCATATCCCAAGTTCATGGTGGATAATCTGTGGATCCTTTTATCCGCAGCTCTGGTATTTATCATGCATTTAGGCTTCGCCACTCTGGAGAGTGGGCTCACACGCCAGAAGAACACAGTGAATATTTTGTTCAAAAATGTTTTCATCATTTCGATGGGCGTCCTCTCTTACGCTATGTGGGGGTTCATATCCATGTATCCAGGGGATGCGTGGACCATAACAGGATTCCTTGCAATGGGTAGTCCGATACCCAACGGATTTGCCGAGGGAGCAGACTCGGTCGCCAACTTGACAAATCAATATGCTGATTACACTTACTGGTCTGATTTTATTTTCCAGGCCATGTTTGCAGCAACGGCTGCTACAATCGTATCCGGTGCTGTTGCTGAGCGTATCAAGTTGGGAAGTTTCATGATTGGAGCAACTGTTTTAGTCATGATTGGGTATCCTATAACCGGATCATGGCACTGGGGCGGCGGATGGTTGTCGGAAATGGGATTCGCTGATTTTGCCGGTTCAACATTAGTACATGCTTTCGGCGGATTTGCTGCCCTGGCAGCTGTGTTGTTGCTGGGTGCTCGACGCGGTAAATATGTCAATGGACAGATCAAGCCTATTCTCGGCCACAGTATGCCGCTAGCTACCATAGGGGTATTCATGCTCTTTCTCGGATGGTTTGGATTTAACGGCGGATCTGTTTTGAGTGCAGATCCTGCGGGTGTTTCACTTGTGTTTGTAACCACTGCAATGGCTGGTTGTGCAGGCGGTTTGGCTGCAGCACTGTTCTCCTGGGTATTCCTCAAAAAACCTGACCTTTCCATGGCTTTGAATGGTCTGCTTGCAGGATTGGTCGGTATCACTGCTGGAGCAGATGTGATTCCACCCTGGGCAGCTGTAATCACTGGAGCCATTGCAGGCGTTCTTGTTGTTCTATCTGTCGTTTTCTTTGACAAAATCAAGATTGACGACCCAGTGGGAGCGATATCCGTACACGGTGTGTGTGGCATCTGGGGAACGCTCGCTGTCGGCATTTTCGGAGGCGCAAATTTCGTCATCCAGTTGATCGGCACAGTGGCCATATCCGCTTTTGCCTTTGTATTCACCTTCATTGTTTTTGGTATATTGAAAATGGTATTAGGGTTGCGAGTAACTGAACAGGAAGAGGAAGAGGGTCTGGACGTCGGAGAGCACGGTATATCCGGTTATCCAAACTTTCAGCCTGCTGTAGATTATTGATCTACCATCCGAATCCTGCTTGATGAGAAAATGGCACACCACCCAATCCTCCGGGATTGGGTGGCTTTTTATTGTAGTCAAGTGATCACACATTTTTACCATTGCCTTTTTGAGAATTTACTCAAAAGTCTTTTGCGTTATGCGAACACCAACCATAAATCCACTGATCAAGATTTTCAGCCTGGCCGCAATCATGGTAGCAGGCACATTCAGCGTTCAATCCAAGGTCGAAGCGGCCGATCGGCATGCGCCAGTCAAAGTGATGAGTTTTAATATCCGTTACGGAGCCGCCAATGATGGAGAAAACAGTTGGAAACACAGGGACTACCTCGTTCTCGAAACGATCAAAAACTACAACCCTGACTTGATTGGCTATCAGGAAGCCCTGAAATTTCAGGTAGATATTTTAAAAGCTAACCTTGATGGCTATGGTTTTCATGGCATTGGACGCGATGCCGGAACTGAAAAGGGAGAGTATGTACCCTTGATGTGGAAAACAGATCGTTTCGAAATGTTGGACTCCGGTCACTTCTGGTTGAGTGAAACGCCTGAAATCCCTGGAAGTATTAGTTGGGATTCCTCTTTGACCCGCATGTTGTCCTGGGTCATGTTACGCGATTTGAAATCTCCCTCAGGAAAAGAATTCGTGTTTGCCAATACACATTTCGATCACAGAGGGAAAGAGGCACGTCTGGAGTCAGCCAAATTGATCCGCCGCCGAGCTGAGGAGATCATGAATGAGTATCCAGTCATCCTGACAGGTGACTTCAATACTACCGAAGAAGGTGCTCCTTACGCCGCCCTCTGCAAAGCCGAAGGTTTCAACGGCGAACCACTGGTCGATACCTATCGGGCCATCCACCCAACGCCGAATGATCAGGAAGCTTCCTTCTCAAGATGGAACGGTCATCGCAAAGGAAAGCGCATTGACTGGATACTTCACTCCAATGACTTTGTAACACTCAATGCAGCGATCAATTACACTCAGGAGACTGGAAGATTCCCGTCGGATCATTATCCTGTGGAGGCCACCGTACGCTTGAAATAAAACTCAGCCTGCAGACAATACTTTTTAAGGGACTCAATGAGTGTGGAGAGAGTAATCAGTAAAAAAGCGATTGAGATTTATGATCGCGACCTGAGGCCTTTAGCCGAAAAACTGGCTTTCGAACTACCGGTCAGGGCAAAGGAACCTCCTGGATTACCGAACGTTTTGTTTCTGGGAAATCATTCTTCAGGTAAATCGTCTTTTATCAATCACTTGCTCGAAACCGACGTCCAAAAAACCGGACTGGCTCCTACGGATGACGGTTTCACCATATTGTGTCATGGCGATCAGAGAGACACATTTGATGGGCAAACCATTACGTCCCACCCTTCCCTACCTCTGAAAAACCTGAATCATCTGGGCCCAGCATTCTTGTCGCGATTGAAGCTGAAAACCTTGCCCAACCCACTATTGAAATCATTTGCACTGGTTGACAGTCCGGGAATGATTGATGCCATCGGAGCAGCCAATACCCGTGAGTATGACTTTGCCTCCGGCGTTCGTTTCTTTGCGGAGAAAGCGGATTTGATTCTCTTTTTCTTCGATCCGGACAAGCCGGGCACCACTGCAGAGACTATCAGTATTTTGACGCAGACGCTGGCTGGTCTGGAATACAAATTACTGATTATTCTCAACAAAGTGGATTTGTTTCAGAATATCCGGGATTTTGCTCGCACCTATGGCACGCTGAGCTGGAATCTCTCAAAGGCCATACGCACAAAGGATATCCCGCATATCTTCAATATTTACCTTCCTGAGCATCGTAAATCCGTCAGTGAACACGGGATGCCTGGGATCCCTTTAAAAGACTTCGATATATCCAGGAAAGAAGTCATTGAAGAAGTCCGGCGTACCCCAACCCGGCGAGCCGACAATGTCGTCAGCGATTTGATCCATGCCGGACGACGTCTGTCCATGCATGCTCGACTCTGCAACACGATCAGCCTTGATTACCGGAAAATTCAAGTGAAGTGGATGGCTATCTCCGGAGGTTTGATTGCATCAGCTGGTGTCTCGGCCTGGGGCGCCTTTCAGATTTGGCCTGGATGGGAAATAGCTACCGGAGTGGGAGCCACGATAACAACAATTGCGATTTGCACCTGGTTTTGGGGAAGGCGATTACTGAAAATATTCTCTGAAAACCTCAAAGATTACGAAACTCTCGATCAATTGTTTGCGGATACCTTCCGTAACGAACTGGCGCTTCAAGATCGAACCGATCTGAATGTAATGTGGTCAGGGCTTAAGGAAACAGCTCAGAAGACTTTCACGATTCTCAAGCCCAAGGATATCCCCAATTTCTTCTCGATGTCCCGATCCATCCGGAAATTGGAGGGCCTTCTTGACTCTGATATCCCCAAGCTTCGTCGAGCGATATCAGAGACGAATACAGATCCTAAATCTTGAGTGGATGGAGCTAAGTGTTGAAAAATTGGGGAAACTTTTTCAACAGCGAACCCGCCATCAGCACCAGAAGGATCAAGGCCACAAGCCACATGATCACCCAGCCCAAGAATCCAGATGGAAGATTCACGGGGGCCCCATAGTCCCCAACCTCTTTATGGCGATAGAGCCCATGGCCCAGCTTCAAAATAATGACTGAACCAAACAACAGCATGGGCAAACTGAAATATCCATTCACCTCATGCCACCACCACTCCTCTGCAATCACACCGAGGTAGAGGGTTCCCAGCGCCAATACCAGACTCCAGAACCATGAGGTAAACACAATAAACCGACGACGCACGACACTGGAGACTACAAAAGAAATACAAAAGACATTGATGGGCAGTGCCATCACCAAACCGTAAAGGAGTCCCGGCTTCAATTCCGGAGCAGGTTCCAAGAGGCCAGCGTCCAGGAAGAATCGTTTCAAAGTGGATTGCCAATCCATACCCAGCACCAGAAAATCTAGGCCCACAAACATCATCAAGGTGAAACCCGATACAGCCAGCCTTGCCAGGAAACGATCTGATCTCGTTGCAGGCAAAGAAAAAGTGAACTCCTCACAATCGTCCACCGCATCGGATCCACCATAAGAAGGGCCCGCCACAAGTGCATACAGAAAGGAAATCACCATGATCCAGCCAGGATGAGTAAACAAAGGAACAATCCAGGCAGCCCCCAGCCAGAGAAGAAGGAAAGACAGAAGCAGTCGGCTGTGAGCAAACCATTCTGCCCAAAGCAGACCACGCATCCATGACCTTTGTGTTTTGAATGTCATTCGCAGAAAAATTCAGGGTTGTTCAAGGGATTCATCCATGAACAAGGACCAGGGAAAGTCCGACGTAAACAGAATTCGACTTGCAGCATCGGAGGGCGGATCTGGGGGTATTAAACTTTCATCCCGCATACCGGCAGCTGCTGTTTCCAGCGGCACATCCATCCCTGCCCTCCAGTAAACTTCGCGACGCACCACGGCTCCGTCTAATTGAGCACGCAGCACCAGTCCTTCAAAATCGAGCATGGAGGGTGCATCAGGATCAGGCCTTCCCATACCATGTAGCTGGCATGCGGCGAGCCCCGCATGCGCACCGGATCTCACAATGCGATTCCAAGCCCAGTCATCCCAGGGCAAAGGATACAAATACGAGTGCTGATTGGTGGCAACGTTTCCGGTCATATCCGGTTGGACCAGATTCCCCCAATTCCCCTGTCTGTCTTCAGGGCACTTAAGGATTCGCTCACTGCCTAGATAACCCGATGATAATAACCTGTCCCAAGTCAATGGACGATGGGCATGATCATCCTGATAGAGCGTAAATGCGATTGCAATTTGACGCAGGTTGGAAGTTGAAGTTGCTACTCGTGATTTCTTTTTCGCAATTGAAAGCGTACTCATGAGTAATGTCGCCAATATCCCGACAATGGCCAAAACGGTGAGTAATTCCACCAGCGTGAAGGCAGCATGAAACACATCGATCCGCTCCCTCGAATGATTAGTACATACAAAAGGGGGGCCAGATGATGCAGTGTGTTTAGTTTGGTATTTTAAAATCAAACCCGTTTCATTTACTCTTCGGGAACCCCTTCAGGCTCAAGTTTAATTTGGTATTTATTCAGCGTCGAAAGAAGGAACTCTTTCAAATCGGAGACTTCTTCAAACCATGCCGGTATCACATGGATTTGATTCCCCCCCGTGATCTCGATCCATTCTGTACCTGGACAGGAGTAACAGATGGCCAATTCCCGGGATGCCAAGTCCTGGACCACCCGCCAGTCAATCAGACTGTCAAGGCGATCCCAGTCCAAAGTTGGTGTGCGTTCCGAATAATTTTTTGCTCTCAACTGGCCCAGAGGGTCTGAAAAGGTCCAGCGGGAGGTTGATTGATTGATGTTTATCCTGCGTCGGCAGAGATCTTCACAATCGGATTCAATCCGTATGTAATGAACAGAATCAATTTTTGGTTCAGGAATTTTGAAATCACCACGCAAGGACCGAATGCGTTCAATCAGCGGCTGAATCGCGTCTATGTTTACACCGTTTTCAAAAGTTACACGATGTGATTCACCTGCCACATTGACTTCAATCCATTCCCCTCCTCCATCGGCACAGTCAGGACATCCGACAATTTCTGGCAATTCAGAAAAAGCATTCCAGTCAACCGTATCAGCTATACTGGACCAGTTATTTGCACCATAGGCGTATTGTCGGTATGTGGGCACAGACTGATCCAAGGCACTGGCAGTAAAAGTCGTGCGCGTTGGTTCGACATGGATGGACGTCTTACAATAGCCTTCACATTCGCCAAAAAAAGTTCCTCCCGAAACCCTTACCAATGGACGGCCCGGGCTGGCAGGACTCAGCCTGTCAGCGCCATAATCAGACGCAGGGATCCACAAGTGGTCTCCTTTATCAACCACTGTTCCTGAAAGATTGAACCAGTAGCAACCAAATGGTTCATAAATAGATTGAAGTTGTAATGCTCCACTCTCCTCAATATTGAAACCCCAGACTTCTTGCCCCTGCCTCAATAAAAGTTGATCGTCAATCAACTTTAGTTCTGAAGCACCAAATGGTAAATTCCAGAGAGGATCCTGGCGCTCAAAGTTGCCTTCATCATTGAGAAACCAGCTACTGAGGGTGTAAAGTCCGAATACGTTGTCAGCGAGAGAATGATCATCATCTTTCTTATCCTCCTGAATCTGACCAGCGATTACGTAACCTTGCTGGGTAACTTCAGCCAGATGTGGCCACTGGCTGGAGTAGGCAATGGAATCCATTAAATGCGCAGCAACACCATCATAAGCCAATGCATCAAGCCATTCACGGTTGTTGGTCACCAGTGTTTCCTCATCGTAGTGCATCCCCTTGGTGAAAATAACATCTCCTCCATGAGAAACCCCAGCAAGTGAACCGGGGATATTGACCGCTGGCCGCTGGGTTGGGTGAATGGGGTCAGCATAATCAACCACAGCAAGGTAGTTTTTCTGTATCCATCGCCCTTTAATCACAAGCTCTTCGGGACGGTCTGGACCAGGTTCGTCTAATTCACTTTTTTGATAGCTTATATAAATTTTCCCACCAACCGCGTGGCCATCTGAAAAGTTCCAGACATTTTCGACTGCCAGATCAAAATCCGAGAGAAATCGCAGACCATCCGCACTATCTGTATCAAAGGCTAAAAATCGTGAACCTGAGAATCCTCCCGGCCAGAAACCAATATCCGCAATACCTCGAGCGGGGCCATCAAAGATAACATCATTCCCCCAAAACCAATAATCTTGCGAGGATTGCCATACCAGGTGATCATCGGTTATCCACAATGCTTGAAGGTCCGAACCGAAAACAGGGTTCTCCAGTTGAATTTCCTGAGAAGAGAGTAACTGTAAGTCAGGCAATCGACTGAGGTCCACAGCACTCATTACAAAAGAATACGTTTCAGGCCCCGGTTTTTCTCCCTCTGCAACCGGTACAGGAACACTCGTTGTCGATGTCTGGGCAATAAAAAGGGTTTCGCCTCGCATGGCAGTTCCCACCACAGGCATGGACCCCAGATCCAACTCAGTCAGAAATTGAAAATCCCGGTCCGCTTCCCCCAGACGCAAGGCGGCATTCTCGCCATTCCATTGCGAACCTTTGGTCAATTGGAGCACATGATCTCCTACCGAAAACACCTCATCCACGCGCCAGGACAAGGTCAACTCGGAGACCAGCTCTGGTCGATCACGATCAGTCGCATCCACTGACATCAAACTCCGCCCTGACAAAGAAAGGATCACGTCCTCTTTCAAAGCCGATCGTCTGGGAGCAACAGTATGTTCAATGACTCCCCGTTTCTGAAGCGTATCACCATTGAGATCGATTAACTGCACACCCGCCGTCGAGCCACTTTCTTCATACGATTGGAAAGGGACCAGGATCAGGCCTGCCTCTTCAATCCAACCGAAGGCTTTTTCATCATGGTTGGCTTCACTCCAACTGTGATGGGTACCAATGGGAACCCGGCTCAGCAGTCCGGGCTTGGCTGGATCTGCAACATCGAACAAAGAAACCGACACGCGCCAACCTTTGACATTATCGATCCCGATGCTCAGCAACTGGTCCCCCAGGGGCTGAATGTAGGTGGACCATCCCGGGACTTCCAACTCTCCTGAAATAGTCGGGTTGGCAGGGTCGGACAAATCAACCACCCACAATGGATCAATCCTGAAAAAGGTCACTATGTAAGCTTTGTCCCCGTCGAACCGAGTGGCGTGCAGACTCTCGTTTTTCCCAAGAGTGACTGACCCCAATTTGAAAGGTCGTTTTGGGTTGGTAAGATCAAAGGTTTCCAAATCGGTCTGAAGTGGGCGTATCGGTAATTCGCTGATGACCCGCAGGATTTTACCATGCATATTGATTTTGAATTTATCAAGTATGCGTCCGGCTGGACGAATTTCACTTAATTCTGTCATGGCACCATCTGCCTGACCGATATCAATTATCTTGAGCGTTGATCGTCCTCGATCTCGCCTGAAAGATCCCTGAGTTGAAACAAACAGGAACTCGGAGGTTGCCTGGATGACGTTCTGGTAACCCGGCACCCAGATGGAATCCATCTCAACGGGAAATGCGGGATGGCTCAAATCATATGAAACAACTTGAGACCCCCCACTCCCAGATCTCCTCATCCGCAGCTCCTTCGCTTTCCGTTCGATGACGATAAACCTGAGCTGTCACATACAGAGCAGTACCCAACCAAACGACTATCCTGGATACGGCCTTCAACAGGAACACTGGCAATTTCTGTAGGTTCCGTTCCGGAGACATCCACAATCACCAATCGACTCTCCGCATCACCACTCCAATAGGAACAGCTGTTGCGTGCAAGAAGAACGGCATGACCTGCATCAACTAGATACATCTGTTCCCCTGCAGCAGGCAGTTCCATTTCTCCCATCAATTGAGGCTGATCCACGTTGGACAAATCAACAATCTGCAGACCTCGATATTGATTGAAGAAATACATGCGATCACCTTCCAGTCTCCATATATCGGATTCAACCACTTCTCTTTTTTCGCCCCCGGCACCTTCGGTCAAATCGCCCTCTCGATCAGGTGTAGCCACGGGCATTGCATCAAATAGAACATTTTCATCACTGGCCACGGGTCCCGCAAAATCTGATTCCCCAAGAAATGCAGACACAGGTAAAGGTATTTCACTTTCTGCGCGTATGCGAAGCCATTCAATTTTTTCTGACACACTCAACCGGAATTCGTATTCCCCCTTTTTTCCTTCAGTGTAAATGACAGCACGCGGCACCCATGCTCCTACTTCAAAGCGAGGTTTCCCTTCCACGAAAACCTGTTTGTAGCCTTCCGGAACAAAAGCACGCACCAGCACTTCATCCTGAGTAATTTTAATATCGATGATGTGCGGGCGCACCAACTGCGATTGCTGTGCATTCAGGATTCCAATCGATAAAAGGCAAACCCAGAAAATCTGCGTAAACAGCCACTTTAAAAGTGATCTATTCATATCAGTATAGTTCATACATTTAATCATCTTATTCGTAAGTTCCTCCAAATATTTTTTCGCGACCCCTCGAAGCCTCATCGACCTCGGATCGCCCTTGCGTATTTTCAAATAGCTCCAAAAAAATTTCTTCCAGGCTCAAAGGAAATGTTTGGACTCTTAATTGAGATTGCAGGCGCCATTGCTCAAGTGAATGAACTGAATCCAGTTCACACACAGCCGTGACAACCGGGCCCACTGATTTCATACGAATCATCCCGGGCAACTTGAATCCGGCAGGAGCTTCATTTCCAGGAAACACCACTTGTACTTTTTTCATGCGCTCCTGCAAATCATCCAATTGAGCTGTCCTCAGCAGTCGACCCCGGTCCATTATCCCGACTTCCTGAGCAATGCGGGCAAGATCCCCAATATGATGCGTACTGATTCAACAAGGTGGTCCTCAGGACGCAATTGAATCATTTCTATGAGCAAATCCAGTAAACTCCCGACGCGCCACGGAGTCCAATCCCGCCGCAGGTTCGTCAAGAATAAGCACCTGTGTGCATGGCGTGGATGGCGAGTAACAGAGCGGCCTTTCTCTGCTCTCCGCCAGACATCCTTCCAATGGCCACCTTCAAAATCCATCGCCCAGCGTTTAACGAGCAAATGCCATTTTTGATGGTCCCAATCTTCATGAAACCGTCCAACATATCGCCCCAAATCTTCGAGACTCATTCTCCCCTGGTAATAGCTGCCTTTGTGCAACGTAGCCGATGCGGGATCTCAGGGAACGATCCGCTTGCCATAGATCATGCCCCAGTATCCTTGCAAAGCCCTGATCGGGTCTTAACAAGCCCATGAAAAGCCGGAGTGCGGTCGATTTTCCTGCTCCATTGCGGCCTAACAAACCATACACCGTTCCAGGGGCGATCCTCAGATCAAGACTGCTCACGGCCACCCCGCCCGGGTGCAAAGGATTTGGTCAGATTGGCCGACTCTATGGAAACAAGATCACTCATACTTTTCTGGCAGCTTTGGAAGCAGATGATTTCTTTTTCTGAGTTAGCATTTGCTCATTCCCCAATGCAATCCATTGATCTTCAAGCAATCCCCATGGTCTCATCCAACGGCATGCCAAGCTGTTGAGATTCCACGGCCAGTTGTCGAGCAATCCGGCTCACCTGCAAGCGGCGACTCGGGATTTCCTTTTCAGGTAATCCATTGAGAAACAAAAGCTCCTTTGCCTTGTTTAATTTTCCATGACCCCTTCGTTCTGAAGCTCATTATAGGCTTTGACAATAGTCGCCGGATTAACCGAAAGACGAGTGGCAAGGTCACGAATGGAAGGAAGCTGGTCTCCTGTAACCAGAGCCCCGGAAGCAATGTAATGCTTCGTCTGATCCATGACTTGACGATACACCGGTAGACCAGAATGTGGATCAATTTGATAAAACAGTGGTTTCATGTTTTTGACGTTTTAAAATTTGGTGTACCGTAACACCCATACAGTATTGTGTAAAGTAGTTAATAGAGGAAGGACTACCAGTGGTGTTTGAGTGTGGCCTGAAAAGAAATCGGTAAATAAAAAACACTCAGATTCACCTGATGTACATGAGCGAATGTTGTTAAAATAACAACAAAAAGTTCCTTATTCGGATTGTTTTTCGTCCACGAATAGTTTTCGCCTCTGAAGTTCGTATTCATCAGGGTCAATGCCACCTGACTCATGAACCGATTTAAGGTCCATTAATTCCTGCCCCAAGCTGTGCGACTCGGATGAGTGTAGGTGCGCCATCCGTTTCACTCAAAGACATGAGCTCTCCATCGAAATTGCTAAAGTGGAGGTCCGGTTTGTAGTTATCATCAAAAACACCGGCGCTGGAAATGCGCATTTGAGTTTTCAGTTCATCAAAAATGTCCAACCACCTCCGTTCGGAATTGGCGACCATTCTTGTTCTTAAACGCTGTGACCAAAGCCAGTGAAAGGCAAATCGAGGAATCGAAAGTCCAACTCCAATCGCCCATATCCTTGCAACAATTTGCTACTTGTTGCCTGAGTCATTTTTCACACTAGGAATCAGAGTAGGAAGTGCAATCAGCCATCACTTGTATTTGGCACTTTGTTAACTGATCCCCAAAAAAATTAAAAAGACAATCAAACAAATTACTGGCGAACCAAGTGCAAAGGCATATCTGGATTCGCCAGATGATTTACTCAATCGCCGAATCAACAGGGCGGCATTTGGCCCGATCACAGTCCCCCGGCATAGCAAATGAAGCACTCCGCCACCCATTGCAAAAAACAGATCAGTTTCTGAGTTCATCATTGTTTTTGATTCTCCAGCGTATCGATCATTTCCCGAATTTGACGCAACTCTTCTGATGAACCCATTTTTTGTGGAAAGTAATTGTAAGACCATTGAGCCTGTTGCTCCCTTGAAAGCGCGATCAAGCAAATCATTCAACAGAACTCCCTGATTTTTCTCTTGAGGAATCACCGCAGTGTAGAGTTGAGGCTTAACTTGGGCATTTCGCTTGAGCAGCCCTTTTTAAGTCATGATTTACATGACTTTCAGAACAGTAGTGTAGCCAATATCTTCAAACTGTTTCAGATGGTTAAGTACTTCTCGTACAGTGCCTGACTGCCGATCCCATATTACGCTGAATATCTTAAATCCGGCCTTAGTAAGTTTTGGAACTGTTGATTTCTTGGCCATGCCGGGGGTTATGTTGACGATTGATTTCGTCATGCCAACCTCTAGGACGATGATTTTCGTCATATGTTTCAATCATTTTTTCTTTTTATACGAGTGATTGAAGGGTCTAATTCCTCGGATGTCTTTGCCCTTTAAAACTGCATTTAACCGCAATTTATGCGTTCTTCTTTGCATTTCTGCCTTGGTTTCGCCGGATTCCGCTATTCTGCTACATGCGGCTGACTGGCCGCAGTTTCTTGGCCCTCATCGTAACGGCGTTGCCACCGACGAATCTTCGGTCAAGGACTGGAAAACAAGCCCTCCGGAAAGACTCTGGCGTCTGGAAATCGGAAGCGGATTCAGCGGCCCGATCGTGCAGGGTTCCCGACTCTATCTATACCATCGAAAGAATGATCAAAGCGTCATGGATTGCATGGACCTCAAAACGGGGAAAGAGGTATGGAAGTATCAACACAAAACCCAGTATCGGGATGATTTCGGATTCGATCCAGGTCCACGTGCCACTCCTTGCCTTCATGAGGAAGCCATTTACCTGATGAGTGCGGATGGAATCCTGACATCCGTAAACGCAACAAACGGCCAGCGCATCTGGGAAGTCAATGCGCGAGAAAAGTGGGATACGGATAAAGGTTTTTTTGGGAGAGCCCCATCTCCTTTGGTTTATGAAGATTCCGTCATTTACATCATTGGTGGCAAACTCAATGCTGGCGTCATCGCGCTGAATCGAGCCACTGGACAGGTTCAATGGAAAGCCACATCCGACTCTGCCGGGTATGCATCGCCGGTCCTCGATAAGCGCGCAAGTCCGCCCATACTCTGGGCATGGACGCGAGAAAGCATTCACGGAATCAATCCAGACGATGGCAAACTTCGTTTTTCACGCCCCTTGCGCTCGAGTATGAACGCTTCGGTCAACGCGGCAACTCCTTTGGTATTACCTGAAGGCTTGTTCTTGTCAGCCGGCTACGGTGTCGGTGGAAATCTACTGAAAATCTCGAATGGTTCATTGCAGCCGAAATGGACGGGGGATCGGCAAATGTCCAATCATTACGCCACTTGTGTTTACCTGGATGGATACTTGTATGGATTTCATGGGCGCCAGGAATTTGGACCCGAATTTCGCTGCATCGAGGCTTCGACAGGCAAAGTGCAATGGACGGAAAAAAATCTGGGGGCCGGCTCTGTGATCCGAGTCAATCAGCAACTTTTCATCATGCTGGAATCAGGGGAACTGATCATGGCTGGCGCGGATCCAACTCAATTTAAGGTCTATTGCGCGTAAGCAGATTTTGCCATCTGGAGTCAGGGGCTTCCCCGCGTATTCCAATCGGACATTTTATTGCGCGAAGCCCGGATCAACTGGTTTGCTGGAAATTTGAAAATTAACCTGAAACAGACAATAAACCGGCCAACTCAGAACGCCCATGTCCGGACAAAATAAAAAACGAAGCGTCCAATTGCTCACTCGGTCCGGCTGGTAGCGGCAAGACACATGCTTGTCTGGAGGAGATTCGCACAGAACTCAAGGCACGCCCGCAGGGATCCCCATTACTCCTGCTTGCCCCCAAAGCAGGCAACCTTTCAAATGGAACATGCGCTGCTGCAGGATCCAGACCTGCATGGCTACACGCGCCTCCAGATCCTGTCCTATGATCGACTGGCAGAATTTATCTTATCAGAGTGTCAAACCAGCATAAAAAGCATCCTGTCGGAAGAAGGTCGGGTGATGGTTCTTCGTTCACTCCTGAACCAGATCAAGGAACGACTGAGAATTTTTCATGCTCTCAAACCCAAAATTACCAGGCCTGGCGCAGGAATTGAGCCGAGTGATAAGAGAGTTTCAACAAAAGCAGGGTCTCACCTCAAAAAATCCTCGACCTGTCATCATCAGACAAACTCCCAGCACGAGCACGCCATAAATTGCACGACATCGGCATCTTATTTCAAGAATACCCAATCGTGGATCCAATTGAAGAAACTGCATGATCCCGACCATTTGCTGGATTTAGCTGCGGATGGCCCTTCGATCTTCAAGGGAATTGAACACAAACATTCCCGTGTTTCAACTCGGGGGGCTATGGATGGATGGGTTTGCATCTCTCACACCTCAGGAACTGAACTTGCTGACTCTTCTCGCGCCATTGAGCAACAAAACCGTCCTTGCATTCTGCGCCGATTCGTTCCCTGAAGATAAAAAGGGAAATATTTTCCATTTGGCTCCCAGTCCATCAAACCATACGGCAATGCACGCACGCTTTCGGGTTCATTGGATTCTATCAAGCTTGATCGAACTGTCATAAAAAGATCCAGCAAGCATGGACGCTTTCAACAGAACCATATGCTGAAGTGGCTGGAATCAAAATGGACCCGCCCGATGGCGATGGATGCCACGCCGGTTGATGAGGGATCATTGAATCCAATATCTCAAATGGAACTCTCGCTCAGTGAAGCGCCTGACGGAAATCATACGACCGCAATCGAGATGGCCGCATGTCAATCACCGGAAGCCGAATCGATCTATGTCGCCCGAAGAATTCTAAGGCAAATACGGGAAGAAGGAATGCGTTTCAACCAGACGGCAGTGCTCGTTCGCTCCCTGCCGGCATATCAGGAAATCATTCGACATACTTTTGACCGATATGGCATCCCTTGTTTCATTGATCATAGAGAATCAGTCGCTCATCACCCCTTGGTTGAGCTCACGCGCTGCGTGCTTCGCCTACCTGCCTTTGGCTGGACACATGACGATTGGTTCACCTACCTGAAAACTGGACTGACTGATTTGATCGAGGCCGAGATCGATGATCTGGAAAACGCAGCCATAGAAAGAGGATGGCGCGGTCTGCGATGGTGGAATCCCCTTAAAGGGCCTGAGGAACTGGTCAACCGATTTGAACCTATTCGTCGAAAACTACTGAAACCCATCAAAAACTTTCTCGGAAAAAGCGACCATGACAGTGGGACAAAAATGCCACTTCCCTGGAACGGCATCCAACTGGCCGCCGCTTTTCGAAAACTCTGGAAGACCTTGAATATCGAATATCGACTTGAGACATGGGATGAATCAGCCTTCAATTCGCCAAAATCCAACATCCAGGATGGATTTCACATTCGAGTGTTAGAGGTGCTGGAGGCTTGGCTATTGAACTTTGAACTGGCATTTGCTGAAACACCGCTTCCGATACGCGAATGGATCCCCATTGTCGACGCGGGCCTCAACAACTTGACCGTCGGCGTGATTCCGCCAGCTATCGATCAGGTACTTGTAGGAGCCATCGACCGATCAAGGAATCCTGATCTGAAATCCACTTATCTGATGGGGCTCAACGAATCCGTTTTCCCTGCGAAACCCACGGCTCCAATGGTATTTGATGAACTTGAGAGACTGCAGCTCGAGAATGCCGGGGTTCACATAGGATCACGCTACCGCACTCAATTGGCAACGGAACGCTTTTTGGGATATATCGGATGTACACGTGCCACCGAACATCTCACATTGAGTTATGCTCTCAACACCAGTGAAGGCAAAGCACAGGGACCTTCGGTGTTTATTCAGCACGTCAAACGGATCTTCCCTCAATTAAAGATTCATTCATTCAACGAGCGCATTGACCTGTCGGCCGCTCTCCATGAAAGAGAATTACTCATTTCGCCCGAATTTTGGACATGGAAAAAAGGACAGTCCGAGGCCGTCCTAAGCCAAATACTTCCAAACATGGATTCAAGGATTACCCTGTCATCGATCAGTCAGCACACAGGTAAACCGACAAATCAACCACTGAACGGTGTCATTGCACGTCACCTGTATTCAGAATCCAGAACCAGCCCTACGCTCTACACTTCCGTAAGCCGGATCGAAGCCTTTGCCGAATGTCCTTTTCGCTTTTTCGTTCAATCCGGTCTCAAAACTGAAGAACGCATGGCATTTGAACTGGATGCAAGAAGATTGGGTAGTTTTCAACATGCCGCGTTGGAGGCGTTCCATATGGCTCTGGAAGATGAAGGATTGCGTTGGCACGACCTGACTCCCTCCCAGGCACGGGAACTCATGGAGCAAATCACTTCACAGACCATGAAGGATTTCCACGAGGGCTTGATGGAAGACAAGCCTGTCAACCGTGTCACGGCAAGCGCACTGAGTCAGGCACTCGGAACTTTCGTTGCTGTCATTGTCGAGTGGATGTCGCATTATACTTTTGAGCCCGTCGGCGTGGAGGTCGCCTTTGGAGGAAAAGAACCTCAGATTCCAGCGTGGGAAATCCAACTCTCCGATGATACCAAAATGGTGTTCAATGGAATCATTGATCGTGTCGATCTTTGTGCCCGAGAAGGCCAGTCATCATGGGCCATTGTGATTGATTACAAATCCGGAAAAAAGAAACCGGATGAAATCCTGAGTTGGAACGGAGTGCAGCTTCAATTGCCTGTTTATTTGAATGTCCTTAGACAATCTGGCGTTGGAGCATCTATGGAGGCAAAAAACATCCAACCCGCCGGGGCCTTCTTCACTACACTGCGTGCAAAGCACGAGGGGAAAAGTTCGCGCAAGGAAGCCTTGAATCCGGATACATCGATCGATTCCATGCGTAAGGCATACCAGCATGTAGGTTGCTTTGATATAAGTGCACTCGATGCCATGGATCAACGAGAAGGCGCAACCAGAGGCGAACAGTTCCAATACCAGCTCAACAAAAATGGGGCCCCTCGCAAGACAAATTGGCACGTCATGTCGCCTGCTAAATTCGATCATTTCTTGCAGCGCACTCGAGATCTACTGAAGGAATTTGGACAACGTATTTTTGAGGGCGATCTAAGTATTGCTCCTTATCAGCAAAGCCAACAGACTCCATGCCAAAAATGTGATTACGCATCGGTTTGCCGCATTGATCCCTGGACGCAACAGTGGCGTCAGCTTGAACCTGCCTGCTATGGTGAATCCAATGATGGGAAAGGAGCATGAAACACACACCGGCACAGAAAAAAGCGATACACGCCAAGGGAAATATCCTGGTAGTTGCAGGAGCGGGCACGGGTAAAACACGCACTTTGATCGACCGCTGTATGAAGCAGTTGATTGATCCAGAGGAGAAAACCACGCTTCTGGAAATTTTGATGGTCACCTTCACCGAGGCAGCTGCAACGGAAATGAAGGAACGTATCGCTGACAGACTGGAGCAAGCCCTTGAAAATGATCCGCAAAACGCTGACTTGCAGGAAAAACTGGCACAGATTGATGCAGCATCCATAGGGACGTTGCATTCATTTTGCCTCAACCTGATCCGACAGCATTTTCATTTGCTTGTCCTGGATCCACAGGCACGCGTTCTGGAAACAGAGGAAGTCTCGAGTCTTGAGCAACAAACACTCGATGAATTGCTCGATCAACATTACGACGGCACGGATGAATTATCAGAATCAGTGCGCCGATATGTGGCTGAATTTGAAAACGGATGGGACAAAGGCCTTCGGGAATGGATCCTCAAGATCCATCGCTACAGCTGTGCCATGGTGGATCCCGATGGGTGGCTACTTGATCAAAGCCAGAGGCTGATTCTTGAATCCCCGGGACAATGGTACCAATGGCTCGTCGAAGAAGTGCAGTCATGGTCAAAGGAGTGGATATCAGACCTGAGCCATCTTCCGGAAGAAAACACAAATGCCATAGTCTGCCTGAAGATTCTCAAAACCTTCAACGCAAGCGATCCGTCTCTGGAGTCACTGAGCGATTGTTTAGAAGAATTAGCTCACCGAGATCATAAGGATCATTGGCCCAGGGGTTGTAAAACAAAGCATCGGGAGCCTATGGGAAAATTACTCGATGACGCAGCTTTCCTTGCCACGCTATCTCCATCGGAAGACTCTGGGAATAATCCACTCAAAGAAGATTGGAACTGGTATCGAGAACGGGCCCGCACATTATTGGAGTTAACACGCGCATTTTCGGCACGTTTCAAAGCGAAGAAACTTGAGCGCGGGGGGTTGGATTTCACCGATCTGGAACAGTCTGCGCTTACCCTGCTCTGGGATCGAAAAACAAAACAAGCAACCGATCTGGCCGAAAGTATCCAGAGACAATTCAAGCACGTCTATGTCGATGAGTATCAGGATATCAATGCAGCTCAGGATTGCATACTGGCGTCGATTTCTGGTAATGCCGGCAGGGCAAACCGTTTTCTGGTGGGTGATGTCAAGCAGAGCATCTACAGTTTTCGTTTGGCTAAGCCCCAATTCTTTAACGATTACGAAAAGACCTGGAATCAACCCAATGAGGAGGAGCCAAGACAAGTCGTTTATTTACAAGAAAACTTCCGTAGTCGTCCCGGTATTTTGACATTCGTCAATGACTGCTTCAGTGAACTCATGGCATCGAATCAAGGATTTGATGAACGAGCTCACCTGCTTTTCGGAGATCCTGACAACCGGGCTGAAACGCTTGAGTCAAACAGCAGCTCTGTGGAATGCCATTTCCTCCTGAGTGAAGTATCCCGTCAGGAAACGGACGCTTCCCAGGCAAATGAAGTGGATCTGTCCAACACGGAGAAAGAAGCCTGGGCCATTGGATTACGATTGAAAAAATTGAGTGAAAGCGGGCATTTGGTCCTCGATTCGAAAACCCAGTCTCTTCGCAAGGTCAGATGGAGCGACATGGCCATTTTGATGCGTTCAGTGCGGTCCAAGGCAGATGCTTACTCACGGATTTTTTCACAGCTTGGTGTCCCTTTGCAAGTCCCGCGAAGCGGGATGTTAGAACGCAGTGAGATCACAGACCTTTTGTCGCTCCTGATGCTTCTCGATAACCCTCGTCAGGACATTCCGCTGATCGCGGTCCTGCGATCGCCCCTGGCAGGTCTATCCAACAATCAACTCGCGCTCATTCGTATCGGAGCGAAAAAGGCCAATTTCTGGAAAGCCTTGAATCAATTCAGCGATCAGCCGCTGGAAACCTTGCTGCCAGATGACTTGAAACAAGATCCAGAAGCTCAGTCCGCCAAGCAGAGGGCACAGCATTTTCTACAACAGTTTCATCAATGGCGCCAATCAGGACGGCAGCTCAACCTAAGCCGCAGGTTGGAATGTATTTTGAATGACACCCTTTACATGGAAAGTCTATCCGCCAGTGAAACAGAAGGCAAAGAGGCTATCATGCATGTGCAGCAATTACTGCGCATGGCGCGTCAGTTTGATCATTATCAACAAAAGGGACTGAGTCGCTTCCTTCAATACATTGAAAACAAACGCGCATCCGAGACCGAATTTGATTTAGGCACGGCAGACGATGGACAAACGGTGCAATTGATGAGCATCCACAAAAGCAAAGGTCTGGAATTTCCAGTCGTAGCAGTGACTGGCCTTGGAAGTACCTTCAATTTTCAGGATGTACAGCAAACCTGGATGTTGGATGAATCCCTTGGACTTGCCGGAATGATTCAGCCACCCGGCGAAAAACCCCGCTACCCAAGCCTTCCTTTATGGATCTGCCGTCGCCGTCGCAAAGCTGAGAACCTTCAGGAAGAATTGCGACTCCTTTACGTCGCTTTCACAAGAGCGAAAGATCTCCTTGTTCTGGTAGCGTCTACCTCAGAGCAGAAGATGAAAAAGTGGAGTCAACTTTCTGAAGAGACACATCAAGAAATTCGAACCACACATGCCCGATGCGCCATGGACTGGTTGTTCCCATGGATGACTCGATACTGGAAGGATTCCGAGTGGTGGTTAAAACCCAAAGGTTCCAACCGCGGTGTGGATTGGCACATACACTCGGAAGCCCAAACACAGGATTCCGAACCAGAGCATGATCCTGTGATTGACGACGAAGAAGCATATGGTAAACCCACCTGGATCAACCGTTGGTTGAACATATCAGGCTGGCAATATCCAAACCCTGATGCATCGCACCATCCGGCCAAGGCGACGGTAACAATGCTTCGAAAGAAACATCAGATTGAAATTCATGAAACAGAATCGGCTTCATGGTTTGATGAACGCAGCATCAAGGGAAAAGTTGGGGAAAAACCCATACCTGATGGCCTGTCCCCCGGTGAGAAAGGAACGATCCATCATCATTTTCTTCAGTGGCTGGATTTAGATAATGACATGACAATGGATGTCTTGGCTGAGCAAAGAGATCAGATGATCGATTCAGGGCATCTCGATCCGCGCGCCAATGACGCCTTGAATCTATCATCGATTGCCGCTTTCTGGCATTCGGATATCGGTCAGAGTATACGGACACACCGCACACAGCTTCACCGAGAATTACCTTTCACAGCGCGCTTTGAATTATCGGAGCTGAAAGCACTCGGACTCGCTCACCAGATTGAAAAAGAAGTATCACATGAGTTCGTGATCATCCAGGGTATTGTGGATGTCGCCATCCTGAGGAACGAATCCATTCAAATTCTCGACTACAAAACAGACCAGATTGAACCACAAGGCCTTTCGGGAAAACTGGATCAATATCGGCCTCAAATCGAGCTCTATGCACAGGCTCTGCAAAGAATTTACCAACGCCCAGTCACTCACAAGTGGCTTCATTTTCTTGCGGTGAATCAAACGATTGAAATGACCTGAAACAATCCCTGCCTTTTTACCATGTAATTTTGAAAAATTCCCAAGCCCTTCTTGTTTACCATCAGCGTAAATAAATAAACAGGGTCGTATTTCCTTCCATGAATAAATGGTCCGCTAACTTTTGCTTTTATTGAAAATGCACGCTGAACAAAGGCATTTCATTTAGCATATTGCCCAAAGCGTGGAAAAGTGGCATTTTACAAATGTTCTCTCATGAGAATATATGAACCCATGATTTTATACTTGTTGATAGCAGCCTCCGGATTCCTTGGCCTTGATTCGGTTACGCTGGCATCAGAGCATAACTCCAGCAATATCGATTTTTTTGAGAGCCGCATTCGTCCTGTTTTGGCTCAGGACTGTTACGAATGTCACCAAAGCCAAAGGCACCAAAAGAAGGGGCTGGTATGGTGAGTCTCTATCTGACAAAAACGACCAAGCTCACACGCCTCAATGGAGGCGTTCACATAACATGGGAAAACCCGGTTCGATCACACCCGATGGATCGATACATGCATGTTGATCCGATAAACACGCGCATCGAGCGACTAGATGGGCAACGATAAAAAGAGTTCGACCCCGCCCATCAAGAAAATCCCCTGTCAAATGAATCATTTTACCTCCAGCTCATGTTTTCCACGCAAGAAACTCCTTGCGAGACTTCTTAACTATGTTCAAATCAATGTCCTCTATTGTGAATTTGGCATCAAACATATGAAACGTAGCTTTTACAGCGCTCTTTCCATTGGCCTTCTGGCATTGATCTGCTCGCACAGCACTTCGCTGGCAGGTTCATGGATCTGGAATCCTGATGACACTGATCCGAGCTCATCCTCTGACCCCAGATTTTTTCGCTATGAATTCACCTTGGCCGGTGGCTGGGAAAGTGCGGAATTTGCCCTCTCCGTAGATAATACTGGAATCGCTTACCTCAACGGAGAACGCATTGGCACCAGCCGTAATTGGGAACGACCTGTTTTTGCAGATTTATCGGCAAAATTAAAGCAGGGTCGGAATGTAATTGCCATTAAAGCCACTAATCAAGGAGGTCCAGGCGGTTTGATGGCCCGACTTAAAATCAAACGTCGTGAAGGCCCCAGTCCTACCCTCGAATCCAGCGTAAATTGGGTCAGCTCATTGGAAACTGAAGAAGGGTGGATGCATCTTGAATTTGACGATTCCAAATGGTCCCGGGCATCCTTTGTCGCAAAACTGGGTGATCAGCCCTGGGGGAACGTGTTTGAATCTGGAAAGGGCACCAAAGCGGAATCCCTGGAAGTCCCCAAAGGATTCAAAATAGACCTCGTTCTCTCATCCCAAGCAGGACAAGGTTCCTGGGTTGCGATGACATTTGACGACAAAGGACGCGCCATCATTTCTCCTCAATCTGACAATGATCCCCTTTTGCGCATCACCAACATCGACTCAAACTCACCCAAGGTAGAGGCATTCACAACGACCAAGGTGCGTCACGCCATGGGGCTTCTCCATGCCCATGACAGTCTGTATATCAACGGTCACGGGCCGAAAGGCACAGGCTTGTATCGTTGGGTTGATACCAATAAGGACGACCGCTGGACTGACGATGAAACCCAGTTCCTGAAGGCAATTCGAGGTGAAGGCGAGCATGGCTATCATGGATTGAGGCTGGGCCCAGATGGCATGATTTACATGATGAACGGTAACCACACCCGAGTTCCAGAGGGAGTGGACGAAAACTCACCTCACCAAAATTACAAGGAGGATCATCTGCTGCCACGCCAATGGGATGGCAATGGTCACGCCACTGGCGTCATGGCTCCGGGCGGCTATATTGTCCGAACCGATGCGGAAGGTAAAACATGGGAGTTGTTGCTGGCTGGATACAGAAACGCATATGACTTCGACTTCAATGCCGATGGTGAAATGTTTACGTTTGATAGTGACATGGAATGGGATTGGGGTACTCCATGGTATCGACCAACGCGTGTCATTCACTCTGTCATCGGAGGGGAATACGGATGGCGCTCCGGCACCAGTAAGTGGCCTTCCTATTTTGAGGACAGTTTACCTGCGACCGCAGACATTGGTATAGGATCACCCACGGGAGTTTGCTTTGGTTATGGAACCAAATTCCCAGCAAAATACCAGAAGGCTCTTTATGTGATGGACTGGTCGTATGGACGGATTTTGGCAGTCCACCTGATGCCGGATGGAGCTAGTTATTTCGGTTCTAAAGAAACATTTGTCAAAGGCAAACCATTGAATGTTTCCGACATGGAAATTGGCCCTGACGGAGCTCTCTATTTTACCGTTGGAGGAAGGGGCACTCAGTCCGGACTTTATCGCGTTACTTATCAAGGGGACGAATCAACGGATGAGGCGTCCTATGTATCGGAGGAAGAAGCGGACGCACGCCTGCTGAGAAGGAAACTTGAATCCTATCACGGTCGAATTGATTCGGAGTGCATCACGTTTTCATGGCCGCATTTGAGAAGCCATGACCGTTGGATTCGATATGCTGCCCGAATTGCCATTGAGAGCCAACCCGTCCAGTACTGGGCAGAAAGAGTTATCGATGAACAGAGTATTCAAGGTAGCTTGACGGGCTTAATGGCACTCGCGAGAAAGGGCGGTCAAGAGTGGCAGAATCCACTTTTGATGAAACTTGGGGAAATTAATTCAACAGATTTACCTGAAGAGCAGCAAATGCAGGTTCTGCGAATCCTTCAATTATCATTCATTCGAATGGGGCGGCCAGACAATGACATTGCTGAGGCTGTAACGGAAGCTGTAGGTCGTCTATTTCCCAAGCAAAAGCCAAACTGTCAACAAGGAATTATCCAAGATCGCTGCTTATTTGAACGTCCCAGACACAATCACTGAAACTCTCAAACTGATTGAAAGCTCGAAGTACATCGAGGACCAGCTACATTATGTTTTCACTTTGAGAAATGTAGGTCAAGGTTGGTCACTGGATCAGAGAAGGCGATATTTCAGCTGGTTCAATCAAAATTTCAAAAGTGTGCAGCACCCTGCTGATTTGCTCACCTGGTTTTCCGAGGTTGGACGCACCGTTTCCATGGGAGCCAGTTTCAACAAATTCATCGCCAATATCAAAAAAGATGCTGAGGCAACGTTGTCGAAAGAGGAAAGGACCGCTCTGAGCGATATCCTTGATGGAGGGCAATCAGTCGTCAAGGACCAGCCCCCCAACCCCATCTTGACTCGAAGTAAATTTACGGATTGGAGCATGGATGATATCATGCCATTCTCTGAGACAATGTCAAAAAAGGCCGGAATTTTGAGCAGGGCCGATTAGCCTATGAAGCTGCACAATGTGGCGCTTGTCATCGATTCGGGGATGAGCGGCGGCTCTGTTGGCCCAGATTTGACAGCTATCAGCAGTCGATTCTCAACGACAGGATATTCTTGATTCGATCATCCATCCCTCGAAAGTCCTTTCAGAGCAGTATGTATATGAAAAGATCAACACCAAGGATGACGAACAGTATGTAGGGCGTATCGTGGGTGAAACAGAGGAGTCCATAGAGATTCTTCAAAACCCTTATTCAGCAGTGAGGACGTCCATCAAGATTTCGGATATCCAGTCCAGAGAAAACTCAACCTTGTCCCCCATGCCAGAGGGACTTATTCAGGTTTTGACTAAAGATGAGATCCTGGACCTGCTGGCTTATCTGGAATCAGGCGGCGATTCCCAAAAACAGCAATTTCAAGTAATTATTAGAAATGAGTCAGATCAAAAAGGTCTTTGAAGCCAACTTCAACGACCAAAAAAGCCAGTTCAGGGCAATTATCATGGGGCTCATTGCAGTCCTCGCGGTGATCGCGTTATTAACAGCGTTCTACACGGTACAGGCGGAATCACAAGGTGTTGTCCTCCGTTTCGGAAAGTATATCAAGACGGTCGAGCCGGGTCTGAAGTTCAAATTGCCTTTCGGTATTGATACCGTGCAAATCGTTCCGGTTAGACGGCAGTTGAAACAGGAGTTTGGAGTCAGTACCCCGAGATGCCACCAACCCTTACCAATACACGTCATCCTCCGAGCAAAGCAGGGAGAAAAGCATGGTCACCGGTGACTTGAACGCAGCTTCCGTGGAATGGATCGTTCAATTTAGAGTCAACAATCCAAAGCAATTCCTGTTTCAGGTCAAGGAACCGGAGAGCACCTTGCGTGCGGTTTCTGAATCTGTCATGCGTGAGGTCGTCGGAGATCGTACGGTTGATGAGGTCATCACGGTAGGACGTCAGGAAATTGAGGTCGTGGCACTCCAGACGGATGCAGGAATTGGTCGACAATTATAAAATGGGCCTCAGTATCGATCAGGTTCAACTCAAGGACGTCAACCCTCCCCCTCCAGTTCAACCCTCTTTCAACGAAGTAAACCAGGCACAACAACAGCGAGAGCAGCTTATTAATCAGGCAAATGGCGAATACAACAAAGTAGTTCCAAGAGCGCGTGGTGAGGCGGATCAGAAAATCCGGTCGGCGGAGGGCTACGCACTGAAGCGAGTCAACGAAGCAGAAGGTGACGCTACCAAGTTTACGGCATTGTTCACTGAATTCCTGAAAGCTCCGGAGGTGACCAAGCGTCGACTTACATCTCGAAACCATGCGATCCATCATTCCGAAAATGGGTAAGAAAATCATCCTGGATTCCGATGCAAAGCAGATCCTACCGCTGCTCCAAATCGCCCCTGACAATAAATAAACAAAGATTTCATCATGCAAAAAGCAGCAGGTTCATTCATATCCTTACTCGTCAATCATCGCGATATTTGTGGTGTACAACGCCGCATATACAATCCATGAGACCGAACAGGTTCTTATCACTCAATTCGGCAAACCGGTCGGCGATCCTATCACAAAATCTGGTCTCCACTTCAAGATTCCTTTCATTCAGGAAGTGAATCAAATCGACAACAGATTTCTGGCATGGGACGGCAAACCCAACGAAATGCCAACCAAGGATAAAACATATATCCTGGTGGATACCTTTGCACGTTGGAGGATTCAAGATGCCAAACAATACTTTCTGCGATTACGCGATGAAAGAAGCGCTCAATCACGCTTGAACGATATCCTGGGCAGTGAAACCCGCAATGCCATTGCCAAACACGAACTCATTGAAATTGTTCGTACCACCAAGGATCGGGAGCCTGTCGTTGATGAAGTGTTGTCAGACGCTCCCGGAAATGTGGGTGTTTTATACAAAATCTCGAAAGGGACGAGGCTTGATCGAGAAAGAGATTTTCGCGTTGGCAGGCGAGAAACTCAAGGATTTTGGGATTGAATTGCTGGATATTCGTTTCAAGCGTATCAACTACAACGAAACCGTGCGTAAAAGGATCTACGAGCGTATGATCAGTGAACGCCAGCAAATTGCAGAACGATTTCGCTCGGAGGGAGAAGGCGAAGCTGCACGCATCATCGGAAACAAGGAGCGCGACCTTCAAGAAATCGAGTCTGAAGCCTACAAAGAAATTCAGAAAATCCAGGGTGATGCGGACGCGAGAGCCACCGAAATCTACGCCTCTGCTTACAACCAATCAAAGCAATCAGTCGATTTTTATGAATTCGTAAAAACACTCGAAACCTATGAGGAGGTCATTGATCCGGAAACTACGATGATTCTCTCAACTGACAGTGATCTTTATCGTTATTTGAAACACTCCATAGGTAACACCGATTAAGTCAATCGATCAGCATTACCCCGATCAAATAATGATTGTAAACCTTGGGTGATTGGACCGGTTTGACCATTGCCAACTGGTTTGCCATCCAATAGTGTAACGGGCCATATTTCCACCGTCGTGCCAGTGAGAAAAACCTCACTGGCACTTTTTAATTCCGAGAGGCTCAATGAAGTCTCTTCATATGCGGAACCCCGTCTTTTCGGGTCAATCTCAAGCACTATACGCCGGGTTATTCCATTGAGCACCAGATGGTTCGCTGGATGTGTTCTCAGAACCCCATCAACCACAGCGAACACGTTGGTGTGGGAGCCCTCAGTGACTACTGAATCACGATGAAGCACTGCTTCAACGGCACCTTGCTCTTTGGCTTGTTGTGCCGCCAGCACGCTGCCAAGGAGGGCAATTGATTTAATATGACATTCCAACCACCGTCGATCAGGCAGTGTGACAACTGAGGCACCTGGTCGCTCTTTAAAGTCAGTGACAGGCAAAGGTTGCACATAGGCATAATGATTCGGCTGGAACCTCTTCCCCAGGAAAAAAATGTTTGCGAGGTGCCGTGCCTCTGGTGATTTGGTAATACAGAATCCCATCACCATTCGGCAAGGTATTCCTTCTGAGTAAATTCTCAGCGACTTCAAGTCATGCCCTTGAAATCAACTAATCTTTATTCCAATGCCAGAGGCACTTTGCAGCAAACGATGTTCGTGAGCTGACATTTCAAAACAGCGCCCTCTGTAAATGCGAACAACCTCGTAGACTCCATCCCCAAACAAAAAGCCCCGATCATCAGGAGGAATCGATCGCCTCATTTTTTTTCTTATATTCCCCGTTCCAGTATATTTCGCTCATGATTGAAGGCCAGTCAGTGCCAAAAAAAGGATCTGTTTACAAGCTTACAATCATTGAAACATCGACACTTACTAACGATGGACATTCTGGCTAGACAAGTGTAACCAAAGCTTTGTTCCCTTTGGTGTCCCAGCAGGCAACCATGCCAATGAGGCTTTAAGCGCTGTTGAAGGGCCTCTGATCGACTAGCCCCATGCATCCGAAGGTTCGTTAGGCTGACATGATGTGCCTGCATTCGGAACACGGATCATGCAGCTGATTGGTTTGTTTGCTTCAGGTCCTAGGCTCTGATGGCATCGACAGGCTTGTGATCGCGATCCACCGGACCCATTTCCTGGGCGACTCCCATGCCATCTAGAATGGTATTGTAAACATCCAGACCTTCAGATTTCAGGTCAAGGATTTGTCCGGTCTTGAACCGTCCATTCGCTCCACTCATCGCGTGAAAAACACCAGACAATTCGCGCTTCACATCATTGTGGCGCCCATCGCCAGATTCTGTGGAAATGGTAATCAACGCATTATCGAGAATGGTTTTCCCGTTCGCTTCAATCGTGCCTTGCTCATCAAGACGACCAAGAAAATAGGCCAATTCCCGCATTTTCATGTGTGCGTGTGCGCGTAATGCTTCGTTGGATTTACGTTCATTGAATTGATGCCACCATTCATGACTGCACCCTTGCGAACCTCCCGCTTTCAATCGTCTGGAATCATCAAACGTGTATCGTTTTTCACCATTATAAAGATAATCTCCCGTCAATCGAATACGCTCACCTGCTGCCAAAAAAGTCAATGCACCGAAGCGGACTTTGTCCATCTGAATCCCACTGGCATAAAGATCCGCCATCAGGCGCCATTCAGTGGTTAGCTCATCCAGACTAATATCAATCCCCTCCCCTCCCGGGTCAGCCAATCCACCATGAAGGATTTCGGAGCGTGTTGGCCGCCTTGGCCCCTCTCCAGTTTCGCTGTCCAATGAGAAAGCGCGCTGCTCGAATTCACGGATACGATCCAGGTGATCGGCAATTTTGGCGCGTGAAGTTTTACCAAGAGGAGAACGCCCCCCCTTGTAAAATTTGTATTGTTCAACAACAGAATCCAATACGCTGCGCTTCAAGTGCATTTGGCGGGCATCGGTTGAATCACCAAATTCGATGGCACCAAACAGTCGATCAAACAGATCCTTCGGACGTTCTTGCATGGTCGCAGCTACGGTTCCATCTTGGTTGTAACTATGAACATAGCGACTGACTCGGCTCCGTCTGAAAAATGTGCCAGCCACAACTGTAGGAGCCACACCAGCGGGTTGCCCGTCTGGGTAATGGTGTTTGCGCACTAATTGATCAATGGATGGACCACCCGCCTTAGCTTCACCTTGGGGAGGTTCAGCCGTGAAAGCACCAGAGGCGCCGTCGAAATGAGCATTGATCCCAGATTGATCACAGCGCACCTGGTCCACCCTACGCATGATGAGCAGCTTGTCACTCAATGGCTTCAAAGGTTCCAGCACCCCCTCAAACCCTTCCTGCTTGCAGAGGCGCAGGGATCCCCAAACCGAAGAAAAGGTTAAACGCCCTCAGAGGGACAGGGTTCTCAGGAGCGGCAAGATTACCTTTGACACGCACATTTCTTCCAGAAAAGGAAGTCCGATGCTAATCGTTCCCAAGCCTCTGAGGGCCGCTCGTCGGCTTATTGTTTGCTCATTCATTGATTATCTCCGTTTTGATATTTCTTACCAGATCACTGAGAACAACCGCCTTGATCAAGGCATCCCACGTTCCTCCGTTAGCGCGCATTTGTGCATGAATGCGCTGAACGTCATTTGCATCAAAAGCTGTTAAAGGTCGCCCCAATGCGAATTGAACCACTTTCCATGTGACCGTTTCCTGCACGCGCTCATTACCGGCCAGAAAATCAACCAGCTGAAGGCACGTATTCATATTCCGTCGCTTCGGGTTGCCCCGGAATCCGAATGCGGCCATCCTCTCGCAACACTATTTCCGTGCTCATCTGCCTGATGCAAACGAACCGAGGCCATCAAACTTTTCCAAACCAAACGCCAATGGCTCGAACTTTTTATGGCAACCGCCGCACAAGGCGTTGTCGATACGCTGAATGGCAATGCCACGCTGAGTCAAGCCAGCTTCGGTCGGAACGGGAACCACGTCAACGCATGGAGGAGGGTCTTTGACCACACCCCTGAGCACTTCGTGCAGCATGAACAATCCCTCTCGCCACCATGGAAGCCCCGTCATCGCCTCCCACCGTGAGGACACTGCTACCTTGCGTCAATATCCCCGCCCGTCTAGTTTCGGGAGTCAGCTTGACTTTTTGAATAGCCGTTATCGGCTGGAATCAACCATATGTGCGCAGGCAAACCGTAATGCGCCGCCAGGCGCGGGGTGACATAGGTGAACCGCGCGTTGAAAAGGTCCTTCAAAGGGCCTGCCCTGCTCCCATACAAGTTCACGGAAAAAAGCCAAAGATTCCTTCACGCATGTCTTGCAGCCAGCGCGGGAGTCCCACTCCGGAAATCGATCCGCATTGGGCTGCATGTTGGCAAGCCGGCTGAGGTTCAACCATTCACTGGCAAATTCAAGCGACCGCTGAAGGGCTCTATCGTCAGCAAGCATGCGTCCGGCCTGCTTGTGTCTAATAGCTCGTCACTGATACAGCACTCCTTCATCAGCAGCCTGAATCAATAGCCTTCGTCAGGTGCGCCGATCCCCAGAGGATAAAGCTAATCCGGTTGGCCAGCTCATGAGTTCACCAACAGGCCACACGGTGCCATCTCCGACATGATTTTCGACACGGTAAATAAATCTGAGGCGACTGCAACATGGCTTCGATGACCAATGCCACGGCCTCATGATAAGTTCCTCCCAGCAGCAGCGACTGCAGGTCGTGATGCCTCGGTAGGCAAACAACTCGTGTTCATTGACTGGGCCCTCTGAGAATCCACTTACCCATGGACTCTGAATCAACGCCCCCATTTCCTTGTCGGTAAATTTGAGAGTTCTTGACAAACCGTTCCTAGCAAAGGAGGCGACATCCATTCGCTGCACAATTTTTTCGGCCAGTTGGGCATAGGCATTGACGTGCTTCAGATCAACATTGAGGTTGTAAGCGGTGTTACTGAAGCCGTCAGCACGCAGATCAACGAGGAAGGAGGATCGTGAGCGTCCTCAGCTGATGTCGACACCGACCGCGTTCTTCACTGTTCGAATGTATTCGGACAACAGTCAATCGTCCGCACCCAGTTGGAGGCAGCATCCGACTTTGATGGGAGTATAAGAACCGGGATCGATGTGATCAAGGGACCAGGTGGCGCCATCTTGAATCCATTGCTTGATTAACGCCTTTTCTTCACTCGTTAACAAGGTGCGCTCCTCTGGCATTTCATCATGATGAACAGATAACCAAAATTCACTTTCCTCCGGTTTACCAGGAACAATAACTTTTCCATGCTTCCCTCCCTTGAAGGCAGCCTCTTTCCATGAAAGATCCAGTTTCCCCTTTTGATTATGGGTGTCATGACATTCCAGGCAATGCTCTGAAATCATCGGTGCAATGTGCTCTTCAAAAAAGACTGCTTTGGGTGATGGGCTTACCAATTTTGCAGTTTCAGAATCCTCTGCATTCGCCCCCGCCTGGAAATGACGAGTAATCTCCTTCTCTGACAAATCCCGATCATACAAAGCAACCATATGAAAGGTGCCTTTCCATTGCCGATCATGCCCGAAACTTCGTTGCCCAATGCCAGTTGAACGTTGTTCTTCCAGGCGCTCAAGGCACTCCGGGAACGTGTACCTTCACTGTTCAAATCGACCGTTGACATAAAGATGCGGGATACATGATCAGGCTCCCAAAGTGAAACACGAGATGCGTTAAAGCCGGTTGAGAGGGAGTCTGGTTCGGAAGACAGGGAGGGCAGGCCGTTTCTATCAGTTTGACTACTGCGACAGCGGACGTCGTATTTCGTCCCCATCTTGACCTAAAGTGAAGTTCCGTTCGCTGCCGTTCCTCGATAAAGTGACAATGCGCGCGGGCCCCTTGAGAATGGGTGCTTGCCGGGGTGATCCAAGCTTCGATCGTGAAGCTGCCCGAATCTTGAATGGCCTTGAATCAGGGACGTCGGAGGCTCGCTCGGAAAGCAATCGAGTCGAACCCCGTTAACTTCAGATCGCGTTGCCCAGCCTCCGAACACCTCGCATGGACCGGATGCGCAGATGGGTCGGAATCTCGGCTTCCCGACTGGTCCCGCACCAGCAGGACCAGCAGGCTCACAAAAGTTGTAAAGAGCAAGGAGCCCCTCATCTTGAGCGAGCCTCTTGAGTGCTGAGTTGTATTTTCCTGCCCAAGAACGAAAGCCTGAGACCAGAAATGACTCAATCGACAGCAAACAGGACTAATAGCATATGCGTAAATAATTGGATTCACAATGGCTAAGAAGTGTATACTCTGCAAAATGGCTGAATGAAGACCCCCAAGAAACAACACTATTTCTGGACAGGACAAACGCCAAATTCATCGCAATCATGAAAACGAATTCCATGAAAGCAACCTAGTGCGTGATTGAACTCATGCAAACTCCAATTCACCCACGCTATGTTTGTCCGAGCATCATGACATTGCTGCGCAAAATCACGGGTTACAGCTTTCACTCCAGGCTAATTCCATTATTACAGCACAAGACCTTGGGGTGACTCACTGTGTGTATGCGTTCAACGATTGCCAGCAGCCCAGCGAATCGCTTCGGAGAAGGTGCTGCCTACCAAACGGTCAGTTTCGAGTGAACTGAACATCATGGCCGAGTTCCGTGTAGAAAAAACGTCCCTCCGCCATTGGTGTGGCACCAGGCAATGGGGTGATCCTTTCCCATGGCCTTTGCCGCCGCGGCTTTGGAAATATTCACGAACGGGTTCAAAGGTTGATTCATCCACGCGGAGTAATCACCCGGAATCCCGGCAGCCCAGTTACCGATCGATCATGGTTCGTCCAATCAGCTTTATAGGCAAACTGGGGTCCATAGCCCTTGAACGGATGGATGATTGCATCGCATCCGGATCGACCATGACTCGGGCCTCGAGATATTCAGAATCGCTGTCAAAATCACATCCCGCCAATTGATTGAACCATTCCCAGTTTGTTTGACGCACTAACGCAGCATGAAGGGCAACGATACCCCTCCAGACGCATGCCATTTTTGAACCGCCATTCTTTGACTCTCATTGAATAAGGCCGTCATTTCCGTGCAATTATTGAGAACCAGCACCTGATAATTGTTTAGGACATTAACAAGATCAGCCGGATTTTCCGATACATCCACCTGCATCTGCAGATCTTCATCCAAACGCGCAAGCCAACCGCTCAAGGCTGGAACTTCAGGATGTCTATACCAACCGGTTCCGGAAAAAACCAACACGGACCCCAGGCTTTTGGGCCTACGATCAAATTTTCCCTGAGTGTCGGCTGTCAAAATTTCAATGGCAAAAAGCAAAAAGCATGGTGCATGAAAAAAATAAAATGCACCTGTGTTGCTGCAGGCGGTTCGTTAGAGAATATTGTGAGAAAGTCATGATCTGAGATGAATTGGTTGAGGAATACTAGAACAATTCCCAAGAGCATGCAAAGTTCAATCAGGAAGCAGTGGCGCATCACCTGAACTAAATCATATTAAAGGCCTCAGTCCAGCCAGCCTAAAAAATGTTTTTCTTATTACTCGTCTCGCAGGTTCCTTGTCTGCAGACTTCATTTTATCCCGCACTTCTTCGATTAAATCAAGAGCTTCAGCTTTTGATTTGGTCCCTTGCTGATAATCTTTAAGTAGCAGACATTCGAAACGTCGACAGCATTCAGGCCGATGCTCGTAAACACGACATTGCGTTACCGTTTAAAGCACGACAAGGTTGAACCAAAAAGAAACCATCCTCCTCTTCTTCAACCGCCAGACCGAGGGATTCCATCGTCAAGGCTTCCTCTGCATCACGAAGTTCCACATCCTCAAAAACCAATCCACCACAACAAAGGCCACAATCAATGCACAATGATTGGGATTTAGAAAATGTCATTTCCATTATTTGTTATCACAAAGAGGAAATTTTGGAACATCGTTCATCATATACCCAGTATAAAGTAGTTTGATGCAGCAAGAATCAATATTAGACGGTTTACTGTTTAATCACAGTAATCAGGATCCTGCATGTTTGATGTCATAATTTATGAATGGAAAACAATTGGTATTACGAAAAATTTGATTCGAAGTCGCCCAGGTGAAAACAAGCCAGTCAACTGATCAGATCACTCTAAAAAAGTGTAATCCCCATACCCCATCAAAACAATGAATCCAAACATGTGAATTGCTACTATCTGTTCGGCCCCATACCGAAGTGAAAATATATTGCTGATATTTCCGCCTTGTAGCTGCTTGACGAGTGCCATTGAGAACCGCATCTTGGAAACAAATGGACCCGAGAACGATTCAAGAACTTGCCTCACCGCTTTTAAATTCACTAAGTATAGGCGATGGCCCCTTTAATCTCGCCCATGCCCGGCAGCGCTCTTAAACGTATTTTTAAATTGCATCACGAAGGGCTCGATTATGCACTTAAATGGTACCCTCCTGTTTCGGTAGAAGAGACAGACCCCTGTCAAACCGAGCAACGTTTCTATCAATTCCTTAAGGCGGCAAATATTCATGATAACCCCTTTGCTTTGGGATGGGATATGGATAAACGACTCAGCGGTCATCAGTCTCTTGCATGGACGAGCCATTCGCTCCGACGAGGTCAACCTACGCGCGTGCCATTTTCTGTGGAGGGTTTCTGGCTCGAATCAACCAGAATCGTGATCTTGAAGAAGCCAAGCAGTTGCCGGGGTATTCCCCTTCGTGAATCCTCCGTATCCAGCCTTCTGGATGCCATCAACACTTTCATTCTTCAAGGCATTCCTGACTCGTTGAGGGAAGTGCAACCCCTGGTAAGCTTTTGGGAAGATGAATTAAATGCCGGGTGGCAGCAAATCATTCAACATTGTCTGACGGCTTGCAGCACGGGAGGACTTGATCCGAATGTTAGTCTAAAAGATCACATGGCCTGGATTACGCCAGGAGAATTCACGTTTCACAATACCATCATTACCCCCGAGCACAGTATTTGCTTTTGTGATTTCGATCAGGCTCGCTGGGGAGATCCCGCTTGCATGATTGCGCGTTTCTTCTCGCAGCCTGATTTTCTTGCAAAAGACGAGTACCTCGAACCATTTCTCAATGAACAGGATTCTGTTCCAGGCAAAGATCCATTGCTGGCTGTGCGCGTGCGACTGGTTGCGCCACTCATTCGTATTGAGTTGTTACTCCAAACGCTTTTCCCAGCTATCAGTTGGGAACTGGGCGATTTGATATCTTGAGCCGAAGGATGAAAGCAAAGTCAGACTCATTCAAAGGCATTTGGCAAGCAAGGCAGCATTTGAAAGCAGCTCTTCGAAGTATCGATTAACAAATGAATCAGGGCCACCCTGACGGATGGCCCTGAGGCGTGTTTTGAAGTCACTAGATTGTTCCAGATCTAACCAAAATCATTTCAAGAACACACCTGAACACCGATAGCGAGTGATCATATGGTAAAACCCCCAATAAGTTACACCCAAAATCATCACCATCTAACACCTTAGACTGAAGCATTTAGAAGATATTCATTTTAGAGATAATTTTTTCCATTCGAACAAATAAAAAAGCGGATCATTGATCCGCTTTTTTGTTCATATCATTTGGAGATCGAATCCTTAGAAACTACCTGTAGGCGCTGGAATCGCTTTTTCCTGATTTAATTCATGCACAGGCTTGGAGGCGGGGCTTCGCCTCTGGCGGATGAGGTATGATTTTCCAGAACCGAGACACTTCCTCTGCCCAGTTCTGCAATAAACCGGCACCCTTGGATGATCCAGTATGATCGAAATGCTCCTGAACAAGGGATTTCAGCATGTGTATCTCTTCCGCACTTTCGAGCCGTTCAATATCCACCATGGAAGCTGTTCAGATTCTTTGGAAATCCGGTTTTCTATGTCATGGACATAGGCAACACCACCGCTCATACCAGCCGCAAAATTACGTCCTGTATCACCGAGAATAACAGCTTTGCCTCCAGTCATATACTCACACCCGTGATCGCCTACACCCTCAACGACGGCAACAGCGCCGGAGTTACGCACACAAAAACGTTCACCAGCGGTACCTGCAGCAAACAAACGCCCACCAGTGGCACCATAAAGACAAGTATTGCCAAGAATCACATTCTGCGAGGAATCAAAGAGAACTCCATCTTGCGGGCGTACGATGATGTCTCCACCATTCATCCCCTTGCCCACATAATCATTGGCTTCTCCCAGAAGTCTTAGAATCAAGCCTTTGGCAAGGAAGGTGCCAAAGCCCTGTCCGGCACTGCCTGTGAGCGTTAGATCAATCGAGCCTGCCGGAAGACCTGTGTCTCCGTAGGTATATCCAATAATGCCTGAAACACGTGTTCCTATGTTGCGACAAACATTGTTGATTTTATACTTCAACTTCATGCTGCCCAAACCTTTGAGGGCATGCTTTGCGTTCATTTACAATACGGTCATCCAACGGACTATCTCCAAACCGCTCGTTGCGTTCACGCGTGTGAATGCGCGGCATGGAACCAGATTCGTCGGCTTGCCACAGCAGCTTTTCAAGGTTCAGAGATCCTGCCTTGGACTGGATACGCTCATCAAATTGATCTACAGGGCGGACTTCGAGAAAATCTGTTCGACCTACCAGATCATTGAATTTACGAATTCCCAGAGAAGCCATGATTTCGCGGACCTCTTGTGCTACCTGGTCAAAGAAGGCCACCACATTTTCTGGTTTACCGCGGAATTTAAGGCGTAGATCGTCTCTTTGCGTCGCAACTCCAACAGGACAAGTATTCAGGTGACACACTCTGAACATGGCACATCCAGCTGCAATTAAAGCTGCAGTACCGAAATTGAACTCCTCGGCACCAAGCAACGCGCCCATGACAATGTCTGATCCGGTCTTTAATCCTCCATCCGTCCTCAAGATAACCCTTGAACGAAGATCATTGAGCATCAATGTTTGCTGCGCTTCCGCAAGCCCCAGCTCAAAGGGAACTCCAGCATTTTTGATGGAGCTCTGAGGTGAGGCACCCGTACCGCCATCATTGCCACTGATCAGAATCACATCGGCAAAGGCCTTTGCTACTCCCGCCGCGATAGTGCCAACGCCCCGCACAAGCTACAAGTTTCACACACACCTTTGCTCGTGGATTTACCTGCTTCAGGTCATATATCAACTGGGCTAAATCTTCGATACTGTAGATATCATGATGAGGAGGCGGAGAAATCAAAGGAACTCCGGGGTGTACTGTGCCGCAAGGTTGCAATCAACGGCGTTACTTTATGCCCAGGTAACTGCCCTCCTTCACCGGGTTTTGCTCCCTGCGAAACTTTGATTTCGATCTCTTGAGCGCTTGCAAGGTATTCGGGTGTTACCCCAAATCGACCTGAAGCAACCTGTTTGATGGCTGAAGATGCGTTGTCGCCGTTTTCTCGTAAATTAAATCGCTCGGCATCTTCGCCCCCCTCTCCCGAATTAGACTTACCTCCAATACGATTCATGGCAATGGCCAAGCATTCGTGGGCTTCAGGCGAAAGTGCTCCCATGCTCATTGCAGCAGTTGTGAACCTCATTCGAATGGAATCGATGGGTTCTACCTGTTCCAGCGAAATGGGCGTGATATCAGGCTTTAACTGGAAGAGATCTCGCAGGTTGACTGGATCACGTTTCTCAGCCGTTTCCAAATAAGTCAAAAATGCATCGCGCTCACCGCTTCGAAGGAATTTGTGCATGGTCTGCACCACTTTCTTGTTGAAAGCATGGAATTCCCCGCGCTCACCAGGAAGGACTTTATAATGCCCCCCCTCGTCGAGTGTGGCCGATTCAGGGTCTCCGAAGCCTTGTTGATGACGGCGAATTGCATCCGATGCAATATGCTCAAAGGTAATTCCACCAATCTGAGAGGTGGTTCCATAGAAGCATTCATCTATCACTTCATCGGAAATTCCAACCGCTTCAAAGACTTGGGCACCACGATAACTGCTCATGGTTGATATCCCCATTTTAGCCATGATTTTGAGCATCCCGTTTTCTATGGATGTACGGTAATTGGCGATGGCTTGATCAATATCTACACCTTCCAATTCACCTTCTTCAGCCCATTCACGAATTAAATCTATGGCCACGTAAGGATTGACAGCAGAGGCACCAAATCCGACTAAACAAGCAAAATGATGGACATCACGAGCTTCTCCGGTCTCACAGACTATGGAGGCTTTGAGTCGTTTGCCCTCCCTGATCAAATGATGATGCACTGCCCCAACAGCAAGTAGCATGGGAATGGGTACTTTTTCTTCATTCGTTCCGCGGTCACTGAGAATGATTACAGAACAGCCATTTTCCACGACTTCGGATGCTTGGTGACACACGCTACGCAGGCTATCAACTAAGGCTTGTGTATTGCCGGAAGCAGGAAAATGACAACCGATGGTGTGTGCGTTCACATCCGGATGGTCCATGTTGGCCAGAGCCGCCAATTCGTATTCCAGTAGAAAAGGAGTATCTATGCGCAAGAGACTGGCATGCTTGGGGGACTCCTCCAGCCATGAGCGACGGTGCCCCATGCAGGTCGAGAGCGACATCACTACCTTTTCCCGAATGCTATCGATGGCAGGATTTGTTACCTGGGCAAACAATTGCTTGAAATAAGAGTAAAGTAATCGAGGTTTCTTACTCAAGATCGCCAAGGGCGTATCGTCTCCCATTGAGCCAATGGCCTCGGCCCCCCGTGGTGATCATTGGTTTGAAGATCAGCTTCAATTCTTCTGAATCCCAACCAAAGGCGATCTGCTGCAAGGTTAAATCCAACAGATTGATGGGTTTTTTCAACTGGCTGGATAGGCTTAGCATGGTCACGCAAATAAACCATGTTTTCATCGCACCATTGACCATATGGTTGCTGAGAAGCCACAGACCGCTTCACCTCGTCATTCCCCATCAATCGACCTTCCAGAGTGTCAATTGCCATGATTTTACCGGGTCCCAAGCGTCCTTTGTTCTGGATGTCTGCATCGTCTAATTCAACCATGCCAGCCTCGCTACCAAAGACAATGAGTCCATCTTTATACAGTTTATAACGCGCTGGACGCAGGCCATTGCGATCAAGCGTTGCACCGACATAGCGACCATCGGTGAAGACGACTGCCGCTGGACCATCCCATGGTTCGTTCAAACAGGCATGGTAGCGATAGAACGCTCTCATTTCGGGATCAAGGTCATCCATTTTCTCCCATGCTTCGGGGGCAAGCATCAAAACACTGTGCAATATGTTACGCCCACTTAAGCGGAGGATCTCGAGTGCATTGTCCAATGCTGCTGAATCAGAACTTTCGGGCTGAATGATCTGTCTCAAATGCTCAATGTTATCCCCCCAAATGGGTGAAGTGATTTCTTGCTCACGCGCTCGGGTCCAGTTTTTGTTGCCTAGCAAAGTGTTGATTTCACCGTTGTGAGCTAACGTTCTGTAGGGATGAGCCAAGCGCCAGGTAGGAAAAGTGTTTGTGCTGTAACGCTGATGGAAAACAGCCAGTGAAGTCTCAAACAGTGGACTTTGCAAATCTTGGTAATACTGCCCTAATTGCGGGGCATTGAATAAACCTTTGTAGACGACGGTCTGTGAGGAGAATGAGGTAATGTAAAAATCCTCAATTCCTTTTTCTCTAGCCCGTTGCCCAGCGACTTTACGAGCCAGGAACAAATGACGTTCAAAATTATTGTCGTCCCATCCATCTCCTCTACCCACAAGGATCTGTTTCATGAATGGCATCGTAGAACGGGCTTTGTCCCCAAGACACTTCGGATTGACCGGGCACATCCCGCCAACCAAAGACTTTCATACCGAATTCCTCGGTCGCGCTCTGCAGTATCTCAACTGCCTGTGAAACCTGCTGATCACTGTCTGATGGCAGGAAAACAAAACCAACGGCGACTGCCTCGGTGACAGAGTCCAAGCCAGCGACCACTGCAGCCTCGGCCTGAAAAAATGGGCTGCGGAATCTGAATCATTACACCCGCACCGTCACCAGTTTTAGCGTCGGCGTCTAGCGCACCTCGATGTGCAAGGTTACATAGAGCTTCAAGAGCGTAGTCAAAGAATACGACGCTCTTTCTTTCCATTGGTGTTAGCAACGAAGCCTACACCACAGGCATCGTGCTCAAATTTTCGAATTATAAAGGGAGTTAGTAACTCTAGGGAACATAGGCGAAATACTGTTACTCTTCTAAAAGACGCTAAACCTTACTTTCAAGCCAGTAGCCACGCAATGGCTTTTTTGAATCCCCATTTGGCTCGGGCCAAAGGGTCGGAAAGAAAACCAAAGAAAATCGGACAAGTCAAGCCTCCAACAATCAACGAACAGGTTATCTAGTTGGAATGGTGGACCTTACATATTTTACCAAACAGAAAACAGGACAGATGGAAAATAATCAACAAAACAAATTGAATTACAATTTCCTCTAAACCACTGATCCTATGTTGTTTGCAGCATAAATTCAATGCAGGAAGAAATCGTAGTATCCAAATCAAGCCTGTGAACAAGGCTTCAAGGGCACTTTACCGATGAGAACCAGCGAAAGCTCAGGTAAATCTGGAGTTGAAGGAACAACAACAGGAATAGATTTACTTTGGTAAACCGGCATTGAGCAGTAGCTTGGAAGCCTCTCAACGAAACCATAATGAGGTTGCCTGCAGCAGCAATAATCCCTCTGAGTGACTAAAATGCTATCCATTGCATTGATTTCGGACCTGAGTCTGAGCCCCTTTCATCCTTATCATCAGGGATCAAGCAAATAAACTTGACGCTAGCCTTCTCCATGATGAAAAAAATTAAGCACAGAATGAATGAACATACACGCTACCAGTGCTTTCGATCAAACCATCGAAAGTCGAAGTTTAAAAGGGCATAATGAAACCGATCATCAGGCGAGCGGTTCAGAAATCGAGCCTTACAAGGAATACAGGCATGCATCAAATGTTGATTATTGTTTCTTGATGCAGAAAAATTGTTAGGAATTAATATCTTGAACCCTGGATCATCAACCAAGCGGTCATCAAAACCCATTGAAGCCCGAGTCAATCATCCATGCTGCATCGCCCGCAGGCAGAAGGGATTCCTGAACAAGGAGGAGCGGCTTCGGATTCAGAGCTGGAAGCCGCAAACACACTGAGTTTCTTTTGCAACTGGTTCGCCCCGCAAGCGGGGCAAGGAGTGCCTGACCAATCGTGCGAGCGAACGAGCATTTCGTGATCCTTTTTGCAATTACCGCATTTAAATTCGTAGATAGGCATCTTATGATCTTTTGTGTGTTTAGTTTTCCATCCACCCCTTGCCTGGAATAAACTCGCGACTACCGGATTTGGACTTGCAAGCGGTTCCGTTCAAAGCAAGAAAAACAAAACTGCAAATCAGGGCAACCCAGACTGTTTTTTTCTGCCAGTTACTTTTTGAGCGTTTGGTTTCCTCCAAGCGTGCTGGCTTGTGAGTATGGCGAGGGTAGGGTTTATCTCCGTTTTTCATAGAATCGTGTTTACAACAGTATTGCTATATTGACAAGAGACTGATAACCGTTTGTTAGAAACATGGGCGGGGCATTTAAATCTCTCAAAGGTCAGTTTTTATTGGACGGAGGAAAACTCAACGGTTCCTTTTTTCATAGAGCTGTGGTTTTCGTATGCCAACATGACCCTGAAGGTGCATTTGGTTTGATGATAAACCGCCCTACAGGCCATACGATTCAGGAACTGAGTTCGGAAGTCATTCCTGAACAATATGAAGAAATGTCCGTGCAAGTAGGCGGACCTGTGCAACCTGGAGCTCTCAGTTTTTTAATTACCGACTCATTTATTGATGAAGAGCAAATTATTCCAGATGTTTCGCTGGGACACTCATTTGAACAATTGATTGAGCTGAGCAAGTCTTTTTCACCTCATCGTGGAATCAGGCTTTATTCAGGTTATTCGGGATGGAGTTCTGGCCAGTTGGAGGATGAAATCGATAGTGGATCCTGGATGATACAACCTGCCTCACGGAAGCTGCTTTTTGATCTTGATGCCAATAATCTGTGGCGACACATCATGCATCAACAGGGTTGGGAAGAACGCATGCTGGCTGATTCTCCCGATGACCTTTCTACCAATTAAAATCAATTTCATTACATAATGAACGGGCTCATGCAAATCTCCTCATTCAAAAATCACGGAAAAAGCGGTTTTCAGAATTGTTCCCTGATTGCTGTAATTTGCTATTTATTTTCCTTACCAATCCCAGATTTGCGCGCGCAGCCTTTCGATGCAGCATGGATCAGCGCAGCGTCGGGCGCATGGACGGATGTTAACAGATGGAACACCTTTGGTTTCCTCCCCTTCCCTAACAATGACAGTCAAGACGAGTTCAACGTCTCGATCGCATTGGACGCATCGCCAACAATCCAATTGAGCATCGACATCGAAGTCGTCAACCTTGAACTGGCGGCTGGTTTTGTTCAAGGGAACGCAACCCTCACTGCAGAGGATCAATTCCTTTGGCGCGGGGGTGGATTCACCGGAGGAAATGGGCAATTAATAGCCCCTCAAAAAGTGACAATGACCAGCGGCAGCAAAACCTTGCGAGGTTTTAACATCATTAACGCAAGGGAAGCTGAATGGTTATCCGGCGACGTTCGTTCTGGAACCGGGGGCATGTTCAACAATTTGGAAAATGCTGTTTTCAGAACAGACTTCGATGGGAGTTGGCTTTCAGATGATAGCCGACCTCACGGCCAATTCCGTAATCTCGGCACCTTTTATAAACAGGAATCGACGGGCACCACATTGATTGGCTGCGAATTTTTCAATGCAGGGCAGACTTATCTGCTGAGCGGGAACTTGAAATTTGAAGGTCCAGCAAGCAATGAATCACTGATTGCAGCAAGCGAGGACACCTTACTGGAATTCGCGCACGCATTTAAAAGCACTCAGAATGCATCCATTACCAGCCTGAATGAGGTTCACTTTTCATCGCCTTTGCACCCTGCAGAAATTCGAGGAAAATATTCGGTCAAACAGAACACAATCTTGTCAGGGAAAGAGTCTGTTTTTCACCCAGAGACAGATCTTGTCGACATAGGCCAAACCCTGTCGGTCCAAAAGGGAAAAGTCTACTTCAATTCGGAGGAATCGGTAACTCCACAAAATCTATTACTCACTGAGAAGGGACAAATTCTTGGTAAAGACCCGATCATTGTGCAGGATTATTTTCTTTGGGCCAATGGCACTTCCATTGGAGGGGAAGGTATGCTTCATAATCTCCGGAGAACAGAAATGGCGCGGGTCGATCAAACCAGCGAACCACGAGTCCTCGGCAACCGTTTGTTCGTTAATTCCGGCGAACTACTCTGGTCGGCAGGTGATTTGATCACTTTTGAAAAAGCGGTTATCGTCAACAAAATTGACAGCATTTTTACCATTCAAGGCAACGTACGTTCGACTGCCTTCATGCCAAAAGCATATCCACAAATCCTGAACGATGGGCTACTAGAGATCACCGATGCAGGGGACAACGTGATTCTCGATTGGAATGTAGAAAGCAGTGGAACTGTCAAATTCCCCAAAGGCAGGGTTACCATTCGAGGCGGATTAAAATTGAACGACGGGCAATTATTATCCGATAGCAGCACTCTAAATACGCCAAGCTTGAAGGTTCATAAGGCCGTATTGGATGGGCAACTGAGCATTAATGGCAACCTGCAGTCTTTCGGGCGCCTGGATTTACGGTCTTCTGATACTAGTTTGTATGTCAGCGATACTGTCGAACTCGGCCCTTCTAATCAGTTACATGTCGCAATTCCCCATTCTGAAGAGGGAACGACAAAACCAAGCATCCACGCAGGAAATATCTTGGTTGCTCAAGGTGATCTGGTTGTTCACTTCCACGAAGACTGGAAACCTCAACACGGTGAAACAATTCCTATTTTGGAAAGCAGTCTTCTTCTGGGTGAGTTCAGAAATGTCTTTCCATTGCGAGTGAATGAATCTTATTCGGCATACCCTGTTTATAATTCCAACCAGATGTCATTGCTGATTTTTGAGGACGGAAGCGAAGAACGTCCTCAGTTGAACATTTTTGATGTAGGTGATGAAATATTTTTAACTTGGCCGAGAGCATTGAGTGAACATCGAATTCAATTCAAAAGTCGCTTTGAGGATGAAGAGTGGACAACTTATCGACGCACTTTTGTCAATTTCGCGACCTTCTCCAAGGAGGAACCTCTCATGCTTTTCCGATTGATTGCTCCTTGAAATCAGCCGTGCGCTTCAAAGCCTCAGCTTGCTGGTTCGAAATTCTGAGCTTATGTTCTTCACGTGAATGAATTGATCAAAAAATTGACTGATGATTTGTTGGCCTCTTATGCCAATCTCGGTGGTATCAACCATCTGGATGGTGTCAATTTGCCATCCAAATCAACAATAGCCGAAATCACCCGAGACCTCTTGAGGCTTTTGTTCCCCGGGTATTTTGATGACCACTTGATTCATTCATGTGAGTTACGTATCGAAACCGCTAATCTCATGGACAATGTCTTCGGACGACTTGAGGATGAAGTTTACAAAAGCCTGCTGCATAGCCCACCCGAAGGCGTCAAACCTGATGAGATCAGGCACTGCGCGCACGAAATGACTGGCCAATTGCTTGAAAAGCTTCCCGATCTAAGGGAACTTTTGCAGACAGATGTCGAATCTGCTTACAATGGCGATCCTGCAGCACTCAATAAAAACGAGATAATCGTAGCCTACCCTTTCGTGGAAGCCATCGCAGTCCAGCGTCTGGCTCATGAGATATTCCAGAGAAAAATCCCTCTCATACCGCGTATTATGACCGAATGGGCTCATTCCCGAACAGGAATCGATCTTCACCCGGGAGCACGTATCGGTTCTCACTTTTTTATCGATCATGGTACAGGCACTGTGGTCGGAGAGACCAGCGTCATTGGCAACCATGTCAAGATGTACCAGGGAGTGGCCCTGATTGGACGCTCACTCAAGGGCGGCCAATCTCTTCGAGGTGTTAAAAGACACCCAACCATTGAAGATAAAGTCACGCTTTATGCCAACGCCACGGTAATGGGCGGGGACACTATTGTTGGTGCCAGAAGCACCATTGGCGCCAACGTGTTTTTGACGCAAAGTATCCCGCCAGACTCCCTGGCCATCACCGATGAAGTGAGCGTAAAAATCATGAATAAGCTAGAACACAAACCCAACTGAGGGTAAATCTTACGACGATTCACCACAACGCTACTCCCCAAGTCCTGATAAAGGCACGCAAACTGCTCAAAGGCATGTAACTTGCGTATTCTCAAAATAAGTAATCCAGTTTTCGATGCACGAAGGGACCTTCCTCTCAAATCATATCGAAAGGAACATTGGCTAACTTTTTTTTGCGAATATTCCGTTTAATGATATGTTATTTAGCTTTTTTAATAATTTGTATGGATGTATTTAGACGTTCCCTCACTACTGAGGATGTTGTTGGTGGTTCTGGTTTAAAGCAGTTAAGGGATCAAGTAGTTCTTTTTCGTAAAACACGAGGTTTTACGTTGATAGAACTACTCGTTGTGATTGCAATTATAGCCATTCTTGCTGGGATGCTTTTGCCTGCCCTGAGTAAGGCCAAATCCACAGCCCAGAAAATAAAATGCCTCGGGCAAATCAAGCAGTTAACTCTTGCTACGCAGCTTTACAGAGATGACTCCAAAGGTAATTTCCCAGGGAGGACGGATGGAATGACCGAGCTGAACGGTGATGTTGCACCAAGCTGGCCGGGGATGCTCTACAGTCATATTCAATCCACAAATCTATTGCTCTGCCCTTCTGACAGGAAAAACAAGATGGTCGGTGATCAGGCGAATCTTGCAGATTCGGTGACCAGATCATACCTTTTGAATGGGTGGAACGATCACTATCTTGCCAGAATGCAACGGAATTACAAACTTGATGCCATTACGGGAAAGTCCTTTAACGATTCATCGATCAAGCAACCGTCTGACACAATAGTTTTTGGTGAAAAAAAGGAGAATACAGCCGCCCTCTACATGGACTTCCTTGAAGGGTTTGGTAATGACATACGTGAAGTGGAACATGGCCGGCATGGTTCAGCATTGGCATCCAAAAAAGCCGGATCATCCGTATACGGATATGCTGACGGAAGCGTTCGAGCGCTTAAATTTGGTAACTCCTTTCAGCCGATCAATCAGTGGGCTACTGAATCGATCTGGCGAACTAACACTTCAATTTTCATAATCACGGCCGACTGACTCAAAATCTCTGATTACTGTTATTCCGAATTAAATTCAAGGCAAACAAAAGCCCCGCAGGTTTCTCTCCTGCGGGGCTTTTGTTTGAACCGATGTTAAGCCAAAATAGCCACATTCATTTTGCCACGATTTTGTAGATCTTTCCTTTTCGATTCATGAGCCCGTTGCTGGCATTTGTGAGCACGTAGAGTTCCCCTTTCATGTCCTCGCCAAAAGCAACGATATATGAGCCTACTTTCTTCTCTCCATCCAATTCCAAAGCCTCCAGGCTCCACTGACCTTTGTCGCTTTTTGACCCAGCCAGAAGAACGCCATCAGGCACTGCCCAGTTGCGAGACCAATCGGCAAAAATATACTTGCCAACCAGGGCGTCAATGGATTCACCTCGATACACGTAACCTCCAGTAATACTGATACCGTAGGCATCAGGATCATTGCGAAACGCTTTCACGTTTTTATATTCTAAAATAGGGTTGGTAAAAAGTTGTCCTCGAACATCCTTTTCAGGACACGCCTCGGGAGTTTCCGTAGGTTTTTCAGGATTGAAACAATGGAATCCCTCGCGCACATTCCAGCCGTAGTTTCCACCTCTATCGATAATATTGACCTCCTCATATAGATTTTGCCCGATATCAGCAGCAAACAATGCATGATCGCCCCCACGATCGAAACTTATGCGCCAAGGGTTCCTCAGCCCTATGGCATATATCTCTGATTTTATATTGGCACCTTGAAATGGATTGTCGGCGGGGATGCCATACAAGTCCCCTTGATCCACATCAATGCGCAGAATTTTACCAAGCATGTTGGAGAGATCCTGACTATTCCCGATTTCAGAATGCCCAATGCCCCGTCCATTGGCATTTCCACCATCACCCACTGCGATATGTAAATACCCATCCTTAGGACCAAACGCGAGGGATCCGCCATTATGATTGAAATAAGGTTGATCGATCGAAATCAGCACTTTTTCAGAATCCACATCCACACGGTCTGCGTCGCCTTCCATGATGGTAAATTCAGAAATCCGCGAAGTATGATTCCAGTCTGCAGGTGCACTTGTTCTCAAGGGTGCTGAGTAATAGACATATATTTTGCCATTTTCCTTAAAATCTGGATGAGCAGCGATCCCCAACAAACCACGTTCTTCAAAACCCATATTTAATTTCGCAATACGATGTACTAAGGAAAGAAAAGGTTGACCGCGCACGATACCAGAAGCGGTGACCATATGAACTAAACCCACTTGATCCGCCAACAGTAAGGTTCCCTTGCCATCATTCAAAGGCGTTAGCGCAATGGGCGAGGTGAACCCCTCCGCAAATAATTTAAGTTTGACTGCAGGCATTTCTGCTCGAACGGAGTTAAGGAAAGAGCAGGCAAAGACGATGCAGGAAAGTCCTGACAACATTCCCATGCGCAGGCGAACGTTGATGGACCGAGGATTTGAACCTATTTTTCTCATTTCATTGATTTGCATAATATCAGTGGATCTGCAAACAATACGCCCCCACTCAGGGACTGACAAGCTGAGATAGAGCGAATTTAGAAAAGAGAAACCCCTCCATTGAACTCAGTGGTGGATAAATAATTTCAATCCATTTCAATACAATGACAAACATCATCATCACAGGCGCCAATGGTCGCATGGGCGAAGCACTCATACGTTGCGCAAAGGAGCATTCCGCATTGAACGTCGTCGGGAAAATTGACATGGGTGACGACCTTTCAAGCATTCTTGATCAGGCAGATGCCGTCATCGATTTCAGCTTTTATGAAGCGACTCGTGAGTTTGCGGAAATATGCGCTGAAGCTGGCAAAGCTCTGATCATAGGCACTACCGGACACTCGGAGGATGATAAGGAAGCCATCAAAAGACAGTCCTCGCGCATACCGATGGTCTGGGCTTCCAATTATTCCACTGGTGTGAACACCCTCTTCTGGCTCACTCGAAAGGCCACGGAAATCCTGGGACCAGATTTTGATCTGGAAGTGATTGAAATGCATCATCGCATGAAGCGAGATGCTCCCAGCGGAACCGCTGCCACGCTTGCAGAGATCCTTGCTGAAGTAAGGAAGGCTCAATTGGATGAAGTCATCCGCCATGGGCGCGAGGGTATCGTAGGCGCCCGCAGCAAGGAAGAAATCGGCATGCATTCCATGAGAGGCGGCGATGTCGTGGGAGATCACACCGTCGTATTTGCCAATCAGGGCGAACGAGTCGAGCTGACACACAAAGCCTCGAGCCGTGATACTTTTGCAAATGGTGCACTGAGGGCTGCTGGCTGGGCTGTGAATCAATCACCGGGCCTTTACTCCATGCAGGATGTATTGGGTCTCACTTGAACGAATGACAAACCCATGAAAAACCCTCACAAAGCACTGATTGCTTTGGGCTCAAATCTGGGCGATTCAGAGGGAATCATCCAACAGGCTTTTCTGGCGTTGGAATGCTTGACGCAAGGTGCCGTATCGAGATCCTCTCTCTGGAAAACAGAGCCAGTGGATTGCCCTGAGGGATCCCCCTGTTTTTTGAACGCAGCAATGTCATTCGAAGTACCCATTGATACAAGGCCCGAGGATTTCCTCAGGAAACTACTGGCGATCGAGAATGACCTGGGCCGCGAACGGTCGGGCGTGATCAATGAGCCTCGTGTGATCGACATTGACCTGATTTGCCTGGGCTCCATCAGGATGGACTCACCGTTTCTCACCTTACCCCACCCGCGCGCGCATCTTAGATCCTTTGTTCTGGCACCTCTTGCTGAAATTGAACCCGATTTTTCGTTTCCGGGCTTCCATGCAACGGCGACTGAACTATTGAAAGACTTGCCACCGGAAGAAGGGTGTGTTTCTTCCAGGAAGACACAACCCTGAACTCCTTCGACAAGGCTCGATCAGGTCAAATGCCTGAATACGGGATCAGCCGCAAGTTTTTGAACCAGGGCTTTGATTTGTTGGCCGTGTGATTTCGATGCAACCATGCAGGCATCATCTGTTTGAACGACAATGCAATCCTCCATACCCACAAGGGCTATGGCCTGTTGCTTCCTTCCTTTACGTGCATCAAAGATGATGTTGTTGCTTGAATCCACTTGCACGAGTGAGGCCTTGGAACAGTTCCCCTCGCCGTCTGACTTCAAATGCCGTTCAAGTGCAGTCCATGAACCGAGATCATCCCAATCGAAAACCCCGCTAGCAACCACCGTGTTGGAAGCTTTTTCCATCAAGGCATAGTCGATGGAAATGCGTGTGACATTAGGGTAGTCTTCCTCGAGTTGAGCTGCCAGTTTCTTTGCACTCCCAGCAACCTGTTTCCAACTTTCAAACGCTTCGACCATCTCGGGCAGGTGCGTTTGAAAGGCATGCATCAGTGTTTGAACAGACCAAACAAACATCCCCGCATTCCAACGGTATTGACCAGATTTGAGAAACCGCCGCGCTTTCGCCGCATTGGGTTTTTCCACAAATCGATCCACCTTATTGAATTTTGTTTTCCCCTTGATTGCTCTTTGCGCCGCCTCGAGTTTACCACCCTCCTTGATGTAACCATAGCTCGTCGCGGGCTGTGTCGGCTGAATTCCAATCGTCACCAGCTGTTCCTCTTTGTCAGCAAGTTGAAAGCAATCAATTAAGACACGCTGGAATTTTTTTTTGATCCTGAATAAGATGGTCTGCAGGTAAAACTGCCATGACTCCGCAAGGATTCCTTTGCTCGACAATGGCAGCTCCCAGGACAATCGCGGCACATGTGTCCCTGCCACAAGGTTCAGCGATCACATTCTGCCTGGGTAAACAGGGTAGTTGCTTCCTGACCGCTGCGGCTTGTGCATGATTGGTGATGATTAGAATGTTTTCAATGGGTGCAAGAGGCAGCACACGCTCAACGGTCTGCTGCAGTAGTGATTGATCACCAAACAATGTAATTAACTGCTTGGGAGTTTTCTCTCGACTCATCGGCCAGAAGCGTTCACCTCTGCCACCAGCCATGATGATGATGTAACGCGCAGATCGCTTCATGATCGTATTGCCTATACCTCCTTGACGGCCTGAGCCAATGAACCAACAAAATGGGATACGGTTGGAACCAGGGTGTCTGATTTTCCTTGTTCAGCGATCTGATTGACGATTGCACTTCCCACCACAATGGCATCCCCCATTTCAGCCACTGCTTTTGCTTGATCTGGATTGGAGATCCCGAAACCAACGGCAATCGGAAGATCAGTGTGTTGATGAATACGGTCTATCATACTTGAAATATTTCCAGATACCTTGGATTGCATACCGGTGACGCCTTCACGGGAAACATAGTAGATGAAGCCCTTACCATGCTCCACAATGGATTTAATCCGGCTGTCAGGCGTCGTTGGAGCCACTAGAAACACAGGACACAGTCCCGATTCCACCATTAATTGACTGTAGTCTTCCGATTCTTCAGGCGGCAGATCAAGGATCAGGATACCATCGACACCTGCAGCGGCACTGTCTTTGATGAATGCGCCCAATCCATGGCGATGAAGCAGATTGTAATAGACAAAGAAAACGATGGGTATTTGAGAATCAAGTCGAATCATCTTGACCGTTTCAAGCACTTTGGAAGGTGTGGTGCCTGACTCAAGCCCGCGTTGCGCAGCCATTTGATTCACTGGTCCATCAGCCAAAGGGTCACTGAAGGGAATACCTAACTCCAGGACATCAGCCCCCACTTCATCGAATGCCAAGGCCAACTCACGCGTTGCCTCAAGGTCTGGGTCACCTGCGCCCATATATACAACCAAGCCTTTTTGCCCTTTTTCTTTCAAAGCGCCAAAACGCTCCTCGATACGATTCATAAGTCGAATTCTTGAGGCTCCTCATTCAGGATGCAAGCCAATCTTCTTTATCCTGACCATCGAAAGAGGAAAACGTTTATAAGAACCTGATATCCCACAACAGGATTGCCCTCTTTAAGCTATACGTTTAGATTTGGCCCATGAGTGACACTTTGGTGCACATATCACTGCGTGAAGGAACGGAAAATGAGGCCCGAAAAACAGAAAGCATCCGGCCTAATGATCCGCTTTCCAAGGAAATCCTACGCCTTAAAACGGAACTTAATGCCGTTTTATTGGCTCATAACTACCAGATTCCCGAAATTCAGGACCTGGCAGATTACGTCGGGGACTCCCTTGGGCTAGCGCGACAAGCCGCAGAGACGGATGCAGAGGTGATTGTTTTTTGCGGTGTCCATTTTATGGCTGAGACAGCAAAAATTCTGAATCCCGACAAACTGGTCCTGCTGCCAGACCGCAATGCCGGATGCTCTCTGGAAGAAAGTTGTCCGGCAGCACAACTCAAGGCCTTTCAGGATGCCAACCCGGGCATTTACACCATAGCTTACATCAATTGCAGCGCCGATGTTAAAGCGCTCAGCGATGTGATTTGTACCAGCGGCAATGCAATGAAAATTGTCGAAGCAGCCCCCAAAGACCGTAACCTTCTTTTTGTACCGGACGAGAATCTGGGCTCATGGGTGATCGAACAATCCGGGCGCCCCATGGAACTCTGGAAAGGAAACTGTTATGCCCACGTGGAATTCACGGCAGACAGCATCCTTGCGATTCGTGAAAAGCATCCCGATGCCCCGCTGGTCGCGCATCCAGAGTGCACGAAAGCCGTGCGTCTTCTTGCTGATGAAATTTGTTCGACCGAAAAAATGGTAGATTTTTGTCAGTCGCACACTGCTTCCGCTTTCATTATTGCAACTGAAGCAGGCATGATTCACCGACTGAAAAAGGAATGCCCGGACAAAGCATTTATTCCAGCTCCTACAGATAACTGCGCATGCAATGAGTGCAAATACATGAAAATGAACACACTCGAGAAACTTCACGCATGCATGCTCAACAAATCCCCATATGTCAGTATGCCAAAGGATACATTGGACAGGGCAAAATTACCTATCGAGCGCATGTTGGAAATGTCCACGTAAAACCCCGAATCTCAGAACAGTCAGGGAGCCAGGCGGGCTTTCTTCCATGCGCCGTCTTCATCCAAGGTATATTGGATCCGATCATGAAGGCGGCTTGGACGACCCTGCCAGAACTCTATTGTGCGAGGAATCACCCTGTAACCACCCCAGAAGGAAGGTAGAGGAACTTCACCACCTGAGAACTTGCGCTTAATCTCGTCAAATTTCGTTTCAAGGAGCTTGCGTGTGGTGATGATGCGGCTTTGACTGGATGCCCACGCCCCTATTTTGCTGTCGACCGGCCGGGTAACAAAGTATTTCAGCACTTCGCTGCGGGGCATCGATTCAGCCTTGCCATTGATGATCACCTGACGTTCAAGGGATAGCCATGGAAACAAAAGAGAGACATTCGAATTGGATTGAATGTCTACAGATTTGTTGCTTTCCAGATTGGTAAAAAAATTGAACCCATGCCGGTCGTAACCTTTGAGCAACACAGTGCGCAGGGAAGTTTGCCCCTGAGATGTCGAGGTGGCCAAGCTCATGGCGTTGGGCTCCAGTAATTGCGCCTTACAGGCCTGCTCAAACCAAACCCCAAATTGATCGACGGGATGATCACTGACGGAGGATTCGTCCAATTCTCCCTTGGTATAATTTCGCCTCAAATCTTGAATTTCCTGATCGCTCATTCGTTGGTTACCATGCTACATAATGGGAACTGAATCAATCATCTTGGTTCCCAAGAAGAATTAAAACTGGTTCTGAACCAATGCTGAACTAGTCTACTTCTATCTCACTGAACCAAATCATGAGATCGAAAACGGGCATGGCGAATGTGATACTCGACTCTGGCTTCAAGAACTGCTCAAAGCGTATGGACAAATCGATTTCAATCGACATGTCCGCCTTGTTTTGAAGGCAAAAATACACAGATTGGGATGGAGATTTTGAAGTGGCGACGCGAGTCTCATTTGTTTGCATGGTATAATTCATTGGCCAACAAATTTATCTGTTCAGCAACTGACCACAAAAATTCATGATCAAACGAATATTTCTGCTGGGAATCGCGTCGCTCATTGTCGTTACTGCCCATGGTAACCTCTATCAGCCAAATGTAATTATCATCTACACCGATGACCAAGGATACGGAGATGTCAGCGCCTTGAATCCTCAGTCAAAATTCAAAACACCTAATCTGGACCGTCTGGCGAGAGAGGGTATTGCGTTCACTCACGGACATAGCTCAGATTCGGTCTGCACTCCTTCAAGATACGGTTTACTCACAGGCCGTTATGCTTGGCGCACAAAACTGAAAAAGGGGGTTTTGGGGGCAGAAAATGAATGCCTGATTCCAGATGACCGAATGACCTTGGCAACTCTTTTTCAAAACAAGGGTTACCACACTGCCATGGTAGGCAAATGGCATCTAGGTATGGATTTCCCTGGGACGCCTCAAGAACGTGATTGGTCTATGCCTGTAAAGGATATGCCATTGGACAAAGGCTTCGACTATTTTTATGGAATCCCGGCTTCATTGAACTATGGCGTACTCGCCTGGTTTGAGGGCCGTTATGCAGCAACCCCCCCCATCCTGTATACAAACAAAAAAAAGAATACCCGTCACATGGATTACCGTATCATGCCACCTTACGAAAAACTCCCCGGCAATTCGGTGGATCCGACACGACTTATCAAGACAAACTTTGAAATCGCAGAGGATTTCATTGATAGTCAATGCCTCACTCGCTTTACGGACAAGGCTGTCGAATGGATTCGTGACAAAAAGCAGGATGCACTTAATGGAAAACCATTTTTCCTGTATCTGCCTTTCACCTCTCCTCACTACCCTGTTTGCCCATTACCAAAGTTTCATGGCCAGGGTCTGGCTGGAGCATATGGAGAATTCGTTATTGAAACAGATCATCACGTTGGAAGAATCCTGAGTGCGCTGGAAAAGATGGGCTTGGACGGCAATACCCTTGTCCTGTTCACGAGCGACAACGGACCTGAAAATTCATGGAAAGGAAGAATCAAGGAGTTCAACCACGACAGTCGGGGTGGATTAAAAGAAGGCAAACGATCTGTTTATGAGGGAGGGCATCGTGTTCCCTTTCTGGTTCGATGGCCGAATGGCATTCAAGCTCCGGGGCGAAGCTGGAACAAAGTAGTTGGACAGGTGGATTTGTTGGCCACATTCGCCGAGCTCATAGGTGCCGAATTGCCCGATTCAGCCGGTGAGGATAGTCAGAGCTTTGCATCTGTTTTATTTGATCGAAATGCTATTCATAAGCGTCAACCACTTATCAGCCATGGAAACGATGGAAGGTATGCGATCACGAAAAACGAATGGAAACTTGTCATGCCATCAAAGAACAAGCAGGCCGAACTCTACCACTTGCGTCATGATCGGTCGGAAAGTCAAAATATGGCATCGACTCACCCTCAAAAAGTTAACTCACTGACTCGTCATATCAATACCATCATCAAACAAGGCCGCACCACGCCCGGCCCCAGGAAGTCAAACGATACCGATTACTGGAAGGACCTCACATGGATGACAAGGGAAGAATATAGGACCAAGTTTTAGTGCATTGTTTAACCACAATGATGTTCGGTTCAGCCACCTCGCGAATCTGCACGGGCTTCCCCCTGAAGTTTCCAACCTTATTCAACTTCCATGTCGAGATCTTGATTTTTGGTTGAGACAGGATTGGGTCGTGCCACCGCTCCCCCTTTGAACCTGACAGCATATGAACTCCATTCGGTCCGTGGTGCCGGATAATCCGTGCTGATAAACTGAGCACCACTCAAGAGTGCCTTGGTAAGTTGTGAACGATCATCGATGCGAGCCTGCACTGTATCTGCATCCGCGCGCGTTCGGACCATGAAGCCCTGACGGACCAGTGATTGGATCCGGTCGAATTGAAGAACAGGATCATTGATTTTGAACCAAGCCGCCGCCGGGTGCCCCTCGTCCACACTGGTAAATAGCAATCGGCCTTCAAGGCTATCATTGCCTGCCAGATAGAGATCCCTTTTGGCATCCGTGTTATCCAGGGCAAACATCAACTGACCTCGGACCTCATCCAAAAGGGGCCAACCATTGGTCAGGATGGCCTCTCGCAGACTGGCATGGTTTTTCCTGATGTCATCGGGCGTGATCAAATCATTCGTCTCAAAGACTGACAGAATCTCCGCTTCAAGGTTCATAAGCAAAGTGCGATCAAACGGAACCGGCTGCGTATACTCAGGTCCGATGGGACTGTCTTTAAGTTCGACCATGACAAGAATGGGGACGTGCCTTGAGTGTTTTTGGGACCACTCGCGCACTTCCTGCAGGGCTTTCACAAAAGTCAAAACCGTGGACTGATAATCAATATCAGGAACGTGAAGGACCTTGAATCCTGATTTCTCAAGAAGGCCATGCGGATCGTGCTCAGGGATCGAAGGCAATCCGAGTTCCTCTGCAATCCCGGGACCGAGCGGATGTGCAAAAAGTCCACCTTCGGGATCCGCAAAGACGTCCAGCTCGATTTTTCGCATACCGTATTCGGAAAACTGTCTTGCAAGAGTTACATGCCCATAATCCAACGAACTTGCGGTGCTTTCACTTTGTTGCCGAAGCGCTTCCATGACGGATGGATGGATGTTCATTTTATAGGAATTATGCGTTCCTATGACCTGAATCTGGTTAAACCTCAATGGTTGCTCTGCATTCGAGCAAACGGATGGGCAAAGACTACTGATGCAGGCCATGATGGCCCAATATTTGAGTTTCATAATAGTATTCATGAGAAGGTGTCATTTGTGGTCCGAAATTTGACCACACCAAACAATGGAAATAAACAACAACTAAACGACGCACTTTTGAGTTATCACCTTGCTGCACTATTGGTGTGTCATTCACGTTCCACGGACATTGCCTCGTGTATACGTAGATCAAGGCTAGGTTAATAGTGTTTGTGTCCGAACTTTCCAAATAACAAAAATCCCATTCTGATTGGAACCGTTCATCCGTGAGAAGGCTGTTCTCTGGAAATTGAAGGTTTTCTGGGGATTTCTTTTGCATGACGCATTTTTATCACAGAAAAAGACACCATAAAACACCTGGAACAAAGACAATTGTGTTAGCTTTTCTGTTATGCGTTAAAGAATGATAGAATATGGGTGCTCTCTAAACCATTTGAGGTGTATCGTTTACAGAAGTGAGGGAATTTTGAATAATGGTGCGGCTAAAAGGATTCGAACCTTCACGGGATACTATCCCACTACCACCTCAAGGTAGCGCGTCTGCCAATTCCGCCATAGCCGCTCGAAAGAAGAGGATTGGTATACGATTCAATCTTCCGGTGCAAGCGGTTTTTTAGATTTAATATCTTCTATTTCTCTCTCTTTTTGGATTTCACTTTCACGAGGCGTGCCCTTTCGTCATATTAGCGTCATGTCGCAAGTTATTGCCATTGTTGGACGACCTAATGTAGGTAAATCTGCTCTCTTCAACCGTATTGTACGCAAACGGATCGCTATTGTTCATGACGAGCCAGGTGTCACACGTGACCGGGTGTTAGTAGAAGTGGAGTGGCGTGGCCGCCCGTTTACTTTGGTAGATACCGGAGGGATTGGTCTTCGCCGCGGAGAAAAAAGTGCCGATGTGATTACCGGAGCAGCCATGGATCAAGTAGAACTCGCTTTGGAATCCGCGTCTGTCATTTTGTTTGTGGTCAATATTCAAGAAGGGCTACTTCCTCTTGATCATGAGGTCTCAAGCAAACTGCATGCTTCGGGCAAAACCATCATTTTGGTTGCAAACAAAGCGGATCACGCAGGCTTTGATGAAGATGCGGAGGTGCTGAATGCATTGGGTTTCAATGCCATTTATCCAGTTTCTGCCATTCATGGCCGCGGGATGGATAACCTGATGGAAAAGGCAATCCATTCGCTACCGGCTCTGGATGAAGACCTGAATGAAAACTCCCACGATGATTCTCTGGAACTTCAAGCGAACAACGAAGCGGAACCACTCAAGCTAGCCATCATAGGCAGACCAAATGTCGGCAAATCCAGTATCATTAATTCATTTGCCAGTTCCGATCGCGTCATTGTCAGCCCCATAGCAGGAACCACTCGAGATTCAGTGGATGTTCCCATCGAAATTGAAGCTGAAGGCAAGCGGCATTCCTATGTGCTCATTGACACGGCAGGCATAAGGAAAAGACGCCGCATCGATGATTCGGTTGAATTTTTCAGCGTCAAGCGCGCTGAGGATTCTATCGAAAGATGTGACATAGCCGTGCATGTCATGGATGCCCAGTGCGGTGTGACCATGCAGGACAAAAAAATTGGAGGAAAAATTTCAGAGGCGAAAAAGGCATGTATTCTAGTGGTCAACAAATGGGATCTTTACGAGAAATCAGTTGAAGCCGCACGCGATGAAATCAACGAGTCCGTCAACAAAAAGCGTAGCAAATCCTCATGGCTCACCACACTTGGAGATTTTGGAGAATGGGTGCAAAAGCAGTTATTTTTCCTGGATTACGCTCCCGTTATCTTCACAAGTGCTGAAACAGGATTCCATCTGGATCGATTGCTGGAGGCTATCCGGTTTGTTGCAGATCAATTAAACCAGAAAGTTCCTACAGCATTGCTCAACCGAACCTTACAAGACGCGGTGAACTCAAGGCAGCCTGCGTCCAAACAAGGCACACGGCTAAAGTTTTTTTATGCAACACAGGTAAAATTATCACCACCTACCTTTCGGTTGTTTGTGAATCGCAAGGATTTGTTCACCGACCAGTATTCCAAATACCTCGGAGGTCAAATACGCAAGGCATTTGGTTATGAAGGATGTCCAATCATTTTCGAACCGCGTAATCGGCCCAAGAAAGTTGAATCCATTCGGGGTGGGCGCAAGAAGCGTGTGGTTAAAAAGAAAGATGTACCTGGGAAATCCAGAACAACCATACCTACGAAAAGGAAGCAATCCAAACGCCCGATCCCAGCTTCAAAAAAATCTATAGCAGCACGAAAAAAAAGCCGCTGACCCTGTGCTCAAAACCTATTAAATGGATGAGTAAGTTTAGTTGATTGAAGTTTTGAAAGGGTTATTCAAAATCAGAAAGCTACTATTTTAACCAACGAAAAAAAGGGCGCTTGCATGTCTTTGATAAGAGCTTCCTCATGGTTAGCTGATACACAGCGGTCCATCCATGGAGTATTTGTGGGTCCCGAATGTATTCAGCTCCTGATGACCGAGTCCGTGAGCAAGGGAAAGCCAGAGCGCATTGTGAGGAACACCCTGAAAATCCAGAGCTCGTCCTGTTTTAAACCCTGCTCCTCCGCCAATGAGCACAAATGGAATGTTTGAAAGAGTATGTGAGTTACCTTTTCCGAGCTCATTCAGCCATACAATCTGCGTATTATCCAGCATGCTGCCCCCCCTGCCCCCAGGCTCAGGAGTTTCAGCCAGACGTTGAGCCAGATAAGCCAGTTCTGTGGCAAACCAGTAATTAATTCGCCTCAGTTTCTCTTTGGCATCTTCATTACTATCCGGCTCGTGTGAAAGAGAATGATGTCCCTCTTGAATATCCAGCCAACGCATGCGTGCCTGCCCTACCGACCGCATGTATTGTAGAGAGGCAACACGCGCCATATCATTGGCAAGCGCATTGACCAAAAGATCAATCTGCATGCGGCTGATCTCTGGTGTATTGTCGTTCACCAACTCAATATCTGGATCAATTTCGGGCTCAGGGTGGACCAGATCGTTTTGGGCTTCAGCGGCCGCAATGTCATTTTCCAATCTCCGAACCATTTCCATGTGCTCGTTCAGCAAACGTTTATCTTCGGAGCTTAATTTTCTAGAAACACGCCTCAAGTCGGTTCGAACATGATCCAGCACGCTGGACATATGTTTACGATCCTGTGCGCCTCCATAGAGCTTTTCAAACATCTGACCTGGGTCATCAATGGGTGCCAGTGGCTTGTTGCTACCAACATAGCACATGCGTGTCCAAGGATCCGCGCGATTCGGAACAGCAACGCCAAACTCAAGCGATCCAAATCGAGTGCGGACTGATTCCTGTGATTGAAAATGGTTTTTAATTTCCTGATCAATGGAAATCCCCCCAGCCCATCCAGCGGGGGAATCGCTGCCACCCTGAATATTGCCTGGTAGCAATTCAGTCGCCGTCAACAAGCACGACATACCGCGCATGTGATTGTCCCCATCACCCCGGATTTTGTTATGGACCCCTTTGAGGATCAACATCCGATCGGAAAAAGGCTCAAGTGGCTTTAAAATTGGTTTTAACTGAAGAGGGACATCGTCCCCATACTCATCCGGCCAAAATTCATCGGGTAAAGTGCCATTTGGCGAAAACATCACAACCAATCGCTTGGGTGCTGCTCCTGTCAATGCTTTGGAGGCATTAAGACTCGGTAGTCCAGAAATAAAAGGAAGAGTTGCTGCTCCAAGTCCCAAATCTCGCAGGAAGCGCCGGCGATTGAAAATGTTCTTTGTCATTGCTTTAAAGTTGTGTTCCTGTTTCCAAGTCAAACGTGACTGCCAAGACTGCCATTTCCATGACTAGTTTTTGAATATTAAAACCCTCCTCAGTGAATTGCAATCTCAAGCTTTGCAACGCATTCGCGGCGAAAGCAGCGGGCGGGTGCTTGGCGTAGTACTGAAAAATTTGTGAAACAAAAGCCGTGTGCGCCGCTTCATTTCCAGCAGCAAATTCCGCGATATCACGCGCGCGTTCAACTTCAATGCGCTCACCGTCCTCAGTAAAATATTGACTGAGGGTGTTCACGGGCTTTGCTTTTTCATGGGTTCGCCAACGTCCAACAGCATCAAAGTTTTCCAGAGCAAATCCCAGCGGGTTAATCACTGAATGGCAGGCCATGCAGGCAGTATCACTCGTGAGCTGGGTTACTTTTTCGCGCATGGTAATGTCTTCGGGGAAATCACTGTCCTTGAAGGCAACCGCGACAGGAGGTGGATTCAAAGCCCGCCCTACAACATTGCGAGTAAGAAAAACGCCACGATGTATGGGCGACGTATTGTTGTGATACGCAAAGGCGCTCAATAAATAAGGATGTGTGAGTATACCCGACCTTTGTTCTCTGGGAAAACGGACGCGCTGAAATCCAGTCATTGGTTTATTTATTTCAGGTTCCTTGCCTTTTTCAGATACTTCTTGAGAAATGTAATATTCCCTTAGAAATGGGTTCAATATCAAGTGATCATCCAACAATAACTGACGGTAATCCGATTGATCGCTCCAGACGACCTCTTCGATAAACAAATTCAAAGACTTCCGCAAATCGACGATGAGTTTTTTATCAAAATCAGGATACAGCTCACTGTCCTTTTGGAGATCACGCTCTTCAATTTCCAACCAATGCTCGAAAAAGCAGCGCATTTTCCTTTTGGATGCAGGGTGATGGAGCATGCGTTGAACTTGAGCAAGAACCTGTTCCCTGGAATTCAACTGATTCTTTGCTGCAGCATCCATGAGCTCCCGGTCGGGCATGGAATCCCATAGAAATAGAGCCAGCCGAGAAGCCAGATGGTAGGGATCCGAACTGGAATCCGACGCGTTCCATGGAGCATAAAGAAATGAAGGCGAAGTAAGTGCAAGCATGACCCCCCTCCTAACAGCAATTTCTGGGCTTTCTGCCTTGGCCAGCAGCTCCTCTCGAAACAGGAGATCCTCATCTCCGGTCAAAGGTCGGCGGTAGGCCAATTGAGCCAAATTCGGTAAAAATTCCTTGAGTTTGGATGCGCGGTTTTCATCCCCTGCCTTGAAACCCGCCAGCAAAGGCAATCGTTCAACGATCTCGGAGGAAGTCTTTACCGCCGCCTGAGTGACTGCCTCAAACCAGCTCCATGAAACCGAACTTCCTCTTTCATATCCCAGACTGCGGTCATCGGCTGGAAATATGGTTTCGACGACAAACGTACGGGGCGGGCGGTTGGTTTTGAGCGCTTCACCATTCAGCACTTGCCAAATCCCATGAGGTGGCTTCCATTCCAATTTGATGGAACCGGTTTTCTCCAGATACTTAAAATATTCCAGTCGAATCGGATAATGACGCCCACCAAGGAGAAACAACCGGGCCTCCATCGCTCTCATTTCACCTGAACTGACCCAGCCATCGATCAAAGCCTGCTGTCCAGCGACAGAACTATCGTCACGCAGCTTGCCTCGAGCGCGCCCCGGATCATTGTTGAGATATAATCTTGCCCCGTTTTGTGTGGAAACACGAAACTCGTAATGACCGGTTGCTTCGGCGTGGAGCGCCCCTTCCCAGATAATGGCGAATTGATCTGGCTCAATATCTGAGTGAGGACTGCCTTCTTTGAAATCAAATTCAATGTGGGTGTCAATTCGCTCCAGTTTTTGCTTGTTTGCCTTGTTCATGCCCTTGGACTGGAAGTAGACCGCGTTCAGGCCCGCCTCCTCCGATCCAAAAGCCTCCAATGAAGGATCCTTGGGGACCTTCACTTCCATCGAAGGTGTCAGGTACCCGAGTAAATCCGCGACTGAATTCTGGTATTGCGGAACTGTTAGACGAGCAAGTTCAATGCGGGGTGCCATCCCCATTTTGTGCCGGGCTTCGGCAGAGTAGAAGGAATGGAACACATACGCCGAAACCGCGACTGCGTCCTCATCAACACATAAATCGGGATCGTCCTCAGGCATGGTTCTAACGATTCGACGAGTCAAACTCTCCAGGGAACGATTACCATACAGGGGTTCATCGTATTCCTCAGCCACGCCTTCTCCATTTTCACCATGACAACTGGCACACTGATTTTGATAGATTGTCTTACCTCGGATAAACTTGGGGAGTGATTCCATGCGGGCCGTCTGGTCGCCGATGTCCGTCGATTGTTCCGTGAGCCGTGTGAACTTGCCTGCGTCAGAGCTGTCCGCTCGGGTCCATGAAATCATTGTAAATACCGTGAAAGCAAGGAGCCATGTCCACGTGTAGCGGTCGGTGTTGGCAGACAATTTGATACGGAATACATTCATGTTCACCTTAGATGGTTGACAATATCACGATCCCTCTTTGTCTGCAAATCTTCACATCTTTTCAATTTCGTTCCACCTTGGTATAGATATGGGCATTGTATCGACTACCATGAAATCAACTATCCTGACAAAACGCTTCTGGCTCCTGGCATGGCTCGCACTCACGCTTCATTTGGTGAATTACGCTCAAGAGAATTCAGCAAGACCACCGAATGTCATTGTGATACTTTCAGATGATCAAGGATGGGGAGACTTGAGCCTGAATGGTAATACCAACCTTTCCACTCCTAGGATTGATTCACTGGCAAGGGATGGAGCCATGATGGACCGGTTCTTCGTTTGCCCGGTTTGCTCCCCTACCCGCGCTGAGTTCCTCACTGGAAGATACCATCCCAGAGGAGGTGTCTACAGCACATCTGCTGGAGGAGAACGATTGAATGCGGACGAAACCACTGTAGGGGAGGTTTTCAAGCGAGCCGGATATGCAACCGGAGCTTTTGGTAAATGGCATAATGGAATGCAGGCTCCTTATCATCCAAATGCTCGGGGTTTTGATGAGTTTTACGGTTTCTGCTCAGGTCACTGGGGGAATTATTTCAGTCCTCCACTCGAACACAATGGGAAGCAGGTCAGAGGCGAAGGGTTCGTCATCGATGATTTCACACAGAAAGCTATCTCTTTTATCGAAACAAACAAAGATCAACCCTTCTTTTGTTATCTCCCTTACAACACACCCCATTCCCCCATGCAGGTTCCTGATTCATATTGGGATAAATTCAAAGACAAGGAACTTGAGCTCCACCATATGGAGGAGAAGAAAGAGAACCTCCAGCATACAAAGGCTGCACTTGCGATGTGCGAGAATATTGACTGGAATGTTGGCAGGTTGCTGGATCGATTGGATGAACTCGACTTGTCTGAAAACACCATCGTAATCTATTTTTGTGACAACGGCCCGAATGGTCGACGATGGAACAGCCGGATGAAGGGCCGGAAAGGATCCACGGATGAGGGCGGGGTTCGAAGCCCCCTGCTGATGCGCTGGCCTACTGTTATCAGGCCCGGCACGGTGATCAAGGAGATAGGTGGAGCGATCGATCTTCTCCCAACCCTGGCTGACATGGCCGGAATTGAATGGACCCCAGAAAAACCCCTGGATGGAACCAGCCTGAAGCCCCTGTTACTGGGAGGACAATCGGCGGGTTCAGAACGACAAATTTTCTCTCACTGGAACGGCAGAGTAAGTGTGCGCAACCAGCGATTCCGAATGGATCACCAGGGAGCTTTATTCGACATGAACCAAGACGGAGAACAACGTCATGATGTGAGTAGAGAGTTCCCCAATGAAACCTCCAGACTGAGCCAAGCCGTCGCCAAATGGAGCCAAGAAGTCTTGAAGGACTACCGTAAAGGTAAACGTCCATTCACCGTGGGGCATCCTGATTTTGCTATCACACAACTACCAGCACGTGATGCGACAGCCTCTGGTAACATCAAACGATCGAACCGGTTCCCCAACGATTCTTATTTCACCGAATGGATCTCCACCGAAGACCAATTGACCTGGAATATCGAAGTATTGAAACAAGGCACCTTTGACGTCGTGATTCACCAGTCCTGCGCTCCAGAGGATCTAAATGCATTGATGGAGTTGGAATTCAATGGAAGCAAGCTGCGAGCACGATACACCAAGGTCTGGAACCCTCCAGTGCGGGGTGGTGAACATGACCGAGTGAAACGGCAAGAGTCTTATGTCAAAAATTTCAAACCATTCAAGATGGGACGTATCAAATTGGAGAAAGGCAGGGGTTCTTTAAGGTTCAAGGCCATGGATTTACCAGGCAATAAGGCTCCTGAATTTCGACTCATGGAACTCATCCGTATCACAGATTGATGAAACAAAAACTGGCGATGCGGGTTACCTCCGATAGTAAAAAAAAGCCCCGGAATAATCCGGGGCTTTAATCAAACAACGTGAAAAATCAGTTCACTACCTTCATGATGCCGCGCATCAACAAATGATGCCCGGGGAATGTGCATAGAAAATCATAATCGCCAGGCTTGTCAGGCGCTGTGAACTCAATGATCTCCTCCTGTTTATTTTGCAGCAGTTTGGAAGAAGTAATGATTTTGTCGTTATCAGGAATAAATCCCTTACCGAAACCATCAGCACCTAACTGAATGGCTGCCATGCCAATTTCATTTGCAGATTCAGGAAGGCCAAACACAATATTGTGAGGCATGAAATCATAGTTCACAAAGGTGACTTTTACTTTCACACCCGCCTTCACTGAGAATTCCTTGATATCATATTTCATCTTTTCAGGAATCGTTCCGATCCGCACTTCAACAAGATCAGCACTTGACGCGGTTACGCCCGATGCGGGTGATTCTGTGGCCATTTCAACGCTGGCAATCAGAGCTGGAGGCGCTTGCTCCATTCCGAACCAATGATGTTGAACCGTTCTGGCCGCGTTGCGAGCATGTGCCTCAGGGGATTTGAGCAATTCTGTGAGAAGCTGGGTATTGCGAACATTGTGCTGTTGATGCAACCAAAGCCCTTCCAATAAATGATGAGCATGCTCAGGGTTTGAAGCGTCAAACTGGTTGATCCAACGATTCGCGGCGTCAATTACTTTGGTGGTTTCACGACCACTTAATTCGATGCGAGTGCGATAACGTACTCCGTCGATGGGATGTTCAAGATTTTTCATCAACTGTTCCAATGAGGCACCCGCAATTTTGACAGGCGCCTGCAATGGACGGTCTTTGTAGGTCATGCGATAGACGCGACCATAGGTATGGTCACGATTAGGGTCACGCACGTTGTGCTGCATGTGACCGATAATGAGGTTGTGCCAGTCAGAAAAATAAAGGGCACCGTCTTCACCAAATTCTATGTCGCTGGGACGGAAATTCTTATCACTGGATGAAAGAAGGTCACCCAAGGGTTTGCCCCACACCTTTCCAGTAGATCCTTCACGTTCCAACTCATATTGTTTGATGCCAAGGAAACCAATCGTATTGGCTATCATGAAATCACCTTGGTAGGATGCAGGAAAGTTTTCGCTGGAAATCACTCCATTGGCAGGTACGGGACGCACCTGCATATCCAAAAGTTTCTGCATCTTGAAGCCTTTTTCAGCTGGCACCACTTGGTATGCACGTCCGCCAGTTCCATCGGTAGCATAATGGTAGCCCCATTTATCAAAACTGATGCCGTGTGGATTCGGGCTGTTGTTAGCATGATAACTGATGTGGTATCGACGAGGATCGAATCGGAACATACCGGAAGAACCCGTGTTCAATGAAGGAGAGTATGGGTGTTCGATGTTGTTCACCAAAAAGATACCGCTCTGCCAGTAAATGGCGCCATCTGGGCCATAAACAAAAGCATTCGCAGCATGATGCGTATCAGCTGATCCAATACCTTCCAGATAGACCGTTCGCTCATCGGCGATATTGTCTCCATCTGTATCTTTCAAAAACAGGATATCGGGTTGTGATGCAACCAGCACTCCACCATTCCAGAATTCAAATCCGGTTGGATTATGCACCTTGGCAAAGGTGATCGCTTCATCGGCGATGCCATCGCGATTTTCATCTGGAAGTATGATGAGGCGATCATCCATTTCCTTCAATGGCTCCCATTTCGGGTAGGTTTTCCAGGCTGCAACCCACAAGCGGCCATGCGTATCGACGGATAACTGGACAGGATTCACCAATTCGGGAAATCTTTCTTCATCGGCAAACAAGTTAACCTCAAACCCTTCAGGAACTTTCATCTCCTTCAGGCCTTCTTCACCGCTGATGTAATTCAAATGGCCTTCTTTCTTGGCATTCGAGCTGGGGCTTCCACCACCAACATTGGAAACAACTCCAACAGGGGAAGGAACATTGCTGTCGTCAACAACCATGTCTCGACCTTCAAGCAGGGCCCAAATACGAAGGTCACGATTGGCCGTCATTATATCAAACATGATCAACTCATGCATGAGTACTTCACGGTTTGTCTGGCCTTGAACAAATTTAAGGTGTGAGCGACCACCCCATACGTCATTACCATCAGTGGCGCGGTATCTGTTGAACCAATGTAGATTTTTATCCAGCACTGCCTGCCTGAGCTGCTCTAGCTCCGATGTGACTGAGAAAGATTCATTGAGCAAGGTGGATGCGATGAATTGTCCAACCAGACGGTTGCCTTCATCGTTTAGATGAATGCCATTGAGAGTAAGTGGAGAAATCGAAGCTTGGTAAAGTGCTTGGCTTGCTGCAAACAGATCAACAAACGATGCATTTTTCTCAACAGCTACTTGTCTAATGGCAGAAGTGTAGAGGGCCAATCGAGCATTATTTTCGTTGCCGTCAGGAAAATTACGGTCGCCTAAGTCTTCATGGGCTATGGGAGAGAACAAAACAATTCTAGGAGCTGTTTTACCGTTGGGCTTCAACTCACGATAAGAATCAATCATTTCATTGAGAGACTTGCTGAAACTTTCCAATCCGCCTTCACCGGCAAAGGATTCGTTGTAGCCGAACATGGCAAAGATAACGTCAGCCTCACAGTGCGTCAGGTATTCTTCCGGAGTCATGTAACCTTTGTTTCGAGGACGTTTGGCAACTTGATCCCCAGGAAACCCCAAGTTCCTGAATGTTAAATGCTTACCTTCGGATCGACTCTGAATCATTGACTCGAGCCACCCGCTGTATTGCAGGCGACTGGCGAGCGAGTTACCGATGATGCATACGCGATCACCATCCTTGAAGTTGAGTTGTGCCTCCAGTCCAGGACTACACAAACCGACAGCAATGGCGGCAAGAACAAGCGTTGCCAACGAGGATTTCAATGGTTTTTTCCACATAATAAATAAAAGGAATTCGAAGCCATTTCATCCCGAACCTATTCAAACCGCAACCGAAAACTGAGAAAATTTAGACTCCTGAGAAATCGATCCCCCTTCGCAGCTGTCGAAGTGTGATGGACTTTCGCCTTGCGGTCTGGCTGCATTTTCTTTAGTTTGTTGGTTTAGTATGTATGGCAGCTATTGGTAGATTCCAGAAGGGTGATGACATCTTCTACGCGAAAGTGGTTGACGGCGAACTTTTTAAATTAAAGGGCGACGTTTTCGGTTCTCCTTCATTTCAAAAACGTGCAACGAACCCTAAGGGTATCAAGACGCTCACACCTGTCGCGCCTTCAAAGGTGATCGCAGTAGGCTTGAATTATGCGGATCACGCACGTGAGTCTGGAAAAGCACTACCGAAAACACCATTGTTTTGGCTCAAAGCTCCGACCTCATTGATCCCCGATGGAGGAAAGATTGAAATCCCCTTTCAGGATCATCGTGTGGATTACGAAGCTGAACTGGCCATTGTGATTGGCAGAAGGATGCGCAACGTAACAGCCAACGCTGCAGCTCGTTATATTTTCGGGTATACGTCAGCTCAGGACATCAGCGATCGAACGATCCAGAAAGCGGAAAGTCAGTGGGCGCGGGCTAAATCATTCGATACCTTCACGCCACTTGGACCTTATGTGGAAACAAAAATCGACCCACATAAACTCACTATCCAGCTTTTTCAGAACGGACAATTGAGACAGAACTCACTGACGGGCCAGTTAATCTTTAACTGTTTTGAATTGGTGAGCTTCATTTCAACCAATATCACCCTGCTACCGGGTGACGTGATCCTTACCGGCACTCCCAGTGGGGTCGGCCCGATACAATCCGGAGATAAACTTGAGGTAAGAATTCAAGGAATGTCTCCTTTGGTGAACACCGTAAAATAGTGTCGACCATATCCTCTCACATCTAAACTCATTTGACTTTGCAACTATATGCGTTGGTCCCAGACATTTGTACCTACACTCAAGGAAACACCATCGGAAGCTGAAATCGCTTCACACAAATTACTGCTAAGAGCAGGCTTAATCAGAAAACTGACCGGCGGGTTATACAGCTTCCTTCCCATGGGATTGAGATCATTGCAAAAAATCTCTCAAATCATCCGTGAAGAAATGGATCGGGCGGGTGGCTTGGAAGTGTTGATGCCCGCTTTGCAACCGCCTGAAATATGGAAGGAAAGCGGACGTTACGAAACAGCCAGTGACGTGTTGTTCAAGGCAAAAGATCGATCTCAACGTGAATGGGTCTTAGGACCGACCCATGAAGAAGTAGTAACCAGCCTGGCGGCGTCAGAAATCAGTTCCTACCGTCAATTACCCAAGAATTTCTATCAAATTCAGACAAAATTCAGGGATGAAATTCGTCCTCGCTTTGGGCTCATGCGAGCACGTGAGTTCATCATGAAAGACGCCTACAGTTTTGATGTTTCCGATGAGGCAGCTCAAACAAGTTATCAATCCATGTTTGATGCCTATGTTCGCATTTTTGATCGGTGTGGATTGAAAGCCCTTCCGGTAGAAGCTGATACTGGTGTGATTGGTGGTAAATTTTCGCACGAATTCATGGTGCCCGCGGAAGTGGGTGAAAATGATGTCGTCTACGTAGAAACCGGTGAGTATGCGGCGAACGTAGAGAAAGCTACCAGCGGACTCAAAAGCCCTCTGGCAGATCAGGAGGCACTCGAAGTATCCACTCTCTCTGCTATCGAAAAATTTCCAACTCCAGGCGTTAAAACCATTGATGCGCTGACAAAAGCCCCCTTCAATGTGCCCGCCGATCACCAAATAAAGACCTTGGTTTACGTCGTTGAAGACAAACCAGTGATCTTTTTGTTACTTGGTAATGATCAGTTGAATGAGGCGAAGATTGCCGGCGTGCTCGGTACGACTCAATTCCGCCCAGCAGAACCTGCCGAAATCAACGACTGGCTGGGTGCCTACCCTGGAAGTCTCGGAGCTGTCGGTGTGGATGATATTCCAGTATACGCTGATGACTTTCTCAAGGGTGGCTACGATCTGACTACTGGAGCCAATGAAAATAAATTTCATATCCGCAACGTTTCGGTTGAAAGAGACATCAAGGTAAAAGCATTTGCCGATTTCCGAACCGTTCAGGCGGGGGAACCATGCCCGATAACGGGAAAAACCTTTGAAGGTGCAGACAGCCATTGAAGTAGGCCACGTCTTCAAGTTGGGTTCAAAATACAGTGAAGCAATGAATGCAAGTTTCTTAGATGAAACCGGTAAATCCAATCCCTGTATCATGGGCTGTTATGGTATCGGCGTCACTCGCACATTGCAGGCGATCATAGAGCAATGCCATGATGACCACGGGATTCGGTGGCCAGTTTCGGTGGCTCCCTATGCAGTATGTATCACACCGCTGGGAAACAAACCGGAGAGTGAGGGTTATGATGGTCGCAGAGTCTCTTTACAGCCAGTTAACTGAGGCGGGAGTGGATGTGATGCTTGATGACCGTGATGAACGTCCCGGGGTCAAGTTCAAAGACTCTGAACTAGTAGGATTCCCGATCAGAATCGGGATTGGAGACCGCTCCCTCGCCAATGGTGAAATTGAGGTCAAACCACGCGGCGGAGAGCTTTCAAAGGTCAAGGTCGAAGATGCGGTCAAGCATGTGCTTGATTGGATAAAATCTCAATAAACCTGAGATATTTAAAATCTATCATGGCCCAGGCTGTAAACAGCCTGGGCTGTTTTGCTGTTTATCTATCGATATATCTTATACGGTAAATTTTGTGTTTGTTGTCGTCTGTAAACAGAATAGAACCATCAGGTGCCTGTTCACAATCGGCAGGGCGCCCAAGAACTTCGTCCCCGTTCTTGAGAAAATTCACAATTTTCTGTTCACCATAAGGATGACCGAATTCAAATAAAATACGAGATACGCAATAACCCACTTTTTGCTTTGCATTCCATCCTCCCTTGAAGGCAACAAAAGCATCCCCATACGCGTCAGGTATCATTTTCCCTTCATAAAAGGTCATCCCATTGCCTGAACAATGAGCCGGCATCACCCATTCAGGAATCACGTTTTTGGAAGCCATTTCGATCAAATCAGGATGATCAAGATAGTTGAGGTTGGGCATATTTTTACCCAGGATATAAGGGTGACCGTAGAAACCACCTTTGACGTAATGATTCAATTCTGCTGGAGGATTGTGGTCCGTGATGGGTTGACCAAATTGGGGATGCTTCGATTCCAGTTTGAGTGCGAGTGTGTCAATATCATGATCGACTCCCCATACCTCATCTGTGCCGGGGCGGATACATAGCTCCTCAGTGTTGCGAATACCAGATGCAAACAGCGATTTCCCTGAACCATCCAGATTGAATGTCCAGATCTTCTTGCGGTCATTTTCCGTGATCGGCTCGTCCGTCGCGTTCCCCTGATCTCCAACATGTGTGTAGATAAGGTCTTCATGAATCAATAAAGCACGCCACTTGTGGCCACCGCCAGTGATGGGGAGTTGGTCTTCACCAATTACTTTGATGACCTCATCTGATTGACCATCATGGTCTTGATCCCGAGATTTATAAATGGAGGTCATGTCGGCAAACCATAACCACCCTTTGTAGAATTGCATGGCCTGCAATATCTTACCGGTTTTGTATCCCTCAACATAGGTGGTGATGGATTCATAAATACCGTCGCCGTCTTCATCTCGGCACGCCTGAATCTTCCCCTCGGCTGGAACGCTGACAAAAAGCGTTCCTTGGTCATCGAATTCAAGGAATCTTGGCTTTTTGATTGTACTTTCCGCAACAGTCAGTTCAAATCCGGGACGCACCCAGACCCCATCCGGAATTCCTTCCTGTCCTGCGAGTTGAGGAGACAAGATAGTAGCCAACACAAAGAGGGCTTTGACCCAATAGAGGATTTTCAATTGAGGGAGATGCATATGAGAATACCTTAGGCTGTGGGTTTGTAAAATCAAGCTTGATGCCGTATCAATTTAAACACCTGAAACTCAAACAATGGATGATTCATACGAAATAAAACAAAGGATTCAATGCGATTACCTGTTTGTTTATGGAACCTTGATGTCAGGTATGAATAATTCTTTTGCGAAGAAGCTGACACAGTCTGCGTCTTGTTTAGGACAAGCTTTCGCACACGGATTATTGTTTGATTATCGGCAAGAGTATCCGTGCGCGGTCGCCAGCATCATCAGATCAGATAAGATCCAAGGCGAGATTTACCAAATGACCGAAGCTGACACACTTTTGAGTGATTTAGATATTTATGAGGACTGTCGATGCAAGGAACCCGATCGATCGCTGTTCATACGCTGTGTCGTGCCCGTTGTTTCAGCGAGGAATAAAAAGGAGATCCAGGCGTGGATGTATTTCTGGAATGATAGCTTGGATTCGCTGAAAGAAATCCCGCACGGTAATTACCGAAAACATTGCTCCTAAACCATTGATTCCATAAAACAACCACACTATAAATGTATTTCCGTTTGAATATTGAATAAAAAAATGAGCTTATTGATCGTTGGTACAACCGCCCTGGACTCCATCAAAACACCAAACAAAGAAAACCCCAGGTTGCTTGGGGGATCTGCAAGCCACGCAGCCGTTGCAGCGAGCTTTTTCTCACCAGTCAGCCTGCTAGGAGTAGTGGGAGACGATTTCCCCGAAGAATACGTTGAGCTTTACAAAAAACACCAGATCGACCTGAGCGGACTGGAAAAGGCGGCTGGAAACACTTTCCATTGGGAGGGCGAATACGAGGTCAACATGAACAATCGCAAGACACTGGAGACAGATCTAGGCGTGATTGAGGATTGGATGCCAAATGTAACAAGCCCTCTCAACGAGAAAGCATACATTCTCCTGGCCAATTGTGCCCCTCAACTCCAGCACCACGTCTTGAAGCAGATGAAACAGCCCAAATTTGTGGTAGCCGACACCATGGATCTTTGGCTCAACATCGCTCGTCACGAATTGGAACAATTGCTCAAAGACGTGGATTGCCTTGTACTCAACGACAGCGAAGCTCGTCAGTTCACGGAAGAAGACAATGTGGTTATCGCGGCCCAGTCCTTGCACAAATATGGACCAAAATATGTGATTGTGAAAAAGGGAGAGCATGGTGCCATTCTATCAGGCCCGAGCGGACTTTTCATAGCTCCCGCTTTCCCTCTGGATAGCGTCGTTGATCCAACGGGTGCTGGAGATTCTTTTGTGGGAGGTTTGGTGGGTTATCTTGCCAGCCATGACGGTGATATTGATGACAACCTGAGACAAGCAATTATCCACGGGACTGTGACCGCGTCTTTTTGCTGTCAAGGTTTTGGTCTGGCATCGACCACGACTACAACTCGAGAATGCATCAACAAACGGGTCGAAGCTCTAAGTCAACTGGTGGCTTTCTAACCTCAGTGTGGGAGATTCTCTCCAAAGCTTGAGGTTCCCCTTGAGGCGAAAGCATTACAGCTGCAAAAGATGCGCGGGATCCGCGTCGAGTCTGAGGTAGCGCCCACCATCCCAGGCGACATTCAACTGCTGATTGGCCCAGCAGTTGACACGATAAAGCGTCGCAAACGAAAAATCTGGAGCTGACTCACCTTGACCTCCGACAAGTTCGGACCCTCGTCTCACATTATCCTGCATCCACGCGGGATGAAGCAAGTGAAATGGATTCCGTGTCACCTCTCCCACATGAAAGGATGTCCCCGTTACCATCTCCGAAACATCTTCCTCGCTGGATGCCACCATTAAATTAGGTGATGCCATGGCTCCCCAGTATTCAGTCTCGATGACGCAGGTTTCAAAGCTAGAGGGCATCCTGGCCAAGGCATCCATGACTAACAAGTGCACCCCGATGTGGGTCGAATTCCAGTCGGTCAAATGAGGTACAAATATAATTGCCGGATTTTGCTCTGTTAAGATCCGAGCGATCAACACCACATCTTTCGACCAGGAATCTGGATCATTTTCACGACGTTTGGAATGCACCCCTTCCAAACCTCGATCAGCTGTTTGAATAAGACCAAAACCCATATATCCACATGCGGCACGCAACTCTTCCAACCTGCCAGCCTGGCGCTCTTGATTGCTTCCTTGAGTCACTGCAACGTTGATGACATTTACCCCGGACTCCTTGAGTAAACGCAGAGCCAAGCCACCGATGATACACTCGTCATCCGGATGCGGTGAGAAAATCAAGGCCTTGGGGGCATGTTGAGGTAAAGTTGGCCTAATGGGGCAGGCATAGCCTCCGTTGGGTATATTTTTACCATCCCGAAAAGCCTTGGCATATCCTGCGACCATCTGGGCGTAAGGGCTGTTTGTCATGATTTTTTTGTGAGTTTGATTGGCATTGGGTAAGAACGAAAACCTTATTTCCGATAGTGCGACAAAAACCCAGGTTCGGATCCTGCCAAATCAACTTTTCGCTGATTCGCGAGAATTTGACCGTAAACAACCAGATCACTGGCCATTCCTTCAAGTTTTGACTTCAGAGCCTCGGAAGTCACCGAATCTCCATCAACATCAGCCTTATCTTGAAAACTTACACCATAGGGCAAAGACCATGCGTAGCATTGGCGCATGACTGTGCGCATTTGATCATGCACTGTAAGCCCCTTTTCGTGAGAACCCACAATAGTCCCAAAAAGCTTGCCGGCAAACTCTGTCCAGAAATGATCCAAAAAATTCTTCAATGCACTACTCATGCTTCCATGGTAGTCAGGGGTGCCCAGCACAATGACGTCAGCTTGCTTGACCTTCTTTTTCAAAGCCGCATAAACCTCGCCTCCGAAAGCTGTTTGAACGTCAAATAATGGCAGGTTTTCCTCTGCATAATCAAAGCGATTCAATCGACAACCACGTTGCTCCAGTAGATTACCGACATGATTAACCACCGTGCGAGTGGTCGACTTTTCGCTGCGATTACCGACCACCGTCAACACATTTAAATTTTCAGCAAGTGTATTCTTACTCATAAAGTGATGGTATTCCATCATGTCGATGAGAGTCATTCAAGAAAGTTCATTGACCTGCAGCACGGCTTTATTCAATCTCGGTTCCATTCATGATGAAGCTTGAACTGTCAGTCATCGACCGCCTGCGTAAGATTGTAGGAAAACAAGACGTCCTTGATCAAAAGGAAGACCTGATCCCCTACTCTTTTGACGGCACGGCTGCACTCAAACAACACCCAGGCTGCGTGGTGTTTACCCGCACTACTGTGCAGGTATCCGAGGTTCTAAAACTCGCCAATGACGAAGGAATCCCCGTTGTGACAAGAGGTTCTGGTACTGGATTGAGCGGAGGCAGTTTACCTTCCGAACGGTGCATTGTTCTCTGCACCGTCAAAATGAAACAGATTTTGGAGTTGGATAAAGCCAACCTCACACTATTGACAGAACCCGGTGCAACCACCTTGACCATTGCTGAAGCAGCGGAGAAAGCAGGCCTCTTCTATCCTCCTGACCCTGGTTCCATGAAAATTTCAACAATCGGGGGTAATGTGGCAGAAAATTCAGGTGGCTTACGTGGATTAAAGTACGGAGTAACGCGCAACTACGTGATGGGAATGGAAATCGTCTTGCCTGATGGTGAAATCTGCTGGATGGGTAATAAATGTGTCAAGGACGTTGCAGGCTATTCATTGAAGGATTTATTTATTGGCTCAGAAGGAACGCTGGGAGTGATCACCAAAGTGCTGCTAAGACTAATCCCTCAGCCACAGGCCAAAAAAAACAATGGTAGCAACATTTGAGCAAATGGATCGAGCCGCTGAAACCGTTTCCGCCATTATCGCAGCTCAAATCATTCCCTGCACTTTGGAATTCCTGGATCGTACCACGATTCATTGCGTCGAAGACTTTGCCAAAATCGGCCTACCGCTTGATTGCGAGGCGCTGCTACTCATAGAAACCGACGGGCATCCGGCCGTTGTGAAAGAAGAGGCAGAAAAAATGGAGGCCATCTGCAGGGAACACGGTTGCATGGAAATCCGGGTTGCCAAGGATGATACCGAGGCCGCCAAACTTGCCAGTGCACGTCGAAGCGCTTTCTCAGCTCTTGCACGACTGTCACCCACCACAATTCTTGAAGACGCCACCGTTCCAAGAAGTGAACTTGGACATATGATCCGCTACGTGGCGGCGGTCGCAAAAAAATATCAATTAAAAGTCGGCACTTTTGGGCACATGGGCGATGGCAATTTACATCCGACCTTTCTCACTGATGAACGCAACACGGATGAGATGCATCGAATAGAGGAGGCTTTCGAAGATATTTTCAAGGAAGCCATTCGCCTGGGCGGAACGATTACTGGAGAACATGGTATCGGCATTGCCAAGAAAAAGTTTCTTCCTGATTTTGCTGGTCAGACACAAATGAGAATTCTGAAAGAAGTCAGAAACGTACTGGACCCCAAAGGAACACTCAATCCTGGCAAAATATTTGACCCTGTCTAATAAAAATCCTTGAAAAAATGAGCGTTAATTCCGCCTCGACATCCTCTTCTGATGATCAATTTGATCGTCTTGCTGGTTTTGCTTCCTCTTTTTCCATGGGAGCGAGTAGCAGCATTTATTGCATCCATTCAACAAATCAACCCCCACACTGGAATTTAAGATCGGGATCTTTACTCTATTGGCCTTCGTGGTGTTTTTTGGGGTTACCAGTTGGGTGTACCGTATCATCTTTGACGGCAAAACGGAGCGAATTGACCCAAAACGACCTAAAAAAATCGTCTTCCTTTTTAGTGCTTCTAGCTTACTGGCCGTTTTCAGCTGCATGGGGTTTGCTCTCAAGGGAGTTTCACAGAATCAGCTGAGGGACGTTGGTGTCGGAGTGATTACTGCATTATTCTTCGTCTCGATAGCAGCTTTCTTGTTTTTTAAAGTTGTGAAATTTCTTCAGCGAGACGAGCAGAACAACACATTTAATAGAGATTCTTAATCTACCCATCCCATTACATCATCATGTCTCAGCCAACACCCTCAACCTTAGAGCCAAGTCCAATCGATTCTCATTTGAAAGGCCTTGATTACTCGGTCGTGCAGCAGTGCATGCATTGCGGATTATGTCTTCCTAGCTGCCCAACTTATGAACTGACACAAATGGAGAAACACAGTCCCCGCGGGCGAATCGCTTTGATGCGGGCCATCGCTGATGACGAACTGGAAGTGTCCAGAAGCTTCGCAGAAGAGATGTATTACTGCCTGGGCTGCCTTGCGTGCATGACAGCCTGCCCTGCGGGTGTCAATTATGCTGAGCTATTTGAACATGCACGAGCCGAAGTTGAATCCAAAAACGTCCTGCAGTCTCCCAAGCGATCCCTTATCAGGCGACTGACCATCAGCTGGCTCTTTACGGAGCAACGGCGACTTCAATTTCTGGGGGACAGTAATGCGCTTGTATCAGCAATCAGGATTGCAGACTTTCATTCGCAGCACAGGTATCTTGAAACTCATGCCCAAACGATTGCGTGATATGGAAAAAAATGACTCCCACCATATGCTCCAGATTCACTCATGAGTTGGTAGATACAATCACCCACCCCGTGGGCGAAAAAAAATATCGAGTCGCTTTACTTTCAGGATGTGCGCAGGATCTAATTTTCAGCGATGTCAATCTGGACACAGCGGAGGTTCTGGCCCGAAACGGATGCGAAGTAATCACGCCTCCCGAGCAAAATTGCTGCGGATCCCTCCACGCTCACAACGGTGAATGGTCACTGGCTCAGGAAATGGCGCGTAAAATGATAGATCAATTCCCACCGGAGCAATTTGCCGCTATCATCACAAACGCTGCTGGTTGTGGATCACACCTGAAACATTATACAGAACTGCTCAAAGATGACCCGATTTATGCCAGCAAAGCCGTACTCTGGGATGATAAGGTAAAAGACATTCATGAATGGCTGGCACTGAAGGGATGGAAAGCCCCCAAAAACCAGCCACTCAAAAACCAGCGAGTTACATATCATGAAGCATGTCACCTCGTACACGGGCAAAAAATAAGCGCACAGCCAAGGGAAATCATTCAATCCATACCAGGTTTAACCTTACATGAACTCCCTGAAAGCAGTTGGTGCTGCGGCAGTGCAGGTGTTTACAACATCGTGCAGCCCGAAACAGCAGATATCTTGCTGCAGCGTAAACTGGACCACGTTGAGTCGACCAAGGCGACGGTGCTTGCTACGGGTAATCCAGGCTGCCTATTACAGATACTGAACGGAGCTAAAGAGCGAGGGCTCCGCATCGAGATTAAACATCCGATCACACTTCTTGCCGAAGCCTATCGAGCCGAGGCCAAGCAAGCTGGTTGATTTGCTGAAAATGCCGCAATATGTTGCCGGCCCATCAAAAACACAAACTCTTGCTACGTCTCTTTGCCTGTATTGGCCTTGGATTGACTTGGGCATTCGCTTTTCCGACGTGGAACATGGTTGGATTTGCATGGTTGACTCCCGCCTGTTTGATAGTCATTGGTGCGAGCACACAAGGTAAATCAGTTTTTGGCTGGGCATATCTGGCCTCGTGGACGCATGCTGCAACAAGCCTGTATTGGTTGTTGAACATGCCACATTTCACCGGGTGCTTTGGCAGGCTGGTTTTCGCTTTCATCCTACGTGGCACTTTTCCCTGCTTTATGGACCGCGATCTGTTGGCACCTCATATATCAATTCAAAGGAACCGCTCATGACGGAACTCCGACCGATACAATGCAATGGCTCCGCTCCATGACCTTATTCGAGGCCCAGCGACTTTCAATACTCGGCGCAGTTCTATGGGTGGAGTATGGAATGGATAGTATCTAATCTGTTCACTGGTTTTCCATGGCTACTTCTTGGCGCCTCGCAACTAGCCTATGCTCCATTGGCTCAAACTGCAGCATTAGGAGGTGTCCCAATGATCTCTTTCATCGTCGTTTGGACATCACTTGCAACAGGCATAGGAATCGCTCGTACAAAACTCAGGACTCCTAGCCCCTGGACCTGGCTACCCGATACAATTCTTCCTGTGGGGGGTGACCATTGCGTTGTGCATTTATGGATACCAACGAATTCAATGGATTGAAGACTCCCGTCCGAAGGAAACATTTAAAGTCGCTCTGATTCAACCCGCCTTCCCGCAAACCTTGATTTGGAATTCCGCGGAAGATCAGTCCAGATTCGAGGATCTACTGGGCCTTTCTGAGGCTGCACTCCAATTGGATGTAGATCTGCTGGTATGGCCGGAAGGAGCTTTCCCCGGAAATATCCACTCCTTTAAACCTATGAGGGATTTATTGAATCAACATCAGGCATGGTTTTGCTTCAACGGAACGGATGTCGATTTTGAAACATTGAATTCCGATCATCCCACCACATTCAATGCCGCTTTTTTCATGAACCCGTCAGGGCAATTAAGAGATACGTATCACAAACGTCATCTTGTCATGTTTGGAGAATACGTTCCATTGCATCAATGGTTTCCCATTCTGAAGATACTGACACCCATACAGCACCTTTTTACTCCAGGTAAACAGCCAAAAGCTTTTCATCTTCCCGAGCAGGACATTCGTTTGTTCCCTCTGATTTGTTTTGAGGAT
>CALSPN010000011.1 GCA_943788245.1 uncultured Verrucomicrobiae bacterium | reverse complement strand
CCCGCTGATTTGGTTTCTTTTTCAATCAGCTTGATAGGCTTCAGACCCAGTGCCTCCATTTTGCGAAAGGCATCCTGACGTCCTCCAGCCTCGATGTCACCATTGGCAACAGTGCCATTGCCGTTGATTGCTTTGTATTGATAGAAAGCCACGAGGTCCTAGAAAGTTGACAACTCTTCGTCCTTGGTCACACGCATGATTTCATCAGGTGTTGTCATGCCGTCTTCCACAAGACGCCACCCATCCTGACTCAAGGTCCTCATCCCTTCCTTGCGCGCCAGCTCCTTGAGTTCACCGCTGGAACAGTTTTGCAGAATACGCTGTCGAATCGGATAGCTGATGCCCAGCATCTCAAAAACAGCCCTGCGGCCATGATAGCCCGTCTGACGGCAATCCCGACAGCCCACTGCCTTGTAAATCGTCGATTCAGGATTGAGCTTGAGGGTTTCACGCAGCGCCTTAACCCGCTCGGAGTGATCTTCAGTACGGCAGGAATGACAAAGAGTCCGCACCAAACGTTGCGCCAGAACTCCTTCAAGGGAACTAGCAACCAGGTAGGGCTCGATCCCCATGTCGATCATACGTGTCATGGCACTTGGAGCATCGTTGGTATGTAAGGTGGAAAAGACAAGGTGACCGGTCAAGGAAGCCTGAATCGCTATGCGAGCGGTTTCCTCATCGCGAATTTCACCGATCAACACCACATCAGGATCGTGACGAAGGATAGCTCGCAAGCCCTTGGCAAAAGTGAGCCCTGATTTTTCAGAAACCTGAATCTGATTGATGCCTTTGATCTGGTACTCAACCGGGTCTTCCACCGTGATGATCTTGCGCACCATGTCGTTGATCTCGTTCAGCGCGGTGTAGAGCGTAGTGGTCTTGCCGCTTCCCGTAGGCCCTGTCACCAGAAAAATACCATGCGGAATGCCAAGGATTTCCCTGAAAATTCCCAGCTCACGATCCGCCATGCCAATCTGGCTTAACCCTGGAATGGAACCATCCTGACGCAACAAACGCATGACCACCGCTTCACCGTGCAGCATAGGAATGATGGAAACACGCACGTCCACTTCTCCTTGCCTGACCTTGAGCTTGATGCGGCCGTCTTGTGGCAGGCGTTTCTCGGCAATATTCAGATGACTCAGTATTTTGACTCGAGAAACGATGGCGGGTTGAAAGCGCTTGATCTCCGCAGGAACTGGGACTTCCTGCAGGATGCCATCGATGCGGTATCGGATCTGTAATTCATCCTCGAAGGGTTCCAGGTGAATATCGGTCGCTCGCAAATCAATGGCGTCGCTGAGCACCTGATTGACGAAACGGATGATCGAAGCATCTTCGGCCGCATTCTCCAGATCGTTATCTTCGAAATTCTCCTCATCGACAACTTGAAAGGAACTGTCATCCTTCAATGAGTCAATGGTATCCGCCCCCACCCCAAGGCGTTTTTTGATTTCTCTTTGAATCGCTTCGGCAGGAGCCAGCACCGGTTTCAATTTGAGTCCAGTGAGTGATTTCAAGGTATCCAGACCTTGAGTGGCAAAAAGTCGGCTGGTGGCAATAGCCACCGAACCGTTATCGAGGCTCAGTGGCAGCAGGCACTCCTTGAGCAATAATCTGGCAGGGAACAGACCCAGAACTTCCTTCGAGATTTCAAGGTTCTCAAGGTCAGAGAAAGAAACCGAATACTCCTCGGCCAGCCATTGGAGGATTTCAGTCTCAGATTCATAGGAGACCTCCGCCCCGCTGCCTTTTTGATTCATAAGCCATTTGGCGTCAGAAGCGGAGAGCTGCCGGGACTCAACCATTTGATTTAACAACTCATTCATGGCGAGCCTAATGGAGTATCTTTTTGAAATAGTTCTGGCGGTTGCTCATCCATCAAGGAATCAAACCGATGGTGACTGCAACCGCTTCTTGCTTGATCGTCAAAACGGACTTCAATGTTTCCTGTGATTTCTTGAGAGCCGCCTCCTTCTTGGCACGTGCTTTACGGAAGGCACTGAGCTTGGCTTCGATATTGTTTCCAGACTCGATCGCCTTTTGAAGTGCACTCATTTCAGGGTTACCAGCATCACGGTCACCACCACGTCCGCTTCGTCCACCAAAACCGCCAAACCCCGCAAAACTACGTCCACCAGTTCGAGCTTCACGTTGTTTCTCTTGAATGTCCTCAATTAGAGGTTGAATCGCTTTGAACTCAGCGTCAGAAAAACCAAAGCGATCCTTGATTGAGTCCATGATGCGGGCCCGCATTTCAGAAAAATCAAAATTCCCGCGACCACCACGCTCCCCACGCTCTCCGCGCTCTCCGCGACCACCACGGCCTTGGGCCGATACATCTATGCTGGATGAGAGAGAGATCGCTGCCAGAGCAACCACAAATGTCATTGTCTTTAAAATATTGTTCATACGAGAGAAAGTAGACGCAAGGGGGACCTCTGTGGTTACAGGGATTTGAAATGAAAATCATTTGAATACCTCGACATTCTCGACTCCACAGCAATCCATTTGTTGGCAGAAAAGACAAGCGTCAACAAAACCACATGACACCTCACACTAAAATTTGGTTTTAACACATCATGCACAACGACTTGAGATACACAATCCCAAACTGGAAGACCTTCCCTAGGAACCTTGAAAGCTTAAGATGACTAAATCCTGGAGGAGTCCAACACAGTCCCGAAGCCATCATTCAAGCCACAATCGAAATGAGAAATAAAGTAGTCTGGCAGGAGGATGACAGCGCCCAAATTCACTCACATCAACTTCATTTTGGGCAAGTCCTGAGTATCAATCAATCCCACAGGCGCACCGTCTGTGTTGACGACGATCAAATCGTCAATGGGTTCTTGATCAAACAGATTCAACGCCTCGACTGCCAGTGATTCTTCCTGAATCGTGATCGGGTCGGCAGACATGACTTCACCAATGGACGCTTCCAATGGGTGCAAATCCCGCGCCAGGTAACGCCGTAGGTCTCCATCAGTAAAAATACCAACCAGTTGGCCCAGTGCATCCACCACACTGACACAACCCGCCTTGGCCTGCCCCATCACAAGGAGCGTCTCCTTGATCGACGTGCTCGAAGAGGTCACTGGATTACGCGAGCCTGTTCGCATCACATCCTTGATTTTCAATAATAAAGCGCGGCCAATCGCTCCCGAAGGATGACGAGTCGCGAAGTCTTCCTTGCGAAAACCGCGCGCCTCCAGTGTGGCCATGGCCAGGGCATCCCCCATGACGAGCATTGCAGTTGTGCTGGAAGTCGGTGCCAGATTGAAAGGACAAGCTTCCTTGGGTACTTCGACGTTCAGAACCAGATCACACGAGCGCGCCAATGTGGAGGTGAGAATTCCCGTCATGCCGACCAATTTGACTTTGAATCGTTTCAGAGCCGGTAAGAGGTTCAGCAATTCTTCCGTTTCTCCAGAATAGCTGAGTACAAGAAGAAGATCACCATCATTGACAACCCCAAGATCCCCGTGCAGTGCGTCCACACTGTCCAACACAACACTCGTCGTACCCGTGCTGGTCAAGGTAGCGGCAATTTTTCGCCCGATATTTCCTGATTTCCCAATACCAATGACCACCACCTTACCTCTGGAATCCATAGTTTGCACGAGGGATTCGACCGTTTGGTGGAAAGCATTATCCAATAGTCCGGCGACATGCTCAAGAGCTTCCAGTTCCGTTCTGAAAACGTTTCCGGCACGCCGCACATGGATGGAATCACTCATAGGTTTGGGCAAGGCTCTGTTTGATTAGTCTTTATGCCTGACGGATGTCTCATCCATTAATTGTTGGATGGATGCGGCCCATTCTGGCCCCCTCTGGCGTACACCTGCAGAGTATCCGTAAATGGACTCGAGTGTCCGAACACCCAATTGGCCATCAGCAAGTTCAACATGCCTCGAATCAATGAGTGTTGGATGGGTTATTCCTGCGGCATGACACACCCGAATAATTTCCTTGCGCAGCACCTTTAGATAATTAGCCAAACGGGCGGATTTCTGCGTTGGATCCAGTCCATGCATAAGCCATGCATTCTGAGTTGCTACTCCAGTAGGGCAATGCCCGGTGTGACAACGCTGAGCCTGAATACAACCGATGGCCAACATGGCTTCTCTTCCGACGGAAATCCCATCGCAGCCCAAAGCAAAGGCGAGTATAGCCGATTCAGGAAAGCCCAACTTACCCGAACCAAGGAAAACCACTTTGTCAGTAAGGTTTTGCTCTGCGAACTTGAGATAGACTCGACTGAAAGCCTGCTTGAAAGGCAATGCCACATGATCGGAAAACACCAGAGGAGCTGCTCCTGTGCCACCTTCGCCTCCATCGATGGTCACAAAATCAAGGCCCCGGGAGTCCGTCGACATCTTAAGGGCAAGCTGTTCCCAAAATTCCATCTGACCAACCGCCGACTTGATGCCAACAGGTAGGCCAGAGGTTTCAGCCAGTAATTCGGCATAGTCAAGCAAGGTGTCAGTGTCCGAAAAGGCACTGTGAGAAGGAGGACTGAAGCAGGATTTACCAGGTTCGATACCACGAATGGCCGCGATTTCACTGGTTACTTTTTCCGCCGGCACAATGCCTCCGAGACCAGCTTTCGCCCCCTGGCTGAGCTTGATTTCAATGGCTCGTATTTGCGGATATTTCTGGATGGTGTCGCGAAAAACGGAAAGATCAAATCCCCCGTCACGATTTCGACACCCATAATAGCCGGTTCCAATCTGCCAAATTAAGTCCGCACCATGCTGGTGGTGCCTCGAAACGCCGCCTTCGCCTGTATTATGGAGTGCGCCTGACAATGCACAACCGCGGTTGATTGCCTCTGTAGCGGCTGCGCTCAGACTGCCATAACTCATGGCTGATGCGTTGACAACAGAGGGCATTCGAAATGCCCTCCTCCGATTGCGATGCTGCCCCAGCACCTTGGCACACGGAATCGGGTAATCGGGCGAATTGATGGGGCGGTTTAGAGGAAACGAACTATGCTTGATGAGGATATAGTTGGGCGTTTGCTCAAGATCATTATCAGTGCCAAATCCAAAATACTCGTTCTGTTTTTTGGATGTCGCATAAATCCAGCGGCGCTGGTCACGGGTGAAGGGCCGCTCCTCATCGTTGTCGGTGACAATATATTGTCTTAATTCCGGCCCAATCGCCTCGAGGATGTATCGAAAATGACCAATGATCGGGAAGTTTCTGAGAATGGCGTGCTTCTTTTGACATAGATCATAGACAAGCACCAATCCGAGGAATGCCAAAATGATCCAGATCCATGTCATAGCAAACTATTATTCAGGCAATCGATTGCAAAAGAAGACTCCGCTGAACGATGGGTCAAGGCAAGTCACCTATGGTCTTGATGACTTTACCTACCAATCCGTAGTCCATGGCTTCCTTGGGGTCCATCCAGAAATTGCGGTCACTATCCTGTTTTATTTTTTCAATAGGCTGTCCCGTCTGATCTGCGAAAGTCTGGTTCAGCCTTTCCCGCATTTTGATGATTTCGCGTGCTTCGATTTCAGCATCGGAAGCTGAACCACCTACGCCGCCCATTGGCTGGTGTAACATGAAGCGAGTGCTGGGCAGACTCAAACGATATTTCTTGGGAGGGGCAGCGTAAATCAAAGCTCCTGCGCTGGCCACCCACCCAGTGCCAATGACATAAACCCTGGACTTCACAAAACGAATCATGTCGAAGATGGTATCCCCCGATTCGACGTGTCCGCCCTGAGAATTGATGATCACCTTGATGGGATCGTTTGATTCGTGGTCCAGAAACAGGAGGGCCTGCGTCACCTTTTCGGCTAAATCCTGATTGATTTCACCAAAGAGGGTGATCGTCCGCTGTTTCGACAGGGATTCAAATACTTTATTGGGAACAACTGGTTTTGATTCTTCTGATTCCTTATTCAATTGCATCATGTTGATGACAATTTGATGAGTTGAACACCTTGGTGCAAGCGATATTTGGAGAACGTTTTGAAGAACAGCTCAAATTCCCCACAAATGAATCAGTCTATCTTACGAGCATGATAACCTGTCCAGACATGGATGACCTTTGATTTCCGGAAGTCGTTTGACTTCCATTTCCTTGACAGTAACAGCAAAAGCCACACGATCCCGCCTCCAGCTTTCCTGCTCCCCTGACCTTGGTGAGCGCGGTGATCGTCGCTCGGCCCGGGTCTTGTCCACATGTTAAAAAACTTCGTAGATATCAAATTGCTCAGTGATCGGAATCATCAACATTGCCGTCGTGTTATTGGCCGTTATGGGCACCATCACACATCTGGTGACCTGGCTCCGATTTAAAGTAAAAGCAGGATATCCCTCGATAATCGCCGGCAGATTGAGTTCAACACTCCGCCTGAATTGAGAGATTGGAATGTTTCCGACAGATGAATACCGCAATCGATCGCGCATTTTTCCCGTCAGCTGATCAATGAGCGAGGCTTGATCCGTGGCAGATAAGCCTCCAATGACTGACTGAAAGAAAAGTGAGGCACTGATCTGCCCCCCCTGATATCCAAGCGGCTTTGGAAATCTCGCTTTGTGAAATTTCGCCATCTCCAGCGCGCGTCAACAAATTGAAAAATCGCCCACCGTTATCCAATGCAAGCATGACTCTGGCCAATGTCTTGCAAGGAGTCGCTTGCTTCATGATTTCCACTCAAGACTCGATTCTGAAACCATGGTTTGAAACTGGCTCAGCACCCGACGGCGTGTTCGGCGCCAGGCATACCAGAAATTCCAAGCCAGTCCAATCAGGCACCAGAAGACAATATGGCCTGACTGATGAAGAAACTTGATGTCATTACGCTGGTCTTGAGTGGGTAAAACCACATCATGAAGCCAATGGTTAATGTGGCTCACAGCAGGCTTCCAGACCATGTCCCATGTTTGAAATCCAAAGAGGTAAATTACCCAGGGCAAAGCAAGCATCCATAGCACCGAACGCCCTATGGCTTTGTGCGAACTACCCGTTTTCAGTGCATGCCAGATGCGCAACCCATCCAATCGACACCATGTCTACCACCAGCATACCTATGGCCGCCAGATATTGAAAACGGAGCAGCGACATGTCCTGATCACGCCCAGGAGCCACAATCGTGCAGACCAGAAGCACCTCGGCCAGCACTAACAATGAGACGGGTTTCCAGAATTGAAGCAATGAGGCCTTGAAAATGCCATGAACGATTCCATGAGCACCCAGAGGAGTGGTGACGACCAACTCCAGAGCACCTGTTCTGCGATCCTCAGCAATGGCCGAAGCAGCCTCCGAGGCCACCCATATTTTGAGAAAAAAGTGAACAAACATTCCCAGTGAGATCAGCAAGGTGGGTTCGGCCATGATTTCTCCATTGAACATGTAGCCCATCACCCAGATGAACAGAACCGAGACGACGAAGGTCCAGACATACTTCAGCTTCAACTTTTCCCGCATGACCATCCACGTCATCGGATGATGATCCAGCAACCATTGTCGATGAACCCTCCTTTGTTCTCCTCGCCCAAACAGAAAGTAGTGCCAACGCTCGCGAATAGCGTCAAACCAGGTCGAGCGCGGGCTGTCTGAAGCCAACCTGGCAATAGAACACCCTGAACGATATAAAAGAAACCAGGCAACAAGGTGGGGCACCAACAGGGCAATGGAAAAACCCATGCCACCCGCGTTCAATCCACGCAAACCGGAGGTCGGAAGACGATTAAAACCGCCATCCAAGATAATGTTCATAGCCGTCAGGGGAGAGATAAAGGATAACAGGCGGGCTGAAGCCTCAAATCCCCACTCCCAGTTCTGCGACGTGTATTCGATCAAGATGTAAGGCCCGACATAGATGATGAATAACAAGCCAATGGAGGCCCAGAGCGCTTTTCGCTCATCCTTGCTGATGGATGAAACAAATATACCAACCGCGATCGACAAGAAGAGACAATTCAAGAGGACAAGCACCGTTTTTTCCCACCAAGGCCAGACTTACCCCACCCAATTGAAGAGTCATCGCAAGGATGGGCACGAAGGCAAGCAATCCGTAAAACAAATTCAATCCATGCGCAAAGAGTTTTCCAAACACCACGTCGATTGGTCGCAGATGAGTGAGAAACAATAATTCAAGCGTGCCATCACGTTTTTCTCTGCTCAGACTGTCAGAGCAGACAAACACACCCGCAAATGCGCTGAAAAGAACCGCAATGACAGTGAGTGTGAGAAAGAGATCGATTCCTTGTCCTGCTCCCATGTTTCCCATGCGGGAATAGGGAAAGAGTGTCCTTCCACAAAAAGCAAGGCAGACAAATACAATCACCACTCTTAATCGATGAGTGAGCGGTTTTCTGGCGCTGATCTGCAGTTCACGCCCTAAGACAGGGAATAAATTCATGAGAGTGCTCTTCGATTCAAGGTTCGTTTGTTGTGAACTCTCAGTATGCTGACTTCAGAAAGCTACCTTTGTAAAAGAGAGCAAATAGAATGGTCTTGAAATTCTATAATCGCCCTTTGAGGCGAGATCGAGCCGATTCGAGTATTTTCCGCTCACTCTCGGTGAGGCTGTGGATTCCATGAGCAGAAATCTTTTCAAGAATTGGATCGACTTTCCGAGTGATGAATTCCTCCTCGGTGAGCGAAGAGGAATTTTTACTGGACCTCGACACGCGCTTGAGCACGCTGCCGACTTTACTCGCTGGGTGAACTTGGCGCACTTTGCTCAGGGAAGGCCTTGATGACATTGCGAAAGACATCTTTTTACCTTCAATTGCGAAATAGACGTATAACAGACCCGCGATGGCTCCGCCAAAATGACCCGCATGAGAAACCCCGCTACCCCGCGATAGGATCAGCCCCAAACCCGCAATCGCCAGAAGAATAAAGAACAGATGTTTCACCTTGATGGTGATAGGGATAGGGAACATTGTCAGAGGTGTATCAGGCCAGAGGCGGGCAAACACCGCAATGAGTCCATACACACCGGCTGAGGCCCCGACCATTAACATTGGAACCGAATTACCGTTCAGTCCCCAGGCGATGATGACATGCAAAAGTCCGCCTGCGACTCCTGACAAAAAATAGACTCTGAAAAAACCAGCTTTACCCTGCGATTCTTCAATACTTCGCCCAAAGAGATACAAAGCCCAACAATTAAACAATAAGTGCAGAAGGCTTCCATGAATGAACTGAAAAGTGATCAATTGCCAAAGAAACCCGCGGGATACACCGATTTGGCTGAGGTAAAAATACTGACCCCATACCGAGTTCACTAGAGATGGACTACTGGGCTGGGTAAAAATTTGAAGCAGGAAGACGCCTGCACAGATGACAATGAGTATCACGACCGCCGAAAACTTTGTTTGGGGATGGTATGGGGACTGCATGTATGGCCGGTCATCTAACATTGATTTAAAAACTACCCAAACAATCGTTGAAATTCAAGCACCAGACAAAAATCTACCCATAATTCCTCCCATATGTTTGGAATCTTGGTTCCGATACCACTCATAAGAAGGTTAATTCCCTCTTACGCATTGCCAAAACAACTAATTTCGGATGTGATGGATCTCCAGATGAACCAGTCAGATTCCAACAGAAGAAGACCCCCATCCATCGATTCGCTGTTAAGAAAAACCGATTCGTATCCTATTCCGCGTTTACTCCGAAAAAGACTGATTCAGGACCTCCTCCGTGTTTGGCAACAAGAACATTCTTTGCCCGATACCGACTTTATCGAAGCTGCCATAGGTTCTCATCTTGAAAGTATCGAAAAAGGCCATCTGCAACCGGTCATCAACGCAACTGGAGTGGTGCTGCATACAAATATGGGAAGAGCCCCATTCCACATGGACCTCTGCGTGCATTTAAATCAAAGCATGATCGGCTACAACAGTCTGGAACTGGACCTTAACACTGGCAAACGCGGCAAGCGTGGCGCTCTAGTCGAAAAAGCGCTGGCGGTCCTGACCGGTTCTGAATCGGCAACTGTAGTCAACAATTGTGCATCGGCATTGATCCTCATTCTAAGTGCCTGTAAATTAACCGATCGTCGCGAAGTGCTGGTTTCCAGAAGTGAGCTTGTTCAGATCGGTGGTGGATTCCGCATTCCGGAGATCCTTGAATCAACTGGGCTTCAATTGAAAGAGATCGGAACAACCAACCGCACTCACATCAATGATTACAAGAAATCAATCACTGACGAGACAGCACTCATACTGAAGGTCCATCAAAGCAACTTTTACATGGATGGATTTGTCGAATCAGCTTCGATCAAGGACTTGGCAGAATTAGCCAAAAGCCAGCAAATACCATTTGCAGTCGATTTGGGTAGCGGCGCTTTGATCCACACAGCATCTCATTTTGGGATAGAAGAAGAACCCACTCCGGAATCCATCGTTCAAAAGGGAGCGGACATGGTGTGCTTCAGCGGAGATAAGTTGATGGCAGGCCCTCAAGCAGGTATCGTTGTAGGCAAAGAAACATGGATTGAACGCTTGAAATCCAATCCTTTTTTCCGTGCCTTGAGACCAGATAAGATGGCCTTGAGTGCTTTGGAATTCACTGTACAGAAACATCTCGAATCCAAAAACGACCCCGAGTCGCCCAAGCTTCCAGACCTGCCTGCCTATGAATTGCTGAGCCAATCCAGACAAAACCTTAAAGACCGCGCAGACGCCATATTGAAAGCATCCAACTGCAGGATCGTCCACTTGAGCATCATTGAAACAGATTCTGAGGTAGGTGGAGGCACCATGCCTAGAACACGCATGGCTTCGATTGCCATTGAGGTGAATGTCCAGGGTATCAAGCCGGACACCATTGCCAGATCATTCCGCGAATGCCACCCACCGGTAATCGGCTATGTGCAACAAGGATCGTTTCGATTGAATCTTCGCACGATCTTTTCTGATCAGGACGAAACCATCTCCGCATGCATCCAACAAATTGAAGAGAAACTCGTCCATCGTTCATCAAAAGAAGCATGAACGAAGCCAAACGATCCATTCCATTCATTGTCGCCACGGCCGGACATGTCGATCATGGCAAGAGCGCCCTGGTCAAAACATTGACGCAGGAGGATCCCGACCGCTTACCCGAGGAAAAACGAAGGGGCATCACGATCGATCTCGGCTTTGCTCAATGGTTGTTGCGGGATCCGGAAAACCCGTCCACCCAGTATGACCTGGGAATCGTGGATGTGCCCGGTCACGAAGATTTCGTGAAAAATATGATTTCCGGGGTCGGGGCGGTAGACCTTGGTCTTTTGGTCGTCGCAGCAGATGATGGCTGGATGCCACAGACGGAAGAACATTTTCAAATCCTGGAATACCTGGCTGTGCCCAACCTGATCGTGGTCATGACAAAATCGGACCTTGCGGAGGGTGAGGCGGATTTTGTCATGGAAATGATCCGTGAAGAACTGAAGGTAACACGTTTTGAGGAAGCACCCATCATTGCCACTTCTACCAAAACGTATGAAGGGTTCGATACACTGGGAAATGCTGTGTCAGACATACTGAAGAGACAACCCGCTCATCTTGATCTTGGCAAACCACGCCTGCCTGTCGATCGGTGTTTTTCAGTCAAGGGCATGGGCACCGTGGTCACCGGCACGCTGATCGGGGCTCCCTTCACCACCGACCAATCCGTTTGCGTTCAACCAGGAAATCTGCAAACGAAAATCAGATCGATTCAGCACCATCATGCACAGCAGGAGGCAGCCGCACCCGGCATGCGCACAGCTCTCAATTTACCCGGAACCACGCTGCGAAAAGAACAGGCGTTTACAAACACATCCGTGGGGCGTGGACAGGTTGTCACCATTGACGGTTTGGGACAGAACACGACTTGTCTGGATGCCATCATGGAGCGCACCTCACGTTTCGACAAACCCGGTAATCCAATAAACGGTTTCATCAAGAGCGGCACTCGCATCCGAGTGCATATCGGATCAGACAACATTCCGGGCAGGATTCATTTTTCAAATCATGAACCCATGCCTCCTGGAACCCGAGCAGCTGCCCGCATCCGGCTTGAGCGCCCCATGTTTGCGGTAGAGGGAGATCGATTCGTACTTCGCGATTGGTCACAGCAAGGAACCCTGGGAGGAGGCCGTATTTGGGATGCGGACAGCTCCCAACGAAAACTGAGTCACCTGGAGCAGCAAACATACCTGAACCATTTGTCCTCAAGCTCAGGAGATGCTCACGACTACCTGAGAGCACGACTCGCAAGAGATCATGGCATTCAACTGGACACATTCGCTGCAAAGGGACAATGGACGGCCAAGCAATTGGCCAGAGAAGCCGCCAAGCTAGTGAAAGCAAAACAGGCCATCAAGCGAAGTGACTGGCTGCTGGATACCAAATGGTGGAACACAAACCTCACCGTCATGGCCAACCATGTGACCCTTTTTCATCAAACACATCCCGACAAGCCGGGAATTCCATTGGAAACACTGCGCAGGGAGTTTGGTAAATTGCTTCCTTCACTGGATCTGTTACCCATGGTGCTGCGTGACCTTGGAAAAGAACACGCGATTGAACAAGCTGGAGAATGCCTCTGCCATCAGAGCCACAGTGTGACTCTGCCTGATCGACTGGTAACTCTTGCTGATCAGATCCTGAAGGAACTCTCCCTGACTCCCAACGAACCTCCAGCCCGAAAACACTACGATACATCTCAAGATGCAGGAGACGCCATTCGATGCCTCATCAGGATGAACAAAGTCGTTGAAATCGGGACGGACCTTCTCGTCCTTCAATCGGTGCACGAGGACTATCTTCGCAAAATTAAAAACCACCTGACCACTCAGGGCCCTTCCACCGTGAGTTCACTGCGCCAGGTTCTGGAAATCCCTCGACGCATCGCGATTCCTCTGCTGGAAAAGCTCGATAAAGACGGTCAAACCATACGCGAAGGAGATCTGAGAAAGTGGAAAGAAATTTAAATCCCACGTCTCGAGCGCGATGAGGTTACTTGAGAGAATGCATGAGGAAATCTTTTTTTCATTGCCCGTAGAAAGGATAAGTCTCCTCGAGTCTGGCAGGAACAAGACGGATGGCTTGCCCCCCTTGAGCCGTCATTGACGTCTCAAAGACGGTTCTCGAATCCACACGGTAACGATCAATCCTCACGTGTGTTCTCGTTTTGACCGATGGGTCATCGGAATAAATATGAGCAACATAGGTTTTGCCCTCGGGTAGAAAATGAAACGGCACGGACAAGGTCCGGGGCTCTCCGCTGTTCATGCAACCGACAAACCAATCTTCACCACTCCTTCGAGCCAAAACCGCATAGTCACCAATCGCACCATGCATGACCTTGGTATCATCCCAAACAGTCGGCACATGATCATAAAATTCCAGTTCCGGCTCATTGCCAACCACCCCCTTCTGCCCCCCGGCGCCACCTTTGCGTCGAGGCGATCCCGGAGGCCTGTCATACCAGTATAGAAACTGCCAGGGACTATAGAAACAAACGGCCTTGGCCAGCTGATAGGCATGCGAAGCGTTTCGAATCACTCGATCGTCATAATAGCAAAGGGTGTTGTCCCCTGCTCCGGCCAGCATCCGTGTAAACAGTATTGTCAAGGTTTGCTCATTGGAGGGCGCGGTTTCATCGCCACCAATGCCTTCCTGAGTCATGAAATTCGGATAGGTGCGGCTGTATCCGGTGGGTCGATATTCGTCATGCACGTCCACCATTAACTGGTGATCTGCAGCTTTTCGGATCGCTTCGTGCAGCCAGGTGGTCGCCTTCTGGGTTCCGACGCTCACAAAACCATACTTCAATCCCTTGATACCCCAATCTCGATACAAAGGTAAAAGCTCATCGAGCTGTCGTTCCAGGGCCCTGCGGTTGACATATAATAAAATACCGATGTCACGTTCCCTGGCATAACGAATCACTTCCGGTAGATCCAGTGGCCCTGGTGAACGCGCAGGATCCAAAGTCACTGTCCGCGCATCGGAAGCTTCACTATTTTCCGGTCCATACCACCCAGCATCAAACTCCACATATTGAAGTTGATGCTCCACGGCGAAATCCACGCAGGCCTTACCTCCCTGCGTGGTCAACGTTACCTCTCGGATGACTTTACCGGGGCGAATCCAGGAACAGTCCTCAATCGCATTCGGCGTATTGAGGTTCAAGATCAAATCATTGTTCTCCAGCAATTCACCCGGACTTTGCCCCAGCAGGATCACACGCCAGGGGCTGACAGCCGGCAGAGAAACGATCACATCGCCACTCAAGTCACTGACGATGGCATGAGGGCGCGTTTCATGTTGACGCAATCTCATCCGTGCATAATCAACCAAACCCGCTTCAGCAATGGCGATATAACAACCCTCTTGCGTCTTCAAGGTCAATGGCCGTTCCACACCACGCCCCATGGTGTCTATCGTTTTCAAGACATACTTGCCTTGAGCTGAGTACACGCACCAGGCAGCGTGATTATTTTCAAACGCAAATTCCGTAAGCTCTTCGTCAATGTGAATGGCTCCGCTGGTGCCCTGTCGGGGGAGTCGATAACAGAGGGCCACACCCTGATCGTAGCACCGGAAGATGCATTCCAGAATAACGCCACCAGCATCCCTGCGTGAAAGCGATACTTTTAACTGATTGTAGTGATCCTGCACCTGACTACGCTCACCATAAACCGGCTTCCACAGAGCGTTGTGTTCAGTGAACTGAGTGGATTGAACACTTAGATCGTGAGTCAACGCATCGGCATCTGCAAACGCCAGACCAAGACGAGAGGGTTTCACAATGCGTTCACCTCGGTAGGATACTTCATAAACAGGACAATGATCCAGATCCCCCAGCGACCTGAGTTCGAAGTTCAATGAAATATTGCCATCCGGCGATGACAGGGAGGCGCCAGAGAGTTCAACTGCAAACCAACCGGGCAGGCAACAAAGTAAATAAAGCAATATTCTCATTTTATTTGTTTTTTGAAGAGTAACTACAATCACTTTTCCTTCAACAGACATTTAAGTTTTCAGAAGCAAGAACACCCGTGCTACAGAATGCCTTGAGATCAAAGGCTCGAGCGAAACCAGAAGGCTACGCAAAGAAATGCAACATTCAATGGAATATCATCTTTTGCTTAACCTCAATAACAACCATTCTTTGAAGGATTTGATAAAAAAACACCTGCAATCATCCGAGGATGACAACAGGTGCTTTTTTTACAGAAAATCGAGATGCTTTATCTACTTGCTGCCTCTCATCTCCGCCTTCCACGTATCCGGCTTTTCGGAGATATCACTGTCGTCTTCATAATGCCTTTGCAATTCAGATAATTGATTTTTCAAATCGAAGCTCAACTGAGCATACTCGTTTCTACCATAGATATTGGTCAATTCATCCGGATCGTTTTCAAGATCATAGAGTTCCCATTCCTCACCAAATTGATAAAAGTGCATTAATTTGTAGCGCTCGGTCCGTATCCCATAATGACGCGGCACCATGTGGACACTCGGATATTCGTAGTAATGGTAGTATATGCTCTTGCGCCAGTTCGCAGGAGTTTTTCCCTGCAGCAGCGGAACGAGTGAGGCGCCCTGCATGTCTTCGGGAATGGTAGCTCCGGCCATATCCAGGAAGGTCTGACCGTAATCCAGGTTTTGAATCATCATGGTATTCCGCGAACCGGCCTGAGTCACTCCCGGCCAATACGCAATGAAAGGCATCTTCAGCGATTCCTCATACATCCAGCGCTTGTCGTACCATCCGTGGTCTCCGATGTAGAACCCCTGATCAGAGCTGTAGATCACGATTGTGTTTTCGTCCAGATCAAGCTCCTTCAACGTATCTCTCAGACGCCCGATACTTTCATCGACTCCCTTGATACAGCGAAGGTAGTTTTTGGCATAGCGCTGGAATTTCCAGCGTACGAGATCCTTGCCTTCCAGGTTTGCCTCATGAAAAGCAGCATCCTTCGGACCGTAAGCGGCTCTCCATTGACGAAGCTGTTCAGGAGACATGCGCTTCATATTGTGCCAGGCGGACCGATCCTGCCGTTTCTGCGAAGGGGGTTGATTGAACTCAGGAGTCAGGTCTACAAACAGGTCATAATTGAGATCCATGTGCCGATCGATTTCCAGTTCCTGAAAACGTGCTGGAGGCGCATTATCCTCGTATCGGTCAAAGAGCGTTGCAGGCTCTGGAATGTTCACGTCGTCATACAAATCCAAATGACGCAGAGCAGGCATCCAGTTTCTGTGTGGGGCCTTGTGCTGAACCATCATCACGAACGGACGATCGGCATCACGTTTTTCCTTGAGCCAATCAACGGCAAGATCGGTGACAACATCAGTGCAATACCCATCAACACGGCGACGTCCGTTTGGAAAAATCATATCAGGATTGTAGTAAAGCCCTTGCCCTGGAAGCACAGCCCAGTCATCGAATCCTTGAG
>CALSPN010000010.1 GCA_943788245.1 uncultured Verrucomicrobiae bacterium | reverse complement strand
CCGTGTATTCAGTAGTGAAAACGATGGTCGAATGTGTAACCAAGGTACCATCACCATTACGATGTGTGACCGCATCCTCGTCCAGTTTGTTTCCCTGACTGTCTCTCAGCACAATGGAAGGTTTGACTAATGACTTCCAGGTATTTTCGACCGGTTCAGCGGAATCTAGATTCCATCGGTAAATCTTACTTTTTTCCAGCGTGTATCGAAACCAATCACGGTCCCCGTCCTTATCAATGATTCCGCTGAACCGGTCGGATATAAGTGCGGAACTGCTCGTCTCTGTTCCACTGGCTACGTCGTCGACTGGAAGGTTACTGAAAAGTGCAGGAACACCTTGGCTGGAGAGCCAATGTCCATATGGGCCAATCGCTCCACCAGTTACTTCGACCACATAAGTCCCCCTTACCCATGGAAACGCTCTCTGGCCAATCAGTGGGTGCATCAGATTGTATTTTTAGATAGTAAACACCTGTCTTTGAAGGTTTGTATTTAACGACCCCATTGAGTCCCTTGCCCCCATCCCTAGAGCTATTGACCACCCAGCCCAAATTCTTGTCAAGGAGCTCGATCCTTGGATCCGCCAGATCCCCTCCCACCTCAAAGGAATACCACTTTTCAATCTTAAGCTCAATTTGGACGTAATCGATATCCCCGTGTTGTTGCAGTTGCCCTTTGAAGTTTTTAAAAGTATCTCCATCTACAATCTTGAAGTCCTTTTTTTCCGGATCAATTTCACCTTCAACAAGTGTCGTGCTTTCATAATCCTCCCTCAATGACACAGGTTTAACCAGATCACCCTCTGCCTCTACGTTCATGAGATTGTCCCGATCCCCTCCGAAGGGATTGTCACTGCTCACCTCGGTTACCGTCAGTTTGAAGCTACCGACGCCGAAGGTCTGAGAACCTTCCTTTCCAATACAGGCTAACAAATAATAGCCAGATTCGCTGGGGGTAAAAACAATTTCGGCATCAGACCCCATGAAATCTCCCGCATCATTCCCGGCAATCCATCGACCAAAATTCCCGCCGGCCATGCGTTTATTGCGTCTCTGACTGCTTAGATTGATACCGTCGATTTCGATGACTTGATCGCTTCCACCAGCGGATTCCACCTTTATCTGGATCAGCGACTCATCATCGCCTGTAGCGTCTTTATCCGCTGTATAGACCCAGGATCCAGTATACGGATTAATCGTCACATTGCCCTTGCTTGGTTGCTGCAGCAGTGAATAGGTTTTTGACGTATCGATCGCCTCCATCAACTGGAGTTTCGGGTTTGCCAGGGTCACTCCTTCCATTTTGAAACTGTAGCGCCGCCCTTTCTCCAGTTTGAAAAGTTGCTGAACATTTGCGTTATGGTAGTTCCACCCATCCAGAGATGTAAAATAAGGTCCCTCCTCTACAATGTTGTCCCATAGCAAAAGTTTCCCCTCGCTTGGCACTTCGTAGTAATTCATGCCATTCAGGTTATTCGGTTCCGGATTTTTTGTGCCATTGATGGTGATACTGACTTCCCGCTGAGTGGCATCTTTTGATACCACAGTAAAGGTATCCTTGACACTCGAGCCCACCAGAAAGCCATGATGACTATTTTTGGAAACATAGGTCCAGTTACCAGAGCTACTGATAGAAAAAGTTCCATGAAGCCCCACATTCTGCTCCTGGGGAATGAAATTGGATTGCCCCGTATCAATGTCTTTAACACGCAAAGTTCCACTTGCCTTTTCAAGGCGTTCGAGTCGCTGCGCGTTTAGCTGGTAATTGAGCTTGGAAATGATGGCAGGGTCATTAGTACCGGTAATGTTCACCAATACCTGAAATAAAATGCCCCCTGTGGAATTGACTTCAAAAAGATCGGTTCTTTGAGCGCCTTGCGGGAGCGAATCATGCGGTGAACTAGCGATAAAATCGAACCGCCCAGCGCTATAAACCCTTAGCAAACCGTGATTACCTGTGATATCGGTCTCCAAAAAAGTTAATGCACCAGCTCCCTCCTCAATCAGGCTTCCGGTGTGGGTTAAGATACCGTTCGTCTCTTGTAGATCAATGACCCAGCCCTTTCCATCCGGATTACGGTCGATGGCGTCTATGATACCGTCACCGTCGGAGTCAGCTGCCTGTAAGTGGCCAAAGGAAATAAGGACGCCGAAAAAAAAGACAAACGCGTTGGTTCTGAGTAAGTTAAAGTAGCAATTAGATTTCATTTTAATAAATGCCTGAAATTTTCCGATGGGCTGAAAACTCCAAAGGAATTTAAATTTTAGAACTGAATGTATACCAGAGAAAGCCAAATTTAATTATTATAATAAAAAAACGATTTAATTCATTAGAAGTCTTTGGAAGTCAATGTATTGATTATTATCCATTATTCTGCGGCCAGCGCTGTCCTCACCTTGAAAAACGAGGCATGGTAGCTGATTCATCAGAAACACTGACCTTCAGTGCAGCAACAGCAGTGCCGCTCAAAAAACCTAGCAACCACTTCAGAGATGGGTTGCATACGGGAATATGGCAAGATACACTGTTGAACAGAACCACTTGAGGTTGCTCTCTGTAAAGAATGGCGTGAACGATGCAGCTACAAACCCATGATCCATATAAATAATGAAATGCATCATACCAAGACGTACACCTATAGTCGATATGCGAAAATATGAATAATTTGAATTTTTTTTTATATAGATAGAACAATTTATTCACGCATTCCTTACAATGTGTCTGCTGGGCTATGGAGGTTTACTGATCCTGAGGTATTTCCACAATTTGATCCCAGCATCCCTTACAAACTGAACCAACTTTTCGTAATGGTTTATGGCTTGAAAAGGACAAATGCAATTCGTCATCAGGACAAGCAGAATGTCGCATGGAAGGGCAATATTTTACAGGAAGGGACTCGATATTTTTATAAAATTGTTCATGGACCTGTAGCCATTGGCTCAAGGGTATAAAAAATATTCATTTCAGAATGTTCAAATTCCATGAATGATTTCCCCAAAGGTAAAGGACTGAGAAGCTTCGACCAAGACAAGGGATCCGAGAGAGACGAACCTGCCCGCAACTCAAATCCGCGGAGATCCGGATGCCAACTGAGTCGATGCCTTCCCTTATCCATATGATCGATAGCCAAGCCAACAGGCGGGCCAAGGACTGGCTGATTCAGCTCGATACGCTGATCCAGGGGGCTCGGATCAAAAATCTGTGTATCAATCTGAAACACATGCGATTCGTAACCAAAATGAGGTGTAGTTATTGTATGGATGATTTGCGCGGTCTCGCCAGCTTCCAATGACACAATTCCGCTTGTGATCTGAGACCCTACAAACTCTGTTGCGCCATTGGGATTAGATAAAGCAACCAGTTCAGAACCTGATGGCACGATATGCTGCAAGAAGAAATTTCTCACGGTTGAGGGGCCCGCGTTGTGCACTTTGATAGAAAACGCATTGGGGATTCCCCATGATGAACGATTTGCTAAAGGTATGACCTCCAGACTTAGATCAGCTGCCATTCGAAGTTGGAATGAGTCAGGAGAAATTGACAATCCAGCGGGATTGATGACAGTCACTTGCTCAGATGGTGCATTGGACGGGACAATTATTTCGATCAATCCATCGGATGGAATTGAAAAGGAAACCGCCAGTTCACCAATCAAAACAGTTTGCACTTCAGAAAAGCCCATACCCGTGACCTGAAGAATCGTTCCAATGGGTCCGGCAACAGGAGTCATTCCCTGAATAAAAGGAAGCACACCAAATACCTGCTGTGTCGCTAGAGATCCTGCGGGAGTCGTTACCGACACTGTGCCAATGAGGGCATCGGAAGAAACGATGACCACTATTTCATTCAAGCTGACTGACAGGATTTCAGCTTCCTTCCCTCCAATGCGGACCCTGGAGGTTCCCGTAAAGTTGGCGCCTTGGATTATCAGTTCACTTCCAGGAATTGCTTTCAAGGGTTCGAAGGAATCAATGCTTGCAGGGAAATAAAATAGCGACTCCGTCTCTGCGTCTCCCGATGGTGATTCCACGCGTAAGGCGCCAGTCATTCCATCCGCAGGCACAGTGATCAGGATCTGTGAATCCGCCACAATTTGAAAAGCCGCTTCCTTGCCTCCGAGCAACACACTGGAAACACCATTGAAATGATTACCAGTTAATGTGACCTGAGTTCCCAACTGACCTGAAGTGGGAGAAAAAGAGGTGATCGTTGGCGTGGGTTCCTGAACGACAAATACTCTGTCTGACACGGATTCACCAAAGGCTGTTTTGATAGTGATGAAACCGGTCTCCGCATCCATAGGCACCAGAGCCGTCAGTTGCGTCTCTGCGGCAGCTTCGAAAGATGCCTCCAATTCCCCGAACAAGACCGATTCAACATGCGCAAAATGTTGTCCCTGAAATTGCACCTGCGCACCAGGCAACCCTGATGATGGAACAAAAGATTCAATGACAGGCCCCGCTCCTTTAACCATCAATTCAATATCAGATGTGTAAGCATCCAATGCGGTGACCAAGCGGATGAAGCCGGATGTTGCACCTGCAGGAATTGAAAGGCTCAACTGAGTATTCGCAACAACCTGAAAATTGACACCAGCGCTATTCAGGAAAATTTCCTTCACACTACTCAGGTTGACCCCTTCCACAATGATGGTGTCACCTGCCTGCCCCTTCGAAGGATTCAAGCCGGTGATGAAAGGTCCTGCTCCCCATACAAGAAAGTCCATCTCACTTTCACCTTGCCCTTCTGGTGCGGTGATTTTGACTGGGCCGGAATCGGCGCCTGCGGGCACACGAACAATGATTTGTGTATCAGCCACTGCACTGAACACCCCCTCTTTATCACCGGCAAAAAGCACTTCAGTGGCATTTGACAATTGCGCGCCTCGTATGACGATGAGTTCACCTGGAGGAGCCATCACCGGATCAAAATCAAGAATGAATGGTGCAGGTCCAATCACTTTGAATTCAGCATCGGATTCAACTTGCCCTGCTGCGGAAACAAGCCGGATCACTCCTGTCAATGCATCTGAAGGGACAGTAAAGGCGAGCTGAGTCTCCCCAACCGTCTGAAAGGCGGCCAGATTTTCTCCTACCCATACTTGAAAAAGTCCGGAAAAATTAGCGCCTCGCAACGTAATCACATCGTCTGCTTTTCCGTAGCCAGGCTCGAAAAGAATGATACGTGGTGCAACCTGAAAGAAATCATTGCTCGCAGCGAAACCTCGACTGGTATTAACCGTCAGAGGTCCAGTTGTGGCGTCGGAGGGAACAACAGCTCGAATTTGTGTGTCGCTGATCACTTCGAACGATGCCAAGCCCACCCCAAACAATATGGAATCAGCTGTTTGAAAGCCTGTTCCAGTCAAGGTGACAATCGTTCCGGGCTCCCCTTCGACTGGAAAAAAATCAGTGAGTCGGGGCAGTGCCAATTGGGCGGACAACGAATAACCGAGCAGACAGACAGCCAACAAAAAGACCTTGAAAAAGAACCTCAGGCCTTTGGACCAGCAAACAGATTGGGTTGGACTGGAATAATGCATCACATGACAAACTGATTCACCCTGCATCCGTGCTGCCATTCTATCTAAATAATGCTTGAGGCTGCAGGCTAAGGTTCAATTTCAACTTTGGCATTTTCAAGGAACTCGCGGAAGCATTGCAACTCTACCTCACCGTAAATCGTATGCTCCTTGGGGTATTCCTGCCATTTGAAATTGAATCCCTGACGTTGCAGCAATCCCATTTGATCTTTGACGGGGCCAGATGGAATCAGGGGATCCTGAGTACCGTGCGTCATCAAAAACCTCTGCTGCTTTGCATGCGAGCTTTGATCTGCAACCAAGGCGTCAGCCCGGTGAATGAATCCTGACACGCCGATACAGCCTGCAAGCTGATGCGGATACCGAAACCCAGTTTCAAGCGTCATGACACATCCTTGCGAAAAACCGAATACAAACAAGTGATCTGCACTGACGGATTCCTGAGATCTGAATGTGTCCAGAGTCTGAAACAATAGATCGCGACTTCGACAGATACCGGGCTCACGGTCTCCCTCAATATCAAACCATGAGTAACCAGTGAAGTAAGGATCAGGTGCATTGATCAGCAAATAATTCAGCCAAGGCAAGCGCATCTGATCAGGCATCCATCGATAGCCCTCCATGCTGTCGCCCAAACCGTGTAACACAGCCATCCAATAAGGAGAATCCCCTTTGGCAGCCTTGATGATGGATGAATCCAAAGACATATCAGACTTTGTAAGGTTTGAACGAATGAGATTCCATCTAAAATTGAGTCACACGAACTTCAGATCGCCTGAAAACTGGCACTGAAAAAACACAACCTTCTCTTTACATGTCATTTAGAACAATCAGTTCTCGATTCATAAAGAATATCACTATCAAAAAAATGAAGGGGATCGACACAATCTGAACACTTTCTTACTATCATGCACGACGTAAAGGGTGCCAAAGAGTATTGCCAGAGAGCAAGCCCGGCTCTCCTTTACGGTTGAAGAGACATCTTCAATACTCTGATCTGTGTATTCTATTGAATGAATGGCATTGACGGGTTTTGCGAGATTATCACAACATGACGGCCATGTTTCGCGCCAACACTTATTTTCGAAATTTCATATTGAGATGCTTCTCGCTCACTCTGAGCTTCGCTTCGCTTATGGCACAAAATTTTGCAGGCGATATGGCCCTTTCAAAAGTCTTGCTCGAAGGAGAGGAGTGGGAGTTGGTGCAGGACGGGTTCCAGATGACCGATGGAGCATGTACAGATGAGCAAGGCGCTTTTTATTTTTCCGGTCGACGCGGGAACCAGAGTGCCATCTACAAATTAGATGCAAGCGACCAGTTGGAAATATACATTCAAGGTGCGGAAGGAGTAAGCGGCCTGGCATTCGGGCCTGACGGAAGACTTTATGGCTGCAGGTGGGGAGAAAACGAAGTTTTTGTTTTTGAGGAGAATGGAAGCATGACCTCACTGGCAACCGAATCGCATGCTAATGATCTGGTCGTTACTCAGCATTCGGAACTTTTCTTCACGGCTGAAAAAGGGCTCTTCTTTCTTGATGTAAACAATAAGAAGCGGAAGGTGACAGGTCGCATCACAGGGCCAAATGGAATTTGCCTGTCACCGGATATGGGAATCTTAACTGTTTCCGAATACGGAGGTGATAAGGTTTGGGCTTTTGCAACTCAGGTTGGATTGGGGGCATCTCATGGCGATGCCTACATGACCATGCGGCGGCCATCCGATGGCTCGGCGTGCCTTGGTGATGGCATGACCGTTGACACCGCCGGCCGGTTTTACATTGCATCGGCCATTGGGCTGCAAATGTTTGATGCGACGGGAAGAATCAGCGGTATCATAGCGAAACCATTCTCTGCAGATATGAGCAACGTTGCCTTTTCGGGTCCTGAACGAAAACACCTTTATGTCACCTGTCGAAAGGCCATTTACAAACGACTCACCAAGGCAAAAGGTATCTGGCATTTTTAATTGGATGATTACCCAACTGCCTATTCACTCATCAATATTCAACTTCGCGAAAGCAGGCAAAAAACTAACATCTATTCTGATTTTTTTCAGATTCCCATGCTCCTTTCATGAGTGATTTACCTTTGTATTTGATCCTGCCGGCCATTGCGGCCGTCGTTTACGCCGCTGCAGCCTTGTTTTTCAAGGAAGCCTTCCGACGAGGCGCAGGTACACTCCATACCTTTGTTGTCACCAGTTGGGTGATGGCGCTCTTTTTCGGGCCCTTCATCTTCTGGGAGAAAGGGGAAATGCAATGGCATTTAATCCATTATCCATTGATTACCGGGGCTGCTTTCTTCATCGGTCACTGGATCACTTTTGCAGCGATACGCATCGGGGATGTCTCGCTGGTGACACCTGTCATGGGCACAAAGTCGGTATTTGTCGCATTCTTTGCATGGTTTATCTTTGGCATCCATATTCCAGGAGGCATGTGGTTTGCGGCAATGCTGACCGCCATTGCAATTTATATTCTGGGTAAAACAGACCTTAAATCCACGAATCGAAGAATGCCTTTGGCGACAGGCTTGACGATCTGCAGCTCTGCCTCCTTTGGCGTTTGCGACGCACTTGTGCAGGAATGGGCTCCGGCATTTGGTGTGAAAGCCTTTCTCAGTATCCTGTTCATCACTGTGGCCTTGCTGGCAACATCCCTTGTGCCGTTTTTTGAGAAACCTCTCAAAAAGTTAGATCGAAAAACAATAGCCTGGCTGTTGGGTGGAGCAATTCTAACAGGCCAACAGGCAATATTCATCTCTCTGGCCGTTTCACTCTACCATAATGCAACGGGAGTGAATGTGGTCTACAGCTCCCGAGGTTTGTGGGCCATTGTCTTGGTCTGGCTGACAGCCAAGCTCATTAATAAACGCACTGAGGAATCCGATCCCCGCAAACTGATGATGCGTTTCACTGGGGCTTTACTCATGTTCATTGCCATCGTGCTGGCGGTGCTGACCAGCCATTGATAAGGGCAGTTCACGCTAAGCAAAAATCGAAGTAATGGGCTTACCTTTGTCAGCTACTGTGAAAGGCCTTCCCGATGGCGCATAAATGATTTCATCCTGAGGTAATCCCAGTGCGTGAGCAATGGTAGCATTGAAATCAGGTATCGAAACAGGGTTGGATTCGACATCTGTACCCTGAGCATTGGTCGCACCATGGACAGTGCCCCCTTTTACACCACCACCAGCCAGCATACAGCTGAAGGCTTTCGGATAATGATCACGCCCATTGTTTTGATTAATCTTTGGTGTACGTCCAAACTCGGTCGCAAGCACGACCAGTGTCTCCTCAAGAAGGCCACGGCTTGCCAGATCCTGTATCAAGGCGCTCATTGCTTGATCCAGAATTTCAGCCCTCTGTGGCACCCGTTCGAAATTATTTTGATGTGTGTCCCATCCCCCAAGGCTGACATCCACGAAACGAACATCTCTTTCAATCAATCGCCTTGCAAGCAGACACCCTTTACCGAAAGCATCTTCCCCGTATGCAGCCCGTGTCTTCTCAGATTCCAGACTCAGATCAAAGGCCGCCAGGTCCTGACTCTTCATAAGCTTGATCGCATGCTCATAAGCATCAGAGTAGGCCCTGACAGTTTTCAACTGATAGGACTCCTCAAATCGACGATTGAATTTATCCACCATGGAGAGACGGTTTTGAAAAGCATCCTCATCGACGCCTTTGGGTAGACCGCTGTTTTGAAGGCCGCGTTCAGGGTTCCCGATAGGCAAAGGAGCATATTTGGCCTCCATGAAACCGCTCCCTGGATGCCGACTGTCTCCACCGACTTTGATGTATCCGGGAAGATTAGGATTCATCACTCCACCTAATCGCACCGCCCAGGCCCCCATTGCAGGATGACGAATGGTGCCACGCTGATTATACCCGGTCCAAACGTAATACCGTCCTCGTTCATGAGCGCCTTGATTGGATTTCATGGAACGGATAACAGCGGTGTGATGCATCAATCCTGCCATCCGAGGTAAATACTCGCTCACCTGAATCCCACAGTGCGGTGCGATCAGAGATGATACAGGACCACGCACTTCCTCATTTGTTTTGGGATCAAGTGTATCCAAATGACTCATCCCCCCATTCATATACAAGTATATCACTTTAGTCGCTGCCCCACGACGTGACACCTGCGTGACCGGTTTACTTGCGGCTGCGAGACTCTGTTGAAAAGTCAAAGGTGCGAGTCCCACTCCCAGTAAAGATTTTGCAAGATAACCCGCAAACGCCCTTCGATTGCATCCATCTGTGTTGAGTAATTCTGGTTTCATATGCGGAAAACAGGGTTCGAGTGTCTTACTGGATTTATTGGATAAATGAAAATTCTCGGGCGTTCAACAGCATCCATGCCACCTTTTGCATATATGAATCACCCTCTTGATTCCATTCAGACATGAGCCATTCTTTTTCCTCAGTACGAGGTTCACGAGTCATGAAGCCCAGAAAAAGCAAATCAAGTTTTTCTTCCTTTGTGCGAGCATCCCTGAGTGCAGACGCCAGCTCAGATCGACCGTTCTTGAGATATTCAAGCATGGGACCATTCAACAACATCAATGCCTGCGGCACATTTGCTTCATCATTTGAATTGTCAATGGTTTCACGGTCTGATTGACCAAAGGATCTCAAAAAATGCCCTTCAGGTGCCGGAGATTGTAATTTGGAAGCACGCACCCATTGGGACGGCATCCCTTTCCAGCGAAGATCATTTATTTTGCGTGCAGGCAAGTGAGCAAGCATGGACTCTGATTTGATTACTTTGAGCGATTCTTTGGCTTGATTGAGATCTGAACGTAATTTTGAGACCTTTTGTGGCCCCTTGCGCTTCGCTCGCTGGATATTACCCAAGCGACGCTGCATTTGGGTCACTTTGCTTTGTGCTGAACGCATGGAATCCTCGATTTTTTTTTCTTTTTCAATGGTCGAGAGGATTTCGTTCAGGGGCTTTTCTTTGAGAAAACGTGCCATTTCATAGTTCCGATCCACCCGAACGAATCCAGGACGTTCATCCAGGTCAGGAACAATCAGGGCCATCACTGAATCCCAGATTTGCTCTGCACGCATCCGCTGCAGGGGCCTCCCATGAAAGAGAAATGGCTCCAGAGGGTCTCTTTCATCTGGCAAAGCGGCACGCTGGTAAGTCTCCGTACCGCAAAGAATAGCCTGATAAACTCTCAAATCGAAACCGATCTCCACCATGGTGTCGGCTAAAAATTTAATGAGTTCAGGATGGCTCGCTTCCACACCGTCGCGCATGTCATCCACAGGCTCGATCAACCCGACTCCCATCATTCGTCTCCAATAACGATTGGCAACGACTGTCGGAAACCGGGGGTTCTCGGGTGAGGTCAACCATTCGGCGTAGGCCTGCCGCAAGGAAGCGTCGGATTTGCCATCCACTAAATGACCAAACATTGGATGAGGTGTTACTTTGGATTTTGGTTTTGAATCCTCATACTGATAATCATCGGGCAACTTCAAGGGCAGTCTCGCTTTCAAAGACTCGGTATTTCAAGGGACGAACCATCCGCCGAGCTGCCGCTTTGAGGGCTGGATCAATGTCATTGCGTATTTTATTGTTTCCGAGACCACGAAATTTTCGATTCATTTTCGAATCGGTTGTTTTCACCCCGTAGGTGTATGCAGCTTGCTCGTAGTATTGTTTTTGCGTCCAGCTGTCATAAGGATGATCATGGCATTGCGCGCAACCGACTTGCGTCCCAAGGAATACTTGAAAGGTATTGGCCATGTGATCCAGTTCCATGCCTGCATCACGGAAATAAAATCCAGTTGCTCCATCATCCCATAAATATCCGTTGGAATTAATGAGCTGACCAACGAACTCGTCATAGGGCATATTCCCTCGAAAGGCATCACGAACCCATTCAATATAAGGTTGCCCCGGCAAATTCCTCATGCGTGACTTGATTCTCAGCAGATCAGCCCAGTGATTGTACTCATGGCTCACATGCCCTTCCGAGTCGAGAAGTCGATTGATGAGCTGATCTCGTTTTTGAGGGTCTGAGGAATCAATATAAGATTGGGCCTCTTCAATACTGGGGATACGCCCAATTAAATCGAGATAAAGCCGACGAAGAAGGGTTGATTCAGCCACCAGAGGTGCAGGCTCAATCTGCTCTTCTGAAAGCCGCTCCTGAATGAACGCATCGATCTGCTGACTGCGCGCTTGAATATCCTGATAGGTCCAGTGGCGTTTTCCCGCATGCATGGTTGGCGACATCACAGCCAAGAAAAAGAAAGCCATTACAAGCGCTGTTGAACGGGTGACACTTGTCAATGCAGAACGGCCTTGCCGCCTGCTCTTACACAAACATAAAAGAACTTTTGCAGTCATAGTAGAGCGCATTTTGACAGGTTGGAAATATGGGTGATGATAAGATGATTGCCAAGCCAGAAGTCTCGCCGTTTAATAAGGCCTGAAATATGACGAATGCATCCGACTTTCAGCTATTGACCAGAAAACTGCATCGCCTGGTGACTAGCGGCATCATCGCTGGGCTACTGAGCGGGGCAATACTCCATGCTCAAGAGCAGTCCAAAAGCAAACCAAAACTCTCCAAAGCCACTCTTGAAGTCCTTGAAGCCCAGGCAGAAAAAGTCATCCTTGAGGCACCGGAGGCCCAAGTCTCAGAAGAAACTCTGTTGAACAGCGAGAAAAAGAAAAAGATAGAGACTGGAGGACTTCTCAAGGAATGGTTTGCTCCGTTCGAAAAAAAACAAAGCAATTACGACCAACCTCAAAAACCTGCAGGTAGAGTTAAGCGAAAACCGCTTTGGAGTTGGTTTAATCCAACCGCCCCGATGTCCAAATCAGAACTCGAAGCTGAACCGATCGATTGGAAAGGCTCTCGAAAGATCCCCAGAGATTCGGTAACCGAGAGAAACAGGAACCTGAGGGCTGGGCTTTTTTCTTCCTAAGGTATTGAGCAATAAATAGGCTAAGGAGATCAGATCAAAGGGGTAGATCATGGAAGAAAGCGTCTTTCCTTGACTTGCTGAAGCCGAGTGATTGTTACCATTCATGGCAAAACGGGTGGCTCTGGATCGTTTGTGAATTGGATGTCTTCCAAAGCGTTACTTCATCAACCAGACGAACTGCTTCAAACAACTGCGACGTGCGATTCGAAAATCCCCATGAAGTAAAGGAGTTTTTCTTTCCTGCGTGATCTCATCGACCATGAACCTGAAAAGTTAGCCACCTGAGTTTATTGCCCGGCAAGGCAATCAACTCATTTACCTGCGGACAGTGTCTTGTCCACCAAGTCCAACGCTTCATCAATCGCTTCACAAAACCAATCCATTTCAGATTCAGTAACTATCAGGGGCGGCACAACCCAAATACCAAATTTATCCGATGGAACATAGACGTTCTTTTCCCTGAACAGAAAATCGGAGATATCTTTTATAATCGTGCGTGTGTATTTTTCCGTGGTTTTTCTGAGAGGAGTTTTTGTATCGTGGTCAGCTATCAATTCCATGGTGTAGAACAATCCCACGCCACGGACATCTCCAACACATGGGTGGTTGGCAGCGATCGACCGTAACTTGGATTCCAGATAGGCTCCTTTGCTTGCGACTTCTTGAAGCAATCCATCGTCCACAAGCACTTCCAATGCAGCCAGAGCGCCTGCACAGCCGAGGGCATGGCCTGAATAACTCTGACCGTGACCAAAAATATTGTTTTCAAAGGACGCCGATACTTTCTCTGAAAAAATGGCAGCCGTCAGTGGACAATAAGCTCCCAATGCCTTGCCGAGAATAATGATGTCCGGCTCCACTCCGTCATGCTCTATGGCGAGTAATTTCCCCGTACGCCCCATGCCTGACATCGTTTCGTCCACTATCATCAGCAATCCCCATCGGTCACAGATTTCCCGGACCCCCTTGAGATAGCCTGGTGGTGGCGGGATGATACCATTGCTGCCAACGACTGGCTCCACAATCACAGCGGCTACTTTATTGGAACCACCCTCGTTCTCGATCATGTATTCGATGTAACCAAGGTTCTCCTCCACAAAATTTTCAGGTGACCCGAAGGGTGGGCGAAAAGCGTTGGCTTCAGGGGCGAAAACGACCCCTGGAACCGTCAATGGCTCCTGGAACCAGCGTCTGGGATCGCCACTGACAGATGAAGCCCCCGACGTAGAACCATGCCAGGATTTATACCTTGAAATGATTTTATAGGGATACGGGTATTGACCGGGAGCATCGGCTTTTTGAAGCCCTCCTTCCTGAAACATCTGATTGTATTGATACAATCTAGCTCCCTTGATGGCAGCCTCGACCGCAGCGGCTCCGCTCTGAGCAAAATAAACACGTTTATTGGGTGACCCTGGCGTGAGTTCTGCCAGTCGGCGAGCTAATTTACCAGTGGGCTCTGCTGCAAAATCATCGGTGACATAAACCACCCGATCCATTTGAGATTTGAGGGCAGCAATGACTTTCGGATGGTTGAATCCTAAATTGATGCATTCATGAGCACTCCTGAGATCAAAAATCTTCTTTCCATCGGCGGTATGGATCCAACAGCCTTCTGTTCTGGATACTGGAATCGGGTCGTAACCGGCCTGCGGGGACCAGCATTGCATCATATGCTGACCCTGCCACTGCGCGAATTCTGTCATATGAGGCGTTACCCTACAGGGTCAAAAGCTGGGATCAAACAACATTCTGAGTGATTCATCTTCAAGCGGTCGGCCACTTGCTGAACGTCTTTGTCTCCTCGCCCGGAGAGGTTGATGATAATGATTTTATCTTTCGACATGCTCGGAGCTTTTTCAATGACCGCTGCAACAGCATGGCTGGATTCCAAGGCGGGAATGATCCCCTCCAATCGTGCCAGCTTCATGAACGCTTCCAGTGCTTTGTCGTCGGTAGCAAATCCATAATCCACTCGACCATGATCTTTAAGCCAGGCGTGTTCGGGACCGACGGCCGCGTAATCCAGTCCAGCCGACACACTCTGCGTCAATTGAATCTGCCCTTCCTCATCCTGCAGAATATAGGATCGGGTACCCTGCAGCACCCCGAGAGAGCCTCCCTGAAAGCGGGCTGCATGCTTCTCAGGTTCGATCCCCTCGCCCCCAGCCTCGATTCCCAGCATCCGCACAGTCCTTGTCCTGGAGAAATGGATAAAAGAGTCCAATGGAGTTGCTGCCTCCACCGACACAGGCAACCAGAAGGTCGGGCAAACGGGATTCCTGTGCCAGAACCTGTTCGCGCGCCTCATCACCGATGATGCGCTGAAAGTTCCTCACCATGACTGGATAAGGATGAGCACCATAAGCCGTTCCGAGAATGTAATGCGTGTCCCGCACGTTGGTGACCCAGTCGCGCATGGCTTCATTCACCGCTTCTTTCAAGGTCCTCTGACCGGCCTTCACGGGGCAGACCTCCGCACCAAGCATGCGCATGCGATAGGCGTTGAGAGATTGGCGTTCGCAATCCACTTCCCCCATGTAGATCACACACTCCATTCCAAACATGGCAGCAACGGTTGCGGTAGCTACGCCGTGCTGACCTGCGCCTGTTTCGGCAATAATGCGTGTTTTCCCCATGCGTTTAGCCAACAGAATCTGGCCCATGGAGTTATTGATCTTGTGGGCTCCGGTATGGAGCAGGTCCTCGCGCTTGAGATAAATCTTTGCCCCACCAAGTTCTTTGGTCAGTCGTTCTGCAAAATAAAGAGGTGTAGGGCGTCCAACGAATTCTTTGAGGTAGTAGCTCAGCTCTTTCTGGAATTCCGGATCCTTCTGAGCCCTGAAATACTCTTCCTCAAGTTCCTTGAGTGGATGCATCAAGGTTTCCGGCACGTAACGTCCACCGTAAGGACCAAAATGTCCTTTCAAATCCGGCTGATTTAAATCAAGAGTTCCAGACTCCTTGGCTGCTGCTTCCATGTTCAATTGCTTTTGATACTAGATAAATTTAAGTGAGCACTCTTGTGAAAGAGAATAATTACATACTAGCTCGAAATTGGTCGAAAGGAAATGAATTTCATATGTTTGCCCCACCCAGCAGAGCGAATTTTGTCCCGTAACAGTACATCGCTCAGCCAAAAGCCCTTTCGCGCACTCTCAATAGCTCAAAATTGCCTGCCTTTGATCTGCTGGATACCAGGATTGGATATACCCTCCCAGCTTTTGAACGACATTCGGATTCTGAGCGGCAAGGTTATTCTTTTCGAACGGATCGTTCAGCAAATCAAAGAGCTGCGGACGCTTTTCGGTCCTTGGGTGTGTGGTCTGATATCTGTTGACTTCCCCATCATAGGTCAAGAGCAGTTTCCACCTGCCCTCAATCGCCCAACGATAAAGCAGTGACGCTTGAGGGTTCTTGATATCGGCGATATCGTGTGAAAATCCTTCCCCAAGAATATGACTGCGTTCAATTTTGCTTCCTTGCTGCATGGATGAAAGCAGATTTATGCCGGGCAGTCCCTCCGGAATTCTGGCTCCTGCAGCGGCCAAAATGGTCGGAAAAATATCAATACTGCTTACAAGCTCAGGACGATCAGAAGCTTCAAGCTTGCCAGGCATTTGAAACATGATCGGCGTGCGAATGCCTCCTTCATAGGGCGTCTGCTTGGATCGAGGAGCATACTTTCCTTTGTCAGGGTCCTGAATCCACCCGTTATCTGTCACATAAACGACCATTGTGTTGTCTCTGACTCCCGCTTTATCGATCATCCCAAGGAGCTCGCCGCAGGTTTCATCAAACCACTCGCACATGGCGTAGTAGCGGGCAATATGTGGGGAATCGATCTTGCTCTTGTATTTGTCGAACAGTCTTTGAGGTGGATTATGCGGTGTGTGGGGTAAGAAAGGGGCGTACCAGAGGAAGAAAGGTTCGTCCTGAGCAACCGCGGTTTCGACAAACTCCTGGATCGGTCTCAATCCCTCTCTTCCGATTTTGAGTCCATCATCGCCATGCCTGCCGCCAGGCTGTGGAAATCCTCGGGTCATTCCATGAGTAAACCCTCCATGTTTGTGGTTCCCCTCCCACCATTTTCCACTTTGGTGCGAGAGATAGCCTTGTTCCGCAAGGAGCTCAGGCAAGGTTTCAAATTGATCAATATAGGAAATCAAGGCCGCCCTCCGCTCTTGATACAGAGCTGAATCACGCTTTGCATACTTGGGCGAAGGATCATTCCCTGTGACTCCATGACGATGTGCGTAATGACCGGTCGCCAGGGTCATCAGGGAGGGGCGACACAAAGCGGTCGGAACATAACCACGCCTGAAGAGCACACTCTGTTTGGAAAGCTTGTCCAGATGAGGGGTTTGAATCACCCGATGCCCCATAAACCCATAATCTGTCCAGGCCTGATCATCCGATATGATGAACACGATATTGGGCTTATCCGCGGCATGGGCGGCAATGCAGGAGAGCAGCAGAGCGCACAGGGCCATTAACGAGCCCAACGACCTGTTCATGGTGTTGTTTTGTGTGGGTTGCATGAGCAGATTTTAACCAACCCGTTGAGGAATGCCAATGGCTTAATCCACCTACTTTTTGATCTGGAAGATCTGCCATGAACCATTATGGTGGTTGGTATATCCCTTATGAAATTTTCAGCCATCTTTCTGCCGACGATCGTGCTATCAGCGTCTCTGTGGGCCAAGAAGCCTGTCTACGATTTGGTTGTTTATGGTGGAACGAGTGGTGCGGTCGCAGCAGCTGTCCAGGCAAGGCACATGGGGAAATCGGTCGTGATCGTCTCGCCTGACACACATCTTGGCGGCTTGAGCAGTGGAGGCCTCGGCTGGACTGACACAGGAAACAAAGCGGTCATCGGCGGAGTCAGCCGTGAATTTTATCATCGTGTCTGGTGCCATTATCAAAGAAATGATGCGTGGCGCTGGCAGCGAAAAACCGAGTATGGCAATAAGGGCCAGGGCACCAAGGCCATCGATGGTGAACAAAGGACCATGTGGATTTTCGAGCCCCACGTTGCCGAATCAGTTTTTGACGCATGGGTAAAGGAATTGAATATCCCGGTTCACCGTGACGAATGGCTGGATCGCAATCCAGAAACAGGGATTACCAAAAAGGGAGCACGCATACACTCCATTCGAATGCTTTCAGGAAAGACGTTTGAAGGTCGCATGTTCATCGACGCCACATACGAGGGAGATCTGATGGCAACCGCGGGCGTGGGTTATCACGTGGGTCGTGAAAGCAAGGATTACTACGGGGAACATTGGAATGGTATTCAAACAGGAGTCCTGCATCACCGACACCACTTCGGTGCGGTATCCAAACCCATCAGTCCATACCGCATTCCGGGCGATCCGGACAGTGGAGTGTTACCAGGCATTTCCACCGCTGCACCAGGCGTATATGGTGCGGAGGACAAGCGCATTCAGGCATACTGCTTCCGTATGTGCCTCACCAATCATCCAGAGAATCGCATCCCTTTTGAAAAACCAGAGGGATACGATTCGGAGCAATATGAATTATTACTGCGCATCTTCGATGCAGGATGGCGAGAGACCTTTCGCAAGTTCGACCCCATTCCAAACCGTAAAACCGACACCAACAACCATGGCCCTTTCAGCACGGATCATATTGGTTTCAACTATGCTTATCCGGAGGGCAGTTACGAAGAGCGCAAGGCAATCATTCAACAACATGCAAACTACCAGAAGGGTTTGATGTATTGCATCGCAAATGACCCACGGGTGCCTGAGGAGGTGCGCAACAAAATGGCATCGTTCGGCCTTTCCAAAGATGAGTTCACCGATAATGGAGGCTGGCCTCATCAGATTTATGTGCGTGAGTCAAGGCGCATGATCGGTTCCCATGTGATGACCGAAAACGAACTCCTGAAACGCCGCCCCACCCCGCAATCTGTCGGCATGGGTTCCTATGCGATGGACAGCCATAATGTTCAACGCTACATCACGCCTGAAGGCTTTGTTCAAAATGAAGGTGACATCGGAGTCTCAACGCGAGGCCCTTACGAAATCTCCTACGGATCGCTCACCCCAAAAAAGGAACAGTGTGAAAATCTCCTGGTGCCTGTGTGTGTTTCAAGCTCACACATCGCGTTCGGTTCCATTCGAATGGAACCCGTTTTCATGATCCTTGGACAGTCTGCGGCTACCGCGGCCATGATGTGTCTCGACTCGGATCAGCTCGCCGTCCAGGACCTCCCTTACAAGCAACTACGCTCGCGACTCCTTGAAGACGGACAAGTGCTGGAGATGGCATCACAAGTCCAGTCCTCGCCCGGCACCTTGAAAGGAATCGTCGTGGATGATCTGCAAGCACATCACAGCAGCGGATGGAAGTCCAGCCGAGCCATTCATCCTTTTCACAAAATTGGTTACCAACACGATGGCAACACTGGCAATGGACGTTATTGGGCGCAGTTCAAAACGGCATTATCACCGGGCGTCCATGAAGTCCGAATGACCTATACGGCGAACCCGAACAGGGCGACCAATGTCCCAGTTGAAATCCACCACCGATTCGGCATTGCCCGCATCAAGGTCAACCAGCAAGAAGCACCCGCTATCGATGGATTTGCAAGCTCTCTGGGTTCGTATGAATTCAACGAATCGGGGATGGTAGTGATTGACAATGAAGGCACAGACGGGCACGTGATTATCGATGCCGTCCAATGGATCAGAAAATGAAGCATTCGCACACAACATCAAAGGAAGGGTCAGAGGCAAGGAGCCGCCGATGCTTTTCGCGGTCCCTCGTGGTGTTCGCCTTCATGCTGCAGATGGCATTGCAGATCCTCTTCATTCATGGTGAAGGCATTCAAACACATTGGTGGGCGGTTCAACCGGTGCAGCGACCGGCAATACCTTCACTCAAGAACGACACGTGGAGCATCAACCCAATCGATCAATTTGTGAGCCGAAAGCTCCGCTCAGAAGCTCTGCAGCCAAGCCCTCAAGCCGAGCGCAGCGAGCTTATTCGAAGGGTTTATTATGATCTCATCGGCCTTCCTCCATCCCCCGAAGCTGTTCAACGATTCAGTCATGATTCGAGTCCAGAGGCCTGGCAGAACCTTATTGAAGAACTCCTGAACAGCCCGCATTATGGTGAACGATGGGGGCAGCATTGGCTGGATGTCACCCGTTGGGCTGAGTCGGATGGTTACCGTCAGGATGCCTTCCGGCCTCATGCCTGGCCCTACCGTGATTATGTCATCGATTCCATCAACAAAGACAAACCATATGATACCTTTGTCAAGGAGCAGCTGGCGGGAGATGAAATTGCACCGCATGATCCAGATGTTTTTATTGGTACCGCTTATTTGCGAAACGGCATCTACGAATACAACCAGCGTAACGTCCAAATGCATTGGGAACTGATCGTGGATGAATTGACCTCCCTGACCGGTGAAACATTCATGGGCGTTGGCATAGGCTGCGCCAAGTGTCACGACCATAAATTTGATCCCATCCCGCAGGAGGATTATTACAAAATCAAAGCCATGCTGGCCCCCGTGAGCTGGAAATTTGACATACCCCTCGCCACACCCGCCCAACAGAAAAGATACACACAGCAATTGGAGGTCTGGAAAGAAGCCACCGAGGATCTTCGAAAGCAAATCGATGCCATTGTGGAGCCCAGAATCCAGTCCATTCAGCAGGAGGCATTAATTAAATTCCCTGAAGAGATTCAGGCCATCTTCGCAAAAAAAGCCATACATCGCAGCCCCTATGAACAGCAGCTGATGGACCTGGCAAACATACAATTGGAATACGAGCGCGAACGCTTCAATGAATCAACCTCCATTAAGGGAGAAGCCGCAGAAAAATTAAAAGCCCTTCGCAAGGCACTCAACGCATATGCCACCCTCAAACCGAAAAAACCTACCCCTGCTTTTGTGGCATCGGATGTGGGCAGTAAGGCCCCCAGGGTCATGCTCAAGAACCGGTCTGGCGAACGAGAAATCCCCCCTGGTTTTCTGAGTGTTCTGGAATCGGCCCCACTGAAGATAACGTCGCCGGAGGATGCATCCACCACAGGTCGCAGAACCAAACTCGCCGAATGGCTCACCGATGAAACCCACCCATTGACTCCGAGGGTCATGGCGAACCGAATCTGGCAAAAGCATTTCAAGGAGGGCCTGGTTTCTTCACCCAACGATTTCGGCCATCTGGGACAAGCCCCAAGTCACCCTGAATTACTCGATTGGCTGGCAGCCGAATTCATGGATTCAGGCTGGAGTCTAAAACACATGCACCGAATCATCCTGCAATCAGCAACTTATCGACAAACGGCAAGGCGGGAACCTGGACCCACTGAATCTCATCTGGACCCACTGAATCGCCTCCTGTGGCGTTACCCACCCAAGCGACTGGATGCCGCACAGATACGAGATACCATGTTATACGTGAGTGGTGAACTGGATATCACAAGCGGCGGCAAGTCAGTCAAAGGCGACGAACCTCGAAGAAGCGTTTATGTCCGTAAGGTGCGCAATTCCCCGGATGAATTGCTGAAAGGATTTGATTCTCCCACTGGATTCAACAGCACTCCGGTTCGTGATGCAACAACAACACCGGGTCAGGCCCTTCTGATGGTCAATGGAGCCTGGATAATGAAACGTGCAGAAGCCTTCGCCCGTCAACTTCAGCAATTGCATGGCCGGAACATGGAAGCATGGATCAACCATGCCTACGAAAAATGCTACGGGCGAGTGCCTGACTCTGCCGAAATGAAATCGGCTACCGCTTTCCTTGAAAACTCGCCAGAGAATCTGGAACCAGCAGAGATACTCCCAGATCTTTGTCAAATACTGCTTAACTCAAACGAATTCCTTTATCTCCACTGAGCATGAAGCACCCCCACTTTGAAAACATCCAAACCAGACGTGATTTTCTGAACCGGGCAGGATCGGGATTTGGAGCTTTGGCATTGGCCGCATTATCGCGTGACCCATCTTTAATGGCTGACCTGAATGCCCCCTTTGGGGCCGGCGATCCGTTGAAAGCTAAAATCCCTCATGCTGCAGGTAAGGCGAAGAACGTCATTTTCCTGTTCATGGAGGGTGGCCCAAGTCACATTGATCTTTTCGATCCCAAACCTCTCCTGAACAAGATCGCGGGACAGACGCTGCCCGATAGTTTCCCCAAGCCCATCACGGCGATGGGAGAGGCCAGTTCCCCTCTCCTTGCATGCAAACGCACTTGGAAACAGCATGGTCAATCGGGACTTTGGATGTCGGATTGGCTACCGCATCTATCCACCAAAGCGGATGAACTATGCGTGGTGCGGTCCTGCGTCTCTGACGGCATCAATCACGCAGGCGGGGTCTGCCAGATGAACACAGGTTCCGTTTTTGGCGGGCGACCTTCACTGGGAGCCTGGGTATCTTACGGACTTGGCACAAGTAACCACAACCTCCCAGGATTTGTCGTTATCAAGGACAACAAAAACATGGTGGTGAATGGCGTTCGAAGCTGGGGGTCGGGATTCATGCCTTCAGTTTATCAGGGCACACTGTTTGAACCTGGAGACGAGCCCATTCTTAACCTTAAAAACCCCGAAGGGGTGAGTGATGAAAGACAATCTCGCAAACTGAGTTTCCTCAATCAACTCAACCGCCTACATCAGAAAGGTCGGAACTCAAATACAGATCTGGATGCCCGTATTCGAAACTACGAACTCGCTTTCCGCATGCAGGCAGAAGCCCCCGAGGCTGTCGATCTATCAGAGGAGGAGGATGCAACCCGTGAACTCTACGGTTTGAATCAAAAGGAAACTAAAACCTTCGGAAGCAACTGCCTCATGGCTCGCCGGCTCGTTGAGCGCGGCGTTAGATTTGTTCAGCTTTATCATGGTGCCGGTTCCAAGTGGGACAGTCACGATCAAATCGAGCCCAACCACACACGACTTTGTCAGGAAATGGACCAACCGGTAACGGCCTTGTTGACGGACTTGAAGCAGCGCGGCTTACTGGACGAGACCCTTGTCATATGGGGGGGGGAGTTCGGCCGTACCCCGATGTCTGAAAAAGGGGATGGTCGGGACCACAATCCAACCGGGTTTACCATGTGGCTTGCCGGGGGCGGAGTACAGGGTGGCAGGACCATTGGAGAGACCGACGAACTCGGACTGCACGCCGTGAGCAATGTCACACATATCCACGACTTTCATGCCAGCATCCTGCATCTTCTGGGGTTAGATCATACTCAGCTTATTTATCGCTACAAAGGGCGCCCCGAGCGAATTGACCAGAACGAGGGCCATGTGCTAGAGCACTTTAAAGAAGAGAATTATTCCTAGAATCAATCCAGGCGTTCAGGAATTTCATTCAACGTGTAATACGCATTGGGATGCACCAGCGACTCGTCCTGATCAGAGCGCAAGGCAGAAAGATCGAACGAGTGAACATGCCCCTGAATCAGGCCCTTGACCCAGATGCGTGCCTGAGTCCGTTTCTCTGATAACTCGACCTTTTCAACCAGGGGTTTGGTTTGATCCACTTCAGGACTCCCATAGCCCTGATGATAAATATGTGTGAATGTTTCCAGCTGGAATGTGTCCGGTTGGAGCGCAATGGCAGGATTTACCGACTGAGTAAACGTCAACTGAAACCCTCCTGGACGGGCATTGATTTCCTTGATTTCAAATGGCATTTTCCCTGACCATTCCACGCGTTGAAGAGCGAAGGCACTGGGGCCACGCACCGGCCAGCCACGATTGGTTCCGCCGACAATCAATCGTCCTTTGGGTGTGAATTGATTGGCCAGCAATCCGGTCGCAAATCCCTCACGGAAGGGATAACAAGCCCCTTGCCAAACACCATTGACCTCTTCCGTGGTAGCCCTCATCAAAACGCTGAGCGTGTAATCACCAATAAAGATCTGATCTTTAAACGGACCAAACGCGCCTTGGGTTGAATCCACCGAAAATCCGGAAAGCTGTTGTCCCATACGTCGATAGGGAAAGACCACCGCATAAGGCACCAGTTCTTTGACGCGCTGGCGCTCAATTTCCATTCTGGACCGGGTATTCGGGACTATGGGCGCTGATCCCATTTCTGGGGCAAGTTCATACCAATTGAAACTCACGGGATGCCCCATGAATCCACCTTGCTTGAGGTGTTTCAAGGAACAGGAGCCGTTCCATGGCCCTTGACTCTCCGCATAAAACATCACGCCCTGCGCATTGGGACCGACACCGCAGGGGCTTCGAATTCCACTGGCAACAGGAATGGTTTGGCCACCGGGAGTCACCTTCAATGCCCAGCCACGGAAAGGCGCCAGTGATTCGTAGGATTTCGACAAGCAAAGCGCGACCCAGATATTACCAACCGGATCAGCGTTCGATCCGAAACTGAACTCATGATAATTGGCAAAACCCCAGACATCGCTCAAAGTCAGGAAGGTATCCGCACGTTCATCTCCATCCGTGTCGGTGATGCGCGTTACTTCGGTCTGTTGAGTGACGAAGAAGGATCCATCCCGCCAGGAGAGCCCCGTGACTTCATCGAGTCCGCTGGCATAAAGATGATATTCGGGCTGTGGAGGGTCTTCAAATGCACCTTCGACCAGGTAGATGTCGCCCCTGCGCGTTCCGATGGCAAGTCGACCGTCCGGTAACAAATCAAAACTCCCCGTCTCAATTACCATCCCGTCAGGCACAGGAATGTCTACCAACGATAAAAGGCTTCTTCCCGTTCTGAAGTACCCCAAAAACTCGCAAGTTTTTCTGCGTGTACGCTCGCCCCCATTTGACAAAGGAGAAAAATAATCAGGGACAATTTATGGATAACTTGCATGATCAAAATTGGTAATTGAGTGTTATCGATTTCAAGCGTGAATTGCCACTCATCTTGATGCGCAGCTCATCACCTTCGGCGGCATTCACAACGTAGCCCTCCGCATCTCCGGTCACTGCGATACTGAGGGCATCGCTTACTTGAAACAGGGACGCTCCATGGGCTTGGATTTTTGCCGCAACAGCAACACGAAAAATAAGATTCTCCGAGCTTACCATTTGTTTTGAGATGTAGTGTTCTTTCAAGCGTCCATTGCCCCTCTGATTCAACCTCCTTGAGCGTATCTTCTACGAATGTCTCATCAATTGCGTAGAGAAACGTGGGTACTCGCTGAGCATCCAATCGATATCCTTGAAACTTCTGCTCCGCCTGACGCTGTTCCATCTCAGGCCAGGGTGCTGATTTTGAATCCATTCCCTGCCATTGAGCCTGGACTGGAAAACTGATTTGTTGACGAGCCAGCGGTCGAACTCTTCCATGCCCCTGGCTCGACCACACACCCGCAGGGTCGGCAAAGTCTCCTTTCCAAAGCATTGCAAGGCCAAGTTTGTCTGCGTTGAAAATGTAGTTATGACCATGGGGCAATCCGACCCCAATGCCCCGCTTACCCACACCAGGGTAAGCACGCCGCAACATCACGGCTTCCTGCTCATTGGCGATGAGGCGCATTGGCTCGCGATATAGACCTGAAGGAGCTCCCAGACTGTAGCCATCTGATAAATATACCCACAAAGCTTCCATTTGCTTCTGAGCGTTTCCGTCCAGAATTTCCGATTTACTTGAATGCCCTTCCGGCCAGAAATCAGGCATCAAGGTTCCAGGACTGAATCGCTGCGGCTCTGCCAGATAGTGATGAAACCATTCATGAGTCAACCGTTGCCCCATGATGGACATGTCAATCGCCGCCATGGCTCCACTTTGGGTACCTTTGAATGAATGACACGTGATACAAGCCATCCCCTTGGTTCCTGCAAGGTCACGACCAGCCCTTCGAGTGTCGTTTAAACGAGGCATTTCAATATCTGACAAAGGCAAACTTGAATCCACCGTTGCAAACAACTCCATCAATTCATCCAGAACCTCTACTCCAAAACGGGGCATTCGAGTCTTCATGTAAGGCCTGGATTTGGCCCCCTGAACAAGGATCTTGCGCAACCAGACAGGATTCAACTTGGCCCCTACTCCATCCAGGCGTGGCGGCAGGCGCCCCTGCTCTCCCAGATTGGGATCATGCGAGGTAAAGTATGGGTCGTCCTCAGGAGACACTCCACCGATGCCATCACGCGCGTGGCATGCAACACAATTGAACTGAGTCAACTGCATTTGAATGCGTTCGGAGGGTGTCCATTGATTTTCAGATTGCAGCGCCAAATGCATCCACGTTTTTTGCTCTTTGCTCAATGCGAATTGAGGCCATTGCCCTTTCCGAGCGGAAAGGCATCCATGGTCCAGTCTGAGCGCCTCCAAACTGGGCATGGTGACTGCCTCATCCTGAGTTTCTAGTTCATGACATGCGTTACAATTCAACTTTCCAAACAAACGCTGCCCTTTTTCTCTTTCCTCTGCCTGAGGCACAAAAACTTGAGTCATGGCTGCATCCACTCTGTTCATGAAAAAGGCCGCTAAATCCGATGCTTCATCATACGTAAGATGCATGTCCGGCATGCGTGCGTCTGGGTGAGTTTTTAATGGGTCTAGTAAAAAGTCCCGCAGTGTGTCGGGATAGTATTTACCCCCTACCGACTGCATCCATGAGCCACCCTTCTCTGTTGAGGAAGCATCATGACAAACGATACAGCCGATTGAATGATACAATGCATCTCCTTTTTGAATTGACCCTTCAAAGTCATTATTCTGATCGGGCTCAGAGGAAGCCTGAGAAAACAGATAATGGTTCAGCGCATTTTCAATTTGAGACCGGGACATGTCTTCGGAGTCATGAACTTCGGCAGGGAAATCCAAATGCGTGGCGCCAGCTGAAACGTGATGAGGAGTTTTGAGAAAGCCTTTGAGCCACTCTGGCTTCACTCGATTCCCAAGCCCTGAAAGATCGGGGCCCCGGCGAGGCTTGAAATGATTTTGAGAGGATGTGTGGCAGGAAACACAGCCGAATTCATTGATCAAAATCACCCCTTTTTGTCGAGGGCTCAAGCCGGGATATTGATCCAGTTGTTCTACCACGCTTCCCTCAATGTGTACAAAACTGGTGAAAAGCAACAAAGCCAGCCAATATATCCACTTTTTTTGGAATCTCATGCGAAGGATCATTCATACCTTCGAATGAGCATGACGTCCATTGTTTAAGATGCGTTGAGACAGGCAAACGAAACTTTGCTGAAGGAATCAGCACAGAGCAAAACAAGCCGGAAGAACGATACGGTGATCCGATCCATCTACTGTTTCCAATGGCCAGCAGTGGGTGCTTCTTCCACCCGCTCCAGAGGAGTGTCCATGCTTCCTGATTACAGCAAAATGAAGCAACCTCATCCCCAGAAAACCAAGGAGCTCGAGAAAGACGTCGCAATTCAGGTCTCAATACATCGCTTGGCTTGTTCATTCGTTCAATCTCAGTTAGTTTATGATTCTTAAGCCTAGAAATCAAAGCCATGAACATGAATAAAAGATGCGCTTCAAGCCTTCGCAGCAGGGCATTCACACTTATTGAACTCCTTGTAGTCATCGCCATTATCGCTATATTAGCGGGCATGCTGCTGCCTGCCTTGGGCAAGGCGAAGCAGAAAGCTCACGCCATTTTCTGCATGAACAATCACAAACAGTTGACCCTGGGCTGGATCCTTTATGCTGAAGACAATGAGGGAAACCTTCCTGCCTCTTCCGGGCAAGCATACCTGAAAGGCCCCGAGTGGACCGGGGGTGGTGTGTTGCGCATGCCATGCAATGGTGATGCGGACCATGACCCGAATGCTCCCGGGAGTATCAAGGAAAGTCCCCTGTGGCCTTATCTTAATGCAGAGCAAGTCTTCAAATGTCCAGCCGACAAAAGTGCCTGCAAGGTGCGCGGTCAGGTCCTGCCGAGAGTCCGCAGCATGGCAATGAACATGTGGTTAAACGGCCCCGGATGGGGAACCGCTCGAGGTGAAAACGGAAAAGGCTGGCGCAAGTTTTTCAAACTTGATGCCATCACCGATCCAGGCCCCTCCAATACGTTTGTTTTTCTGGATGAACGTGAGGACAGCATCAATGACGGTACCTTTGTCGTTGCCATGGAAGGCTGGCCTGATAAGCCAAACCTTCACAAGATGATTGATTATCCGGCCTCCTACCACAATGCTGCCGGTGGTTTTTCCTTTGCAGACGGACATTCCGAGATCAAGAAATGGCAGGATTCTCGAACCATACCTATGTTGAAACGAGGTGGTGCCCTTGCGTTGAACGTGCCATCTCCCAACAACAGGGACGTTGCCTGGATGCAGGATCGAGCCACGCGACCGGATTAAAAGAACATCCAGGACAGTAATGAGGCCTTCCTCGTTCTTCAGGCGAATGGCAATGATGTGCGTTGAAAAGAGCACCTTACTTGTGCTCATATTTCTCTCTTACTCGTCAGGCAACTTATGCTCAGATACGATTCTGCCATCGAATGGAATAGAACCCTTCCTCGAACACCATTGCTACGAGTGTCATGACTCCGACCTGGCGAAAGGCGGGTTGAACCTGGAGGAACTTGAACGAAATGTTCACAAGCCCGAAGTTTTTGATCGCTGGGTTCTGATCCACGACCGCGTCCGCAAGGGCGAGATGCCTCCCAACAAACGCAAGCGTCCGCTCGCAAACCAAACCGAAGGGTTCATTCATACAATATCACATTCACTCCTGCTGGAAGACCAAGAGCGTATCCGGAAAGAAGGGCGCGCGTCCTTGCGGCGCCTCAATCGATTTGAATATGAAAATTGCCTGAGAGAAGGTCTGAATGCCCCCTGGCTGCAAGTCGCCGATTTGTTGCCAGAGGATGGCCTTTCGCATTTGTTCAACAAAAGTGGAGAACGACTGGATGTTTCGCACGTTCAAATGGCCAAGTATCTGGAGACTGCCATGACGGCACTGCACACCGCACTGCAAACGGCCGCCCATCCTGAAAGGAAAAGTAAGTATTATGCGCGTGAGGAACGCAGCATGCAGAGCTTCCTGCGCTACAAATTTGGACAACGAGCAGCCACTCGATCTGCCATTCCTTTGATAGAATACACCCCCCAACCAGATGTTATTCGCGGAGTCGCTCCTGTCACGGTTGGTCCTGAGCAGCCGGCGATCCGCGAAAAGGAGGCAATGGGTTTTGTTTCAGGGACGTATTCTGCCACGACCAAATATGATTTCACCAGAATGCAAATCCCCGTAGATGGCATGTATCGGTTGCGCCTGAAATCCTACACTTTTCTGGCAGGTCCCAATGGAGCCAGCGGTGGCGATGATCATGGCCTTTCCGGAGGGAGCAGAGCCTGGTGGAAACCCAATCGTAATTACGCCTTTCCGGGGGCGCGATCTGAACCCATCACATTATACGCACTTGCAGACAGCGGAGACAGCCGCTGGCTCACGACATATGATGCAACACCTGATCCAAGGATCATTGAGCGAGAGGTAATGCTCAAGGCAGGAGAGAAGCTCAGACCCGATGCAGCAAGACTGGTGCGCACTCGTCCCGGCTGGAAAGGAAACCCTCTTGCAACCCGGGCAGGCGTTCCTGGATTTGCCCTTAATTGGCTGGAAGTAGAGGGACCTTTGCACGATGGCTGGCCGCCTCCCTGTTACAAGGTCTTGTTTCACCAGCTTCCATTTGAGGTCACTGAGGACAATCGGATCATTGTCCTCAGTGAAAATGAAGACGAGGATGCAAGGCGACTCATCCAGGCGTTTATTCAAAGGATATTTCGCAAGCCATCACTCTCTGAAACAAGGCATGAACCCTTTCTAAAAGTTTATCGGAAGGCGCGCTCGCTGGGAGAAGATTTCACCCAATCCATGCTGGCAGCCTACGCATCGGCATTATGTTCCACGGAATTCCTCTACTTGGAAGCTCACCCAGGCCCTCTGGATTCTACGACTCTGGCTATGCGACTGTCATTGTTTCTTTGGAACAGTCCACCTGACAGCATTTTGCGTAATGAAGAAAACCTCACTGTTGATGCAATATTGAGAGACCAAACGGAGCGCCTGCTCAAGGACGAAAAACTCGACCGATTTGTTAAAGCATTCCTTGATTACTGGCTCGACCTGCGTGACCTCAAAGCCAACGCCCCCGATGCCACACTTTACCCCGATTATTATCTGGACGATCTACTGACCGAATCATCCCTTTTGGAAACTCAGTTATTTTTCAAAGAAATCATCCAACAAAACCTTCCTGCCTCCTCCTTGATCGATTCCAATTTTACATTCGTCAATGAGCGCCTTGCGGCACATTATGGATTGAATGGCAGGCAGACGGTTCATCTGTCCAAGGTCACTTTACCCAAAAGCTCGAATCGAGGTGGTTTACTTACTCAGGCGAGCCTGCTTCGCTTGACCGCCAATGGTACTACCACCTCCCCGGTCGTGCGCGGAGCCTGGTTTAGCGAACGCTTACTGGGCCTCAACATCCCACCACCTCCTTCCAACGTGGAAGGGATCGAGCCGGACATACGAGGGGCAAAGACAATTCGAGAACAAATCGAAAAGCATCGCAACATCACCTCATGCAACGCATGTCACCAGCACTTTGACCCTGTGGGATTGGCATTGGAAAGCTATGATATCGCGGGCGGATATCGTCACCGCTACCGTGCTGTCGGAGATCTGGGAGAGCCTGTGAAAGGTTTTGGTAAAAATGGACATGCATTCCAGTTCCGGCTGGCTAAGACTGCTGAAAGCGGAGGTCAAATGGCCGATGACACTCCATTTGAAGATATACGAGACATGAAGGCTATCTTGCTTAAAAACCCTCGGCAAATCGCGAGAAACATTCTGAGCCAATGGATTACTTATGCCACCGGAGCTCCAGTTTCCTTTGCGGATCGCAAGGAGGTCGAATCCATGCTTGATCAATGCATGCGAGAAAATTACGGCCTCAAAAGCCTCTTGCATGCACTGGTTCAGTCTCCCTTGTTTCGTGACAAATAAGTAATCCCTTCCTTCTTGAACAGGGCCTTGGAATGTTTATGGTTGGAGGGTTCCTTATGATCACCTTAGCACTTTTCCGGAAGTTTCGTGGCATCTTTACTGCTGCCTGGAGTATCCTGGACTCTATCCGAGTATGGCTCTTGGCTGGGGGGATTGCTATCGTTATTGGCCAGACATACCCACTCCTTCAAGCGGCAGAACATGCAAGCACCAATAAGGCCATACCAATAGCAGGACTTTCTCAAAAGAAAATCCCCTCCGAAGTGGCGAATGAATTAAGGCATCTTGATCCTCGAGCTGATGGCTGGGTAACTGAAATAGTGAATGATGCTGTAGGCATTCATTTCAAAAAACTGAACAAAGCCATGCATGAAAATCCAGAAGCTCTGTCAAAGCATCTGGAAGCCATGATTGCCGGCAACTTTTCCTGTGACCCATTACGACCCCATCCTGAGCCTTTTTCTTTTGATGATGGAACTCTAAAAGTTTGGAGACACAAGAAATCCGCGAACAACAACAACTTCAATGGAATCACAGACTTCTCAAAAGCGCTTCAACAACTTCAATCCCCACTCACAGCCAATGGCATAAAAACGGATAAGGTTCATTTTGACATGCACTTCAAAATCATTCGTGTGCATGTTGAAAGTGCATCCAGCACGACTCGAGTGATTGTTGAGTCGCATGGATACAATGAGGACATTACACTTCAACAGCACGCAACCTGGGATTGCGTCTGGATTCCTGCCAGAAAAAAAGGAGGCCTGCCTCAACTGTCCCACATTGACGTTCTCGATTTTGAAGAAGTCACATCACCCAGTCAGGACAGCCCCTGGTTCACTGATTGCACGGCATCCATTATGGGATGGCATGAAGCATCAAATGATCCCCTGCTCCTGAGCATTGACGATTGGCGCAAGCAACTGGATTGGCGCTTCACTCAAGATGTTACGGGTCCTCACGGGCTTTCGGTTGGAGATGTGAATGGAGATGGACGACCGGATCTCTATGTTTGTGAAACAGGAGGCTTACCCAACAGACTACTTATTCAAAAACCAGATGGAACCATCGAGGATGCTTCCAATGGTTCCAGGGCCAACTTTCTTGAACCCAGTGCCAGCAGTCTGTTGATCGATTTGGATAACGATACCGATCTGGATCTGGTGCTTGCGACAGGTCGATATGTCTTGTTTCTTTCCAATGATGGGAAAGGAGTTTTCACACGGCGATTCGAACACATTTCAGATTCGGTCATACGATCGCTTTCGGCAGTTGATTACAATAGTGACGGAAGATTGGATGTTTACGCTTGCGGCTATTATGCAAGGTCGGGCGACAGGCTTGGCCTTGGACGCCCAGTTCCCTACCATGATGCCAACAATGGAGTCAGTAACTTCATGCTTCAGAATACAGGGTGGATTTTCAAGGACGTCACTCAAGAGGTCGGACTCGATACGAACAATCAACGTTTCAGTTACGCAGCATCCTGGGAGGATTTTGACAACGACGGTGATCCCGACCTTTATGTGGCCAATGATTTTGGTAGAAATAATTTATTTCTAAACGAAGCAGGACACTTCACCGACATCGCGGCAGAAGCTGGTGTGGAAGATCTTTCGGCAGGAATGTCAGTGAGTTGGGGAGATTACAATCGTGATGGATGGATGGATCTTTACATCGGCAATATGTTTTCCTCAGCAGGCAATCGAATTGCATTCCAACGTAAATATCGATCTGGAGAAGATACTTCCTCATTCCAACGCCACGCTAGAGGCAACAGCTTATTCTTGAATCAAGGTGACAGCACGTTCCTGGACGTCAGTGAAGAAGCCAACGTCACCTTGGGGCGCTGGGCCTGGTGCTCGAGCTTTGCAGATATCAACAATGACGGATGGGAAGACATCCTCGTGGCCAATGGTATGGTGACAGGGACGGATGACACAGGAGATTTGTGAAGTTTCTTTTGGCGACGGGTCACGTCGCAATCACCTCTGGAAGTCAGCGAAGCAACCAAATCTGACAAACAAAAGAACGGTTACCTTGCAGCATGGGAAGCCGTCGCCGACCTGGTGGAGAGAGGACGCAATTGGAGCGGCAACGAGCGCAACGTCGCTTTCTTGAATACAGGAGATGGGAAGTTTGCAGGTGTCTCTGCTCTCTTGGGATTTGATTCACCCGCAGATGGTCGAGGAATGGTATTGGTGGATTGGGATGGTGATGGGGATCAGGATGTCTGGCTGACGCAACGAACCGCACCTCGTCTTCGCTTTTTAAGGAACGACAACCACTCCAACGGAAATGCCATTCAGATCAAATTAACAACTCCTTACGGCACCAGTCAGGCCATTGGCGCACGCGTCACACTCACCGATTCTCATGGCGCCCAGCAAATACGGACCCTTCGCGCAGGTGAGGGCTACCTTTCTCAATCTTCCCAGAGCCTGCATTTTGGACTTGGATCATCGACGAGCGCCGGGAAGCTCCATGTTCGCTGGCCTGATGGAAGCACGGATCAAATAAGCAGAGTTTTAAAAGGACACTGGTTGTTAGAGAAAGGCGAATCGACATTAATCCCCATCAAGCGCCCCTCTTCTCAACTTGCCGTCCGACCGAGAGAAAGCCCTGAACACACACCATCAAAGGCGCGAAGGCTTATCCCCCATAGCCCGCTTAAATTACCATCCATTCCTTTGGTGGAATCAAGTGGCAAGGCGACTCAAGTAAAAGTAAGCGCCAAACGGCAACTACTGGTTTTCTGGGCGACCTGGTGCAGCCCTTGTATCAAGGAACTCAATGAACTGAATCAACACAGGCAAACTTTATCAGAAAATGGATTGGAAATACTCGCGATTAACGTGGATGACGTTCAACAATCTGCGGACGCCCGATCAATCCAAGTGAAGAAAATGTTTCGCAAGCATGCCTGGAAATTAAACTCCGCACTCGCCACCAGAAACACACTTGAGATGGTGGATGCGGCTCGAGAAGTCATCCTTGGCCGCCAATGGACATGGAGCATTCCCTGTTCAATGCTCCTTGATGAACAGGGAGACTTGATTGCGATTTACGAAGGAAGCCCGCCTGTTGAACAACTGAATGAAGATGCAGAGAAACTATTCAAATCTGGAACGGATCGAAACCATGCCGTCCCCTACCAGGGGCAATGGTATTTAGCCCATTATCCTACCGACAGGCTTGCATTGGGGGAAGTACTACTGGAGAAAGGTATGCTGGCGTCTCTCGATGATTACATGGACTCATTGCGTGAAGTTAAGTTGGCTCTCCCCGAGAAAGCGGCTTTCATATCAAGAAAAGCTGGCATGCAAGCTGCCAAAACCAATATGCCTCTCGGTATTCAATTGCTCGACCATGCCATTTACTTTGAGCCCCAGAACACTGAACATCTCTATGCGCGAGCAGTCTTTCAGCAGTCTTCACAGAAATATCAGGAAGCGATCAAGGATTATGAATCGATTCTCAGCAAGGAAACAGCCCATACCAGAGCAACAGCTGCGCTTGCATGGCTACTATCCGTTTCTCCTGACGCAAGCATGAGGAATCCCACGAAAGCTATCCAATTGGCAAAATCTGTCTGCCAACAAACACAAAATCAGGCCCCCGAAGCCCTGGATGTTCTGGCGAGCGCTTTTGCCTCCAACGGAAATTTCTCTTCTGCTGTTGAAACGGCGGAAAAGGCCCTTTCGCTCTTGAAAGAGAAGGAAAGGCAAAATTCCCCCATCAAGGTCCGGCTCCAGTTATTCAGAAAAGGTAAAATCTTTATTTTGAATCAATAACAAAACCATCAACCTTACTGTATCGATAAAGCACCCCCGCCGGCTTGACAATACGCTGGCAGCATGCGTAAAGTTTTGTATCCCAATGGCCAAAGGAGACTACTGTGCTGCAGTGTTTAGTCAGCACCACAGGTGCTCAAAATGTTTGGGAAATATCAGATGGCACGCAATCGTGTCAGCAACAAGTGGATCAAATATGAAAACTAAAATAAAAAAATGGTTGTCTGTCGCCTTATTGGCGGCCATGACTGCCGTCAATGTGCAAGCTCAGCCTGCAGAATTAATTGCAGGTTGGGACTTCGAGCAAAGTGACCTGGGCGCAGACGGCATCAGGTCATCGGAAACAGGAAACAATTACGAGGCGCTCTACGAAGGAGAAATTGAAATCTCCCCTGAGGGACGGATCGGTTCTGGGCTTGATGCCTCTTTAGATACCGATGGTTACCTTTTCCTTGAAGCCGAAGGCGAGGATAACCCTTTAAACATCGCGGCTGAAAACGACCAGGTCTCAGTGGTGTTCTGGCAGTATAACCGTTCGAACCCGAACTCCAGTACCTTCTGGTCGATTGGAGAAAGCCAAAATCGCTGGTTCCAGGCTCACGTGCCATGGTCCAATGGGAATATTTACTTTGACAGCATGGGCTGCTGCGCCAACCCTACGCAGCGCATCAACGGTGCCCCGGGAGAGGATCATGAGTGGATCGAAGAATGGCACCACTATGCATTCATCAAAAACGAAGACTACAAAGCGGTCTATGTGGACGGTGCGTTGTTACTGGAAACAGCCGATGGAGGAGCTACCGAACTGACAGTTGATGTAACCCGCTTCTGGATTGGTTCGGATAATGGGGGAGGAAACCAACCTGATGCCATCATCGATCAGTTGGGTATCTTCAAAGGCGCGCTGACAGCCGCAGAAATAGCTGAAATTGCAGGCGGAAAAAGTATCTTTGAGCCACCCGTTGATACCGATGGTGATGGTATGCCTGATGGCTGGGAAGAAAGATATGGATTTGATCCTGCCGATCCTTCGGACGCAAGTGAAGATCCTGACGAAGACGGAGATGACAACTTGACCGAATTCACCAAAGGAACCGATCCCGTTGACACAACCGACCCAACTTTATTGAGTATCAGCAATGATTGTTCATTGAACACGATCGTTCTTGACTTTTCAGAAAAATTGGATGAGGCGACTGCCTCTGACGCGGGTAACTATTCCATTGATCCTTCCGTTGCCATTGAAAGCATCGCGGTGAAAAAAGGAACCGTGACCATCACAACCGCGACACAGGATGTCAATGCTGCTTACACCGTGACAGCAAACAACATTGCTGACCTTTCCAAGAACACCATCCCTGCTGATTCAAGTGGAGTCATCTTCACATGCTTCGAGACAACCGATGGCGTGCTGAAGCTCTCCATCTGGGATGGCATTGGCGGAACGGATGTCGCATCCGTCTTCGATGATGGTCGTTATCCCAACGATCCTGATTTCGTCGGACCTCTCTTTTCATTCAACACAAGAGATCTCCTCCCCGGAAACGGTCGTAACAACTTCGCTGGTGAAATCGAAGGCTGGATCACTCCTGCAGAATCAGGCGACTACGATTTCTTCCTGCGAAGTGATGATGCTTCTGAATTGTGGATCAGCTCAGATGACAAGGAAGCTAATCTGGAATTTCAGGCTGAGGAAACAGGTTGCTGTAATGGATTCCTTGAAGTTGGTGCAGATCAAACCACTTTCCAACCCATCAGCATGGTCGCTGGCCGAAAATACTTCGTTCAAGTTCTCTACAAAGAGGGCGGCGGCGGCGACTTCGCTCAAGTTGCTTGGAGAAAAACAACGGATGACACCGCAGCTGGAAGCCTGCAGCCTATCGGAGGCGCATTCCTCAGCTCAGATACTCCTCTGCTGATTGCTGCAGAAGGCAGCTTCGGTGGCAGAGCTCCTGGTGACGGTGCAACCGCCGACCCTAGACTCGAAACGATCAGCATCTCCCACAACAATGGTGCTGCTGCCTGGACTGCTGACAATACCAGCCTGGCGATCAATGGTAACGCAGTCGAATCAGTCTTCACCAAAGAAGGTGTCACTGCCACACTGACTCACACGCTAGGCGAAGAATTGTTGCCTTCAGGCGCTGAAATGACCGTCACACTCACCTATCCTGACCCTGTAGGAGAGCCTACCACTGAAGCATGGTCATTCAACGTGCTTGAGTACCGAGGACCTATCCACAGTACTGTTGGAAACTATCCTGGCTTGTTGACCGGTGGTGCAACCAGCACTGCTGATGGTGGTGGTCATTCCGGTTCTGCAGGTGACCTTGGTATGGATTTCACTCCAGACGGTGGTTCAATCATCGTGACTGAATTAGACTGGTTGGCTCCTGCCCTCGCCAACGACACATTAACGGTCGTTTACTGGGTGAAGAAGCACGAGATTGGTAACAGTTCAGCCTTCTGGATAAGCACTGCAACTGCTGGATCCGGAAACCGTGGATTTCAAGCGCATGCACCTTGGAGCAATGGTAACATCTACTTTGACACGCAGGGTTGCTGTGCAGCTCCCGGTCAACGTATCAATGCTCCTGTGGCTGAATTCGATGACAACCCTGACTTCTGGAATGACTGGCACTTGATGTCCTTCTCCAAAGCAGGCGGTGTGAAAGAAATCCGTATTGATGGTGACCTATTCCTTGATGGCATTGATGCCGATCCTTTGACTGATGATATTATTGGACTCAACATCGGTTCGGGTGGTGGAGGAGGCAATCCTGATCGCAGTATCTTCGATGATTTCGCAATCTTCGACACTGCTCTCGGCGAAGCCGATCTGAAATCTATCGTAAACGGTGGATCTCCAGCTGATTTGGCTGACAAAGGACTCCTGGCATACTGGGACTTCAATGAGGCCGTCTCCAGCATTGGTGATGGTTCCGTGTTCGCCATTAACTTCGGTGCTGATGAACCGGACGGAAATCGCTCAGATGTAAGTGGTGCAGCAGGGATACTCGGTACTTCCAACTGGAACAATGTTGATGGTGCATCCGGTGAAGCCAGTGAGTTGATCGCTGACAACGGCGGATCTGCCGCCGGCAGTTCTGTTTCCGTGACATGGGCCTCGAACAACACTTGGTCCAGTCAAGGACGCGGCGAGGAAAACAACGAGGCTGCCGAGGGAGATGACCGAAACATGATGACCGGTTACCTCGACACCAACAACACCTCCCAAACCACGGTGACCGTGGACGGACTCCCTGACGGAGCTTCTTATGATGTGGTTGTGTATGCCAAAGGTGGCGTGGCCGGACGTGGCGGTGAATTCTCCATCGGAGATAGCGTCATCACTCATTCAACTGAAGCGTCCTTCACTGGAAATTATGTCTATGGCGCTGCAGGAGATTGGATTGTATTCAAGGATGTAACTGGCAGCAGCTTCACCTTGACAGGCACTCCTACCTCAGGTTCGCCCCCTCGCGCGCCCATCAATGGTATTGAGGTCGTGATCGGCGGAGGTGTTGAAATCCCTGCTCCTGCAGGCGGTATCGGCGGCGTCTCACTGCAAGACGGCAATGTTGTCATTGAATACACAGGCACATTGAAATCTGCCTCCAGCCTCGGTGACACATTCAGCGAAGTTGCAGGTGCTACTTCGCCTTATTCGGTGACACCTGACCAAGCACAGGCATTCTTTATCGCTGAGTAATCTGCGATCTAGTCTCAATCATTCACCAGCCCGTCCAGATTCTGGACGGGCTCTTTTTTTGATCTGCACGCACTTCTCCCTGTTTAAATTAAACTTGTGGCTGTTGTTGCCCCTCCTAGAATGGACTGCATCAATTCCATGAGACCTTGCATTTTTGATTCAGGCGCTTATCCACCACTTGACTTCGGGTGCATGCGTGAGCTCTGTCGTTTTGTTGGCATCACATGCGCACTGACATGCATATTGACGACACTCCACATTCAAGCAGCGGTGAACGGCAACCGCATTTCAGTCAGGAATCTGACTGAACCTGGCACAGTCACCCGATCCCCCACTCTTTTCGAACGACTGCCGCACGGGAAAACACGGGTTGACTATATCAATGTCATGGATCTGCAACATCGCATGAGCTACCTGAACTATGCGGGATCAGTCTGCGGAGGCATCGCCATTGGAGATGTGAATGGGGATGGTAAAAACGACCTGTATTTTGTCAACGCTCCCCGGTCCAACAAACTTTATATTCAAGAGGAGCCATGGGTATTCAAAGACGCGACCGAGGAGTTCCTGCTTTCTGGAGAAGATCGATGGGGGGCCGGAGTGGCCATGGTCGATATCGATAATGACGAAGACCTTGATCTGTATGTTTGCAATTATGACGCTCCCAATCAGCTATTCATCAACCAGGGAGCCAATAAGCCCTTTGTAGAATCTGCTGCCTCGTATGGACTGGATATGGTGGACGCAAGCCTGATGCCGGCATTTGCTGATTTTGACAATGACGGAGACCTGGATGTGTATGTGTTGACTTACCGTTACGTTCAATCCGGTGGGCGCCCATCACGACCTCCCGTGGCCGTCAAGAATGGTCGTCCCTATATCTTACCTGCCTTTGAGAAATACTACCATCTCCGGCAAACCGGGCCCAGCGGCTACACGGCTGACACATGTGGGCGCCCGGATCGGTTGTTCAGGAATAACGGTAACGGAACGTTTACCGATATCAGCACCGAGGCTGGTATCACCGAAAGTGGACACGGTTTCTCTGCAACCTGGTGGGATTACAATGAGGACGGATTGCTGGATCTTTACGTCGGCAACGATTTCACGGACCCCGATCACCTTTATCACAACAATGGGAATGGCTCATTCACCGATGTCATCGCCAAAGTCATGCCCTATACCACCTGGTCCTCGATGGGAGCCGATTGCGCGGATATCAATAATGATGGATTGCTCGATTTCATGAGCGCCGATATGGCTGCAACCACCCATTATAAAAGCATTATCACTCAAGGTGAGATGGGGGATCGCAGATGGTTTCTTGAAAATGCACACCCTCGTCAAACCATGCGGAACACCCTTTTCCTGAACACTGGGACAAAAAAATTCATGGAAACCGCGTTCCTGGCCAATGTGGCGAAAACGGATTGGACCTGGGCTGTCAAACTTGCGGATTTTGATAATGACAGCTGGGTTGATTTATTTGTGACCAACGGTTCCGCACGTATGTTTACAGATGCTGACCGTAACATCGCCCCCAGCATGTTGATCGGTCGCACAGAATGGGATCTATGGAAAGACTCTGAACCTTTCATCGAACAGAATTTAGCCTTCAAAAACCGGGGAGATCTGCATTTTGACGATGTCAGCAAGGAGTGGGGCCTGGATCATGATGGAATGAGTTATGGTGCCGCTTACGGAGATTTGGATGGTGACGGTGACCTTGACCTGGTAACGGCAGATCTCGATGAACACGTGGGCATTTACCGTAACACGAGCGCCACAGGACACCGCGTTACTTTACGCTTGAAAGGTAAGGTCAATAATAGTCATGGCATTGGCTGCATCGTACGCATTGAAACAAAAGAAAATGGGATTCAGGTTCGACAAAATAATCCAATGACAGGTTTTCTGTCCAGTAATGAACCGATCCTCCATTTTGGATTAGGAAAAGCCAAAACCATCGATAAGTTGACCGTCACTTGGCCTGGAGGCAAGAAGCAGGTATGCACTGGATTGAAGGCTGACAAGCATTACATCATTGAGGAACAGGCATCTTCCATGCCTGCATCCAGGATCGAAGCTCCTCAATTCACCGAAATAGGGCAACAGACAGGGCTCCATTTCACACATCAGGAAAGGGCATTCAGCGATTTCCAAAGGCAGCCTTTGCTACCCGGAAAACATTCTCAACTGGGTGGAGGCATGGCGTGGGGAGATGCGGACGGTGACGGCGACGAAGATATATATGTTGCTGCAGCAGCCGGCCAATCCGGAGCATTGTATCTGCAGAAAGGCAAAGGCCGTTTTGTAAAGGATACAACCAATCATGCGCTTTTCAATGCACACAGACGTCATGAGGACATGACACCACTGTGGCTGGACTTCGATAGCGATGGTGATTTTGATTTATTTGTCGCCAGTGGAGGAGTGGAATGCAATCCAGGGGATCCGATCCTGTTTGATCGTTTATATCTGAATAATGGCAAGGGAAAATTCACTCAGGCATCCAAGGAAATCCTTCCTCAGAAGGCCATCTCCAGCGGTCCGGCAGCTGCAGCCGATTTCGATGCAGATGGTGATCTGGACTTGTTTATTGGAGGGCGTGTTGTCCCTGGCCAATATCCAGTCACACCCGAAAGCCGCTTGCTGCAGAACAATGATGGTGTTTTCAAAGACATGACCTCCGAATTAGCACCCGGATTGAGACATGCCGGTCTTGTCACATCTGCTTTATGGTCAGATGTTCAAGCTGATGGACAACCAGACCTTCTGATCACACTGGAATGGGGAACGGTGAAGTGTTTTTCCAATGCGAATGGACGACTCACAGATACAAGCACCGAGAGGGGGCTTTCAAATTATACTGGCTGGTGGAATTCCATCACAGGAGCTGATCTGGACCGCGATGGGGATATCGATTACACGGTCATGAATGTGGGGATCAACACCCGCTACGGAATGCCGTCATCAGCTACACCCGCATTGCTTTACTACGGTTTTATTGATGACTCACAGCGCCCGAAAATACTCGAAGCCAAGACGATTCAGAATGATCAGTTTCCACTCCGAGAATTGAACTATCTCTCTGAGTTCATTCCATCCATAAGGAAAAATTTCCCGACTTACAGGAGCTTTGCATCCGCGACACTCTCATCTATTTTTTCACCAGCCCAGTTAAATCAAACGCTGCAATTATCTGCTGATCATTTTGAATCTGGATTCCTCATCAACGATGGCAGGGGAAATTTCACATGGCGGGCACTCCCCAGATTGGCACAGGCCTCGCCCGGTTTCGGCGTTGTAACCACCGACATGAATGGTGATGGCAACACAGACCTTCATTGTGTTCAGAACTTCTTCACGCGAGAACCCGGAACAGGACTTTGGCGCGGGGGTATAGGATTCTCAGGAAGCTTTGATCATGGAGGACATTTTCATGTGACCCCCTTTGCTCAATCAGGATTCCTGGTGGATGGGGACGGAAAAGGTCTGACAGTTTGTGACTTCGACGAAGATGGTTGGCCGGATCTCGTTGCAACTCAAAACAACCAGCGCATGCTCGCTTTCAAAAACAATCATCCAACATCTGCAAAGCACCCCCTGCGACTCCAGTTACAAGGACTCAAGAACAACCCCACCGGCGTTGGATCTCGCGTCACTGTGTCCTTTGTAAAAGGAGGTATCAAGGCACAGGAATTATATGCGGGCAGTGGATACCTTTCACAATCGAGTGCAACAATGTATCTTGCCGCTCCAGAGCACCTTGACCGCATCGAAATTCACTGGCCTGATGGGAGTCAATCTGAAGCATCAGCCAGTGATCACGACCAACATTTACTGGTCATCAAGCATCCTAAACTTGCAGACTGACAAAAAAAGGCAGCGCTTGGCCACTACGCGGCTTTTTGGGAATTACCAAAAGACAGCTGACACATGGGATGTAACCATAACCAGTCAAGAACACTGACAACTCAAATCAATGGCCTGATTTCAGGGATTTGCCAACTACATTGGCAGAATGAGACAACGACAAGACCAGCACTTGTAACATGAGAGTCAGATATTTCAGGCAGGTTTCCCTGCTTTGTGGTACGTGTTATGCTTTGAGACGCAATAAGGAGACATCTCAAAATCCATTTCAGTTATGGTGAAATGCAACGACATCTTCAATGCTCGCATGGTTTTCGTGTGGAAGACAGTGCAGTCCGTTATTTCAATTTTATTCCTGATTGGAATGGCAAGCGCGGTGCATGGACAAATAGAACTTGTCATACCCGAGGCTCTGTCCATCAAGGAGGGGCAAGCGGGTGATCAAACCCTGTCTATCGAGGTAAGCTTAGGAAAAAGGCTTCCAACAAACAGGGTCATAGAGGTTTCTACCCGTCCTCTCACTGCAACACCGGACAATGATTATCTGTCTTTTTCAAATCAACTGCTATTTGCCGCTGGCAAGAAGACTTTGGGGCTGCCTTTACCCAATGCATCGAAAGACCTGTTAACACAAAACGTTGTTTTACAAAATGGATTCGGAATAGAGATGCTCGCTGATGTGAATCACCCTGCCCCATTGGCACTGGCCAATCAAATCTCAGGATTCACCGATGGCCTTTATGTGGGTCAACTTGTAAACAAAAACTCAACCAGGCAAGATTCGATTTCATATATTTCCTTAGACGGCACTGAACTGGAAATGGTCACCAAACTACTTCCCGAGACTGACCCCGCAGGACTCGTGTTTGCTTTGCCATATTCAGAGTTCGAACAGGGAATGTATATCAGCGCCAACAATCGCGATGGTGGACGCCCGGGAGCCTTGGGCGGGGCTGTTCAATATCTTGACGCCTCGCACAATGTGATCGATTTCACTGCTGTAGGTCTCCCCTCTGGCCCAGGTGAACCAAGTGAAATCCTATTTGGTCAATACGGTTGGGCAAAAGATCTCCTGATACTGGCAAACTCCGTAGGTAGCCCCGGAGACCTGCTCTCTGTTAGACGTGATGGCGGCATGGATATTTTACTTAATGACGGTCAAGATGAGTCAAGCACGGAGGGTCTAGCCATTCGTTCAATGGCAATGGCACCTGAAGGAAGCCCCTTTCGCGACTGGCTGTATCTGGGGGAATTCGGAAGAAAATGCTTATGCATCCAAAGATGGCATCCGGACCGTGGATTGGAAACATGGATTAACGAAATCCAAGGAGCACCACATGGCATGATTTTTGGTCGCGGAGGCGTTTTCGGGCATGACCTTTATGTAGCAATTGACAGGGGCGACGAGGGCCAAGTGATCAGGATCACGCCCGACGGATCCATCTCTGAGTTCATCACCGGGTTGCAGGGGTTTCTTTATGGGAGTGGTAAAAATGTCATGGAATTTGACCATGAAGGCAACGTGCTTTATCTGAGCGATTACTACGGGCATCGCGTTTACCGAATTGGAGCAGCAGAAAGCACCTTAGCATTGCGTATCGAAGGTGATCCACTCCCCGAACCAGATGAAACTTTGATCGTTTCATTTTCAGAAATCAACGGAACTGTCATCGGCGAGACACTCATCACCATTCTCAATGACGATGGCGAGTTACCCGGACCTGAACCTGAACCTGAACCTGAACCTGAACCTGAACCTGAGCCTGAACCTGAGCCTGAGCCTGAGCCTGAGCCTGAACCTGAGCCTGAGCCTGAACCTGAACCTGAACCGGAACCTGAGCCTGAACCGGAGCCTGAACCTGAGCCTGAACCTGAGCCGAAACTTGACGCTGCATTCACCAGCCCGGGTGACCACGAAATTTTTGAATTAAATTTCGATAGTACGTCACCGGTGGTTGAGATTCCCATCGAACTGGATGTGAACCATGCGAACCCCATCGTTTCGATTGAATTGTTTGCCAACCAGCAACTCATCCATCGATTCACCCGCAGTCCTTTTCGAATCATGTGGGCTGCGGAGAAATCGGGTGCATTTCTATTGGAAGCCAGGATCGAGGATGCTGCGAATAATGTTATCTGGGTAAATCCCATTCAGGTGCAAGTCGTCCATTATTCAAAGCAAGTTCTATTGATTGAAAAATTCAGCGACAGGCAAACCCAACACATCAAAGAGGCATTATTCAATATGGGAATTCAGCTTCGAGCTATGCATCCGGCACAGGTCCATGCGGAGGATTTGATTGGAGTTGAGCTCGCCATATGGAAGGAGTCCATTGTGGACTCCATTAGTTACCCCGAACTGACAATTACCCTTCATCATTGGAACCTCGCGGGCAACCCTGTCTACCTCATGACACAAGAAGCTCTGATATCAGAAGACCGGAATAATCTCCCCACAAATGAATGGTACGCATTGGCAAACCTCCAAGAGATAAACTTAGTTGAAGATGCACTCATTGCAGAGACTATTCATAACCCATCCAACGAGCCCTTTCTCATGGGGCAATACGGTGACATTCACACCATTCCTTTAGGGACAAATGCAAGCGTCACAGCTCAGACCAGCCACCCTGATTTCATCCCCATCTTGACTCACAGATTGACCGGAGATGCAGTCATGGCCGCAGTCCCTCCCATGATAGAGGGATCAACCGTGAAGGGAAAAAAAGCAATCCAACTTTTCCCGATGATACCAGCAGGTGTTAACGGTGAAACCTCCAACTTGCGTTCACTGTTTCAGAATACGGTATGTTGGTGCATGGATTGCGCTCCCTGCGAGAACATGGATTTATCCGTTGGCATATCCACGCCAAACCCATCCCCAAATCATGATACACATCAGAAGGTGTATGTTGAATTAAGACATCAAGGTGAGTGCAATGCCTCAGGAACCGTCATTGAGATACAGTGGTCTGAATCACTTGATCTCGTTCAATGGAGTGCAAGCGCAGGTTGGATGGAGCCTATTCTTAACGGATTCCGATTCCACCTTGGGGTTGTGACCAGCGCCAGCAAGGAAATATTTGAGTTCACATTTCAACCAGACTCAGAAACCTATTCAACCATCATGGCCATGGTAGATACCAACAACAGTGAACCTTATCAAAGAAACAACACAGCCATCAAAGTCATCCAGAACAGTCCGTCAATCATCGACACCCCTCTGGCAATTATTCCTCTGCCCGATCAACAGCATGCCGTATTTGCCCAAAACCCATTTCCAAATTCTGGTGAATGGAATATTGAATGGTCAACAGATTTGGTCAACTGGATGCAAATCTCACTTGATCAAGGGAACGTCATTCTTCCCCTCAAAGATGTTACCCCCACCGCAGAAGAAACACTTTTCTTCCGTCATGTGCCATAAATTTTGGTTCAACTGATTGCACAAGTTTGAATTATTCAAGAGTAAATTGCAATTCCAAGGGCCTGTGATCCGATCCAACACGTGGCCCCACCTGATGATCCAGCAGTCGAATTGAGCGATCCACAAGACAGAGATCGATAGGAATCCCCATACCCGGCAAGGCAGATGGCCAGGTGGATGGAAACATAGACGAACCCGGCAAGGCATACATTAATTGATGTTGATTCAAAAGACGGCGCACCGGGGGATGCCACGGGGTCGCATTGAAATCACCGATCACGATGCAAGGTTTCTCTTGCCCATGCAGATGGCGACTGAGGTTAGCCAGGTAGTTATCTCGTGATTGTGTATAGTTTTTCCCAATGGGGGGAACAGGATGTACAGCGAGAACAGCAAGGGTTTTTCCGTCCCGGAAACGCAGTATCATCTCAACCGCAGGCACCTCCAAAGCGTCCAGCTTTAATCGGGTATGGGAGTCGAATTCAAATCTGGAAAAAACGGCCATGCCAAAATTGTCTTCCCGCGGATGGAGTATCTGGTAAGGCCATCGCTTATTCAGAACCTCCATCGATTGAATCCATTGATCGTTGACTTCACTCAATAAGATGAGATCGGCATTCTTATCTAAAAGATAATCAATAACCTTCTGTTTTGCTTCATTATCCGAATGTACGTTCAACCAAATCAATGACTGTGATGGCACGGAAAAGCCATCCTGCTTGTGGTTCAGTGAGGGCCTCGCCCAGTCCCAGGGGGAAATCACATAAAGATTCAGCCCTGCAATAAAAAATATTCCGAATACGTATCTGAATTGTTTCAAACACAAAGAAAAGATCAGCGCTAGCGCTGCAAGCAAAACGTAATGCATTCTGAAATGATCCGCCAAAGCAAGCATCCAAAAATCAAACGGCAACAAAGGCAATATCGAAAAGATAAAACCGCCCCATGCAATCAATGGCATTACATACCTGATCCCTGTTTTTCTTCCTAACAATCCATTCGCCATTGTTTTATTTACACCTCGGATATATGCTGCGTTTCAGAATAATCATGGCTTTGCTGGAAATCACCCATCTGAAGAAAAATTATCGGTCTCCGGACAATCAGATCCACACGGTGCTGGATGTTCCCGAATTCTCCATGCAACCCAAAGAGCAAGTGGGACTTTGTGGCCGCAGCGGAACTGGGAAAACGACTTTCCTTCACTTGATTGCAGGCATCCTCACCGCCAATGAAGGTCAAATCAAACTGGATGGGCAGGATATTCAATCGATGCGGGAATCGGAGCGGGATCGAGTCAGGGCGTTCCAAATAGGCTATATTTTTCAAACCTTCAATTTACTGCAAGGCTACACCTGCTTGGAAAATGTCCTCCTCGGCATGAGTTTTGGTCCGGGCTCCGACCGTGCTTATGCCACCGAATTACTGCAGAAGGTGGGTATGGAAGACCGGCTTCACCATTACCCTCGACAGCTTTCAACCGGCCAACAACAGCGTATTGCCGTGGCTCGAGCTCTGGCCAACCGACCAAAGCTTGTGCTTGCAGACGAACCCACTGGGAATCTGGATCGGCAGCATGCGATGACCGCGCTTCAATTAATCCGGGAGGTTTGCAAGGCAAATGGAGCCGCCCTGTTACTGGTAAGCCATGACAGGCATATCCTGAAGTCGTTCGATCATTGCTGGGACCTGGCCACGATCAACAAAGCAAGTAAGGAGGCGGATCAATGACTTTGTTAAGGATTGTTTTGAAAAGCCTAAGACAGCATCTGCTGTCTACCACCGTCACTTCTCTTTCCATTGCCCTTGCAGGAGGGTTAATCCTCTCAGTCTGGATCATCAAAGATCAATCCAATGCTGCATTCACCGATGTGAATGCAGGTTTTGACGCAGTACTGGGGGCTCGCTCGTCAAAACTACAACTCGTGCTTAACTCTATTTTCCATGTCGAAGCATCTCCAGGTAATCTTGCCTGGGAAGATTATGAAGACATTCGCAAACATCCCGGAGTTGCAAGCGCGATACCGATTGCGGTAGGAGACAATTACAGGGGTTTCCGACTTATTGGAGTCACCCCTGAATTGTTTACGGAAACGCAATATCGTGAAGGAGCCAAATATGCATTGGAGCCAAACGGACGATGGATGGATCCTTCACGACGCGAGGCTGTCGTGGGTGGCTTTGCAGCTGCACAATTGGGACTCAAGGTGGGAGACAAATTCCATCCTTACCATGGATTAATTTTCGATGAGGAAAAGGAGCATGCAGAAACTTACGTTGTTGTTGGCATCATGAAGCTAAGCAACACCCCATCAGACCGCGTGATCTGGATACCTCTGGCCGGATTGCAGAAGATGAGCGGACACAATCCTGAATCCGCCTCGGATGTCAGTGCAGTTTTGATTAAGCTTCGGAATCCCCAATCAGGTTTCAGGCTTGATATGATGTATAACAAACAAGGGAACCGCCTGACATTCGCCTGGCCTATTGATCAGATCATGGCTCAGCTGTTTCGCAAGATCAGCTGGTTTGACAAAGTATTGGAAATAATCGCTTATCTGGTTGCTTTGGTAGCTGCGGGTTCGGTGCTTGCGGGAATCTACAATTCCATGAATGAACGAAAAAGGGATATTGCCATACTGCGTGCACTTGGCGCCCGAAGACGTGTCATATTTGGGGCAATCGTCTTTGAATCCACATGCATTTCTATCATTGGAATGGTCGTGGCATTTGTGATTTATGGCATTATTTTTTCCACGGCTGCGGCTGTCATCCGATTTCAGACCGGTGTTGTGCTCAATCCTTTTGCCTTGCACAGCGCACTGATATGGACACCCGCAGGTATGATTGCACTTGGAGCGTTGACAGGTTGTATACCTGCCGCCAAAGCTTACCGAACCCCTGTTGCCGAAAACCTTCTGCCTGTATCATGAGAGCTGACCTTCCATCCTCTGCTGCTAAAATTATCCCTCTTTTGACAGTGGCAGCCATGTTTATGATCGGATGCGGGAAATCAGCATCAAATCCCCCGCTTGCAGAACATTCACACGATCACGCAGCCCATGGTCATCACCATGAGCCTCCCCATGGTGGAACAGTGATTCGACTGGGGGATGAATCATTTCACATGGAATGGGTCAAAGATCTCGAAGCTGGGGTCATGAGATGCTTCATCATGGACGGTCATCTCGAAAAATTCATCCGCATCACGCAGGCATCCTTTGACGTATCCGTGCATCCAGCCGATGGACCGAAGCTTCAGTGGACTTTTCATGCCGCGGGAAATCGAGCAACGGGCGAGCAGGTTGGAGATACTTCTGAATTTCACGCTCAACTGTCTGCACTCCCCGATAAGAATACATTTGAAGGAAATATCCTTGCGGTCCATATTTCAGGACAGCAGTTTGATAATGTCGCCTTCAAATACCCAGAGGGAAACGAGACACACTGAGCACCATGCAGGATCGGTTTTGACTGATTGAATCAATAAACATGAAAACCAATAAATTCACTCATGCATTCAGGGCGCTTTGCAGCGTGGTAACTTGCCTCATCCTGATAACAAGCCTGGGGTGCTCCGATAGTTCCCCTTCCTCAGCAAACATCTCGCAAGCGCCTCAAGGTGAGTTGATTCAGGGAGACCCCATTGAAACCGCTCAAGAAACACAGCTGTCAACCCCAGCGATCGAAGGGGTGCCGGATACCAAACCTGCTGCTGTCGCTGCGGATCACGCTGGCATCCGGACAACGGAGATACCCGTTGACAATAGTTCTGTGGTTGAATCGAACGAAGCCGCACAGGGGGCGGGACAAGTCGTAGTAACAGCATCGGAGCCCGAGGTGCTTCTGGAGATCGTGAAGGAAGGTGCCGATTTGGTTTCAAAGGATGGAGATTATCTTTCCATCAGCTTTGATAAACTCGCTTCTTTCGAATACACCATGCCAGAGGACCTGACTGAGCCAGTAGCAGACGAGGAAGGTCAAGTCTACAAAGAGCAAATCCCCGCCTCAATCAAGGCATTGAATGACAAGCCTATTTCACTCAAGGGTTTCATGCTGCCTTTGAAAGTTGAGAAAGGAAGTGTCACTGAAATGCTGATCATGCGCGATCAATCCATGTGCTGTTATGGCACCGTGCCGAAAATAAATGAATGGGTCAGCGTTCGCATGGAGGAAGAGGGTGTTAAACCCGTGATGGACGAACCTGTCACCATTTATGGCACATTGAAAGGTGGGCGAAGTTCTGGAGAATGGCTATCTTGTAGGCATTTACGAAATGGATGGACAAAGCATGAGCGTCGAAAAAATTGACCAGTGACCTCAAGCCGAACACTTTCCTCACCTCTATACAGAAGAGGTCAACACACCACGAACTTCTCATTAAAATAACACACCTCACCTGAATCGGGTTGGGGCTGAAATCATTCACAGCACCAGGATCAGGAAGCCTCGCTGGGGCACTGATCTTCATGCTCTCTTGACTGAATGACACGAAGCTGCTTCTGCACTTGGCACAAGGTTTTGAAAGTGGCAGGATACTTTCAAACATGCTCGATTGGACAAACATATTTCGTTACTTGCTGTGCCTGTTCTGGGTAAATGGTGGTTTTCTCTTTGCTGCTGACTTTTCGGATGTCGAATGGGAAATCGTCCCTACAGACAAAGGTGTCTGGTCATTTAATCATGAGACCAACATCGCCACTGCCTTTTATGGCGTAGCAATCAACATCAGTGACCCATCTTCCGGAGGGGCATCTATTCAAGCCGATCGCATCACAATCGATGCGGAAACAGGGGAGGTACTTGCTGAAGGAAACGTCTCCATGCATCAAAATGGCGTGGTATGGCGGGGTGAAGAGATTCGTTACAACTATATAACGCGCATATTGGCTGCAGGAGCTTACCGGGCAGGCCAATCGCCTTTTGTAGCATCTGGAACCGAACTTTACGCAGACCCCACGGCCGGCAATTATCGCATAGGTAACGCTTATGTGAGCACAGACGATCATGAGGAGCCATTTTTAAAGGTGAAAATGGAATCGGTGGATATTATCAACCAGCAACGTTTCGAGGCCAAAGGTTCAACTGTCTATGCAGGGAAAGTTCCGTTGATTCGTTTACCCAAGTTACGGGGAAACCTCGATAGAAGCAGTAGTCAATTCAATACCACCCCTGGATATCGCTCCAGATTTGGTTATTTCCTTCTCAACGAATACAACTGGCAAACCTCCGAAAAATTGGATACGACATTTAACTTTGATTACCGCACCAGCCGAGGTTTTGCTGGAGGCCCCGATTTTGATTATGATTTGGGTCCCGTTTGGGGTTCTGGCGAGCTACAGA
>CALSPN010000009.1 GCA_943788245.1 uncultured Verrucomicrobiae bacterium | reverse complement strand
ACTGTTAAACTGCGTCGACTTCAAGGCTTGGAAAGAGCAGGGATCGCAACGGTTATCCCTGCCCCTGAAAATGAATTTGTCATGCTCGATGCAGGGGCAAACGTTGACTCCAAGCCTCTTCACCTCGCACATTATGCTGTCATGGGGTCGGTTTATGCCAGAGAAGTCCTCAAGCTCAAAGAGCCTCGTGTAGGTGTGCTGAGTGTGGGGACGGAGGATGTCAAGGGCAATGAGCTGACCCCTCGAGGCGTTCAAGTTGTGCAGGAAACTGGACCTGAATTTTATTGGCAATGTCGAAGGGCATGACCCTGTTTTCGAACAGGGTGGACGTGGTTGTTTGCGACGGCTTTATTGGGAACATAGTTTTGAAGACTTGTGAAAGCCTTGCTCACGGTATGTTCTCCTGGTTGAAGCGAGAGGTTAACCTCCACCACCGCTTCGAAAACTTGGTGCGATGATGGCGAAGGGGGCCTTCAAGACCATCAAGGGCCGCATGGACCCTGACGCTTATGGTGGCGGCACCTCTGCTCGGGCTTGAATGGTAACGTCTTTATCGCTCATGGTTCCGCTGGTTCACTGGCGTTCAAGAGTGCGATCCGCATGACAGCGCAGGCATTCGAACACCATATCAATGATCAAATGGCAGATGCAATTGCGGTTGCGAACGAACAATTAAAAGTCTCTAACTCTGTAACTTTAAAATCATCACAATGACAGACTCACTTCCGAAAGACGTGGCATTCGTCAACCCGAGAGCTGAACATGATTTCAAGGGAAGGACCTTGTTCCATCGTTGGAGTTGGCTCATATGTGCCCGAGCCGGCGTTTGACCAATGCCTGACTTGGAGGAGATAGGTTGAAACCAGCGACGAATGGATCACGACCCGCACGGGAATCAAGGAACGCCGAATTGCTTCCGATGACCAATTCACATCCGACCTCGCAACGGAGGCGGCTCGAAAAGCGATGCGCAAGGCAGGTGTTACCGGGGAGGACATCGATTTGGTAATCGTAGCAACCATCACGCCTGATATGCCATTCCCCGAGTACTGCTTGTTTGGTTCAACACAACATTGGTGCGGGAAACGCCGCCGCGTTTGATCTGGAAGCTGCATGCTCTGGTTTTATTTATGCCTTGGAAATTGCTCAGCAGTTCATCATGTCGCGAACTTACGAGACGGTCCTCGTGATTGGTGCCGGAGAAACTGTCCTCCATCATTGATTGGAAAGACCGGAACACTAGTGTGCTGCTCTTTGGGGATGGGGCTGGAGCAGCTGTTTTGCCAGAATCGTGAGCAATCTCACGGCTTGCTCCACTGCCCTGCATGGGGGCGGATGGTGGCAAGGCGGGTTTATTATCCATGCCTGGCGGAGGGTAGTCGATGTCCGGCAACCTCGGATTCGCTAGACAATCGTCTGCACTATTTGCGAGATGGATGGTAAGGAAACCTACAAAAAGCGCTGTAACGGCCATGCATCGCGCCGCCCTTAAGGCCTCTGGAGCGGTGTCAGTTGGACATTACTCAAATTAAGTGCATCATTCCGCACCAGGCTAATTTAAGAATCATCTCTGCGGTGGGTGATCGCTTGGGTGCAAAAAAAAGAACAAGTTTATGTCAATGTGGATAAATATGGCAACACGCTCTGCTGCATCTGTTGCCATTGCGTTGGATCAAGCTGTGGAGGATGGGGTGGTTGAACGTGGGGATTTGATACTCATGGTCGTTTTTGGTGGCAGGCCTAACTTGGGGCGCCGCCCGTCATTGAATGGTGAGTCTTTTGTCTGTTCAGGTTGGCAATTCCGCCGGTTCTCGAGGATCTTGTCTGGCTTTGGGATTGACTAAAAAGGATTTTCCGTGGTAGGTTATCGAAGTCTTAGTCGTATGAAAACAACAAAATTGGATAAATCGGGTATGTTTGAACCGTTGACGGTTCGTTCAACATGAAATTGAATTCACCTTGCCTCCAGAGGGCAGTTAACGTTCGATCCAATGGTGTTGAGTTTCTTGCTAATCAAGAACTTCCAGTATGGTCTGAGTTAACCATTGATCTCAAATCTCCTCGCAAACAACGAGACCCATTCATTGCAATGGCATCGTCGTTGGTTCCAGTGGCAGTCGGCCACAGCGGGTTCGTCATCTCCATCTTGTTCGTGGGGCTTGGATCCCGAAGGCGCAATCTCAGGTAGAGTCATTGGCGCGCGTGCATTGCATGTCGCAATAAAGGGGGGGGGGGGCAGGCGCCCTCGATCAGAGATTTATGGAATTATTCAATCGTATTCTACGCATTGCCATTGAAGGCGGTGCGTCAGACGTTCATATCAAAGTTGGCAGTCCCATCACCTTTCCGAATTGACGGGCAACCTAGTCGACGTTGAGGCTCCAAAACCAACCGTTGAATGGATGGAAAACGCATTCTCGAACAGATCATCCCTGTTCACCTCAAGGAGGTGCTTCAAGACGAGCGTGAAATTGACTTTTCCCTACTACTCCGAGAACGTAGGCCGTTTCCGGACAAACTGTTTTCAGCAGCGCGGCTCTTTTGCACTGGCCATGCGTTACGTGAAAACGGACATACCCAGCTTCGAAGATTTGGGGCCTGATTCCGGTTCTCAAGGAAATTGCTGAGACCCCCCCGCGGGGATTGTGCTTGTTTCAGGAACGACTGGTTGTGGGAAGTCGACCACTCTCGCGGCCATGATCCAGCATATCAATGCAATCAAGTCGCAACCACATCGTTACTCTTGAAGACCCCATCGAATTTGTTTTTACAGACGACAAATCGGTTATCGAACAAAGAGAAGTTGGCTTGGATTCACTTAGTTTTGCTGCCGGCTTGAAGCACGTCCTTCGGCAGGACCCAGATGTAATCATGATTGGTGAAATGAGAGATGCGACCAGTTTTTCCGCAGCAATGAGTGCTGCGGGACACAGGGCACCTTGTGCTTTCCACCCTGCACACAACCAACGCGCGCCCAATCAGTGACACGCATTCTGGACTTTTTTCAAATCAGAAGAGAGAGACCAGATTCGTCGCCAATTGGCTGGCACCTTGAAAGCAGTTGTTTGTCAGAGGATGGTAGGTCGTATTGGTGGTGGAGTGATTCCAGCCATTGAGGTGCTGATCAATACCGGCACCGTTCGTAAGCTGATCGAAGAAAATCGGTTGGAGAAACTGGGGGGCAGCCATTGAGACAGGGGGTGAGGATGGCATGCAGAATTTCAATCAGGGCCTTGTTAGCTCTCGTGAAAGACCGTTTGGTCACCGAGGAAGAAGCTTTGAGCAAAGCCGCCAACGCTGATGCACTGAAGATGAACTTCCAGGGAATATTCCTCAGCGAGGGGGAAACGCATCCTAAGTTAATAAATTATTACAGGGAAACGAACAAAGATATTCAAGCGACAGTTGACAGGGATATAAATTTTTCCCTCTAGTCTGTCGCCACTCAAAACCTTAAATTTTTTTTGATTATGCTGAGGAGCAGGCTTGATATTGGTTATTTTACTCGGACTTGGTGCATTGGGCATTGCTCAATTGCAAGTCGCCCCCAAAATTTCGACGTTGGAGTCGGATCTATCCGCGGCTAACGATGCCCGATACAGCGCTGAGGAACTGCGCAGCGTCAGGCTGAAACTGCCCAGCGTACTGCTGAAGAAGAAGCAGAAACGCTGCGCGGCGATCCTTACCGATGCGAATGACAAATTGAAAGGGCGCGATGCAGTTTGGGCGCCATGCAAAAAAGCACGCGGCGATGAGCTGGACTCTGAATTGACTTCCACCAAATCCGAGCTGATCGAGGCTCAACGCGACATCCAAGCATGGGAGGGTTTAGGCGTCACACCTCAATTTGTGATCACCATGAAAGAGTCGATTGAATGATGCTCACGAAGAAATCGCAGCCATCACCTCCGAAAAGAGAAGTTTCTCATCCGCCCAGCTCGACCCAGATCAAATATGAGTTGAGCCGATTTGTTGGCCCTAACCAGAAAGTCCGTCATGCGCGACGGCATTGAAGGTTCCATTCTCTCAGTCGACAGTGATTGGGGGTGTTGTTGTCATCAACGTAGGGGAACAGGACGGCGTCCGAGAGAACGGAGAACTAATGGTCAGCCGTGGTGGGCAAGTTAGTCGGCAAAGTCCAGATTTCATCGGTCGAAAACGATCGATCCGTAGCTAATGTCATGCCTGGTTGGTTGCAAGCCGACATCAAGGTGGGCGACGAGGTTCTTTACTGAAATATCTTAGATCGGTGCCAAGAGAGTCAACAGAATGAAACACTTTCTCCTTCTAAGCTTTGCTCTGGGTATTATTGCCCTAGCCCTCAACACCGGGTGCTCAACACCTGACCCTGACAACACCTCAGCACGACCATGGAGTCAGCCACGAGGTTGGGAACACGGATTACCGACAAACATCATGGAAGGACGCTAACTCTTACTAGACTTAGTTTAATTTACTCACCCAGGACTGTTTCGGCGGTTGCTGGGTTTTTTTATGTTACCGAGTGGGCCCAGCTGAGTTTGTTCACTCGTTGAACAGTCCAGTGAAATGCCTTTTGACGGAAAAAGTAGTACGAGGCTTCATCTCCAACAATCATGCGACATATTTGGTAACCTTCGAAATTCGCCAAATCAGGACGCTGGGTAGATCACTGGCTATTCTACCAACCCATCATCATTCGGTGCTCAGATGATATCACAAAGCAACCTCCTGTCGGTCAATAAGCATCTTGTCCGGAGATCGTAATTTCTAGGCTTCATAGTGCTCGGAATACGATGAGACAGGCAGAAGCTCAATTACTCCAGACTGAAGAGGTTCTTTTCAGCTGTTTACCAATAGCCCGTGTTCTCATAGGCAATGCCAGCCTTCGCATCGAAATAATAAGTAGTCATGGCACCATTGGGTTGGATGGGGCTGCTGTATGAAATGGCGTTTTCAAGTGGATCCCATCCAAGTTTTTGAAATTGTTTTGCCATGTCTGTCTTGCTCACTGCTTTGCCCTTTTCCCATTTATCTTTTTCCCACAATACGTTTAGGAAGTTGATGAAATCTTCTTCTGAAACTTTGTAATTCGCAAAGTGTCCATTCCTTTGGAGATAAAGGGTGATGTTGACTGCATTTGGGGGAACGAAACGTTTGATGTGAGGTTCCAGAATATCTGAAAAAGTTGCGAAATGAATGTCCTTGTTGAAATACAGCTTCTCTTCAGCCAGCGGTTTGGTGATTCTTGCGGTGGCTTTTCCCGAAATACCCGAACCATTACTGACAAGCGTGTGGTTTTGAATGGTAATTTCTCCGTTGCTCTGAAGGACCATTTCGAATGATCCCTTCTCCTTGATTTCAGATTCGTCCTGCCTTGTCTTCACCGGGAGGCCCTTCGGCAACTCTTTCTCTTGCCAGAGAACTGTTCTGCGCGCTGGATTCCAGATTCCGCGGAAAGGTTTTCTTTGAGCTTTCATCATTGCATCCTTGGTAGGTTTGCCGTCAGATCCGACCTTGATCGGGCCTATCTGAAAAAGCATCATTTCGATTTTGTCTTTTTCAGGCACAATCATCCAAGCGTAGTGGACCATATTCTCAGGATTTTCAATGGGCCAGTTCAGTGTTAACCCCCATCCTGGAATCATGCCAAACTTTGCGCTGCCTTGGATTTCCAGTTTTCCCTGGACAGATTGTGTTTTTTCCCGGTCTTGGCCAGTCATTTCAAATGTCCATTCACCCCGTCCTCTGTTGAGACTTTCGACCACCGCGATTTCGTCTGTGGATAAGTTTTCTGGAAATCCATCAAAGCCCAGATCACTCCAGGTCAATTGTGGTTCAGCGGTTGTTTCCTGTGCCAAAAGGTCACTTGTAGTCGATCCCGTAAGAATAGCTGTGGTTATAGCAAAGGTGGCGATGTGTTTGAGTTGAATGCGAAGGTTCATTTTAACTTTGTTATTATTCTTGCAAAGAACTTTGCAAAACAGAGTTAGTGAAGTCAAAGGAAATCCTGCCAGATGCTCATGAGAATAGACGCTCTCGATCATCACAAGTCATTGGTAAGACATCAAACTACAAGGATTGGTCAGAAATGATGTTAATGCACCCATTGGCTGATGCGAGAAACCGGGGCATCGCGGAATACAGACGATTCAATTGCTGGATAAACTACAAACGGAAATAACAGAACTCGTGTTCAGCCTCAGAATGAAGGGGGCATTAGGAAACAATAAAAAAAGAAAAATTGGTTGCGGGGACAGGATTTGAACCTGTGACCTTCAGGTTATGAGCCTGACGAGCTACCGGGCTGCTCCACCCCGCGAACCGGGTGAGGTCAGGAACATAGGAGTAGAGGTGGAGGACTGCAAGAGATTTTTCATTTTTATTGCAGAATAAGTTCTGAGGGCACGAAGAACAGCTGTTCTTTATCTCCTAAAGGATCCATTCGAGTGCATATCGATCTTGTCTTGATCTGGAATTTGATTAGTTTTGAAAAATGACACCAAGGGTCTTCAGCTTCCAGATTTGGATGTACGCTTTCGTTAGCTGCATGGGGTATTTGGCTGTAAATAATTGCTCCGGTGCATCCACGCAGATTGGTCACCATACCTTTACTCTACCTGAAGGATTTGAGATTGAATTAGTCGCTGGTCCGCCTTTGGTAGAACGTCCCATTGTTGCTGATTTTGATGATCATGGGCGCCTTTATGTAGCTGATTCTTCGGGATCTAATGACAAGGTTCAGCAGCAACTTGCAGCAAAACCTCACCGAATCGTGCGCCTCGAGGACACCGATGGTGACGGTATTTATGATGAGAGCGTGGTTTATGCTGAAGATCTCATGTTTCCCGAAGGTGTGCTCTGGCATCAAGGAGCTGTTTACTGTGGAGCTCCCCCTGAAATATGGCGGTTGGAGGACACGGATGATGATGGGGTAGCGGACAAACGAGAGGTTTGGTTTGATGCCAAAACGCTTACGGGCTGTGCAAATGATATCCATGGCCCCTACATGGGTAAAGACGGTTGGATTTATTGGAGCAAAGGCGCTTTTGCCGAACAGACACATACATTGTTCGATGGCAGAATCATGAAAGACTCGGCCGCGCATATATTCCGCTGTTTGCCTGATGGAAGTGAATTTGATTCGGTCATGAGCGGGGGCATGGACAATCCCGTTGAGATTGCCTTTGACGATGCCGGTGAAATCTTTTTCACGACGACCTTTTATTCACACCCGCGAGCCGGCAAGCGCGATGCTCTGGTTCATGCCATTTATGGTGGTGTTTATCCCAAGGAACACGGAGTACTGGAGGGGCTCACAGTGACCGGTGAATTCCTTCCCGCGATGACACATTTGGGGCCGGCCGCGCCGAGTGGACTGATGCGCTATGAGTCCGGTAGATTTGGCAGTGAATTTCAAGGTAACTTGTTCAGCAGCCATTTTAATCTGCGCAGGATACAACGACATCAGCTGATCGAAGACGGAACGAGTTTTCGCACGCTTGATTCTGATTTCGTGGTTTCTTCTCATCATGATTTTCATCCAACAGATGTCCTTGAAGATGGTGATGGGACCATGTTGGTTGTGGATACCGGTGGATGGTACAAACTTTGTTGTCCCACTTCTCAATTATACAAACCCGACGTGCTTGGAGCTATTTATCGAGTCAAGCGAACGGCAAATGAAGATGTAAGGGACCCCTACGGCATTCGGCTGTCCTGGAAGGATCTTTCAGTGTCTGAGTTACTGATCCTGCTCGGAGATGACAGGCATTCAGTCAATCAGCGGGCTATTCAGGTTTTATCAGAGCAGGGTGGCAGCGCAATCGAACCTTCAAAGATCGTTCTAGAAGCCGAGGGGGTATCGATTTCCATCAAACAGCATATCTTGTGGGCACTCAGTCGAATCCCCGGAGATGAGGCACGCAAAGCGGTGCGGCTTGCGTTGAATACCAGCGATGCACACTTGTTGCGCACGGCGATTCATGTCGCAGGTATTCATCATGATGTTGAGGCATTGCCCTCACTGACAGCATTGCTGAGGCATGAAGATCCATTTGTGTGCCGGAAAGCTGCCGAGGGTATTGGGCGGATTGGAAAACCTGAGATTGCAGATGCCATTTTGCAGCATGCCCATGACCTCAGAGACCGCGCGCACGAGCATGCCTTGACCTATGCGTTGATTCAGGTCAACGCGAGCGCTAAGACCCTGTTTGCCGCTTTAGCGCCCGCTCAGCACCCCAATGTTCGACGGATTGCCCTGACGGCCTTGAGTCAGTTAGAGGGCAATGGTCTCAATGCATCCCACATAGCTGATTTATTGACGGCCGAGGATGATGCATTGCGAGATCGAGCCATGTGGGTAGCAGGATTTCACCCGGAGTGGGGTGGGGGGCTCGCTTCCCATTTTGAATCGGTTCTTCTAAACAAAGATCAAAAGGCACTCGCATTCTCTCAGCTACAGCGACAACTGGAGGTTTTTGTAAAACAGCCCGAGATTCAACGGATGATGGGCAAGTGGCTGGATGAAAGCTGGATGGATCTGGAGGCGAAGCAACTGATCCTGCAGGTGATGCGTCATGACAGTTTGCGAAGTATTCCAACAACTTGGTTGGAACCGGTCTCCAGACGAATGTATTCAGACGCATGGCCTCTAGTCACCTCTGCCATTGAAACGGTCAGTCAGTGGACACTCACAGGGCGTGAACGCGAGGTTCTATTGCCCGCACTGGAATACGCTGCGAGTCGAGACGGGCTGTCCATGGCTGCTCGCCTGGCAATCTTCCGGTCTATCATCAGGTTCAATCCTCATCTAGAGAACGAAGCAATGCAGACATCTTTGACGGCTTACAAGGATGCCAGTAAGCCTGCTTTGAGAGAAAAGGCCCTTGGGATTTGGCGTGATGCCACATTGGAGTCACATCAAGTGAAGGCCCTTCTGCCTTTATTTGAACATTCAGGCCCACTGCATCTATCGCAACTGGTGGACCTTTTTCATGGTCATTCCGAACCGGATCTAGGTGAGGCCTTCATGCAATTCATCCAAAAAGCCCCTGCCAATGCATCGATCAGACCGGATCTGCTTCTGCATGCTGTCGATTCATTTCCTGAACAGGTTCAAGATCAAGCTCGCCTCTGGTTGAAATCAATGGAAGTTGATGTGGAACAACAAAGAAGACAATTGCAAGGGGTGCTGGCGCAATTGCCTGAAGGTAATGTGCGGCGTGGACAAGCTGTCTTCAAGAGTGAAAATACCGCATGTTCAGCTTGCCACCAGATTGGCTACGTCGGAGGGCAGACTGGACCCGATCTCACTCGGATTGGATCCGTGCGTAACGAGCGCGACCTCCTGGAGGCCATTCTTTTTCCAAGTGCCAGTTTTGTGCGCAGTTATGAACCCATGATTGTTGAAACGCATGATGGGGAAGAGTTCTCGGGAGTGATGCTTCGAGAGGGAGGCGGTGTGATCCGGCTGGTGGCCGGTGCAGGGAATGAAATGCGCCTGGAAGAGAGTGACATTGATTCGATACGTCCCGGTCAGGTATCGGTCATGCCCTCCGGGCTGGATGAGCAATTGTCGCAGCAAGAATTAGCTGATCTGCTGGCATTTTTGAAATCACGGCAGTGATACGATCGATTCATTAAAGGAACCCCTGCACGTGTAGGAGCAGGCTTTTCAACCACTTGAATCCGATCCATTTTTCTGAATAGGCAAAAAACGTCACACCCAGCAAGGCGTATCCAGAGATCCATCGAAGACAGATACGCTTTTCTTTTTTCGAATGGACTCCTTTCCAACAGGCCCCAGTGTTTAAAGCCATCGCAATGGCGATCCCTGATAATACGAGCATGTGCCAAACTGGTCTCGAGGAAATTTGCAGGGAGCCTAGCCGAAGAGAACTGACCGCTGGTACTCCGATGAATATGATCACGAGCCAGATGCTGTTCAGGGATTGAATCAATAGCGCTTTCATCAGGGAAAACAGAATTCACTCCAAAAAAAAAGCGGATGGCCGGGCAAGCCATCCGCCAGAAAATGATTGGAGTTTATTTCTTGCTGCGGCGATTGGAACGCAGAATTTTTTCTGCTCTTTTTTCCGTATCTTTCTTCATGTCTTCTTCCATGTTTTTGACGCCGGGCAGCGATTCGCGTTGCTCTTGAGCAACCAAAGCAGCATCCTCTGGCGTTTTGAGGACAGTCGCCCTCAGAAGAATGATCAGTTCTGTCATATCATTGCTGTCGGATTTGGTGCGAAATAAAGCACCAAGAACTGGGATATCCTTCAGAATGGGAACGCCTGATTTACTCTTGTTCTTGGTTTGTTTGATGAAGCCGCCCAGCATGATGGTGTCACCATCACGCACTGAAAGAGTCGCCTGTGCAGCACGCTGGTTGACCACGGGATTTGGGTTGCCGTCGATGATGACATCACCCCCGCGCTGATCCACATTTTGGCTGATCTCCATGACGATATAGCCTTCAGGTGTGATGAAAGGCTGCACGGATAACTGTATACCAATATCCAGATATTGGACAAAAGACTGACTGCCCGCCGAGTTGAAACCGCCGGTGAAACCTCCTGTCACAATCGGTACTCGTTCTCCCAGGGTGAAAAAGCCCGGAATGCCATGAGACGTTTGAATGCGTGGTCTTTGCACGACTTGAACGGAGTTATCCGTGGCTATGGCTGTCACTGCCACATCTAAAGTATCATTATACTTACCGAAATAACTGAAGCCTCCAGGCAACGCACCAAAACCGTTGGTCGAACTGTTGTTGAGGAAATTGTTTCCTGTATCCAGGTTTGAATTGTTAGCCATTGCTCCACCGTAGGAATATTTACCTGAATTTTTCGGGTTCTGAGCCATACTGACGCCTACTGTCTGATTATCGCCGATGCCCACTTCAAGGACGATGGCCTCAATCAAGACTTGAGCCAGTAGTACATCCACTTTGGAAACCATGTTGGTGATCATGGTGAGATCCTGTTTGTTGGCAAAAATGAGCAATGAATTGGAGCGCTCGTCCGGAACGATCCGTGCATTAGCCAATAGTTCAATTTCCTCGTCGCCATCAGCCGCCTTATCGATGACTTTGCGTAATCGGTCCTGAAAGCTGCTGCGATTGCTGCTTACTGAAGAACCCGAGGAGCGATTTACTGCAACAGGTGAGGAGGATTGATATGGTCGGTATCCACCACCGAATCCGCCACCACCGAATCCGCCACCAAATGAACTCCTGCCTCCGAAAGAAGATCCCCCAAATGAAGATCCACCACCGAAACCACTCCGGCTACCACCGAAACCACTCCGGCTGCCACCGAAGCCACTCCGGCTGCCACCGAAGCCACTGTTGAATCCGCCGGCTCCCATGTTGCTCCCTGAATTACCTCCAACCGCGGAAGCAACTCCTCCACCATCAATCAGGGCGCTCATCGTACCGTAAAGGTCTGTGACTTTACTGTATTTGATCGGAATGACTTCAAGTGAATAATCGAGTTCGGGTTCGATATCAATTTTTTCAATAACCTCGAGCATCTGCTTAATATTAACAGCGTAATCATGAATGATCAGGATTTGCGTTGAATCGATTGGGATCAAGCCATCTGGATTCCCGCTCATTGGGCTCAGTATATCGGCAACCTCGGAAGGCGCGGAAGAATTCAACTTGATGGTTCGCGTCAGGAAAACACCTGAGTCAGGAATATTCTCACGATCTTCGTTACTGATTGCAGGTGCATGTTGCATCGCCTCTTCCTGAGGAACTGCCTTGATGAATTTTTCTCCCATTGGCACAAGCACGACATTGGCCAGAGATAAGCTTGTTGTAATTGCTTCGATTGCCTCTTCCGTTGTCAATTCCACCCCGGCGGCGGTTACTAGATTGACCGTTCCACCCAGATCCGGAGAATAAAGCACCATTTTACCGGTCAATTCACTGTAAATAGTAAAGATGGGCTCCAGCGGCATTGCCGGAAAATTAAAGGAATGCAAATTATCAGCCTCATTTACATCGCTTTCATCTAATACCTCTCCCCTTGCCGCGGCTAAAAGGCCGGCAATATCTGGAATGCCATTTTGATTTTCAGCTCCAGCTGCAGCTGCAGCATTATTGCTGGCCGTGGGGTTTATGCTGGGTAATGAAGATGCAGATGGCAGCGTGCCACCCTGCGGCAAGGTAGGAGGAACATTGCCTGATTGAGGAGCTGGAATGGTGTTACGATTCGTTTGGCTTGCACTCGGGGTAGTGACTGTCGCGCTTGATCGGGGAGTCAAACTTGGTAGGGTTTTGGGACCCGCATTAGGTAAAGCCTTGGGCGGGTAAAGCCTTGGGCGCTGGCAATGCCTTGGGTGCTGGTAGGCAATGCCTTGGGTGCTGGTAATGCCTTGGGCGTTGGTAAAGCCTTGGGCGCTGGTAATGCCTTGGGTGCTGGTGTCTTGACGGATTCTTGACCGATGGTCTCCGTGGATTCGGCCAGAGCTTGAAATTCTTGTTCCAGATTACCGTCCTGGTTCATGGCTCGCTGCAGAACTTCTCTCAATCTTGCGTCCAATTCCCCAGGACTTTGTGCCTGAACAAGCGAACTCGTTATGAGTGTGGCGGTAAGTAGAAACAGCCATAAGCAAGACATTGGCAATTTGCGCATGTAAAATTTATTTAATTTGGATGACATGATCCTGATAAATGCTGGATTCGTTTTCGTGAGGCTGGCTCGTCGAAGTTGAAATTTGATGGTCATGGTTGAAATCGAATCCTGTTGTTGTTTTTTCTGTTATGAGATGGATTGCGCAATAGTCACTTTTTAAATCAAACACCTTATTCCTCCGAAGGTTGCTTCTGATAATTGGCAACCAGCGTCATGTTGCATGTAAGTTGTGAGTTGTAGGGTGGCTTGGGTTTCAAATCAAGGTCATGAACGCGCACCATGGATTCTCCTGATCCAACGGATACAAGGAAACTGATGAGGCTTTCGTCATCCGTCGTGACGGTCAGCCGGTAAGCCTTTTGATCGAAAAACATGTTGTTGGTGCTGCGTTCGTTTGAAATCCGCACTGGACTGATGTTTGGCGTAGGAAGATTACTTTTTCTTGCTTGATCCTGAATCAATCGGATCAGGTCGTTTGCTTGAGATTCGGTGGAGACATTGGAACCGATGCCTTCCAATTCTGCCAGTTTGGCTTTAAACTGAGGCGATCGTCCGATCAAACGATTAAAAGAGGCAATCTTTTGACCTGCTTGATCCATCTTTTTGCCTATCTCTCCCCAATCTGCAAACTGCGGCCAGACCAGAGCCATATTAATGATGAGGAAGACCACAAGGCCCACGATGACGACAAGGCGTCGCTCGAAAGCATTCAGATTATATTTGTCAAAAAAGGACTGCATCATTCGAATCCCGATCTTCTGAGTTCACAATTAAAGCTCCAGGTGGACGTGGGGGTCTCGGCGCTCTTTTTTCGGCTGCTTGCATTGCTTATTGTTGGATCGCTGACACTCGAGAAAAGTGGCTTCTCACCTACCTTGGCATCAATGAGAAATCCGTGGTAATCCGTCACTTTAATACTTTCATCGGTTGGAACTTTTCCTCTCAGCGTCAGCACTTTGCCCTGCCGGAAGTTAAAAGACAACAATGACATCCCATCAGGCATCATCTCCGAGATCACTTTAAGGCAATCCAGAGCTGAGTATTTCAAGTCAACCTGTTCCTGAAGGATGTTCACCTTGGCTTGAAGCTGCATGGTATTGGTGTAGGAATTTGCTTTGCTTCTCAATCCGGTCTGCAACTCGATATTGTCCCCGCGTCGCCACTCAAGTGCAACAAAGTATATAAGAACTCCAAAAATATAAACCATGGCGACTCCACCGAGGCTGCTCATCCAGAGACCGTCAATATATTGCTGACGGTATTTGGTTCTCAAGTCCTCAAGCATGAGGTTGGTGGTGGAAAGACTACGGGTGGCTCTCTCCGCGGAAACTTGTGCCTGTTCGTCTTCTTCGGGGGCCGGTTCGTTGTGTATTTCTTTGGATGTCCAGCCTTTTGCTGCCTCCAGCCATGAGCTTGGAACATGCTCTCCGCCGATAAATCTTAATTCAGGAGCTTCTGACAACCAGCCTTCGAGTTCACCAGACCAAGCCGTATTGTTAAGATTATCGATGAGCAACTTGGCTCCTTGATCCGACTTGGGAAGTTTTGAAAGTCCAACATGCTGTGTCCACCCGTTGATATGCCAGGAAATGATGCAATCAAAAAAATCTTCATCGTGTTCCTGCAGGTGCACTCGCACACAATCGCTGTCAAAGGTTGCTGTTGATAATGGGTGGATCAGGGGGGATTCAATGCGGTCGGTTTGAAATCCTGATTCCTCAAGATCGCCCAGTAACTTTTCAATGCTGGAACTTTCAGCAAGAGCCAGTAATACGGTTTGCTGAGTTGGATCCGGACAAGGCAGTATTTCAAACGACCAAACAATTTGATTGACTGGCACGGGGGACAGCTTCTCCAGCTGAAACTCCAGCATTTGTTTTGTTTCATCCAGGTCCTCTCCTTTGGGGAGGTTTACTATACGGAGGAAAATATGCTCTGCTGGCAGCCAGGCAATGTTCAGCCTTTTCTGAAGGAATTGACGCCAGGTTTGTTCCACCTGTTTGGGTGGGATGGGGTTTTCCCCGGAATGATTCAGTTTTGCTTTTTGAACGACTTGTTTCTCAGCGACACTGAAATGCCACAATCTTTTCAAATCAGGAAAGACCTGAACGATATTACAATCATTCCATCTTTGCTTTCGCTGTTTCTTCTTTTTTGTGGCGGCTTCCATGTCAGTCAATGGCAATGAGATTGAAATTACTCTTCAAGCAGCTCCATGTGTTCTTCTGTTTGAGTCACGCGCAGGACTTCCTCAATGGTGGTTACGCCATTCTTAACCTTGCGCCAGCCATCCATGCGCAGGGTGCGCATGCCTTGTTCCATTGCTTTTTGCGCCAGAGTAGAGGCAGCAGAGCGATTGAGGATCAACGGTCTCAGTGCTTCGGTCAGTACCAGTAATTCATAAATAGCGATCCGTCCCTGGTAGCCGAGCTGATGGCATGCTTCACAACCTGCCCCGTAATAAAATGTCGATTTACCGATGTCCTCCTCAGGGAAACCAATTTTGTGGAGATAGGTTTCGTCTACCTTTTGCTCGGTCTTGCAGTGCTTGCAAATAGTGCGGACGAGTCGTTGTGCCATGACCGCTTCCACCGAGGATGCAACCAGAAAGGGTTCTATGCCCATATCGATAAGTCGTGTGAACGCACTGGGAGCATCGTTGGTATGCAAGGTGCTGAAAACCAAGTGACCGGTCAATGCCGCGCGAATAGCGATTTCGGCTGTCTCAAGATCACGAATCTCTCCTACCATGACTACGTTTGGATCCTGACGCAGGATGTGGCGCAGTCCCATGGCAAAGGTTAGTCCAATATCGGAGCGAACCGGGATCTGATTAATCCCCTTGAGCTCATACTCCACAGGGTCCTCGATGGTAATGATACGCTTTTGAACGGTATTGATTGTGCTCAAGAAAGCATACAGGGAGGTGGATTTACCAGAACCTGTTGGACCTGTAACAAGTACAATGCCGTGAGGTTTGACAATCAGTTCGCGTAACGCTGCTTCATGATCTGGATCAAACCCAAGCTTATCCAAGCTCATGAATATTTTACCACGCGTCAACAGACGCAGAGAAACACTCTCGCCATAGACAGTGGGAACAGTGGAGACTCGGATATCAATTTCTTCTCCCTTGATGCGAACGTTGATTCGGCCATCCTGAGGAAGGCGTTTTTCGGCAATATCCATGCCTGCCATGACCTTGACTCGAGAGATGAGAGCCGATTGAAACCGTTTCAGCTGAGGGGGCATTGGAGCTTGATGCAGGATGCCGTCCACGCGGTATCTGATGCGTAATTCGTCTTCAGCGGGTTCAAAGTGAATGTCAGTAGCGCGATCCTGAAATGCTTCCCAGATAATCTGGTTCATGAACTTGATGACGCTTGCCTCCTGATCGCCATCCGTGATCTCCTTATCCTCGCTGACGATCAATTCAAAGGGTTCATCCTCTTCAAGCTCATCCAATGTTTCGGCACCCACACCGTAGTACTTTTTTCAGGGCTTTTTCGATTTCAGCTTTTGGGGCCAAACCAAATTGAATAGGCCCACCTGCTTCATATTGCGCTGAGTTGATAAGGCCAGGTTCAAATGGGTTGCTGACGGCGATTCGTAATTCCCCGTTTTCCTCAGAGACAGGAATAATGTTGTATTGAAAGGCAACCTTGGTGGAAATGCGTGCTCGCACTTCAGGAGGCACGCCGATTCCTTGAAGATCGATGAATGGCCAATCGAGTGTCTTTGCCAATTTTTCAAGGAATTGTTCTTCGGTAATACCTTTTTCCCTTGAAAAAAAAGTCATCAAAGAGTCGTCAGAACCGCCCTCGACTGCGGTTCGCCACTGCTTGCCCCACATCTCGAACTGCTCTGGTGTGACCAGCGCAGCCTGATTGAGAAGCGTTTTTATGGATAGAAAAGGCGTTGCCATGTATGTACTATGTGCCACTAAAAACGCTGCAAAATAGGGAAAGTTGCGACACAGGTCAAAGGAAATGCGGATTATCCCTAATACTTGACTATTATTGCTTGCTTATAGGCCTTCATGGAGGGTCAAATGTGCTTCATGGGTTCACTACGCGTTGGAACAATAACTGTAATTGGCAAGGACAAAACCGGGGTGATTGCTCGAGTCACAAATTTCCTTTTCGAGCATGGAGCCAATATCGAAGCTCTGGAGGAGCAGGTAACGCGTGGTCAATTCAGCATGACGCTTCAAGCTAGCTGGCCTGAAACTCGCTGGGTTCCTCAAATGATCGAGGCGGGTTTGACGGATCTGGGACGTTCCCTTGGCATGGAGATCGCGGTTAATTTCAACCCTTTCCGCACGCGGCAGCGCATGGCCATCTTTGCTTCATTGGAATCTCATGCACCCGAGGGGATTCTGGAATCAGTGGATAAAGGCACTCTCAAAGCAGATCCTGTGGTCATGGTTTCAAATCATTCCTCCATGAAGAAGCTAGCCAGAAAGCACCAAATACCATTCCGTCAGGTGGATTGGTCAAATCGCAAGCAAGCTGAAGAGGGGGCACTTGCGTTGATGGATAAGTATCAAGTGGACTTCATTGTATTGGCCCGCTTCATGAAGATTCTTTCGCCGACTTTCGTGTGGCATTTCAAGAATCGTATTATTAATATTCATCCCTCTCTTTTGCCCAGTTTTCCCGGCCCGCAAGCCTACCGGCAGGCTTACGAACACGGTGTCAAAATTGCTGGTGTGACCGCTCATTTCGTCAACATGCACCTTGATGAAGGCCCTATCATTGCCCAGGAGTCATTTTCCATTCAGCCCAACATGACCTTAAAGGATGTCGTTGCCAAGGGGCAGAAGATGGAAACCAAGGCACTTATTCGAGCAGTAAAACTATTTTTGAGTAAGCGATTGGATGTCCACTGGGGGACTGTTAAAGAGGTTTGAAATGAATGGGAAACGTATCATTCGACTTATCTGGGCTGTCGTAGGAAGAATGATTCTCTACGGAGTCGCGCTCGTTTTAATTTTTAGTATCATCATCAGCTGGAAGATGAAGCAGAGGGATTCCCAATGGGGTGGAAGAAGGGGGTGGAGGGGAAATCGTGAACCGGCACAGCGCACCGTGCCACGTATCAACAAGGAGTATGATCTTTCCATCAAACAACAAATTCAAAATTACCCCCTGAATGTATGTCTGGTAGATGGAAACACGCTGGACCACTACGGTCACTCGGTGGATTTTGATCACAATGGCATGGTGGTGCGTCTTTGTTCGGAAGATTGCCTGCGTGATTTTCGTGGTGACGCCACGGTTTACACCAGTCGATTACTGGAAGCTTCACTGGCCAAATGATTCTTCTCGCTTGTCCGTTGAATTTATATCCAAAGACGGATAGATTAGCTCTCGAAAATGATTGCAGGTAAAGTTCAGAAAAAAAACGAAGACGTCGTTGTCCGTAAGGGCGATGAGCGTTTGATTAAATTGACTTCCAGTGCGGTCGGCAAGGTATCCAAGCTTTTGAAGCGTCAAGGGCGGCCAGAGGGCGTGCTGCGTGTGGCTGTAGTTGGCGGTGGTTGTTCCGGTCTTCAATACAAAATGGATCTACAAGATCGGCCTGCCAATCGGGATATTCTGGTTGAATCGGGCGGTGTCAATGTGGTTGTGGATCCCAAAAGTGCCTTGTATGTAACTGGTTCCGAGCTTGATTACGCCGAAACTTTGCAGGATGGTGGTTTCAAGGTCAATAACCCGAATGCGGCCACCAGTTGTTCCTGTGGAGAAAGTTTCAGCGCCTGAGGGCGATCTGGTATCTTATCCGCATGATTCAGTTTAATTATTACAAGATCCTTGGCCTGCCTGTTCAGCCTTGCATTGATGAAAGCGCGCTCAAGGCAAATTATCTGAAACTATCCGCCTCCGTTCACCCTGATCGGGAGGGGAGACGTCTGGACGAGGATCCGGAGCAGCCAGACGCCACTTTGGTCAATGAAGCTCAACGCATCCTTTCTCACACCCCGTCCCGATTGAAACACCTGCTTACCCTTCAAACTGGCTCCGCTCCAGGTAATCTGCGTCAGGTGCCCGATGAGCTTGGAGATTTTTTCATGGAAATCGGAGCGCTGCTTCACAAATTAGACACAATCATCAAAGACAAACCCGGTGAAGACGCTTCGGAATTATCGCGTATCCTGTTTCTGAAAAAAAGTATGAGCATTCGTCAGCTTGTTGAATCCATGCTGAAAAAAATTAATCAGCAAATTGATCGCTTGCAGTTACAGTTGGAAACTCTGAATGAGGAATGGAAACTCATCGAGACGGACCATACTATTTCTCCGGAGTTATCTCAGAATTTGACTCCACTTTATCACGAATGGACGTTTTTTGAGCGTTGGCGTGGTCAATTGAGTGAACGACTGCTTGAAATGACGGTTTGACTCAATGCACTCTGGACCTTTTATGAAATTGACCTACCTTTTTTCTACATGACGAAATCTAACCAGTCATTGCTCAAGATCGGTGATCGCACTTTCCACTCCAGGCTACTGGCCGGCACAGGTAAGTTCTCTTCCTCCGAATTGATGCGTGAGGCGCTTGCTGCCAGTGAAACGGAGATTGTAACGGTTGCGTTGAGAAGAGCTGACTTGTCGGGGAAAAAAGATCCATTTGCCAATATCCTCGAATACATCGACTCGGATAGATACCTGCTGCTTCCCAACACCAGCGGAGCAATGGATGCCGAGGAAGCCGTTCGTCTGGCTAGGTTGGCAGTTGCCGCGGGGCTGCCCAAGTGGGTGAAACTGGAAATTCATCCTGATCCTCGCTATCTCCTGCCGGATCCCATTGAAACCCTCAAAGCAGCGGAAACATTAGTGAAAGAAGGGTTCACCGTGTTGCCTTACATCAATGCCGATCCTGTGTTGGCCAAGCGATTGCAGGAGGTCGGAACGGCTACTGTTATGCCATTGGGGGCGCCCATTGGGTCCAATCGAGGTATCGTGACACGCGACCAGATTCAAATCATCATCGAGCAGTCAGAAGTGCCCGTGGTGATTGATGCGGGCCTGGGGGCCCCTAGTCATGCATCCGAGGCCATGGAGTTGGGGGCTGATGCTGTGCTGATCAATACGGCGATGGCCGTATGCGATGATCCAGTGCGTATGGCAAAAGCATTTTGCAAAGCCGTCCAGGCTGGACGTGAGGCTTTTGAAATTGGTGCGGTAGGTACTTCGCGAACGGCACAACCAACCAGCCCCTTAACCGCATTCCTTACCAAAGCGTGATCGCATGAAATCTTTGCTGAAACAAAACAGGGTTGCAGAAATATTCATACAAGCTCAAAAACAGCGTATTCTTGTGGTAGGGGACGTCATGCTGGATCAATTCATTTGGGGAAATGTCTCGCGCATCTCGCCTGAGGCGCCCGTGCCTGTCCTTGATTTTCGTCGCGAAAATTACATGCCCGGAGGAGCTGCCAACGTAGCTCGCAATCTTACCGCCTGGGACATTCATACCTCTGCTTATTCGGTGATCGGTAAGGATCACCCTGGTGAGCAGCTGGGTGAACAGCTGGGGCAATGGGGGGTCAAATGCTCGGGCTTAATACGGACAAGAGAGCGCACTACTGGCCTCAAGACAAGGATTGTTGCGCAGCGCCAGCAAATCGTTCGTGTCGATCGCGAGCAAAAAGATCTACTCAACAAGGAATTAACCGAACGCCTTATTGCTAAGGTTGAAAAAGCTCTTTCGCCCAAGGTAGCTGCGGTGGTCCTTTGCGATTATGGAAAGGGAATCGTCACCCAGGAACTATTGGACCGAATGGTGGATCTTTGTCGTGACCGTGGTATCTGGTTGAGCATGGACCCCAAGCCAGTACGTTCACTGCGACTGCATGGTCTGTCCCTGATGACTCCCAACCGCAAGGAAGCCTTTGCATTGGTGCAGCGCACCGAAACTCCTGGACCTGATAATCCACTCGAAGATAAAGCCTTGCTGGAAGTAGTTGCACTTCTCATGCAGAGGGCAAATCCGGCCATGATGCTTGTCACATTAGGAGAACACGGAATGCTTCTTTGTCGGCGCAATCAAAAGCCGTTTCATATTCCTACGATGGCAAAGGAAGTTTATGATGTTTCGGGTGCGGGTGACACGGCTATTGCTGCTTTTACTGTTGCCGTTGCCGGAGGGGCTTCTCCAATTGAATCGGCCATCGTTGCTAATCATGCAGCGGGTGTGGTTGTTGGTAAGGTAGGGACGGCAATTTCCAGTGTTGATGAATTATTGAGCACCTTTCCTTCAGATGACTGATCTAAAAAAAGCTGTTTTTCTGGACCGTGACGGAACACTGAACATAGAAAAATCCTACCTCTGTGATCCCGATCAGTTGACTCTCTTTCCTGAGGTTGTTCCCGCGCTGACGCAACTGATGCAGCTTGGTTACCGGCTTTTCATCGTCACGAATCAATCTGGGATCGGTCGAGGATATTACACTTTGGAAGATATGCACCGGGTGAACGCCCGGCTGATCGAAACACTTCAACCTGAAGGAATCGAGTTTGATCGCATTTACTTTGCCCCTGAATCACCTGAAGAGCCGAGTCATGGAAGAAAGCCATCACCAAACTTCCTGAAGGATGCTTCCCGGGAATTTGGCTTGCAACTGGATCAATCCTTTATGGTTGGAGATAAGCTAACAGATCTTGAGTGTGGTAAAAATGCAGGTGTCAGGGCATCTGTTCTGATCCGAACCGGATATGGAGCGGAGACTGAGGCTAAGCTGGCATCGGGAAAGCATCCTTGGTGGATTGCTGATGATTTGCTCAATGTTGTGGAAATGATCAGGGCAAAGCACTGAGCACTTACCTTTCATGCAAGCAACCAAACAAAAAAGTGGATCTTAATTTTCCAACCTTGAATTGTTGAGTCACCTCCGGTAAGCATGGGCACTTAAAACATGGTTTCTACAACACAGACCACCGATATTGCTGGAGATACACTGAAGATTTCCAAGAAAACCAAACCCATTGTGGAGGACTTGGAGATCAAGGATGCGCAAATGATCTTCAACACCATCTGGACGGAGTTGGAACAGGAGCAGGGCCCAGAGAATCTCCGGTTCCCCAAGGAAATTATTTTATTAGGTGGAGCTCCGGGGGCTGGCAAGGGGACTCACACTCGATTCGTTCAGAAAGCTCGTGGTCTGACCTGTGATTCCATTGTGGTCAGTTCACTCCTCAACAGTCCAGAATCCAGGCGAATCAAGAATTCAGGTGGTATGGTGGGGGATCGGGAGGTAATGGGGATCCTTTTCCGTAAACTACTTGAAAAAGACTACAGGGATGGTGCCATTCTCGATGGCTTTCCGAGAACGAAAGTTCAAGTGGAATGCTTGAAAGTGCTTGTAGATAAAATGAAGGAATTACGTGCCCGTTATTATGACACGCCATTACGTGTCCATTTCAGGCAGCCCACGATCCACATCATGGTCTTGTTTGTGGATGAAAAAACAAGTGTTGATCGACAGATCAAGCGAGGGAAGCAGATTGCCGAGCACAATGAAGAGGTCAAATCTACGGGAGTGGGCGAAATAATCGAATTGCGAGCCACTGATCGTGACCCCAAGGCAGCGAGTCGTCGTTATGGAGTGTTCAAGGAGCAAACCTGGGATGCACTTCAATCCCTCAAACAGACTTTTTTCTACCATTTCATCAATGCACAGGGGTCGATTCAGGAAGTTGAACAAAATATTCTGAACGAGGTGCGTTATCAAAGTTTGTTGGAACTAGATCCAGAAACCTTTGATAGTCTGCGAATCCTTCCACTCGCGAGTGAAATTATCCTGCATGCGCGTCAGGATCTGGTAAAAAGACTGGACGCATATGCCTTGGAGCATCCCGAATTATTCCATCAGGTGATTCAGTTTGTTCAGGAGAAAATCCTTCCCATTGTTTTTCGCCACGCAATTTCAGGGCTGGCAACCGTAAATTCTGAGGATAAGCTTCTGCATGATGATCTGGCTATGGCCATATTAATCGACATTTTCTCAGAGCGTGGGTTTCATGCTGTGGTGGATCTGCATCGCATTGAAATCCCTGAGCGCGTGGATTTAAAAACGGGGCTGATCAATTGCCGTGAGAAAAAAGTTTTTCGTATTTCAATTCGTTTTCAAGGTTCTGAAATTCGTCGTGGTTAGTTGTCGAATGGCTTGAATCCCAAGGCGAAAACGCCATGTATTATGAGATCAGGTATTCAGGTTGCATGCCCCACTTGTCGCCAGAAGGGAGCGTGGTTCAAAGGTGGCTTTGGGCCTTTTTGTTCCAAGCGATGTAAATGGGTTGATTTAGGGAAGTGGTTTGAAGAAGAGATGCTGATTACCGAAAGCCTGCGCCCTGATTTGTTTCAGGGTTATGGCGATCTGCCACCCGGAACATACCTGGATGATCCCGGTCAGGATCCATATGGGCAACGGTAGATTCATACATGTTTCACGAACTGAGCTTGGATTTCATGCCCGTTCTCTGCGGAGCCTTATTTGTTCATCAGCTCCAAGCAAACCCGTCCTTCAGCAACTTGCTTGACCCTCAAAAAATGAGCAATTGATCCTCTTTCAATTCTTGCACCCTGATGTGAAAGTTTTAGTCTTTCTGGATGAACCTGAGAGCGACTTTCATTGTTGTCAATTTACTAAGCTGCTTGAGTGTGTGGTCACAAACAGAGGATTTCCCACTCGTACCTGACGATATGGAGGTGCGTGTCTTTGCTCAAGAACCTCTTGTGCGTAATCCATGTGCGATCACTTTTGATTCAAAAGGAAGACTCTTCGTGGGTATGGGACCGCAATATCGACGCCCCAAACCTGAAACGGAGGGTGATAAGGTTTTCGTGCTTTATGATTCGGATCAAGATGGTGTCGCGGATGGACGCAAGGCATTTGCTGAGGGATTGAACAATATTCAGGGGATGGTCTGGCTGGGAGATCAGTTATGGATCGCAAATTCACCGGATCTGACCGTAGTGAGGGATTTGGATGGGGATGACGAGGCTGACGAGTATCTGCGTCTGTACACCGATCTCGGTAATATTGAACATGGACTTCACGGTTTGAATTGGGCGCCAGATGGAAAACTTTATATGTCCAAGGGAAACTCGAAAGGGCTGAATCAAGCACCAGACCGTATTGCACCCAAGGCCTTTCGAGAACTCTGGGGGATGTCTGCGCCAGAGGATGTTCCTGACTTTCCTGAACCCCGACTTTTCACTAAAACTACCTACAGGAATACGTTTCACGACCCCAATGATGACTGGGGCTTGAATGGGGGAGTGCTGCGATGCAATCCAGATGGTTCAGATTTGGAAATTGTCTCCAGAGGCATGCGCAACCCTTGGGACATTGCCTTCGATTCACAGTTCAACTGGATCGGAACGGACAATGATCAGAACCTGGGAGATAAAATATTTTCACCTTTTTACAGTGCCAATTTCGGTTGGGGCCATCCGTGGAGCTATGATTGGCTTGGTGATGATCACTTGCCGACGGCCCCCTCCGCAGGACCTCTCTTTGAAGGCTCCGGAACGGGGGTGATTTTTTGTGATATAGAAAGTTATCCGGAGCATTATCGAGGCGTTTATTTGATCAATGACTGGTTGAAGCGTGAGGTTTATCTTTATAAACCTCATTGGAAAGGTGCCTGGATGCGCCCCTTGAACGAATCCCTGGGGACCTTGGCGAGTGCGGGGAAGGGGCGTACGATGAAGGCAAGCTCGGGACGTCGATTTGACCCCGTTGATATTGAATTCGGACCTGATCAAGCGATTTATATTTCTAGTTGGGGACGCCAGTATGGGGCCTCGATGCGCGATGGTCGGATGGTAAACGAAGGAAGGATTTACAAACTATGGCCCAAATCACTCGATATGTCGGCGACTGCATCAAGCGAGCCCTTCGCATCATTTTCTGAATTATCCACAAGTAAATTGATCAAACAGTTGGCAAGTCACATGCCAGTCAGGCGCGCGGATGCGCAGAATGCTCTCGTCAAGCAGGGAAGTCAGGTTGTTCCTTATCTTAAAAAAGCCCTGGAAAAGGCGGAAGAAAGCAGCGCGATCGAAACCTGGTTACTATGGACTCTGGGGAGAATTGGACTCGATGATCGGAGTCTTGATTCCTTCTTTCAGGAGCAATGGCAAACCACCTTCAACCGTCGGCTGCAGTCTTTGAGGATTGTCGCATTTCAGGTGAAGGAACGGCATTCCAATGATTTTCCAGCCTACGCGGCGCTTGGGCTGCGGGAAGAAAATGCAAGGTTGCGTCATGAATCGGTTCTGGGCTTGCACCAATCAAAGGACAATCGATGGAACAAGGAGTTGGTTCGTTTGCTTGCGCTGGAAGATGATCGGCTCGTGTATTATTCCGCCTGGCAGGCCATGCGGGATTTGTTCACTGTTTCTCAGCAAAAAGCGCTTCTTAAAAATCATCAGCCTTCAGTGCGCAGAGCGGCTCTGCTCAGTTTGTTGGAAGACGACGCCTTGTCGGATCCCGAGATTCAGGAGATGACACGGGATCCAGATGCCACGTCGGCATTTCTGGCTCAAAAACGGTTGGGAGGAAAAGCTGCCCCCGTTATCAAGGGGCCTGCTATCAGCCTTCTGACTGAAGAAAAAGCATCGAAGGAACCAGGTCTTCAACCTGAAGATGATCTTTCAACATTTGCGCTGGAGCTAGTCCGAGGTCTGGAAGCTGAATCAGGGAGAGATTACGAACAAGCTTCCCTTCGACAAGGAGTCCCCTGCCTATACCGATCGTCCGTATCGCTTGCTTCAAATTCCCGAGCAACTGGGGGGAGAAACCTTTATTCGAGGAGCCAATGCGGATGCGGATGCTGGAGAAGGAGCTGGAATGCAATTTGAATTACTCTTTCCATCCACAGTGTTTGTTGCCGATGACACAAGAGGTGAAAAAGCTCCCGGCTGGTTGAGTGCTTCATTTACGGCCTCGGATATGTTCCTGCAAACGCAGGATTCCAGACACAGACTTTATGCAGCAGATATGCCTGCCGGATTGGTGAAACTCGGTTCCAACAAAGAAGGAGTGCAAGGGTCCAAGTCTGGCTACATTGTGATCATTCAACCTCAATTGCTGCAGCCAGGAGTCAAAACCACTCAAAATCAGGAGGTGCTTCGTCTTGTAGAAAAGGGCCAGGGTGACATTGCACGTGGGCGGGCCTTGTTCCCACCATCCCGGGGGTGTGCGATGCAGTGCCTGTCATCGTCTAGAGCAACAGGGCAATGCCTTTGCCCCTGATTTGAAGGATATTTCGACTCGAGCTGATGCTGAAATGATCATTCGGTCCATATTGGAACCCAGTGCGGAGATTACTGAGGGATTTTGTTTCTCTAACCATTGAGACCAAGGAAGGCGAAATACATGAAGGACTGATTGTATCCGAATCGGGAAGAGTGCTCACTCTGGCCAACCCTTCAGGTCAAACGGTGGATATATTGAGGACGGATATTGCCAAGAGAGAAAGTTCGGAATCTTCAGCCATGCCCGATGGGTTGGGTGATGTGCTCTCACCCCTTGCAGGTTGCCGATCTGGTTGCTTACTTGAAGCATGAGGGCTCCCATGGATCTCATCAAGAAAGTTTGATTTCATCTCGTTCGGTCTTATCGGGTGATGCTACTGCAAATCTTGCTTCCAATGATCAAGTGATCAGAACTTCTACAGAAAACACTCGTCCTGCTGCTTTGGAGTTAAACTTCCTCAGCGATGGGGTGGACGTGCATTTGAAAGGGCAGACGATTGCAAGGTTTTATCATCAACACCCTGAGGTGCATCGTCCGTTCTGGGCGCATATCAAAACTCCAAGTGGTCGGCAGGTTACGCGGCGCTATCCTCCCGTTGAAGGTTTAGATTCTATGGACCATCCTCACATGCACCCCGGCTTGTCTCTTGGATATGCTGTATTGAACGATATTAATTTCTGGCACAATCGTGAAGGCAGCGTGGCACATAAAGGATACGGTGATGTTTATGTGAACGGGGATAAAGCGGGTTTTTCAGTCAGGCAGAGCTATCTTGATGCGGAAGGCGCTGAGATTTGTGAAGAAGTTACGCATTATAGTTTTCAGCCAAACGTCGATGGCTATCTATTGAAGTGGGACACGCGTTACGCATCTGAAGATGAATTTTATTTCGGTGTGAAAGAAGAAATGGGTTTGGCGCTGAGAGTGGCGACACCATTGGTGGTTAAATCTGGGAGCGGTCGTATCCTCGCTTCTCACGGAGGAATCAATGAGTCAGGTACCTGGGGGAAGATCGCAGATTGGTGGGATTATGCAGGAGTGGTAGACCGGCATTTTATCGGGGTGCAATTAATGTCAGGTCCAGGGAATCCTGACATCTGGTCTCACAGCCGGGATTACGGTGTGCTGGTTGCGAATCCTTTTCCAGTGGATATCAAACCCAATCGAGATCACCAGACAATCATCAAGCAAGGGTCATCCTTGCGTTTACGGTTCGGTATTCAAATCCACGAGCATGGCCAGATTGAAGACTTTCAACCTGAAAGGGCCTATCAACGTTACTTGAATGCAATGCTTAGATGAGCAGACACAACTCCTTTCAGAGTGCCTCCGAGGTGTGTTGTCGTTTTGAAAATCTCCTCCAATGGGTATAGCCAACACTTTTCGCCAACTGAATGGCATCCTGGAAATTTGCGCCCACTTCTTCAGGAGTATGTGCATCCGACCCAAAAGTCAACGCGACCCCCATTTCCTGAGCCATCTGAAGCAAAAGAGGGCAGGGATACATCTCCTTGCAATCTTTTCTTAGTCCAGCGGTGTTGATCTCGATTGCGACATCATGGCTGCTGGCTGCTGCAAGGAACTGGCGATACCAAGGGGCAGGATCTTTCTTGGGGCGGTAGTTGAATTTCTTGCAAAGGTCCGCATGGCCAATGATCTGATAAAGCCCCGAGCTTGCCGCTTGGGTTAAACGATCAAAGTAGGCTTCCCAGATAGTATCTACATCACCTTGCTCCCACTGATCTTTTTTATCAGGATTGTCGATGTCGAATTCATCTGTGATGTAGTGGACAGAACCAATGAAATAGTCGAAAGACCCTTTGCTTTCCAATTCACGCACCCACTCTTCATGCCCCGGAATGAAATCGACTTCCAAGGCCAACTTTACCTGCAGTCCCGGGTGATCCATCTGTGCCTTGCGAACGTTTTCCACATAAATGTTCAGGTCCTCCAGGGCCATGTGCCAATTATCCCAGTCGCCACGGATCATCGGGTTGTGCTCAGAGAAACCGATTTCCGTGAGACCTTTCTCCACAGCCTTGGCTGCAAGTTCCCAAGCTTCTCCTACTGCGTGGTGGCAGAGAGGCGTGTGCATGTGATAATCTGCGGGTAAACTCATGTTCTCGAACTCTTGTGCAAGCTTGGCATCTTGCCAAGTTTTTTATCAACAACGCTCCATTTTACTGTTCTTTTTATCAACTGAGGCAATCAATTTTTCAAGCGATGGATTCGGCAATTTCCTCTGCTGGGTAGGTCCAGATCTCTGCCAGGGTTGGATGGTAGTGAGGTACCGAAGCAAAGGCTGCTGCAGTCATTTTCTGATGAATGGCCACCGCAACTTCATGGATCAGATCCCCCGCCATCGGGCCGGTGCATGCACCGCCCAGCAGTTCCCCAGTCGTCGAATCGGCGATCAATTTGACGCTGCCATGCAACGCCTCCATGATCATGGATTTTCCGTGATCATTGAATGGGTAATCTGCGGTGATGACCCGTCTACCTGCTGCCTTGGCTTCTTTTTCCGACATTCCGACCATGGCTGCCTGTGGGTCAGTGAACACGACTGAGACCAGGACTCGATAGTCCATGGATTTCATCGACTCGGGATTCAAGATGTTGTGTGCGGCGACCTCTCCCTGTTGAATGGCAATATGCACAATTTCATGGGGGCCGGTACAATCACCGGCAGAATAGATATGCGGCACTTTCGTCTGCATCTGTAAATTGGTCTGGATGTGACCTTTTCCCCCATCAAGGCCGGCTTTCTCAAGGTTTAGAAATTCAGTATTGGGTTGTCTTCCAAGACCATGCAGGACGGCATCGGCAAAGAGAGTGTGTTCTTTGCCTTCTTGTTTGAAAGTAACAAATTTCTTGCCTCCTTTGATGCCTCCATCGATTAATTGCGTGTCGGTTAAAATGTGCATCCCTTCTTGCCTGAGTGACGCTTCCAAAGGAGTGACCATGTCTTCGTCAAAGGGCCTCAGGACATGTGAACTCCTCTGGATCACCGTGGTTTTGACCCCAAAACGTAAAAAGAATTGAGCTAATTCCAGAGAAACGGGGCCTCCTCCCAGAACAATGACCGATTCTGGAAGGCGCTGTAACTTGAGGACATCATCGCTGGTCCATGGTAATGCGGATTCAAGCGCAGGGATTGGCAGGGGGGATACTTTCGACCCGGTAGAGATCAGGATGGTCTGGGCGCTGACTGATTTGCCGTTCTCCAGCATCAACGTGTGTGGGTCGCTGAATTTTGCCTTGCACTGAATCAATTCAAATCGCCCATCCTTCAATTGCTTTCTTCGGTAGGAGGCAAAGTCTTCGATCATGGCATTTTTTCTGGCCATGACTTTTTGGAAATCGAAACCAACACCAGGAATCTTTAATCCCCATTTGTCACCATGTTCAGCAAGATGCTTCACCTCAGCTGCATAAAGCAGGGCCTTTGTTGGCATGCAGCCGCGCAGGATACAAAGACCTCCAAGTTCCTCGCCTCCATCGATGACTGCGGTCTTTAAACCACCCTCCGCAAGCGTCCGAGCGGCTGCATAACCTGCACTGCCACCTCCCAGGATAATAGTGTCGAAATCAAATGAATCTGTTTTCATATACCGACGCACAACTTAGACCCTTACTGTTTCAAACACAATCTTACATGCTATTGGATCATGCACAGCTGTGAAGTCGTTGGCTGCTTTTCAAATAGAGTGAAAGCGCTTTTTCGTACATACAATTCAAGCTTGATTGGTTTTATAGGTTGTGATTCCGTTAAGTCAGATGAAGTTTAATTGCACCTCTCATTGTTTGGCTCTCATATGGGGATTATGTCTTTTGTATGGAAATATATTTTCGTCAGCATCAGCTTTAGGTGATGATTTTGTTCGTAGGATTGTGGGAGGGAAGGAAACTGAAGCAAATGAGTGGCCCTGGAT
>CALSPN010000008.1 GCA_943788245.1 uncultured Verrucomicrobiae bacterium | reverse complement strand
GAATTTTACCTGCAGAATTGGTTTAGAATAAATTTCAAGCGGTTAAGAAGTACAAGGAAGCCAAAATAATCACAAAAATAAACTTTTTACACTTTTCCCTCTGCAGGATGTTGATTGATAGTTTACATCGCTTAGTCCTTTTTTCACCTGATCGCTCTAAAATATATCATTTCGCACCGAATACATATCAAGAAAATGGTAACCTTGATGAAGGAAACGCTAAAAGTTTCATCGCCACAGAATAGACACTGCAGGATGGAGGTCTGGACTTACTGATTTAAAAACGGGCTAATATGTGGATGATCGAGGAACACGCGTGACTGCTGTCACTTTAAAACGTCTGATGGTAATCACACTTCGCAGGTGTACAGGCAAACCGCCCGGTTCGGTAAAAGGTTTCAAGTGCGATTTTAAAACTTAAAGGCTGTCAGCTTTGGTAGTCTGTTGTTGTTCTCCCAGCCCATCGACGGAGAGACGCATGATTTGCCCTGGTTTGAGATAGATCGGCGGTTTCTGCCCCAATCCCACACCTGGTGGAGTTCCGGTTGAAATGATATCGCCAGGATTGAGAGTCATAAATGAACTCAAGTAAGAGACAAGTTTGGCGACTCCAAACACCATTTTCTGCGTCGACCCACTCTGATAGCGGTGTCCATCCACCTCTAACCACAAGGAAAGATTACTTGGATCGGATACCTCGTCTCGTGTCACCAACCATGGCCCCATGGGAGCAAACGTATCATAACTTTTACCTTTGACCCACTGCCCGCATCGTTCCAGTTGATACGCCCGCTCTGAGAGATCGTTGATCACGCAGTAACCAGCCACATGGTCCAACGCGTTCTCTTCGGAAACATGCTTGGCACGATCACCAATAACAATGCCCAGTTCCACTTCCCAATCCGTTTTTTCCGAGCCTGGCGGAATCAACACATCATCAAAAGGACCACAAATGGCAGAGGTAGCTTTCATGAACAATACGGGCTCTGCGGGTACTTCCATACCGGACTCTTCGGCATGATCGCTGTAATTCAAGCCGATGCACATGAATTTGCTCACCTCCCCAACACAAGCGCCGATGCGTGGGTCACCTTCAACTTGCGGCAATGTGGTGGGGTCAATGTTCTTAAGCTGATCCAATCCTGCGCGGGTCAAAGCAGCACCACTCAAATCATCAATCACGTTTGCCAATGAACGCAAATTCCCATCCGCGTCCAGCATCCCAGGCTTTTCCTGCCCTAATTCACCAAATCTCAGTAGTTTCATGTTATCAATTTTTCAAGTTAAAGGTCCTCCGAATCGATGTGATATGTTGTTCTCAAGCGAACGGAATATCAACACAATGAGCCAAGGAACAGCGAAAGATAAACCCACACTGATTCGAAAGTTCACTGCATCAGCTCAAGCCAGAATATCCTTCACGACATGTGCAGGTTCAACTCCTGTAAGCCGACGATCAAGTCCCTGGTATGAGTATGAAAAACGCTCATGATCAATTCCCAGGCAGTGGAGTATTGTGGCATTGAAATCCCCGAATATGAACAGGGTCTTTCACTATGTTGTAGGAAAAGTCATCAGTTTCACCGTGTTCATAACCAGCTTTAATCCCTCCTCCTGCCATCCACATGGAAAAACAACGACCATGGTGGTCGCGCCCATGGCTATCTTTGGAAAGCTGGCCTTGCGAATAGATCGTACGACCGAATTCGCCGCCACAAACCACGAGGGTATCCTTGAGCATGCCTCGCATCTTAAGATCGCGCACCAATGCGGAAGCCGGTTGATCAATATCCTGACATTGCAATTTTATGAGATTAGGAAGATTGCCGTGTTGATCCCATCCTCGATGAAACAGTCTGCTGAAAAGGAACTCCGCGTTCAGCCATGCGGCGTGCGAGGATGCAGTTGTAGGCAAACGTCCCCGGCTTTTTGGCATCCGGACCATACATGTCAAAAATATAATCCGGTTCATCAGACAAGTCCTTCAGTTCAGGCACCGAAGTCTGCATGCGATAGGCCATTTCATATTGGGAAATGCGAGTTTCAATTTCTGGATCCCTGACTTCATCAAACTTGTCCTGATTGATCTGACCGACGGCATCAAGAAAAGCTCGGCGATCCTGACTGTCCACACCGGCAGGATTGTTCAAATAAAGCACGGGTTCACCTGCACTGCGAAACTTGACTCCCTGATGGCGCGAGGGAAGGAAGCCACTACTCCCATAATCTTGAATACAGGGCCTGACTCTGACCTCTTCCCTTGGATATCATGACGATGTATCCAGGGAGGTTCTGATTGGTGCTACCAAGCCCGTAGCTCAACCAGGACCCCATACTGGCGTGGCCCAATTGCTGGGTACCGGTGTTGATGAACGTAATCGCGGGGTCGTGATTGATCGCCTCTGAATTGAGCGTTTTGATGATCGTGATCTCATCGGCAATGGACCCAACATGAGGTAAAAGATCACTGTTGACCCAAGTACCATGGCTTCCATAGCGCTTGAATTCAAACATGGGGGCCACGCACGGAAAGGACTTCTGCCCTGATGTCATGCCCGTCAATCGTTGCCCTTGCCGTATCGAGTCAGGTAGTTCAATGCCATGCAGTTTACGCATGGCCGGCTTATAATCGAACATGTCGATGTGCGAAGGACCACCCGAAAAAAAACAGAAAGATGATGCGTTTGGCGGTTTGCTTGAAATGAGGTTTTCCGAGCACACCCTTTACCGGGTCGTCACCGGCAGCATTCAAGAGGCCGGGTTGATTGAGCGACGCAAAACCAAGTGCTCCCATGCCAGCGGCTCCCATTTTAAGAAAGCTTCTACGGTTTTGAGCGTTGGTATGTATGTGAAGTGGATTCATGATCGGGAGCTATGAGTTAATGCGTTAAGGATTCATCCAGATTAAAGATCGCGCTGGCCGTCATCGTCCAGGCGGCAAGTTGAGCCTCTTTCATATGGGTGGCTCGCGGGTAATCTCCGACCTTCAGCAAGGCTGCGGCTCTTTCAGGATCAGCCAGAAAGACCTCATGTTGCCTGTCATGGAGTTTCTTGAGCACTCGACGGCGAAGAGCATCTGCCGGGCGCGCTGTCGCCAGCATGAAGGCATGATCGAGCCTTGATTCAAACGTATCCCCACCTTCCTTGATAATTCTCTCGGCGAACAAGCGGGAAGCTTCGACAAACTGCTCATCATTCATGGTCACCAATGCCTGCAGGGGAGTGTTTGTCACTTGGCGCTGAATCACACACTTTTCACGAGTGGGGGGCGTCGAAAGCCATCATATTGGGCATTGGAGCGGAGCGTTTCCAGTAGGTATACATGCTCCGACGATAAAGCTTTTTACCATCATCACGTTTGTATTTCAGATTACCATCCAGAGAAACTTCATTCCAAATGCGAGGCGGCTGATAGGGCTTGACACTCGGACCGCCAACACGGTCGTTTAAAATTCCGGCAAGCATGAGTGCATTGTCACGGATAAATTCACCTTGATGACGACGACGTGGACCGCGCGATAACAAGATGTTTTCAGGATCTAACAAACCCTTCTGCTCAGTGACATGTGGGGCTTGACGATAGGTGGCAGACATCATGATCTGTTTGATCGTTCGTTTGATATCCCATCCATGATCCACAAAATCACGCGCCAACCAATCCAGTAATTCAGGATGTGAGGGCCTGGCTCCTCGAGTTCCGAAATCATCAATAGTAGGGACAATTCCTTTACCAAAAAACATCGACCAATAGCGATTGACGGTAACTCTCGCCGTGAGAGGGTGATCCGGAGCAACTAGCCATTGAGCCATACCCAGTCGGTTTGCAGGTGCTCCTTCAGGTAGTTCAGGGAGAAAAGCCGGCACACCAGGTTTGATCACTTCATCTTTGACAGGTGAGGCATAATGCCCGCGCATCAAAACAAAAGTGTCTCTTCCTTTGGGTAAATCCCCCATCACCATTGATGTAGGGATCAAATTAAGCAGGTCTTTTTCATTTTTTTCGAGGGCAGCTATCTGAGCAGCACGCTCAAGCCCCTCCGGCCAAAGTTTGGATTGATAATATTTTTCAAGGACCTTGAGTTGATCCTCATCCCATTCTGCAGCGGCAAGTTTTAGTACGTTGCGGATATCCTCAGGCAATTCACTGCCTTGCATTTTAAAATAAAAGCCACTGCCACCGCCGCCATTGACGATCTTCATCAGAAAAGCATTCTCGCCTTTATTGAGTTCCAAGGTTGCTTTGTCCTGATCTGGAGCCACTCCCCTGCTCGCGTTGTTATCATGCACCAACTTACCGTTCAACCAGCACTTGATAGCGTCATCGCTGCCGAGTGAAACTTGGATGGTCGCTTCTTTATCGCTCGTCAGGGTTTTGAAGAGATACATTACGGAGTTGTCTGGCAAGCTCAAATCGGTTGGCTTTCCATCTTTGTAATTTTTCTTAACAACCCATTTTTTACCGCTGGTTTCCCCATCGAGTTTAAGTTCCTTCTCAGGCCCGAAATCCTGCGTGAATCCTTTGTTCTTATCTTCGGCGTCGAAAGGCCCCAGCTGCTTCCAGGGACTTGCTGCGGGTAAATCAGGTTCCTTTTTGGCCTGCTCGGAAAGAGCCCAGGCCCTGACCAGCTCAGCTTCCGGTCCACTGGACTTGTGAGCCTCTTTCAATGAAGCCAATTTCCCAAGCAACTGATCGTGGTCTGTTTTTTGTTCGTCATCGTAAAACCGCACAAATGGGGGTTCATTACCATTGCGTGTCTGCATCCCTTTATCACTTGCCTGATTGAAGAATGCGTAGAACTTATAGTATTCTTTCTGCGAAATAGGATCGTATTTATGGTCGTGACATTGGCTGCATTCCATGGTCAATCCCAACCAAACCATGCTTGTGGTTTTGACGCGATCCACGATGTACTCCACTCGATACTCCTCGGCAATAGCACCCCCTTCATCCGTGGTCCCATGATTTCGATTGAATCCGGATGCCACTTTCTGCCACGTGCTGGCTCCTGGGATCAGATCACCCGCAAGTTGTTCTACGGTAAATTGATCAAAGGGTTTGTTGTTGTTATAAGCATCGATCACATAATCGCGCCACAGCCACATGAATCTCGGACCATCTGCATGATAAACACTGGAATCTCCATATCGCGCCAAATCCATCCACCCCAAGGCCATGCGTTCACCAAACCGTTGAGAGTTCAAATAATCATCCACCATTTGTTCATAGGCCTTCTGATCCTTGTTTTCCTGAAAGGCTGTTATTTCTTCCAAAGTGGGAGGCAATCCCGTTAGATCAAATGCCACGCGACGAATTGAATTGGCACGGTCGGCCTCTGCATTGGGAGTGAGTCCCTGCTTTTCCAATTCGGATAATATGAAGCGGTCAATCGGGTTATTACCCCAGCCCGTGTCTTTCAGCTCAGGTAGATCAGGGACACGCGGTGTCACAAAAGCCCAATGCCCTTCCCAGTCGGCGCCTTGCTTGACCCATGCCACCACGAGATCTATTTGCTCCTGAGTCATGGGGTTCTTCGCCTCTGGCGGGGGCATTATCTCATCAGGGTCGTGTGCCTGAATGCGCTCGACCAACAGGCTTTTGTCAGGAGCCCCGGGAGATACGACCGAAAGCCCGTCCAAACTTGAAAACAAACCTTGTTTTGTATCCAGTCGCAAGTCGGCTTTGCGTTGAGCCTTGTCTGGCCCGTGACAAGCGATGCAATGCTTGGAAAGGATGGGTAGAATGTCCTTGTTGAAGTGTATCTCATCAGAGGAAGCCCAGGTCTTTAATCCCGAGGCATTCAATGCGAGTAAACTTAAGACAGGTAATAAAATCTTTGGCAGACTCTTCATTTTAAGCATTATGATTGGAATCTTGTTGATCGTGACTTTTCGATACGTCGCACGATTATAAAATAATTTTAAGAACAAGCCGACTCAGGGTTTAGGTCCCACCAATTCGATCAAATTTCCGTCAGGATCGCGAACAATGGTCAGGTAAATACCTTTTGCCAGAGAAGCAGGCAGCTCCTGAGAACCTCGCGCGATGGGCTTGATGCCAGCTTTGTCCAATCGTTGGAGAGCTTTGACGGTATCCTTGACTTTAATGGTCAGATAGCTGAAGCCTTGTTGTGAGTGAATGAAGCTGTTATCCGTTTTCTTGCTTCTCTCACCCTCGACATGCATCAGCTTGAGGCGCGTTGCTTCAGCTCCTTCTCCTAGCACGAGCACCTTGATATTCAGCTTTTTGCCATTGGTCAACCCAACCCGTGAGGCGAAATCGGCAGGAACTGAAAATCCAGGTAACTCTTTAAAACCAATAGCCTTGGTATAAAATTCAACAGCCTTATCGACATCACTGACGACACATCCCATGTCAATGGTCGCTGAAGCGAAGGCATTGTCCTGCGCTTGAAGATTCGAAGTTACCAAAGTTGAGATTCCGATGAGGCATAACAAGAGGCTAGTTTGTGATTTAACTCTATTTAACATAAGCTTGATTCGGATAAATAATTGATTTCTGGATTACTTTTTTAACATAAGCACGGTGTCAGATCGCGTCAATATCTGTTCACCACAGGTAAGCAAAGCGACGCTTACCTCTGAATGATTCCAATTAAGCGAAATCAACAGAGACAAAAAGGCGATGCCCTGGCGCATCACCCAACCAAGCAAGCAAAACAGATGGAAACCTGATTACGTCAGTTACCCCATACTCAGCACTCATTGCTCTCCGGCAAATGGAGGATGCTCAAATTTAGGAACAACTTGAGTTACTCTGGGATCGTTGGCATCGTGAAGGGTTCCCATTAGTTGTTCGTGGAGGTGCCCTCTAACAACCGCGTAATCTGGAGAGGATGCAAGGTTATGAATTTGGTCTGGATCTTTGTTCACATCATAAAGCTCAGCAAAAGGCCGCTTGCCAAAAGCTATCTCATAGTGCCATTTCCATTTCGGATCATGCTCTCTGGCAAACAGCCACGCCTTGGTCGGGCTTGCATCAAAATCCGCAAATGTGACAAACGTGTTGTTGGTAAGTTTGTCCATTGATGGACGTTGCTCGAAGTCTAGATGATAGGGATCCCCCATAGGCCATCGCTCAGGCTTGAAATTTATGATGTAAAGGTAATTGGAAGTTCGAAGTGCTCTCTGCGGATAGGGAATCTGTCCTTTCCTTGCCTTGGCGACATGACGTTCTCGTCCCGTGATGACCCAATTTCGCTCAGGGTTTATCCAGCCCGATTTGTTGGACTCAAGGATAGAAACAAAACTACGACCAGTCATGACCTCGGGTATTGACTCGCCCGCAGTCTCCAGAAATGTAGGGGCAAGGTCCATCAGATTAATAAAATCTTCCACCACACGGCCCTCCTTTTGACCTCCCCAACGAACGGCCAAAGGAACACCGACTCCAAAATCGTAAAGACTGCACTTTCCGTTGGGGAAACCAGGAGCACCATGATCTCCACTGACAACCACTAACGTGTTATCCAGTTCCCCCATTTCTTCCAATTGCTCAAGCATGAGACCCAAAGCCGCATCAAAGGCCTGAATCTCGCCAAAATAATCAGCCATATCCTGTCTCACTTCATGCACATCTGGCAGGAATGCAGGCATTTTGCCCTTCAATTTATCGGGATCTATACCCCAGAGTTCCTTTCCTGACCCCTTGATCCACTTGCGATGCACTAATGTGGGACCAAACCAATAGCAAAAAGGTTGATCATCCGCTCTATCTTCAAGAAAATCATTAAAATTACCCATGACTTCATCATAAAGAACCTGTTTGGCCATTTCGATGGATTTGCCGTTGCTCACCATTTTGGTAACATTTTGGGAGAATTGATTGAATTTGGTTCCAGCTTCTTGATAACCAAATTTCCCAGCTCCATAAGGAGCATCCACAGGAGAACCCGGAGTCCAGACTTTGTAAGTCTCACCAATATGGTAACCAGCCTTTTTGAGTATTAAGGGATAGGAGGGGATGTTCGAATCCCAGCGCGCTCCTTGCAGGATAGCACCTAATCCAGTACGAAAGAAATACTGGCCAGATAGCAGTGAACTACGGCAGGGAGTGCAGGACGGGGCAGTCACAAAAGCGTTTTTGAAAAGCACTCCCTCTCCAGCTACCCGATCAAAGTGAGGAGTGTGAATAACATCATTCATCGTTCCCGGACCGTCGGCATCTGCATACGCACTGGCATATCTTCCCCAGTCATCCGCAAACGCAAAAAGGATGTTGGGACGTTTCCTTGATTCAGCAGCATCACCAGAGACGCAGCAAATCAACAAGACACTCAGCACTGAAGCGACATGTAAGACACGGAGTAACAGCTTGTGATGGTTTAGCATGCTTAAATGAAATCACAATGCTCTTTCAAATCAAGAAATTGTCATAAGAATCACCAGAGCACACATCAAGAGAAAGCTTTTCAAAAACAATGATCAAGGATGGCAAGGAGTAAAATACCCACTCAACGATCAGTGTGCACGTGTCCAAGCCAACTGATCTTTGAGCTGATCTACAGCTTGCTCCCAGGCATGAAGCGGCAATGCATCAGAGTGTATTTCATTGGCCTCCATTGTAGCTTTACGGATTTGATCTGCCCAAGCGTCAATGCGTGCATCTGCTTGCTCAACAGACAGAGGGCCTGCCAATAATTGAGTTCTGAATTCGGAATATTCTTTGTCAAATTTGCTCCAACCTCGAGTTAATTTATCACAAGCTGCTGAACGCTGTGGAATGTTGAATGGGCCATGGTTGAAGGGATCACAATCTGCCCTTACCTTTCCCCATTCATCCGCAATTTGAGTGACTGGATTTTTGTCACCTTTGATGTTTTGGAAGGAAACGTCCATGTCCCAGGGTATCAGATGAAATTTTTGTTCAACAGGATCTTCATACCAATAATAATTATGGTTGAAACTGTTTGATCCATCGCTGTACCAGTGAAAGGGCCCATCATCATTTTTTGATAGCACGATCCACCACTGCAAATGCCATGATTTCTGAAATATCCATTCGATTGGTAATCACGTCAGTTAATTCTGTCTCACTCGCGTTGGCTATCTCGCTTCCAAATGCAAGCATGTTGTCCACATTGGGATCTTTGTCCTCGTTGGTTTTCAATTGATTGAGGTAGGCAGAAGGATCATGCGCTTGGCCGTTGGAATTGATCGGCCAGATTTCTTTATATAAATTACCCTTGCCGTATTCAAAATGATAACGCGCAAAACGACCATCAATCTGCTCAGTCAAGGCATAAAGCCCGGAAAACTTCCCATTAATTAACAATCGGGCATGAACGGACCGGGGGGCAGGCACTCCCATTTCTCTGAACAGCCAATAGCCCAAGCGATCCCGCATTTGCGACGGATCCAAATTCTGGGAATGGAACTGAAGTTTTTTAAGTCCATAAAACAAGGTATCTGAACCATTCCAATTGATCTTCACCTTCATGGAAAGCTTGGTTCGGATTTTATGGCCGCTTGGCATGAATGGATTCATGCCCGAGGTACCTCCCACCCAGGCGCCAACAGATCCTTTATATCGTATTCCGACAGGGCTGATGGTTTCGCCTTCAAACGTCAAACTTCCCTCCACATATTTTTCCGCGGTCGGGTCGGCATCCAGCGCTGCCAGAGCTGCGCCAGGAAGATTCAGTTCGAAGGTGTGCAAGCGGTCCTGATCATAGATGTAGTCTGATTTCCTACTGAGATATTTTTCATTACCTGAGGGAATTTTTGTTTCAACCTCATATTCGGGTACGAATGAAGATGGAACTGAAGCTGCAGCTATCTTGGTATGCGCCTGAAGCAAGGCTACAACGATCGGTCTGTTTTTTTGAATACGCTCGTAATCAAGACTCACGCCAATAGGCTGCAGCATGCTTCCCACAAAATCATAAATAGGTTTTGCTTGATCCCATGGTATTTGAACCGACATGAGAGCTGTTGCACCCGTATTATTTTGAATGGTGGTATCTGCACCTTTTTGAAGGAGAGCTCTGATCATCTCCGGGTAACCAAAAAAAGCAGCAGTGATGAGGGCAGTTGAACCATCACTGCTCCGTGCATCGAGTTTCACGCCATTTTCAATCAAAAGTTGCCCAACTGCCTGCTGTCCAAAAAGGATGGCATTCATCAATGGAGTGTTTCCACTTGTGGAATCCGGTTCGTCAAGGTTCGAGCCCGCGTCGATGTGCTGCCTGACGCTCGCAATGTCACCGTTAGTGACAGCCGAATGAATATCAATCTCGGGAGGGTGAGTAATGCTGATAATTTCAGCTTTCTGACCGCAACCTGCGAGAAGAAGGGTCATCAGGAACAAAAGAATGGAACATTTTTGGGGGACGATCTTCATGTTTTCAATATTTTGGATACCAACACGCCTTGGCGCGATTGCACAAGGAAGCTTTCATCTGACAGGGACCCGATAGGTGTGTTGTTTGGGAATACTACCAAATAAATACTGCTAGAGAAATAATAATTCCTGCCGATATGCCTCATATAGGTATCGTTAGTGGTATATATTCTGTCATCGTGTTTTACCCTTTAGATAACGTAAAATTCTCATCTTCTGTATGAGAATTAAAGGTTACATTGCATTTTTTTATGGGGGGAATCCTAAAGTCCTCTGTTTCGAAGTTTGCAAACCTTATCATTCGCTTGTTTGTGATCCCCAATATCAGAAAAAATGAAGTCCTTTAGACAGGCTTCATCTAAGCGTTTGAGAAGTTCGCTGTAATAATCCAAACCAATATCGTCCAAAATGCTGTTGGATAAAGGATATGAACGTTTTGAACAGTTTTACAGGTTTCCTGATGAACACCCGCATTACATGCCTACCAAAGTTTTGTCGAAATGGATGTTGCTGGCGTCATTACGCTGCATAAATCACTCCAATTCGTGTGAGTATACCTCTCTTGATCAAGACTAGGCAGGTTCAGGTGTTGATATTCTCGTGAGCAGCATGCGGATCGAAAAAATCCCATGGGAACCTGTTGAGCTTTCCAAAACACTCGCCTTCTTTGCTCGATGATTTGATACGTGGCCGGGATGCAATGTGTTGCAGCGGATTCCGTGCAAAAATCAGTGTTTTGAGTTTTGTCGTGAATTTACTATTGGTCTTTGAACCCCACCAAACTGAGCTTGAGATCACGAGCGGGGGCTGTCTGCTTTTCAAAGTCGGTGATTGAGTTCAGGATATCTGGGTCAATGTAGATGGTGGAGCTCGCATCAATCACCAGCTGAGTTCCATTGGGAACTTCGTGAAGTGTTTTCATCAAGGAAGCTCGATTGAGGAAGCTGACGCGATTAACAAGTTCGATTTTAAGAATATCTCCATCGCTTCGCTTTTCCACTACACGACGAGCAGGAAGCTTGAGGCTGGCCGGGAGGATAAAAAATATGGCAACGCCCATACCAATGAGAAGACCTATCAGAAGATCGGTTAGGACAATGGCAATGATTGTGATAACAAATGGAACAAATTGATTTCTTCCACTTTTCCACATCTGTTTGAAAAGAGGTATACCGGCAAGTTTGAAGCCCGTGACGATAAGAATGGCGGCCAAGGTGGCAAGAGGTATTGTGTTGAGTAAGGCCGGGAAAAACATGACGGCTGTTAGCAAGAAAATCCCATGAATGAAACAGGCTATCCGTGTCTGACCACCCGTTGCAATGTTTACAGAACTTCGGACAATGACCGAAGTGATAGGAAGCCCCCCCAACAGCCCGGAGATGATATTTCCCGAACCTTGGGCCAGTAGCTCCCTGTTGGGTGGAGAGACTCGTTTTTGAGGATCGAGTTTATCGACTGCCTCGAGATTGAGTAGGGTTTCCAGCGTTGCCACGATGGCAATGGTGATGGCTGCGATAAAGACACCCGAACTGAACATGGCGGAAAAGTCAGGTTTCGGAAGCGTCCCTAGAAAGTCCTTCGCATTGCCAGTGCCGGGCACCTGCACGAGATGAGAAACGCCTATTTCCATGTATTGCCCCATGGGCCTGAGAACAAATGTAAGAATTGTACCAAGAACAACAACGACAAGCGGTGCAGGTAAGGGAATTTTCCTCAGGGCAGTCCTGTCCCACATGATCAGGAGGGCCAGCGAAATCAATCCAACAGCGGCAGCGCCAGGGTGGATGTGAAAGGTGGTTGCAATGATCTCGGTAAAGGTATTTTTGCCATCCTGCTGCTGGAAAGTCATGTCACCAAACCAATCGGGGTCATGTCCAAATAAATGAGGTATTTGTTTGAGTATAAGTATGATACCAATAGCCGCCAGAAGCCCCTTGATCACACTGGAAGGGAAGTAGGCTGCCAAGGAACCTGCTTTGCTCAACCCCATCAAAAGTTGAAAAACACCTGCAAGAATCACCGCACAGAGAAAGGCTTCGAAAGATCCCAGTTTGTTGATCTGGACCAGAACAATGGCCGTCAAGCCAGCGGCAGGACCACTGACGCTGGTATGCGATCCACTGAACCAAGCAACAAAGAGCCCTCCAACGAGTCCGGCCGTGATACCACTGATCAAGGGAGCGCCAGAGGCCAGAGCAATGCCCAAGGCATAGCGGAAGAGCAACTAGAAAGACAACAACTCCCGCAGAAAAGTCCTTGGGGAACGCCTTTTTATAACCTATCTGATTCATTCGGGGTTACTATCCTTCGTGCGGAATACTTTGACTATTACGAATATTCAATTATAAGTATAGAAATTAACTAAGTATTGAGCTATCAGTGGAATTTTTAAACTATCACCATTTAAGGTATTTCTGGGTAGTAGCAAGCGAGGGTGGACTTACCCAAGCTTCCAAAAAACTCAACGTGTCGCAACCCACCATCTGCACCCAAGTCCAGTCGCTAGAGGGTTTCCTTGGCGATAAACTTTTTCGCAGGAACGGTCGCAAACTAGTGCTTACTGAAACCGGTCACAAAGTTTACAGCTATGCTGAGGAAATCTTTTCCTTGGGGTCGGATTTATTGAACACCGTAAGGCAAAGACCAACATCACACCCATTGCGTTTTTCCATTGGAATTGTGGATTCAGTACCCAAGCTGGTAAGCTATAAAATACTCAAACCAGTCTTTCAAATTCCTACACCTGTACAAGTTTCTTGTTCTGAAGGAAAAGTGATCGATTTACTTTCGATGCTTGCCGCTTATCGCATTGATATCGTGCTGTCTGATGAACCCGCACCAAGCTCCACAAATTTCAAAGTATTCAATCATCGTTTGGGTGATTGCGGAATCGTTTTTTGTGCTGCCCCTCAACTGGCTGACAAATTAAAGAAAGGTTTTCCTCGATCTCTCGATGGGGCCCCTGCTCTTTTGCCCACTGAAAACACCGATCTCAGGCGATCCCTTGAAAAATGGTTTCAGGAAATCAATATACGACCTCATCTGATTGCTGAATTTGACGATGCTGCTCTCATGAAGGTAGCCGCAGAAGACGGTCTTGGATTCTTCCCTTTGGCTAATGTTGCAGCAGCAGAGGCAGTCCGGAAATACGGAGTCAAGGTCATTGGAGAGTCAAATGCATGCCTACAGCACTTTTATCTAACCAGCGCCGAGCGTCACCTCGACCATCCAGCAGTAATGACACTCATCGAAAATGCTGAAGCGTCGCTGTTTGGAGAATTACGCCAGAAAAAAGCTCGGCCCACCCAGAGTGTAAAACCAGTTTCGACCTGCCAGACATCAAAAAATGCGATGGAGGCTCATTCGGATTGACCAACGCTAAGCGGCGAATCGCTCGACTGCAGGAATAAACGTAAATCCCCGGCCGTTTGCCCTATCAAGAGGTCTGATAGGCCATCATCATTCCAGTCTGTAGAGAATACCTCCGATTGCTCACCGAACACTCGAATACCACTTTCTTCTGCAGTGAGAGCTTGAAAAGCCATGGCTCCATTACCAAGCAGTATGAGCCCCAGCCCCGCATCAAAACGAGATATTTCAGGCTGCAAAGACTGAAGATTCTGACCCATGAAAATATCGGCGTGGCCGTCTCCATTAAAGTCACTGAGAGCAAGTGATATGGCAGGAGTTTGCTGAGCTTCAAATGGAAGTGGTTGCCATTGAAAACGACCTTGATCATTCCAAAAAACTCCCGTTTCAAGAGTATTAATTTCAAGCCAGACACCTAGTGTGGAAATCCCTTGAAAAAGTTCATCGACATGGGTCTTGGACATCCCAGCATAGGTTCGATGTCGCTCTCTCACAAAGGGAAATGCGTTCCCCAAGGCAATGAGATCCCTGAATGGCACCCACTGTTCGGATTCAGGCTCATAATAACTTTCAACAAGATCATAGCTTCCATTGTTGTCCAGATCACCGTGATACATTCGAATGGAATGATGGATATGCCGCTGGTAATCTGTGTTCCTACCCCAGTTTCCCGCAAGCACATCCAGATCACCGTCGCCATCCAGATCTGCCACTTCCAATGCTGTCCAAAGCCCCTTTCTTAAGGCTAAACCTACTGCTTCTGTTTTCTCGGAAAAGGTTCCGTTTATATTTTCCCATAATCGCAAGTTGCCCCATTCGCAAGCAACGATGAGATCCTGATCACCATCACCATCCCAATCCAATGATTTCGCGTCGGTTACCAACCCCATATCAAACCACAAACGACTTTGTTCCAGATGCAGCTTGTAGTGACCACGATCATTTTCATAAAATCTTGAGATAGCGGGTTCAGGATACCTCCCAGGGTTCATTCGTCCCCCTACAAAAAGATCCAGGTCACCATCTTTATCATGATCGATAAGTTCCAAACAACCGGGAAGAGCGCGTTGCCCTGGCAAGGTTTGAACCAGATCAAAGCGTTCCCCCTCCTTCTGATAAATGAGGACGCTTGACTGGGATCGTGTTGCCTTCAGTCCATTCTGAAATGCGGTGGTCATATTACTGATGGATATTGCCAATCGCATTTTCCTGTTAATCCCCTTCCAGAAGACCAGATCTGTCTGATCCCCCACAGCAGAACCTTCCAATTTCAATGATTGTGTTCCCATGGTGACGGTCGCAGGGTGAGATTGACCTTGGCCCATCACCAGATCATCAAGACCGTCACCGTTCAAATCTCCTACCACGAACGAAGGGCCCCAACGATCCAGGTATCTTGGCAAAAGCGGCTGTAAGGTCATGGCTCCCTGCATGGGAGATTCCATGTGCTTTTTACTGAATAGTGAGACACTGGCTTCCTCAAACAAGGGAAGACCTTCAGCGAGGTTGGGTATGCTGGGCTTTAGGGCTCCTTTCACCTTGGGTTGCAGCAGGGTGTATGCTTTGTTTGCCTGGATGTTTTCAATTTGACTGCATTGGCCCCCCGGCCAATCAATCTCCAATCTCATGGCTCCTGTCTCTTCAGGTGTTGCGAAAACCACAAGGTTTTCATCCGAAGATAAATATCGTCCACCAGAAGAAACGACACGCGTTTGAATAAAGGGACGAAGGGAATTTGTCGCCACGAGTCGTAATCGCGCTCCTATCGCGTGAGGGTTTGCCGCACCACCATGCAATCGCACGCTGATTCTTTGACCTGTCGCGTTGTTTCGATAAATACTTGGAGATCGCTGAAGATTGTTCAGCACCACATCCAAATCACCATCACGATCCAAATCAGCAAGGCAAATCCCTTGAGAAATGCCCATCTCATCAAATCCCCATGACTTGCTCATCTCTTCAAAGGTCAGATCACCTTTGTTACGAAAAACCAAATTGGATGTCTCCAGGGCGGGGTACATTAAAAGAGTTTTGGGGATCCGGCTTTTGGGAGCCGAACGCATGGCCATCATGGCTGCAATGGTCGCATCCCCGTCCAGCAAATCATGATTATTTCCGTTAGCCACCAATACATCATCCCATCCATCAAGATCCACATCCATGAACACAGTCCCCCAGCTCCATTCGGTGGCATCCAGACCCGCCATTCGAGCAATCTCAGCATAAGACCCATCTCCCCGATTTAAAAACAAGGTGTTCCGCTGTGTTTGTGGTCGATCCAGCCCCATGGCTATGGATGGCTCCTGAATTCCTGTCTCATAGTTGGCACGCTGTGTCTGCCGTTTGGAATGCTGTTGACTCAACATCTCGACAATGAAAAAATCATCGTGGCCATCGCGATTGATATCCGCCACATCTGCTGCCATCGAAGACCAACTCGACTGACGCATAGCCTGATTCGAAAGCTGCTGAAAAAAGCCTTCCCCCTGATTCATCCAGATTTGATCCGCACCATGTGCAAAGTCATTGCAAACTAGTAGATCCGGAAGTGTATCTCCATTGAGATCACGGAATAGCACGGACAGTCCCCAGTAGCGGGGAGTCTTATCCAAAATTTGCCCTTTATCATCGCGAAAGCGTCCGCCTACCCATGTTTGGTGCTGAAATGTACCGTCTCCGTTGTTGAGGTAAAATCTATCAGGTTCACCCACTTCCGTAATACCGGGCTTTCTACCCGGCCCGTGATCGATTGCAAGGAACCGATCCTCTGGCAGCGCGTGAGGACGATTACCCCTCTGAACAACTCGAGGAGTCACTCCCGACGGTAGATCCTTCCAGGTATTTTCACGGTAATGGGCCACATAGAGATCCAGATCGCCATCTTGATCAGCATCCGCCATAGCCATTGACATCGCACCACCTGTGCGCGCAAGGCCGCTTTCACCGTGTTCGATGAAATTGGCCGAACCATCGTTGATAAATAGGCGCGTTCCCGTCCCGATACCATTTACCAACAAATCCAGATCACCGTCTCCTTCCACATCTGCAAACAAGGCCCCAGTGGAGGATTGATCTGCACAATCGGCGCCCCCGACAAGATCCAGCTCCTGAAATGTCCAATCACCATTGTTCAAGTGCAGATGATTGGGTCCCTGAATCGTTGCGAAGTAGAGGTCGCAGTGACCGTCTCCATTGACATCCCCGGCAGCCACACCAGACCCATTTTCCAGTATTCTGTTCTGCTCGGCCGCTGAAGGTGATAAATGGTTACGCCATGAAATACCCACTGCCTGCGGGGGAATGCGAGTAAATCCAGAGCTGAACTCAGAGGAGGCATCGTTGGCAGGGAAAGACCGTGCCGTATATTCAGTCTGCTGTATGTAATCCGCTGAATGAATCACCATAGTCAAGCCAAGCCACAGAAAACAAACCTTGCTGTAGCAGGCCTTGCGTTGAAGCCTGCAAGCTGCAATTTGCTTTTGTGAAAACTTGTTCATTAAAAAGAATCTCTCAAATGGACTTTAAACTGGCAAACAGGAAGTCTCATGAGTCCGAAATGGTCTCCCAACCGGAGCGACTGACCGAAGACTTAATTCAGACCATATTTGCCACACCAATAAACACTCAACTTACCTTTGCAATAGCTCAAACCATTTTTACAACAAATTTTTATTGTTTTAAAATAATTTTTTATTGTTTTTATTAGGTTTTGAGCGAAATTATTGCCATGGCAATTGAATTCAAATTGGATGTTGTGATGGCTGACCGTAAAGTGAAGCTGAAAGATCTAGCTGAACAAGTCGGAATTACCCTCGCAAACCTTTCGAATTTGAAGTGCGGAAAAGCAAAGGCAATCAGGATCAGCACACTGGAATCAATTTGTAATCACCTGAAATGTCAGCCAGGGGATATTTTGAAATTCGACCCTAGTGTCAAACCGGTGGCCAGACATCAGTTCAGCGCCACCAGTATCGACTTGCCTGTGGATTTCTTGGATTGAGGTATACCAAGGAAGCAATGGTCCGGAAGGCGCTGTGCGCAAGGAAAACAGCTGGATTGCTGATTATTTCGAAAACATGAAGGTTGCAGGGGAATCTAAAGAACCCAGACGATTTGAAATCCCGGGGCGCTTATTCCTCAGCGCGCTTTTTCTTGAGCCAATCCCGATGCACGCGAGCTACCTGCCCCATGTAGCCATTGCTCTTGTAATGCTGGGCCGCTCTATTCATAAAGGAATAAGCCTTTTCACCACTGCCTTTGGACTCATGATACAAACCAAGGTAAAGATGAGCATAGAAACTGTGGCGGATACGTGCTCCACCGATTGCAGTGCCTTGGTGAGCTGCCTTGAGGACGTTTTCTTCATCACCCGTTCCTTTGAACAATTGATAAACCTGCATCATGGGAACGCGTGAATCTCCATCAATGGGGATCAATGCCGCTCTTGCAGCCTCAAAACTGTCCATGCCAGCGATGCATAAAAAGTGCCATACCGCATTCTCTACATCATGACTATTAACTGTTTGGTGAGCTTCAAACAACTCTCTTCCTTCCTTGTATTGCCCTGTGTAGTAATAAGCGATGCCTAACTGCCAAAGGTGAGGTTTCTGATCGGGCAAGAGTTCGGCAAACTGTTCAAAATCAGCAACACATTTGCGAAATTCCCCAAGATTGAAATATTCAACGGCGCGACGGAAATAAGATTCAGGCTTGGCAGGCTCTAACTCAACTGATTTGGAGAAGTCTGCTGCGGCTGCTGCATAATGACGATCATATTGGTAAACATAGCCACGAGCGAGATAGGATGGCGCATGCTTGGGGTCTTCTGCGATCGCTTTGGTAAAAAGTTCTTTTGCTTCCTCAATTTTTCCTGCTGTGTAGGCACTCTTGCCACGCTCATAAAACCTCAATGCATTCGCTGTGTCCGCCTGCACAGTCACCAGCAGTGCTAAGTGCAAAAAAACAGTACAGACATTCATTTTTATATATGCACCAGATGAGGTCAAAGGCTTCATTATCATCAAACAACCAATAAGACCCTTTCCATTAGGGTCAAATCAATTTTTACATTGTATTTTGATTCCATTCAAATCCCTCTCGTTTGAGCTTCGATAGCTACCTTGTGTTTAATTTATCTGACGGATAAATGGCTGAACGCATTTAAATCATTCGTTCACCCCGTAAGAGTATAGATTCAACCGATGAAGCTGATCTTTATGGGGTATGAATAGCACGGAAGCAATTCTCGAGGAACTCGAACTCCTGGGCAAACCGAGCATCAGGAATATGCTGGTGAATAATCATGGCTTCCTGAAACCCTGTTTTGGGGTCAAAATAAGTGACATGAAATCCATTATCCGAAGGGTCAATGTAGATCATGGGTTAGCTTTAAATTTATGCGATACAGTAAATTGCGGCGCAAAGTATCTCGCGGGTTTGATTTTAGATGACGTCAAAATGACCATGCGAGATCCGTAAAGAATAAGCTCCTCATTGCCGTAGGTTGTAGAGCAAGCTGCCTGACCAATGAAGCGCTGAAATTTGCAAAACAAATCAGCAGGAAACGGCAAACACCGAGATGCCAAGCAGAGCCTGGCCGCCTCCTTGATGTGCATCGTTGACTTACCTGAAAGCTCCAAGCCCAGCTTCCTTGTCATTCTTTGTGATGATCTTGAATATGGGAACCAAGTTGAAAAAAGGCATTCGCTCTAAGGGCATTACTTCAATGAGTATGGAAAAGCAAAAGTAGCGATGCGCTCTGGCAAGTGGAAATTCACACGGTCCGCAAAGATGACACACTGTGGACGTTTTAATTTTACCACCGATATCTCGGAGCCCAAAGATATGTCGATTCGCCAGCCGGCAAGAATAGATTCACTGTCGAGTCAACCGGTCAGGCCGTGCAAGGGCACTCAGCAAGAGGCGCCTGTCTGGCAAGGGTGATTTTCGGGTCACATTTTTTGCACGCTTTTGATGCTGGCAATGCGATCACTTGAGTGGTGATCAGGTCGGTTTTCGAAACTGCCTCCAAACATCCGTAACATTCCTGACCATACAAACCACATCGACTCGTTAAACCTTTGCATTCCATGGAAAGGATTCTAGTGTGATTTGATGAGATCTCTGGCATATGTTACAGCAATATTTATGTTCCTGTCTGGAGTGTCGAATGCGTTTAATTCACTGCTTGCTGCAACACTTAAAGTTGATTTCAACCATAGCCACAAAACTCCTCCGGCTTGGGAGGCGCTTAGCGAAGAGGACAACGACCTCGGCCGGCCTTGGTCCAAAAGATTTTCAAACGGCCTCTTCATAGAAGTTATTCCAGTAGGAGGCGTTTCTCTCGATAGCCGGGACCGGACGATTTCAATGGACGGTCGTACCGCCCCTCAAATGTGGCAGGATTTCCTTTTTGCGAATGGAAGTGTTGATCGCAATCAAGGCTTGGATTTCCGGGTTACGGGACTCATTGCCAGCGCCACTTATCCCGTCAGGATTTGGAGTTTTGATTCTGGAAGTCGTTTATCAAGGGTCTCTACATGGAACCAACAAACATATTCCTTTGATGGTCGCTCCCCCCCTCCACAGTCACTTTCACAGAACATGATTTTATTGAATGTGGTCGCGGACGCCAATGGTGTGGCGATCGTCAAAGCGAGAGTGGGGAGACCTCCCGGGCCAGCCCACAATGTTTTTATCAATGGTCTTGAAATTGGTGACCCCATTCGCTTACCCGAAGGCTCAAATTTGATCCTGCTGAGTTCCTCGATCGCTTACCAAAACGATCCCGTGGGCACCAAGATCGGCGTATTTTCTACGCTTGGCTCAACACCTGATCAAACATTCACTTATGCATTCTCAACGGGAAACACGCAGAACGACAACGGACTTTTTGAGATCATGAGACGATCAACTATTCACGGCAAAGGCACTGACAGGTATCCCACCAAATTCACTCCTTTCGCTGAATGTTCGATCGACTGATGAAAACCTGAATGCAGTCGAGTCGCAATTCCAGATCAAGATCCTTGGAGATACTGATGCAAGCCCCTCTATCCTCATCAGCGAATTCATGGCTGACAATGAAGGCATCCATTTGGATGGTGACAACAAGGCGGTTGACTGGGTCGAAATACACAACGCAAGCAGTGAAAGCATTAATCTCGCAGGATACAGTCTAACAGATGATTCGAATGTGCCGAACAAATGGATGTTTCCCCCCATCCACATGCCAGCTGGAGGATATCTGGTTGTTTATGGTGGGACGCCTGTAGTTGATGGGATCACTCCAAACGATTACCAGGATGCCGATGGTCTTTTTCACTTCAATTTCAATCTCAAAGATTCAGGAGAATTTCTTGCTATTGTGCGTCCGAACGGCCGCACGCTTGAATCAGTAATTGAACCGCATTATCCTGCTCAGTTCGCTGATATTTCCTATGGACTGAACCGGCACGGTGAGAATAATTATTTCACATCCCCGTCACCTGGAAAAATCAATGGTAATGGGTATGAGGGTATCCTCAAAGATACTCTGTTTTCAGAAAAAAGAGGGTTCTATGACGACCCCATTGAGGTAAGTATTTCGACAGAGGAAGAGAATACATCCGTCCGGTACACCCTCGATGGAAGTCAGCCCACGGTCTCACGCGGTCAGCTCTACGAAGGCCCTGTTCCCATCACAACGACGACGACCTTACGAGCGATAGCATTTCGTGAGGGGTGGCGCTCAAGCAAGGTCATGACACATTCTTATATTTTCGTGAATGATGTTGCCAGACAACCTGCCAACCCCTCAGGCTGGCCTGACAACTGGGGTGCAAACGGTGAAGTCAACAGAAACGATGGATCAAGAAATGGCATTGTCCCCGCCGATTATGAAATGGATCCAAGAGTCGTGGAAAACACCTTACCAGGCTATGGCATTCGAGATGCTTTACTGGATATCCCATCCGTTTCAATCGTCATGTCTCAAGATGATTTCATCCGGCCCGGTTCAGGGATTTATGCCATTCCCCAGACTCGCATTGAAAAGCCGTGTTCCATTGAATATTTGCTACCAGATGGCTCCAGTGGATTTCAGGAAAATTGCAAAATAGAAGTCCATGGTAACTCAAGCAGACGTCCTTGGCGCATGCAGAAGCATTCCCTTCGTGTCACGTTCACATCAGATCAAGGCGCGGCACGATTGAATTACCCATTGTTTCCTGAATCCCCAGTCAGCAATTTCAACAAACTGGTTTTGCGCGCATGCTTCACCGACAGTTGGGGATTGGTCAGTTGGGGAAGTTCACGGTATCGCCCCAACGACTCCCAATACATCCGCGATGTTTGGATGAAAAAATCCCTACAAGCCATGGGACAAGCGTCATCTCATGGAAATTTCGTACATCTTTATGTGAACGGACTCTACTTTGGCCTTCATAACCTGACAGAACGTCTCGAAGATGATTTCTTTTCCAATCACCTCGGCGGCGATGAACGGGATTGGGAAATCAATGAAGATTTCTCAAGTCCAGGTAGGAGGTGGAGTCAAATGATGCACATAGACGCATCCACTCCCGAAGGTTTTGCGGAAATTCAATCGTTTGTGGATATGGAAAATTTTGCGGACTACATGTTGCTCCATTTTTATGCTGACTCCGAAGATTGGCCGCACCACAACGGGTATACAGCAGCCAACACCAATTCAGGAGATGGAAGGTTTCGTTTTTTTGTCTGGGATCAGGAAATCGTCCTGGATAAATTTACTTGGAATCGTTACGACCGCTCCGAAGGAGTAGGCGCATTGTTTCAAAAATTACGGCGCAATTCGACATTCAGGTTGCTCTTCGCAGATCAAGCACACAAGCATTTATCTTCTGGCGGTGCGCTGAGCCTGAACCAAAGCCAGCAGCGCTACCTGAATCTGGCAAACCAAATCGACAAAGCCATTGTGGCAGAATCCGCACGCTGGGGGGATACTCAGGCAAGCACACCATATGGGAATCGTGTAAAACAACCAAACCCGCTGACGAACGTAAACCACGATCACTATCCGCCTGCTCCCAATACTCCTGACATCTTTTTTACCCGAGAAGATTCGTGGATAGTTGAAAGAGATAACATCTTGAATCACTATCTACCCACATTACACGACCCCAATAGCCGCTTTGCCATCTTGAGTGAATTGCGAATTGAAGGCTTATACCCGAATGCGCCTGCACCGGAGTTTTCGATTAATCCCGGGCACATTGTTTCAGGAACACCAATAGAGCTGCAGAGCAAAGACGGTATCATCTATTATACCTTAGACGGAACCGATCCAAGACAAGCGGAAAGGATCCTGCAGACAATCCTTCTCAACGACAGGGCCGCGGCAAGCGCAATCATCCCCGAGAACGCTTCTTTCAAGAGGGATTGGATAAAGCCTGCATTCAGTGAGGGGCGAGGCTGGAAAAAGGGGTTTACGGGAATCGGCTACGAGACATCGCCCTCTGATTACAAGGGATTTATCGGTTTAAATGTTGCAGAAATGCGCAACCTGAATAGCAGTGTTTATATTCGTGTCTCTTTCAGCGTGGCAGATGAAATGAAATTGGATGATGTGATGGAGCTCAGGCTGGACATGCGGTATGACGATGGATTCATCGCCTATTTAAATGGAAACCGAGTCGCTCAAGCAAATGCCCCCATCATCTCTCCCGATTGGAATTCAACAGCACGCGCAACCAACCCTGACAGTGCTGCAAGCATCTTTCAATCCTTTGACATCACTTCATACAAGCATTTACTCGTAAAAGGCAAAAATCTACTGGCTATCCATGGACTCAACGGTTCAGTCAACAGCAGTGATCTGTTGATCACCCCAAGACTCGTCGCTTCGGGCCCTGATATTTCACAACAGAACACCAATGCCATGGAATATACAAAACCAATCGCCTTGTCCCAGTCTGCTCTACTCAGAGCCAGAACACTACACAAGGGCGAATGGTCGGCATTGAACGAGGCCTATTACATTCTGGAATCACCCGCAGCTCATGACAATTTGGTTATCTCGGAAATCATGTATCACCCATCCGACTCCGAAATTTCGGAATTCATTGAGCTGTTGAATATCTCGGACCAAACACTTTCCCTCTCAGGCGTGCATTTCAATTCTGGTGTTGAATTCGAGTTTGAGCAAGGTACCCACGCTGCCCCCCGGCATGCGAACTCTCATCGCACGATCGGCAAGTGAACTCACAACCACGGCATCAGGCATCAATATCGCCGGAGAATTCCAGAACGACACTCGATTGGCAAATAATGGGGAAGTGGTGGAATTAGTCGCACTTGATGGATCCATGATACAATTCTTAAATTATGATGACAGATCACCTTGGCCAGTGAACGCTGACGGCAAAGGTCCCAGCCTTGTTCTTGTCAATCCAAGGACGAACCCCGACCCCAATGATCCAGCAAATTGGAGGCTCAGCAAATTCCACGGAGGCAGTCCCGGTAAAGCAGAGCCTGGCGGCTTCACGGGAGAACCAAGTGAAGATCATGACGCTGACGGACTACCGGCAATCGCTGAGTATTATTTTGGCACAAGCGACCTCGACCCAAGCGATAGAACCCAGGCACTCACTATTTCTATTGAATCATTCAATGACGCAGAGATTCCTGGCAATTACCTCACCATTTCATTGCTTCATCAAACAGCAGCGCAAGATGTGAAAGCCATTATTGAATTTTCAGAGGACCTAATCCTCTGGTCAGGTGAGCCCGGTCGAGTCATCAGTATTTCCAAAGCCCCGGAGGGAGAGGGACTCGAGCGCCTCATATTCCGCAGTGTTTTTCCTTTGCGTACGTTGGACCATGAGTTTGTCCGCTTGCGCTTTCAGTGAAACGCCACGTAAGACTGCTCTTGATGTGGAAACCTTTCACGCTTGCTCGAGTATATGGAGGCTGATAGTTTCGTGCGTCAATCACCTGAACTATTAAACGTCATGCAAATGAGATCCTTTATCGCTGTATTAACTGTCATTTTATTGGGAATTATGAGTTTTACCAACAACACAGACGCCGCTGGCAAATCCAACCAACGAGGCAATCTGGTTCACATGGTTTCTTTTAAATTCAAGGAATCTGTTACGAAAGAAGATATTAAAAAGGTAGAAAGTGCCTTTGCTGGTTTACAAAAAAAGATCCCTCAAATCTTGTCATATGAAACAGGCACCAACAATAGCCCTGAAGGGTTGGATAAGGGATTCACTCATGGATTTGTGCTGACATTTCATTCGGGGCAGGACCGGGATGACTACCTCATCCACCCACATCATAAGGATTTCGGCAAACTAGTTGGTCCATTACTGGAAGATGTTTTTGTTGTGGATTTTTGGAACGGGCAATAGCAGCAACAAAAAATCATCGCTCATTGCCTGACGTCTTCACTGCTCCAGCATCACAATCCTCAAATGGCAAAGCCTTCCTACCTGACAGCGCCTCGCAAATCGGCAAATTTGCCAAAAGGCATTCCGTACATCGTTGGCAATGAGGCAGCTGAACGGTTCAGTTATTACGGGATGCGAACGATTCTGGTCATTTTCATGACGCAGTATCTGAAAAATGCTCACGGAGAATTATCCCCCATGACCGATGCGGAGGCCAAGGTATGGTACCACGACTTCATGGCCTGGGCGTATTTTTTCCCAATCCTTGGTGCCATTTTATCCGATGCGTTTCTCGGCAAATACCGAACGATTATCGGCCTCTCAATCGTCTATTGTCTGGGGCATCTTGCATTGGCTTTGGATGAGACAAGAACCGGTTTAACGGTTGGCCTGAGTTTGATAGCAATTGGGGCGGGGGGAATCAAACCTTGCGTAACGGCGCATGTGGGTGATCAGTTTGGAGCTTCCAATAATCACCTGCTGAGCAAAGTTTTCGGCTGGTTTTATTGGTCCATTAATTTTGGTGCTTTTATTTCAACGCTCCTGACTCCTTACCTACTGAATCAATATGGGCCTCACTGGGCCTTTGGGATTCCCGGTATTTTAATGTTCCTGGCAACCATTGTCTTTTGGTTGGGGAGACGGCAATTTGTCCACATCCCCGCTGGAGGAAAAAACCTTTTTCAAAGAAACGTTCAGTCCCCAAGGCCTTCGAGCCATGGGTAAGCTGATGGGATTATACGTCTTCATTATCATCTTTTGGTCGGTTTACGAACAAAACGGTTCAGCCTGGGTCCTGCAGGCCAAAAAGATGGATTTGAACTGGGCAGGTGTCGAATGGTTACCCAGCCAGATTCAGGCCATCAATCCGATCCTGGTGCTGATTTACATTCCTTTGTTCACATACGTCCTTTACCCTTCAATCAACAAGTTTTTCGCATTGAATCCACTGAGGAAAATCGGTATGGGAATGTTTTTGACAGTGCCGGCCGTACTCGTGATTGCCTGGATTGAAAGTCAATTGATTGCAGGTAAAACCCCCACCATCGCCTGGCAACTTCTGGCCTATGTCTTTATGACGGCAGCGGAAGTCATGATTTATCAAACAGGTTTGGAACTCTCCTACACACAATCTCCAAACAGCATGAAATCAATCATTATGTCCTTTTACCTTCTAACCATATCTGCCGGTAACAAGTTGACGAGTTACGTCAATCAATTCATTCAGAATGAAGACGGCTCAACCAAGCTTGGAGGAGTCTCTTACCACTTGTTTTTTGCAGGCCTCATATTGGCAACTACGGTCCTGTATATGATCTACGCCCGTTTTTACAAGGAACAGACCTACATGCAACGAGAAGCGAACACCGCATAAGATTTGAATTTTCTGCCCAGCATGTATGTAAATGCAAAAAATATTTGCATTTACCGCTGAACAAGGGATTTTACAGTGAACCTATAAAAGTTATGTATCAATTAAACAGAATCACACGTCAATGCTTCCTGACCCTGAGTGTCTTGGGATTGCTTTCCATCAATCATATGAGTGCCGACCATCACAATGAAAAAAATGCCCTGAGTTTCAAAATGAAGAGCATCCAGGACAAGGATGTTGATTTGAAAAATTACAAAGGCAAGGTTGTCCTCATGGTAAATGTAGCAAGCAAGTGCGGCTACACTCCCCAATATGACGGACTCCAGAAATTGCATAGTCAGTTCAAGGATGATGGATTCTCGGTAATCGGATTTCCGTGTAATAATTTCGGAGCCCAGGAGCCGGGCTCGCATACTGAAATCCTCAGTTTCTGCAAAGAAAACTATGGAGTCACTTTTCCAATGATGGGCAAAATTGATGTCAAAGGTGAAAAACAATCCCCCCTGTATAAATATCTGACTACCCACCCTGATCACGGCGGAGATGTGAGGTGGAATTTCGAAAAGTTTCTGGTTGATAAAAAAGGCCAGGTAATCGGACATTATAAATCTGGCGTTTCACCAAGTGACCCGAAGCTCAAGGCTGCGATAGAAAAAGCGCTGAAAGATAGCTAAAGCTGTTATTCACTCCATGAAAAAGCGTCGTCTGGGCAAGAGTGGACTTGTCGTTTCGGAAATTTGTATGGGCACCATGACTTTTGGTGACCAGACAGACGAATCGATGGCTCATCTGATCATGGATACCGCACTTGATCATGGAGTGAACTTTTTTGACATAGCTGAAATGTACCCGGTGCCACCCAAGGCTGAAACCTTTGGTGTGACAGAAGAAATCGTTGGGCGCTGGGCAAAGGGTAAGCCAAGAGAATCCATCATCCTTGCAACCAAAATCACGGGAGCCGGCCACGGTTGGTTCATACCGCCTGTCAGGCACGGGATGACTACGTTGGATCGTCATCAAATTGTCCGTGCGGTAGAAGGCAGTTTAAATCGCCTCCAGACAGATTATATCGATTTGTATCAAACACACTGGCCTGATCACGGCATGCCTCACGATGAGACGCTGGCAGCCATGACTGAGCTGAAGCAGGCAGGCAAAATCAGAATATTGGGCTGCAGCAATGAGACGTGTTGGGGTGTGATGAAGAGTCTTTGGACATCTGAACTCTCTGGTCTGGAGCGCTTGGAAACGGTGCAGAACAATTTCAGCTTGATTAATCGGCGCTGCGAGAGCGAGCTGGCTCAAGTTTGCCGCAAGGAACAGGTTAGTCTCCTACCTTATTCACCGCTTGCTGGTGGAGTGCTTTGTGGAAAGTATAATAATGGAGCATTTCCTGAGGGGGCGCGATTCTCTCATTACATGCTTCATGGCAAGGAGAGGCAGAAAAACATGGCTCGCCGTTTCGTCAATGAGCGTACACTTGCAGTGGTCGACCGAGTCCAAACAATAGCTCGAGACGCAGGCATGCATCCGGTCACCCTTGCAACAGCATGGACCAAACAGCATGATTACGTCGCTTCCACCATCATCGGTGCTTCACACGTAGACCAGCTAAAGGATACACTGAGGGCTGGTGGTGTCGTTTTGGATGAGGAAATCATGGCCAAGATCGAACAGATCGAATCAGATATTCCAAACCCAATGCCTGAAGATGGATTGAGACGCTTGTGATAGGAAGTAAAACGAAAACAGAGTGCGTGCACTTGTCCCAATCACTCCGCTGCGTTGTTACTTTTTACCGTATATTTCCTCGGGAGTTTTGAGCATGGGTTCAGTAATTTTGGAGTGAGCTCCATCTTCATCAACGGATGTGAAAAAACAGGACCGATAACCCTCGTGACAAGCAGCTCCGTCTTGCTCTACCTGGACGAGTAAAGTATCCCCATCGCAATCGTAAGCAATGTCCTTCACGTTTTGGGTGTGACCACTGGATTCACCTTTCATCCAAAACTTTTGACGAGAACGACTCCAGAAATGGGTCTTGCCCGTCTGCACTGTCTTCTCAAGCGCGGATTCATTCATCCAAGCCATCATCAGTACTCGACCGTTGAAAGCATCCTGTACAATGGCAGGAATGAGGCCATCGCTGTTAAATTTGAGATGTTTGACAAATTCCATGATTCAAAAATAATGTTTCAGAAGGGCTTTTGCGCCCTGCCCTGTCTAATGAATCCGGTGATGACCACTCAGGTCAAGCAGCAATGGCAAGATCTATGTCATTCCGGAATGAAAATGTCGCTGGATTACTCTCTCTGGAGGAGTTATATCATACACAACACACGTTTCATTTTGGAATAAAACCTGCAAGCAACTTATCCGTGCAACAATATTCGCAGATCAGGGAATCAGCAAGGATGGGCTTTCGATGTCTGACTGGTTCAGCTGTTGTTTGGGTGCTGACAGCCTCCATGTGGCTTGATCACTCCTGGGCCAAGGAGCCTCCGGACACTACTGCAGAATGGGTGAGTTTCGTCATTTCAACGACAGAGGGCAAAAAAGAGGTCCAGACACGACCTCATCAATTGCTCGTCTGCCTGGCGTCCCCCCCTGCTGAGTGGGCGTTGACAAGATCAAAGCAAAGCTACATTGAAAATTGGAACTACCTCCTTCCAAGGCAGCATCGGCAATACCGCCCAAAATCTGCCTACCGAAGAACCAAACCGTCTTTGGATCAATGGATTATTATTGAATTAAACTCAGAAATAAGTCTGAAAAACGCACTCAAAGAGATCCGGAAAGATGCGAGTGTTTTGCATGCAGAACCCAACTACCGGGTGATGCTGGCTCAGCAGCGCCCCGATGAACGCATACCGAATGATTTTTACTTTGATCGTTCCTGGGGATTGAACAACACCGGACAATTTGAGGGCACGGAGGATGCAGACATTGATTTACCAGAAGCATGGAGCCTGGGAGTCGGAAGTCGAGACGTGCGTGTTGCAATCATCGACACCGGAATCGATTTTTTTCATCCTGATATTAGAGAAAACCTGTGGATCAATCTTACGGAAATACCGGGCAACGGTTTGGACGACGATGACAATGGTTATATTGACGATGTCCATGGTTTTGATTTTGTTTCTGATGATGGCGATCCGTTCGACGATCAAGGGCACGGAACCCATGTAGCAGGAATCGTAGGTGCCGTTGCCAATAACCGCAGGGGAACCGCAGGTGTCTGCCAGGAAGTCAGCTTGATAGCGATCAAATCATTTGGGGTCTCGGGCAGTGCCGATGTCGCCACAGTCGTCAAATCCATGCGATATGCCATTGATCATGGTACGGATATCATCAATGCCAGCTGGGGGGTGGATATACGAAGTGAGATGATGCGCACCGCCGTGGAGGAAGCGGCTGAAGCAGATGTACTCTTTGTAGCGGCGGGTGGCAACAGGCAGAGCGAACAACTTTTTTACCCTGCTGCCTTTGAAAACACGATAGGTGTTGGAGCCACGGATAAAAATGATCAACGCAGTCGCTTTTCCAATTACGGTTCATTCATTGATCTGGCGGCGCCGGGCCAGACTATTTTCTCCACTTTACCGGACAATCGATTTGGTTTTCTGAGCGGTACATCCATGGCCGCTCCTCATGTCAGTGGCGCTGCCGCACTGGCCTTGTCACGCTATCCTGACTGGAGCGCTCAGGACTTGACGCGCATGCTTTTGAATGCGGTTGATCCCATTCAGCCGAATAAACCCATGGGATCAGGCAGACTGAATGTCTGGAGGGCTCAACAAGTTGTGGCAAGATTACCCCGGGGGAGATTCAACCTTTCTGAAAAAGTAGGGGCCCTGATTGATTTTGAAGGATCCGCCGATGGGGAACATTTCTCCCACTACGATCTAAGCGTTGGTCAGGGAGCTTCGCCTGCAGATTGGCTGCTTCTTCACCACTCAGACACCCCCGTCACAGAATCGTATTTGCTCACTGGTTTTGATACAGAATCCCTGGAGGAAGGCTCCTACACTTTCAGGCTGCGGGTTGCTGATACATTTAATCAAACGAACACAGTCAAGCAGACCGTGGAGGTTTCCAATGTCGAAATCTCTTCACCTAGAAACAATGACGTTCTCAAAGCTGGCGAAATGATTCCAATTATTGGCAGTGTATTCGGGAGATCAAGAACCTACAAGTTAGAGCATGGGCTTGGCACATCGCCATCAGAGTGGACTGCAGCAGGAATTACAATTGACCCCACAGGATGAAACGTTTCCTTTTCAGGAGACTTTGGGCATCTGGGATACAAGTACACTGGCCCCTAACAAGCTTTATTCTCTCAGGTTAACTGCGACAGATTCGACGGGTAACGTAAGCACGGAGACAGTCATTGCGATTCATTTGGAAAACGCTATGAAACCCAACTTCCCGATCCACCAATCTATCGGCAAAGAGTTTTCACCTGATGACTGGCATTCGGTTGTAACAGAAGATCTGGATGGAGATGGGGATGATGAAATCATTGTGGTGGAAGCAGGCGACCTGCTGGGCTCCCCAACTTTCTTGCACGTTTACAACCATGATGGAAGCCTGGCATGGAAGCATGAATTAGGAGATTCCGTACCCTTTCATGATTTACCTCTGACGGGGGATTTGGATGGGGATGGCTTGATTGAAATTTTCACCGAGGGAGGAACAGGAGGGTTTTTGATGGGATTTCGCCACGATGGGACATTGCTGTCCGGCGGGTGGCCGGTCAAGACCTCTTCGAGATCTTTGGGTAAATCCATGGCCGATTTGGATGGAGATGGCACGATGGAGATCATCGCACTGACCCACGAAAGTGCCATTGGAAGTTTCACTTCCAACCGAAAACTCATGGTGATCGAATCTGACGGAACTATCCCCATCACTTGGAATCTTCAAACCTGCGACAGTGATCTGGATACCATGGAATTGCTGCCTGCGATAGGTAACTTGGACCAAGATTCAGATTTGGAGATCGTGAGTGTCAGTGGTTGTAATTCCATAGGCATTTTCGATATCGACCAACCCGGCGCTGCAAAAACAAGCGCGTATATTAACTCGGGCAAACTCATTACTTCCCCCATTATCGGTGATCTGGATCAGGATGGCGTGAGTGAAATTATCATTGCAGGCAATGGGACCGAAGACAGCGTGCGAGGTGGGATTCATGTTTTCAATATTTTCGGCGAGGAACTCTCGGGGTTCCCGGCTTTGGTGGATGAACACTTTGACAGTTCTCCGGCACTGGCAGATCTCGATGGTGATGGAGACCTTGAAATCATCGCCTTCAAGCCATCGTTCAAACCTCATCCACGCCATCCATCATCACGGTTTCCCCATGGATGGATGGCCCGTAGGGACGGGTGATGGACGGTCTCCTCAGAGCAACACCACTGATAGCAGATGTTGATGGTGACGCACAACTGGACGTGCTGCTCCCAAGCTATGGTTTCACTTTTTCATTGATTCAGGAAGGCGACAGAAGACGAACAAGTGGACTGAAAGCATGGAATATTTCGGGAGATCCTGTCTATTTCAGGACGGCCTCTGGTAATGACAGGCTGTGGATGGAACTACCTGGCGGCAACCTTCTCAAGATTGGCCCTTTGACGCTCACCGACCTGGATGGCGATGGGTTCCTGGATGTCGTTGGTTCTACTGCCATTGATCTTGAATATTCTTTGGAAGCTCCGCTTGTCAGTATAAAGGACAGGCGAAGTATTTATGCATGGTCTCTCGATGCTCCCTACCGCGAAGACCTTCTTCCCTGGGCCACATATCAAAAAGACGCTCAACGTTCAGGACGTTTTGGGAAAACCATCCTGATCAATCAACCCCCAATAATCCGCCCTATTCTGAGTCAAACTGTTGCTCAAGGTTCTGTTTTTTTCCCCATCAACCTTTTGCGGTTTGGATCCGATCCGGATCATGGGTACGCGGACCTGACTTGGAGTATCGGCGGGGTCACTGATTTACAAGTCTCGATTGATGAAAATCAAATTGTATCTATCTCTCCACCGAATGTGCAATGGACAGGAGAGGAGCATTTAATATTTACGTTGAAAGACCCGAGTGGAGCAAAGGCGCAGAAAGGTGCAACGTTTAAAGTATTAGCAGATTATAGCCCGCCTGAAGCGAATCTTGACCTTGCCGAGACAGAGGAGGACACACCCATCTTGATTTCTGTGCTATCCAATGACCGACACCCTGAAAACCTGCCACTGAAAGTAATTGAATTATCCCCACCTTTGAACGGTCAAGCAAACCTGACAGATCAAGGCGAGATCAACTACCTTCCCAAAAGCAACCACTTCGGCACGGACACATTACAATATGTGATTATTGATAACGAAGGAGGCATGGACATCGGCGAAGTTCAAGTCGTCATTCATCCGATCAACGACGCACCTGTCGCCGAAATTGACCGGATCATTTTAACCGAAGATGGCTCTGTTGAATTTGATCCACTGGTAAATGATACCGACCCAGACGAAGATGCGATCCGGCTTATTGAATGGACTCAACCGATTCACGGTACGATGGAACAAATTGAATCTGGTTTGTTTCGCTACATACCAGAAAAGGATTATTTCGGTTCTGACGGTTTCACTTACGTGATTGAAGATGAGCTGGGTATCCGTAGTGAAGGGCAAAGTGATTTACTCGTAAAGGGAGTCAATGACGCTCCCCGGGCCATGTCACAAAATTTAACGATGAATAGAAATAGAGAGATCAGTGTCACCTTCACTGCCAATGATCCCGATGGTGATCCGCTCGACTTTGAAATCATCGATGGCCCGAGCAACGGAAGGGTCCTGGCTTTTCCTGCCGTGGCAACATACATCCCTGAATTTGGATTTTCCGGTAAGGATCAATTTACCTACCGTGCCAATGATGGCAAGGTAGATGGTCCCGTTGCAACCGTAGCATTTTCTGTGCGGGACGAAAACAATCCACCTGACCTTGAAGATACCCTGATCATAACGGCAGTGAATCAGCCCGTTGAATGGAATATTGAAGCCGGTGATGCAGATGAAGACACCGTTTCATATTCCATTAAAAGTGCTCCCGAAATCGGCTTTTTAACCATTGAAAACGAGTTACTGACTTACAGCCCCAAACTCGATCATGTAGGTACTCTCGAAGCGAGAATTGATGCCACGGATAACCTGGGAGCTACTACAACGGCATTATTTACAATTGAAGTGACAGATGAAAATACACCTCCAAAAGTAAAGGATCAAGGCGTAGAGATCTTTGGGAACAAACCCGAATCTTTCGAATTGAGTATCGAAGACCTTGAAAACAATCCTATCTCCATTGAGTACGTACTTGTGCCGGAAAATGGCACCTTATCGGGCACCCCCCCCTATCTCACCTATCACCCATTTACGGATTTCTTTGGCTTTGATCGAATTCAATACATCGCCAGTGACGGTGAATTTGAAAGTGATTTAGCAACTGTTGTTATCGAGGTGCAATATCCAAATCATAAACCAACCGGTAACAACCAGACGATCAGTCTCCAGATAAATAGCCCGAAAAGCTTCTCTTTGGATGTGGAAGACGAAGATCACGACGCCCTGCAGCGGGTCGTTCTTGAGGGTCCCGACCATGGAATCATTTCAGGTTTAGAAGACCAGTTGGTCTACACACCCAACACCAACTTCAGAGGAACGGATGATTTCACCTGGCGAGTATGGGATGGATTTGGTTACAGCAATACCGGTAAGGTCACCATTCACATCACTCAATATGATCCCGACTTCCGCCTGAAGATTGCCTCCATCAGCATGATCGCAGACCAACAACTTCAAATCATCATCTCCTCCGAAGCCGGGCGACGCTACACCCTCCAATCATCCACAGATCTGCAAAATTGGATTGATCTGAAATCTCAAGACGCCTTCGAATCCACACTCAGTTTCTTCGATATAGTCAACCCAGAGAAAACGCAATCATACTACAGAGCAGTGGTGATTCGTTGATGAGTAACCTCGGGAATGTTTGTCGATGCACTGGAACGATTTAGGGAAGTACAAAAAAATGGAGCGAGTGAAGAGACTCGAACTCTCGACATCAACCTTGGCAAGGTTGCGCTCTACCAACTGAGCTACACTCGCTCTCGAAATGAGAGGTGGTTTTATAAAGTGACTGGTGATTCTTATCAAGGGTGGATTTCACTTTTTTTCCGTTTGTTCCATTTTTATCGCTTATGCGAGAGGAATTCCATAAAGTTGGACTTTTATCGCATTGACTTCATGTCATTATGATTACAAGAGAATCAATCAAATTGGAACTGTGTGAGGCGGGGCTGATCGCAGTGGTCCGCGCCAGGACTTGCGAACAGGCCGTCCCTCTCTCTCATGCTTTAATATCGGGCGGGATAAGGGCCATTGAAATTACTTTTTCAACGCCCGACGCACCTGAAGCCATTCGAAATGTCACACGTGATCTTGGTGATGCTGCGATTGTCGGCGCAGGAACCGTTGTTCGTATGGAGCAATGCCATGCTGCATTGGATGCTGGAGCAAGGTTTGTCGTGAGCCCTATCCTGCGCACATCGCTGATAGCACCTGTTCACAATGCCAACAGGGCCATCATGGTGGGTGCTTATTCTCCTACCGAAGCCCAAACTGCCTACGAATCTGGTGCCGATATGGTTAAAATTTTTCCTGCTGACGGGCTTGGCCCCTCCTACATCAAGGCGTTACGTGCTCCACTGCCTGATTTACCCATCGTACCCACGGGTGGGGTTCAACTTGATACGATAGAACCCTTTTTGAAGGCAGGATGCGTTGCTTTGGGCGTAGGATCATCATTACTGACCAAGTCTATTCTCGATTCTGACGATTGGCCTGCGTTAACGCAACTGGCACGCCAGTTTTCAGATCGACTCAAACAAGTGCGTCAATCTATCTGAACTTTTAATAATTCATGTCCTCCATCAATCCAAATCAGCCACCAATTCTGCAGTTGGAATTACCAGGTATTCCCAAAATCAAGTCTGGAAAAGTTCGTGAAATTTTCGATTTGGGTGATTCCTTTCTTTTTGTCGCAACCGACCGCATCTCAGCATTTGATTGTGTGATGCCAAACGGAATCCCCACCAAGGGGTCCGTGCTCACGCAAATTTCCCATTTCTGGTTTGATCAAATGAAAGGGGTAATTGCCAACCATCGCAAACACACAGCTGAACAAGCTCTTCCAGAGAAGCTATTACCATGGTCTGAAAAACTCAAGGGACGCAGCATGATCGTCAAAAAAACTGAGCCACTGACCATTGAATGCGTAGTCAGAGGCTACCTGGCCGGATCAGGGTGGAAGGAATACCAGAAAGACCGCACCGTTTGTGGCATCACTCTTCCGGATGGGCTGAAGGAATCATCAGAGCTCCCCGAACCTATTTTCACTCCTGCCACAAAGGCAGAGACAGGGCATGATGAAAACATCTCTTTCGAAAAAGCGATCGAGCTCGTAGGTAAAGATACAGCACACCAAGTAAAAGAGATCAGCCTCGAGATTTATCAACGTGCCCGTGCATATGCAAATTCCAGAGGTATCATCATCGCCGATACAAAATTTGAGTTTGGATATTTTAATGGAGCATTATTGTTGATCGATGAAGTATTGACACCCGATTCCTCCAGATTTTGGCCTGCTGAATCTTATGCACCAGGAAGATCACAGCCCAGTTACGATAAGCAGTTTGTGCGCGATTACCTGGAAGATCTGGAATGGGATAAGACACCACCCGCTCCGGCTTTACCTGATTTTATTGTCCGCAAGACACAGGAAAAATACATGGATGCCTACAATCGCTTAACTGATGAAAATGTAAGGTTAGGATAGGCATTAAAAAATCAAAATTGGATCTTCATCCTTTTGGTTTTTTATAATGCGGTTTATTCGGTTTGATGATTCCTGAAAGTTAGATGCGTGTTGAATCTCACTTACCTTTTCAGTGAGGCAAGTTTGGTAACATAAAGCGCAAGTGATATAGTGACAACTCAGAGAAAAGTTATTAGGTTGATGCGCGTATGAATAACCCTTGCAATCTATTAGTGGCGGGAGCTGTGGCTTTGATCCTATCTCAGTCCAATACAGCTCAAGGAGAATCATGGAAAGACAAGACCATTGCGCCGGTAACAAACCCTTTTTACTTTGAAGCTGCTCAAGTCAACACTGAACTACGCCCAGTTTTCATTCATCATGAAATCCCAAGTTCATTCCTAGGGGGTGGTGATGCCAATGTATACGGAGTGCAGGCACGCTGGGCAGTTAACGACCGTTTGGCTCTTATCGCAACCAAGGGCGGGATATGTGACTTGGATATGCCTGCAGCAGGTATTAACGAAACCGGCTGGGCAGACCTTGGCTTTGGTCTGAAGTATGCCGCGGTGGATGATGAAGAGAATCAATTATTGATCACACCTGGCCTCAAATTGGAGTTACCCTCCGGTTCGGGCGGCATTTTCCAGAACAACGGTGATGGGGAATGGAATGTATTTGTTTCGGCTATGAAAGGTTTTGATGATCTTCATTTTACAGGTAGCGTGGGTGCCCGCATACCCAATGACAACGATGAGGAGTCCTCCTTCCTTCACTGGAGTGCTCAGGTTGATTACTACACCTGCAAGTGGTTTATTCCGTTTATCGCATTCAACTCCTTTACAGTGCTCTCAGGCGGAGATGGAGCGACACCTGTCGAGGGATATGACTTGATTAACTTTGGTTCTGCTGCAGCGGAAGGGGACACTTACAGCGCCATTGGATTTGGGTTCCGCTCAAGATTGCATGACAGAGTCGATCTCGGACTCTCTTATGAAAATGGTGTTGGAAGCGATGAGGGTATCATGGATGAACGCTACATTGTGGACATGGTCATCAGATTTTAGCACTGATTTTTTAACTATAAATCATTACAAAAAACCGGCGGAAATTCGTTTCCGTCGGTTTTTATTTGCTGAAACTGGGCATGGAAAAACCTACCAAGGATTTTCAAGCGAATGTTTCAGGTGGGGTTCCAAAAGCTCGGGTTCCAAGAGGAATGCATCATGACCTTTCTCGGAGTGAATCGTAATATGCCGGCAACGAATATCGTTTTGCTTCAGAATACGTGCCATGTGCACCTGGTCCTCAGGGTAAAAGCACACATCTGAATCCACACTGAAAATCATGTACTTCTGGTGTTTGCAGGAAGAAAAAAGCGCTTGATAACTATCACTCTCTGCCTCCTTCAATAGATCAAAACGCAGCCAGGCTTCACACAAGCGGAGATATGTGTTGGCGTCGAAGCGGGAGACAAACTTTCTTCCTTGATGCAACAAATAGGATTCGATGGGGTGGCTGAATCGATAATGCTTGAATCCGCTCGAAGGCTGAACGATTTCATTTCTGGCCCGATCTTCCATTGTTGATAGTGATACATAGGTTTTGTGGGCAATCATCCTTGCAAGAGCCAATCCCTGATCAGGAAATACACCACCGTAATAATCACCGCCCTGAAAATTAGGATCAGATTCAACCGCATAAATCTGCTCAAAATTGTGAATACGATGAAGCGTTGTGGCGTAGAGGCTAGCTGCCATGGGAATAACCACGTTGACGCGATCAGGATATCGAGTCGCAAAACTCAAACAAGCCATCCCGCCCATGGAACCTCCTACAACAGCGTGTAGGCAATCAATTCCCAGAGCATTCAAGAGCTTCGCTTGCGAATCAACGATATCTCGGATGGCAATGCTTGGAAATCTAGAGCCAAACGGATTTCCTGTCTCGTGATCCAAAGAGGATGGCCCCGTTGAACCATAGCAGCCTCCCAGGTAATTGGCGCAGATCACATAGAACTGACTTGTGTCCAAAGCCTTCCCTGGCCCAATGAAATTTTCCCACCAACCCTCATGACATTCATCAGTCCAGTAGCGCTCGACACCTTCAACTGCTTCGTTGCGACCAGCAGCATGCTGACTGCCACTCAGGGCGTGAAAGATGAGGATCGCGTTGTCTTTGGCCTCGTTCAGTGCGCCATAGGTTTCGTAAGCAACTTCAGCGGCGACCAATTGATCACCGCTGAAAAGTTGGAGAGGATCACTCTCTGAACTGATAGACGCGAAATGAGTCTGGGCTGTTTCCACAGCAATCCTTAGGCATTGGTAGAGGCCTCAATCGCCTGATCGACATCAGCGATTATGTCATCTATGTGTTCAATGCCAACGGACAGACGAATCAATTCTGGAGTAATGCCACCTGCTTTTTGGGCTTCGGCGGATAACTGCGAGTGCGTTGTCGTAGCCGGGTGAATGGCGAGACTTTTTGCATCGCCTACATTGGCAAGATGAGAGAATAAATTAAGCTTTTCAATAAAACGACTTCCGGCTTCTGCGCCACCTTTGATGCCGAATACGACCATGGAGCCACCTTTACCTCCAAGGTATTTGTCAGCCAATGGCTTATTTTTGTCACCGTCCAGAGTAGGGTATCTTACCCACTCTACACCTGAATGCGATTGCAGATGCTTTGCAAGAGCCAGGGAGTTCTCACAATGACGCTCCATTCGCAAAGTGAGTGTTTCAATTCCTTGAAGGAACATCCATGCATTGTCAGGTGTGATGCATGCCCCTAAATTGCGCAATGGCACAACACGCATACGCAATATGAAGGCAATTGGGCTCAAATCGCCAAGGTCATGCGCCCAACGCACGCCATGATAGCTAGACTCAGGCTGTGTCATCAGAGGAAACTTATCGGATTTCCAGTCGAACTTGCCAGAATCAACTACAATTCCACCAATGCCAGCACCATGGCCCCCCAACCACTTAGTCAAGGAATGTATGACGATGTCTGCGCCATGATCAATGGGACGCTGCAAGTAGGGAGTGGTGAAGGTCGAATCAACCACTAGCGGCAAGCCATGCTCATGAGCAATCTTTGCTATTGCTTCAATATCCGCAACGTCCAGCCCCGGATTGCTGACAGTTTCGCAAAAGAGTAATTTGGTTTTGGGCGTGATTGCTTTTCGGAAATTTTCAGGGTCATTGGAATCAACGAAATTTGTCTTGATGTTAAACTGTGGCAGGATGTCGTTGAATTGAGTGAAGGAACCCCCGTAGAGATTGTTCGCAGATACAATTTCATCACCCGCCTGACACAAATTGATTACAGTGTAAAAAATGGCGCTTGTTCCTGAAGACAAAGCGAGAGCAGCGGCTCCATTATCAAGGGAGGCGACGCGTTGCTCCAGCACATCTTGAGTTGGGTTCATGATGCGCGAGTAAATGTTACCAAGTTCTTTCAGTGCAAAAAGATTGGCTGCATGCTCTGTATCCTTGAACACAAAAGAGCTTGTTCGATAGACAGGAACTGCACGTGCATTAGAAGCGGAATCGGGCGTATGCCCGCCATGTAAACAGATTGTTTCTAGATTATTCATAACGGATATTAGAATTTAATGGTAAGTGCGCCGATAGGACAAACCATTTATACGCTGGATAGTGCTGGGACCTCAACCAAGCAACTCAACGACTTTAGATTGAATATTGGAAGTATCACGCATAAGGGATTCTCCTACAAGGATAGCAGAGGCTCCTCCTTTTTTTCACCTCAAGAACATCCTCGCGCGAGTAAATACCACTCTCTGCAACTAATACGCTACCGGAAGGTCGCCCGGATTCACGCCATAGTTTTGCCATGCGATCGGTTGTCTCCAAATCGACTGAGAAGTCTTTCAAGTTTCTATTATTCACACCCACCAGCAGGCAACCAGCGCTCATGACACGATTTAATTCTTCCTCATCATGCACTTCCACCAAAGCGGTCAAACCGGCACCTGTCGCCAACGTATGGAGAGATTTTAATTGTTGGTCATCAAGAATGGCTGCGATGAGCAAGATTGCGTCCGCACCATAATCGATTGCCTCTTCAATCTGTCTCGCATCAATAATAAAATCTTTTCGCAGAAGCGGCAGATCAACCGCCTGTCGGACAGCTTTGAGGTATTCCAGTGAACCTTGAAAATAATCCACATCTGTCAAAACTGATAAGCAAGTCGCGCCTGCATCCTGATAGGCTTGAGCAATCCGGACAGGATCAAAATCAGAACAGATGACCCCTTTGGAGGGCGACGCCTTTTTGATCTCAGCGATCAATGCGACATCTCCACGCCTTGGCGATCTCAAGGAATCTAAAAAAGGTCGAACACCTCTTTGATTTAATTTGGATTTCAGATAACCTTCGGAAGGCATATCGTATTTGAGATGTGATACTTCTATCAATTTTGTTTGCACAATTTTGTCTAGAATACTCATGCATCTACCTCCTCAATACCCGTAATTTTTTTCAACGGACACCCTGCTCTCAGCCATCCATCTACAAAGTCATTCAATTTACCATCCATCACACCCTGAACATCACTTGTATCAATTCCGGTTCGTAAATCCTTTACCATCCGGTAGGGCTGAAAAACATAACTGCGAATTTGATTTCCCCAGGACACACTGCCTTTTTCTCCATAGAAGCGTTCCATGTCCTTTTTTTGCTGATCCTGTTTCAGTGCAAAAATCCGGGATAGGAGCAAATTCATTGCCGTAGCACGATTTTGATGCTGGGAGCGCTGGGTCTGACAAGCAACTGACAATCCGCTCTCAAGGTGGGTTATGCGAACTGCGGTTTCCACCTTGTTCACATTCTGTCCCCCCTTGCCCCCAGACCGAAAGGTATCCACACGAAATTCAGTAGGAGGAATCGATTCCTGCTCAGTTTCAGCGATTTCAGCAATGACGTCCACACTGGCAAAACTCGTGTGACGCCGTTTGTTCGAGTCAAAAGGAGAAATGCGAACAAGCCTGTGAACACCACGCTCGGCTTTGCAAAAACCATATGCGTTCTCACCCGAAATGAGCATCACCGCACTTTTGATTCCAGCGGTGTCGCCTTCAAGAATATCAGTGACATCTACCTTCCACCCACGCGATTCGCCCCAACGTTGGTACATGCGCATGAGCATGTCTGCCCAATCGCAGGATTCTGTCCCACCAGCACCTGCATTAATACTTAAAATGCAATTATTTGCATCATGAGGACCTGTCAATAAGGTGCTTAATTCCAGGGCATCGTATTCTTTTCGAAAAGCTGAAATATCTTCGGTGAGATCGGCTTCGATTGTTTCTTGAACAGATTCTGGTTCTTCGACACCCAGCTCAAGCATTACTTCGATATCCTGCAATCGGGTCTCACCCTTTTTCAGGGGATCCAGCTTCCGCCGAATTGAGGCGGATTCATCCGTAAGTTTTTGCGCAGCATCCCTGTCATTCCAAAAATCTTCGCGACTCATCTGAGCTTCCAGCTCGATGAGTCGTTTGTCTAGCTTACCCTCGTCAAAGAAACCTCCGTAGATGCGAAAGTTTCTCTCTTAAAGCGACTAACTCTTCTTTGACCTGCTCAAACATATTCAAATACTCTATGCAAACAGGGGTTTATTGACGAGTGAAAAGACAAAAAATGGATTTTTCTGAAAAAAAAATGACACGTTAAGGCCACTTCCTACGTTTAGTTTATTGGAGAGACCGTTAGTTAGTCGGTTCATCCCGACAAAACTCTCGATTTTGTCTTGAAGAATGCCCCATGAAAATGACGTTTTGGTGAGGCAGACGATGGACAATCTCAAATGGACACAGCGCGATAGCGGATTTCTTGGTTGCTCCGCTGTCGCGTTTTGTGTCCGTTAACTCGCTCGCTAGTGTTTGCAAACGGTGAAATACGTCACCAAGAAGGGCCGTGGTGATTCAGATCAGCACAACCATCAATATGAATACTTCCCGAAGTCTTCCTTCTCTGAGTCAAATCCCTCGCGCAAGGGTATTCAACAAAGTTATGGCAAGCATACGCAAGAGGGAGATCATGGATGCTGTTTGAGGGCGCCAGATAAAATAATCCCTGTTTGAGAATGCCGAAAGCAATTAAAAGCCAATCCAATAAAGCCTTATTGCTTGGGCATGCGTGACTCAAGTCGCGAAGGTGCCACTTCCACTTCATTGAGGTAATGAACCTTCAAGTTTTCAAAAGCCGTAACAAGTTCGGGCCTCGATTCACCTAGATCAAATCTTTCCGAAGGGTCAGCTTGAAGGTTATAAATCAAAGGTCGGTCGTGGGTCTCGATTGGATCTCGTCCATAGGCCGATTTGGTCATGAAATGGGCTTTGAAAGCTCCCATCCGCAATGCAAATATCTGCGTTCCACGATAGTAGGCAAAATGGTGGCGGACAGACTGGCTGTGTTCAAATAAGACAGGAGACATGTCATGGCCATCGATTTCAAGGCCTGCCAAGAGATTCCCACCAGCAAGGCTCAAAAAAGTGGGAAATAAGTCAATGGTGGCAGCAAGCTCGCTACTCACAGAACCTGGCTGAATTTGACCGGGCCACCAGGCAATCGCAGGTTCCCGCATGCCACCTTCCCATGTGCTGCCTTTGCCTTCGCGCAAGAGACCAGCAGTTCCACCCGCAGGGCCTTGAGTTAACCAAGGTCCATTATCACTTGTAAAAAATACCAATGTGTTTTTATCCAATCCATTCTCAGTCAATGCGCTTAAAATTTGTCCGACACTCCAATCAATTTCTTCGATCACGTCTCCGTATAAACCCCGAAGGCTATGACCTTCAAATTGTTTGGAACGAAAGAGTGGTACGTGCGGCATGGAATGAGCCAGATAGAGAAAAAAAGGATTCTCGCGATTGGATTCAATGAATTTAGTGGCCTGACGCGTGTAGCGTCGAGTGATGGTTGTTTGATCTACGGGCTGTTCGACCACTTTTTGGTTTTTCAGTAAAGGAACGTTCCACCAATTGATGTGCGGCTCCAAACTCTTGGCAGCACCTCTCGGGGCAGTGGAAACTCGGTCCATATCGTTGGAATATGGAATGCCATAATAAGAATCAAATCCATGTTCCGTGGGTAAATATTGGTGCCGATGCCCCAAATGCCATTTACCAACCGCGGCCGTAGCATACCCCTCTAACTTTAGAGCTTCAGCTATGGTCCACTCAGATTCCGGTAAACCACCCGAAGAGTCGGGAAACAGAACACGGCGACGGTCGCTGCACATACCGCTCCGAACCGGATACCGCCCCGTTAACAAGGCAGCCCGACTTGGGGTGCAAACGGAGGCAGCAGAGTAAAAATCCGTCAAACGCATTCCATCCGCAGCCATCTTGTCGAGATTAGGCGTCCGGATACTTGGGTGCCCGTATGATCCCAGGTCACCATATCCGAGATCATCACAAAAAATCAGGACAAAATTCGGTTGGTCGCGAGCTGAGAGAGATGATTGAGCAATGAGAATGGAAAATGCTCCAAGGAGAAGGCTGACCCACATGCAGTGTAAACTATGCGAGCACACTAAGGGTGATCCATGCCTAACTGGGTAATTGCCAAGTGAATTCATGAGGAAGGATTTTGTCCCATCTAGGCTCTAAATCGAGCTTATTTTGAGACTTATCCGTTGATTTAGCTCAAAGCCCTGAACGCAAGGAAAAAAAGCCAGCACCGCCGCTTTGGATTCATACTTTAAACCCTCTCTTCAAGATAGATAGCTCACCGAATCTACCAATAGCCACCTCGGAAGGAAAAGTGCAGAGGCTGCGAAAATACCCCTCAGCAAAAGAGCTTGAGAAGACGGCTAAAGCAACTTCGAATACCAACGCAATAATAGTTAACGTATGGCAGTCAAAATCCTCTAGACAGGAAAAATATCCCCTCATCAAAACAAGTCCTAATGATACAAGAAGGATGTCAAGGCCTGGGGAAGAGTCAACTTTCCACCATCATTTCATGACATCATCTCCGACGCGATGAGCATCCATGGCGCAAACTCGTCCATGAATAAGGACTTTCGGAAGTGCGAAAAATTGCAATTAATCATTGCTAGAAAGGATATTTTTGTTACTTTTCCCGCTCTTTTCGCTTTTCAAACGATATGCGAAATAAGGAAATACGATGATAACGGTCGGAAAATCCAGGACGTGAGTGCGTCTGGGTGACCACAATCACATCGAATCAAATCCCGTGTTCCGCGGGACGGTGCGGGCTCAGAAATTGACCCAAGAACCGGAAACCAATGGAAAAATAAAAAAGTGAGTCAATTAGGCGTTAAAGAATTATTGGAAGCTGGTGTCCATTTCGGTCATCAAACCCGTCGTTGGAACCCTCAGATGAAGCCTTATATTTTTGAGGCACGCAACGGGATCCACGTTATCAATCTCAACCAAACCACAACTCTCTTGCAGGAAGCAACCGACTTTCTATCCAAGATTGTGGCCAAGGGAGGTAAGGTGCTTTTTGTGGGAACCAAGAAGCAGGCTCAGGCCGCGACCAAGGAAGCAGCCACCGCTTGTGGTCAACCTTATGTTACTGAACGTTGGCTGGGCGGAATGATGACCAATCTCAAAACCATCAAAAAGTCTCTCAAACGTCTTCAGGAAATCGAGAAGATGGAGGAAGATGGTACTCTGAACGATTACGGCAAAAAAGAGCAATCCATGCTTCGCCGTGAGGCATCCCGCATGCATCGCAATTTGGATGGTATCCGTCACTTGGATAAATACCCTGATGCCATTTTCATCATTGACCTCAAACGTGAACACAACGCGGTGGCAGAAGCGCGTAAATTGAATATTCCAATCGTTGCCATTGTAGATACAAACTGCGACCCGACCTTGTCAACACACCCAATCCCAGGGAATGACGATTCTATTCGCTCAATTCGTGTGATCCTCACAGCGATCCAAGAAAAGCTTCAACTCAGCCGAAGCGAACGACAGGCCAGCACTGCTGAATCTACTGAAAAAGCTGCAGCAACGGAAACAGCAGAGGTAGAAACCCCAGCTGTCGCACCTGTGACACCTCCTCCGTCAGAAGCTACTGCTGCTGAACCGGTTGAGCCAGAAATTCCAGTTGCACCAGCTGCACCAGCTGCACCAGTTGCACCAGTTGCACCAGAAGCTACCACTGCTCCCGTTGAACCTGAGGCTCCCGAGGCTTCCAAGGACGAAACTGGCGCACCAACCGCATAATCATTCTTTCCCATTCCCTGGCTTCCAGGTCAGGAAATGGCATCAACATAACGATCTGGAATAGAAACTGAATATTTATGGCAGAAATAACCGCAGCTCTCGTTGGCCAATTACGCCGCATGACCAAACGCGGGACTTATGGATTGTAAAAAGGCACTGACCGCTACTAATGGCGATTTTGGATGCCGCTGTGGATGAACTCCGCAAGAAAGGTGTCGCCACCGCAGCTAAAAAAGCTGGACGCGCCGCCAATGAAGGTGTCATCGCTCACTACATTCGACCTGATGGCAAACTGGGTCTCTTGGTTGAGGTCAATTGCGAGACTGATTTCGTGGCAAAAAACGATTCTTTCCGCGAGTTTTGCAGTGGCGTAGCAAAAAACACTCGTTGAGGAACCACAGGCAGACTTCGAAGCAATTCGAACCAGTCAAGTCACCAAAGTGGGAGAAAATATCCAAATCGGCCGTCACTCCACACTCGAAGTTGAAGGTAGCGGAATGGTTGCCGCTTACATTCACACCGGCGCCAAAGTAGGTGTTTTGGTAGAAGTAGGAGCGGGCAAAGATGAGACAACCAGTCAGGATGCATTCAAGAGTTTGGTCAAAGATATCACGCTCCAAATTGCAGCTGCCAACCCCACCTGTGTCAGCCGCGAAAGTGTCGATCCCGATTTGATCGCTAAAGAAAAAGAAATCGCAGCTGAACAGTTCAAGGACAAGCCTGCTCAAGCAGTTGAGCAGATCCTGAAAGGAAAAATGGAAAAGTTTTTCCAGAATATCTGTCTGGTTGATCAGGGTTTCGTGAAACAGAACGGGGACATTTCAATCAAGGAACACGTGGCATCGGCGAGTAAAGAACTCGGAGACGAGATTTCTATCCGACGATTCCTTCGTTTCCAGGTTGGTGAAACTGATGAGTAGCCTGAGCATTCCCACTATTTAGGGATAGTATTTTGAAACACACCGGATACTTGTTACCAAGCATCCGGTTTTTTCTTCTTGTCAGGAAAAGGCACTGCTGGTTGGAATTTAGTGCAGCACACTCGTCTGACGCTTCGTTTGCAGGTAATAATCCAGCTGAGAAATGGACAACCGAATCATCATCTTAGTTAAAACAACTTGAAATGGGCCACATTGTCTAGCAAGTTCCAACATCATGATTTGTAGGCTTTAGTCGCGAAGAAAGATTACCCAGAACAACTTAAATGCTTTCATGCCAGGTCAATTGAATTATCCAAATTATCAACCACATCCACCTACAAACTACTTGAAAGAAAGCAGAGGGAGTCATTGGTCATTGAGGCAATCTGTGCATTGCCTGATGTTGGCGATTCTCTGCATATCGGGCATTTCTTGCGAAAAGCTGGGCTTCGGGGATAAAGATAAAACGAAGAACGATCCTTCGGAAAAACCGACCATTCCTGTCGAAGTTGCAATTTTGGGTTTGGGTCCGATCGAAAGCGTTCTCAAAGCATCCAGCAATCTGGAGGCTGAAAGCGAAGTCAATGTGCTGGCGAGAACCTCCAACCGAGTCAAGGGTCTGCTTGTTGAGGAAGGCAGTCAGGTCAGAGCAGGTGATTTGCTATTACAACTTGATGATGATATACAGACCATTCAGGTTTCAAAGGCCAAGAACCAAGTTCTTGAATCACGCGAGGAATATGAGCGACAGAAATCCCTGCATGCGCAGAACCTCATCAGTGATCAAGTCTTCAGTCAATCTAAGTTTCAGCTTCAGCAGCTTGAACTAAACCTTCAGGATGCTGAGAGGGAGCTTGGCTACACTCAAATTCATGCTCCTATCCATGGGAAAATCACACAACGAATGGTAAAGGTAGGTGATCAGGTCAGTGCTGGTCAGGATCTTTTCACCGTGATCGATTTTGACTCCATCGTGGCACGTTTGTATGTCACCGAAAAAGCCCTCAGTAAGATCCAGGAAAACCAGGTGGTGAGAATCGAATCCACCGCGTTTCCAGAGAAAGTGTTCAATGGTTACGTTGCAAGAATTGCTCCTGTTGTCGAATCCAAATCGGGAATGATTAAAGTAACGGTGGGTTTTCAGGATGTCGGTCCGCTTCTACCCGGCATGTATGTCGATGGCTCCATCATCACTTCATCCAAACCTGATGCGCTATTGCTCCCCAAAAAAGGAATTCTCTATGACGGAGAACAACGGTTTATTTTTCGCGTTAAAGCAAACAATGAGGTCGAAAGGGTCCTGCTCAATGCAGGGTTGGAAGACGCTGAAAATGTCGAACCCATTTCGTTGTTGAAACAAGGGGATCAAATCGTCATCGCAGGACAAACCGGGCTCAAGGATGGAAGTAGGGTTCAATTGCCGGGTGATACGGATGAAAACCCAAATCAGGAAATTCCCGTGACTTTGCCTCAAACATCTGACTCAGAGTCATCGAGGGATTGAATCGATTGCACATGCCTCAGCCTGACTCAACAATAATCAAGCATTTCACAACAGATCGTCCTGTTGCGGTATTAATGGTGTTCATAGCCGCCGTTGTGTTTGGCTTTTTCTCGTTCAAACGCCTGCCGGTGACGTTAATGCCAGAGCTCAATTACCCCACCCTCACAGTCAGGACTGAGTATTCTGGAGCTGCTCCGGAAGAAGTAGAGAATGAAGTGAGCCGACCTGTTGAAGAAGCTCTCGGGGTTGTCAATGGCCTGAATGAGATCAGCAGTGTCAGCCGTGCAGGGGTAAGTGACGTTTCACTCGAATTCATCTGGGGCACCGACATGTCGCAGGCAGCTCAGGATACGCTTGAAAAAACTGGATCAAGTGTTCCTGCCTCAGGAAGTGGAAAAAACCTCTGATTTTACATTTCGATCCATCGCTTGACCCGATCATGGAACTCAGCCTTTCTGGCGAGGGGGTTCGCTACGAGGGAGAGATTGGGCTCAGGCGTTTGCGGCGTCTGGCTGAAATTCAGATCCGGAGGGAACTGGAACCAATCACCGGGGGTGGCAGCGGTCAGGGTTCGTGGGGGTTTGGAAGAAGAAATCCATGTCATGCTTGATCAAGAAGCCCTCAAGCGAACAGGAATTTTCCATTCGAGAAGTCATTTCTCGATTGTCACAGGAAAATATCAATGTGGCCGGAGGAAATGGTTCAGGAAGGGACGCACTGAATACATGGTGCGCACTCTGAATGAATTTGTAGATCAAGGTCAGATTGAGGACACAATCGTCAGGCGAGATACCACAGGCGAAATACGCATACGAGATTTGGGAAAGGTTTACCGATCTCACAAAGACCGTGAAATCTTGACACGAACCAACGGAAAGGAAAGCGTTCAGGTCGATATATACAAAGAAGCCGATGCCAATATCGTGGCTGTTTCAGAGGCTGTCGGTCGCAGTGTTGGAAAGATTGAGAAGGGTGAGCTGTCACCGTTCATGAAGATGATGATGAAGATGAACCCTGCCATGTCATTCATGTTTCCAGAACGCATGGCGGCTCGATTATTCAAAGAAGAAGGAGCGCGCCTGGAGGTGGTAGCGGATCGGTCTATTTTCATCGAAAACAGTATTCGAGAAGTCAGACAGACGGCCATCATAGGTGGCCTGCTGGCCGTCATTGTCCTGTTCCTGTTTCTTAAAGATATTAAAAGCACCCTCATTGTAGCCTTGAGCATTCCAATAAGTATCTTGATTACTTTTGCTCCATTGAACTTATCAGAGGTCACCCTCAACATCATGTCACTTGGCGGACTCGCCTTGGGAGTAGGTATGCTGGTAGATTCTTCCATTGTCGTATTGGAATCAATCTATCGCTGCATTCAGGAAGGAGACGATCTGAAGCAGGCAGCGATTCGAGGCGCGCGTGAGGTGCGAGGCGCGGTTACAGCCAGCACGCTCACTTCGATCGCCGTTTTCCTGCCCATGATTTTCGTGGAAGGTATAGCAGGTCAGATTTTTGGTGATCTGGGAATGGCGGTCGTCATATCTCTACTCGCGTCTCTCATGGTAGCCGTTTACTTCATTCCCATGCTTGCAAGTCGCTCTATTCCTGAGATTGAGGAAAAAGAACTTTCGACCGTGAGCTGGAAAAGATGGGATGCATGGCAAGGTTTCAGAAGTGACGTTGATTGGATGCGATCCTCGTGGAAATGGATTCTTCTACCTTATGCATTAATCAAATGCTTATTGGGATTAGCAATGGAATTTCTGGGTAAATGCATTGCGGGCACGGTGGGCAATATTACCTCATTTCTGATCAGGGGGCTCATTCCGATTCTTGGAAAGTTTGGGAGTATGCTTGTGAAATGGCCTTTGGTCTTGACTCAGGCAGGGATTAAGTGGCTCGTCAAAAAATACCCAAGATGGCTGGAGTATGCCTTGGACCGACCGGCAAGTGTGATTGGCATGGTGTGCGGCGCTATGATTGTAACGATATTCATCGGGTTGACCCTGGAAACAGAATTGCTGCCCGAAGTACATCAAAGTGAAATCACATTTGAAATGAACCTTCCCGTGGGAACGCCACTGGAGGAGACGGTTCGGGTTCTTTCAAATGTGGAGTCAAGACTGATGAAAGAGCAAAGTGAAATCAAATCCGTATTGACTACTTTCGGATACGATATCGCAAACATCAAGCGATCCGATGAAGGGGAGCATTCGGCCAGATTCAAGATCCTCATCAATCCAGAGGACAATCCCATTGAAAGTGAAAAACGTGTCATGAAGAACGTGCGCGAATTATTGGAAAATGTGCCTGACTTAAAATTCCGTGTGACACGTCCGGTCTTGTTCAGCACACGCAAACCTGTCAGTGTTGAAATCCATGGAGACGATCTTGCTCAACTGAAAACCATTTCAGGTGAAGCGGAACAAACCCTTGGTGACCTATCGGAACTGGCCGATGTAGAGACGACTTTACGCAGCGGGGCCCCGGAAATCCAGATCACATATGATCGCGCTCGTTTGGCTCGATATGGTCTAAATATAGGCCAAGTCGCTGAATTGGTGCGCGATCTCATCAAAGGAAATGAGGCGACACGATTCAATATGAAAGATCGACGTATCCCTATCATTGCACGATTAGGTGAACAGGATCGTGAAGAAATTGAGGATATTGGCGACCTCATTGTCAATCCAGGTGAAACTCAGCCAATCCCATTGCGAGCAGTTGCTGACTACCAGATTGGCGAAGGCCCGAGTGAAATTCGCCGCGTAGACGGAAAGCGGGTGGCACTGATTCAGGCTAACCTAGGCGGCGCATCCCTTGGAACAGCGGTAAAAACAATCAGCGAGACTTTGAGCACCAGTATCAAATGGCCTGCTGACATGAACTTTTTCATTACTGGCCAGAGTGAAGAATGGCAAAGAAGCCAGACCAGTCTATTGCTGGCAATGGGACTGAGTATCTTCTTGGTTTATGTGATCATGGCTTCACAATTTGAATCACTCATCCAGCCATTCATTATCATGTTTGCAGTCCCGCTGGCATTTGTCGGTTCGGTGTTGGGCTTGATCGTAACCCATACCAGTCTGTCTATTGTTGTTTTTCTGGGCTTGATAATGTTGGTCGGGATTGTTGTGAATAACGCAATCGTTCTGGTTGATTACACGAACCTCCTCCGAGCCAGAGGAATCGCTCCCAGGGAAGCCATTCTGAAGGCTTGTTCTGTAAGACTTAGACCTATTTTAATGACAACGGCAACGACTGTCTTGGGCTTGTTGCCAATGGCAATTGGACTGGGTGACGGAGCTGAGATTCGCACGCCGATGGCCATAGCTGTTATCTTTGGACTAATTTCTTCCACGATCCTGACTTTGATCGTGGTGCCCACCATTTACCACCTGCTTGATCGCAAGGTCAAAATGACTTCCTTAACAAGCTGACCCCATGAAACCGAATATTGAAAATTCAAAAGCCATGTCAAACCGCCTGGCAAGATTTTCACTGGATCGAAGGGTAACCGTATTTGTTCTGCTACTTTCGATCATCGTTGTGGGATTGATCTCAGCCCTGGGACTTCCAATGGAACTTTTCCCTAGAGGATATGAAACAAAATTTCTCAGCGTTTACGTTCCATGGTCAGATGCTCCAGCGGCAGAAACGCTGGAGAAGATCACCAAACCCATGGAGGAGGAGTTGTCTACGGTCAAGCATCTGGAAAGTATCAATTCCAGATCAGGTCAAAGTGGTGCGAGTGCTTTTTTGAAATTCAAATCTAAAACGGATATAGCCGTGGCTTACCGAGAGGTTCGGGACCGCATGGAACGTGCCCGTGCAAGGTTTCCTGAAGATGTGGAGCGATATTTTATTCAAAAGCATGATCCATCCGGCATTCCGGTCGCCATTCTGGGAGTTGCGATAGATCCCAGCATGGCTGATTACTATTCTCTGATTGAAAAAAAGATCATCCTGCCCATATCTCGAATCGATGGTATAGCAAATGTTGAACTCAATGGCCTGCTTGAAAAGGAAGTGATTATTGAAATCGACAAACAGAAAGCGGACGCATTCGGCTTGAATATCTACCAACTGGCGCAGGAATTGGGTCAAGACAACTTCACCATGGCAGGCGGGCATGTTTTTGAATCAGACAAGAAATTTCTTGTTCGATCTGTGGCCAGTTATCAAAGCTTGGAGGATTTCCGGAACCGTCCAATCAACGATCAACTCAAATTGAAGGACGTCGCCAGGATAAGGTATGAGGAACCTGAGAAAGACTTCAGTGTAAGAGTCAACGCAAAGCCCGCAGCTGCTATTGTTGTATTCAAGGAGGGCGAAGCTAATGCGGTGGAGGTTGGGGAAAAGCTGGACGCGTTACTGGAGGAAATGCGTGCAAATCCACTTTTCGAAACGATGGACATGGAGCTGTTTTTTAATCAGGGGAGGATGGTCAGTTCTTCCATTTTCAGTCTAATTGAAGGTGGAGAAATCGGAGGCCTGCTGGCTGGACTTGTCTTATTCTTTTTCCTTCGGAGGTTTCGGCTGACCATGATTGTGAGTCTTTCTATTCCTTTCAGTCTTTTGATGGCACTGATCGTCATGTATTTCGCAGGAGAAACCTTGAACATGCTCAGCATTCTGGGATTGGTGATCTGCGTCGGGCTTTTGGTAGACAATTCTGTTGTTGTCGCAGAGAATATATACAGACACATACAGGACGGACTGCCACCGCGTGAAGCATGTATTCGCGGCGCTCAGGAAATAGCGCTTGCGATTACCATGGCGACATTGACAACCGTCATCGTTTTCCTTCCTGTTTCACTCGTCGAAGGTGAAGCTCAGTTTTTTTCTCATGCGACTGTCTCTCCCAATTTCGGTTGCTCTCGGTGCATCGCTTGTTGTTGCTCTTGTATTCATACCGCTCAGTGTATTTTTAACCTTGAGGTCACGCAAAAATGGTCCAAACAGATCGCGCGTGGTCAAGGTGCATCGTTTGTTTGACCGGATCCTTGAGAAGACATACCAGGTTTCCATGGAAAAATGGCAGCGAATCTACCACGCCTGCCTTTCCTTTTTCCTTCGAAGAAGAATGGATCTGGTGATTTTGCTGGCATTGGTGATGGGATTATCTTACGGCATTATTTTTCGAGAAATTGAATTTTCGCCGAATCAGGAAGAAGATAGAGCCTCTTTTCAAATTGGCGTCGAAATGTCAAGAGAAGCCATATTCGAAGATACCGCTGAATATTTTCAAGAGGCTGAAGAAATCATGAAAGCCAAAAAGGAAGAATTAAAACTTAGCGGTTTCATGATGATGCATTTTGGCCGCGGCGGAAACATTGAAGGCTGGTTGGACATGGAAGAGGACAATCAGTTAACAGCAACTGAAATGGCTAAATCAGTGCTAGAGGACTTACCCAAAATGGCCGGGGTTAAATTGCGGAGCGGTAAGGAAAGCCAGAATGAAGAGGCTAAGGGACAAACAGTGCATGTCCTCCATCTGGAAGGTGACGATGCCGGTGTGTTGGAAAAGATTGCTACTGATCTCGAACCGGTGCTGGAGGCGCTACCAGGTGTGATAGGTATACGCAGTGGACAGGAAAGATCAGCCAATGAACTGGCCCTTGTCGTGGATCGAAATCGGACTGAATCGTCAAACGTGAACCCCGAATTTGTTGCAGGAATGGTTGGTTATGCTTTGAGAGGGCAAACATTGCCGCGCTTTCACTATGAAGGACGGGAAATCCCTGTTCGGATCCGGTTTGAAGAAGACGACCGAGAACGTCTCACCGATCTCTCGAATTTTCAGGTTCCCACTCGAGATGGGAATTCAGTACCACTTTCAACGCTGACGGATGTCAAAATGCTGGAGTCATCTGATGGCATCAGTCGGCGCAATAAGCGCATCAACAGAAGCATCACGGTCGACCTTGCTCCGGAGCTGGCGAAGGAGACCCACGCGGCCATAAAAGAACTGACAAATCAAATGGATTTACCCCGAGGGCGTTTCATTCGGAATCAGCCAAAACGATATGTCCACCAATGAAACCATTAAAAAACCTTCAATTTGCAGCTATGGTTTCTGTCTTGTTCATTTACTTGCTGATGGGATTTCTATTCGAAAGCTTTGTGCTTCCACTTTCAATTATCCTGACCATTCCACTCGCTGGAATAGGCGTGGTTTGGAGCCATTGGTTGACCGGCAAGGATCTCGATGTTCTGGGATTTGTCGGTACGATATTGCTCATTGGTGTCGTCGTGAACAATGGGATCGTCCTTGTGGATTACGTCAACAGGCTCAGACAACAAGGGCTTGAGCGGACAGAAGCTCTACTGAAGGCTGCAGATCGCCGGTTTCGCCCGATCTTGATGACAGCCCTGACCACCATCATTGGAATGATTCCGCTGACATTCAGTGAGCCAACCGAGCTAGGTCTGAGCTACAAGAGTTTTGGTCTGACTTTGATTGGCGGCATGACAACAGCCACGATCCTGACCCTGCTCGTTGTTCCAGTATTTTATACCTTCTTTGATGATCTGAGAGAACGAGTGATGCAAGGTTTCAGAGAATTGAAGTAAATCAATACCTGAAGCTCATACCAAAAAATGGATTGTAGTCAGGCGCGGAATCAGTCACTCCAAAGTTGCAACCGCAGTCCAATTGGGTATTGGCATTGATGGCATAGGTGAAACCGACGTTCCAAAACCCCTGCCAGTCAACTGAATTTTCAGGTGTCAACAGTGCGGCAAATTCAGTGTAACCAGCAAGATTTCCTATGATATCGTGCCCGATGGTCACTGTGGTTGAAGTATTCGGCATCATGACCTCCGGCACCGTCGCTGACGAAATCCACTTCCGTCTGAGCACCCAGTCCCCAGCCTTTCCCCGCATCCATGGAAAATGGAAGAATGATTCCACCCTCGGTTTTACCATTCCGTACACCTGAGGCAGATAGAGGATACTTGAGAAAGGGCATGATCCCCCAGCGCGGTTCGACCTTGATCGTTCCCCCAAAGATTGATCTTCAGTCGGGTTGTGATGTCACCAAAACCCTGCTCGCGCGTTTTGGCTCCAGTGATTCGATTCTTGGACATATCGATCACATGGACATTGAAAACGGTTTTGCAAGTCTACTTGGTTCAGTAATCCAATCTTAAAATTGATTCCTCCATAGGTTTCACTGCGAGAATACACATCGCCTCCCCCCTGACTTATCATGATCAAAGGAAGCATTCACGAAGTCCGTTTCAATCTGGAAATGGCCTGCATCCACTGTATAAGGAGATTCCGTCAGATCAGGCCTATCGGTTGAGAGGTCTCTCAATAAGTGATCGGGTGTCGGGTGGAATAAGTGATACTTACTTTTATCTGAAGGTTGATCAGCAGCAGCAGAACTTATCATCGCCAAAAAGATAAAAATTCAGCAGCGCCCGATAACTTGGATGTAAGTTTTTATTTGATTTCATCATGTTTGAATTTTCAAGTTAACCGCATATTTGTTAATCAAGCAAAACAAAAATAGGGAAGACTAATTTTTACAGCTGTTAGGAATGCATGCCGAAATGGCTTGCATTGAATGCCTGTTGGGAGCGACTTTCATGCCTTGATTGCGTTGTCAGATATCACATGGGTTCAATGGGCGCTGGCCTTATTGGGAGCTTTCAGTCTCGGGTTTTCAAAGACGGGTTTTCCGGGGTTGGCCTTGGTGAATGTTTTAGTGATGGCTGAATTATTTGGTGCCAAAGAGTCCGTAGGCTTGATATTACCACTGCTCATTGTTTGTGACATCACTGTTTATCCGATGTTCCGGCGTCATGCGACGTGGAAGCAAGTGTGGCCCATCCTGATCCCAAGTTTTCTTGGTATCATCGGCGGTTACTTTTTCCTGGGAAGCATCGACAATTCGACAGCAAGAAAATCAATAGGCCTCATCATCCTTGTAATGCTGATCCTTCAGCTTGCACGCAGTTACAGACAGGATTTTTTGAAGAAGCTTCCTGATTCTGAAATTTTCAGATGGGGGAGTGGATTGACCATCGGTATTTCAACCATGATGGCTAATGCGGCCGGCCCCGTTTACTCTATTTACTCACTGGTTCATAAAATGCCCAAAAACGAGTTCCTGGGCATTGGTGCCCGATGTTTCCTTCTGGTTAACATCATCAAAGTGCCATTCATGACGGATTTGGATATCATCAATACCTGGTCCTTGAAAATGGATGTCTTGTTGCTGCCGGGCATTTTTGCAGGTATATTCCTTGGCAAACGATTAATTGACCGTATTCCACAAGGTGCCTTCGAAATTTTGCTGTATGCTTTTTCGGGCATCGCAGGAGTCAGGTTAATTTGGTACTAGACAACACTGACGGTTTGCATCAAGCGAGCATGGAACTACGAGAATTGGCCGAGCGTATTCTATTCAGTCCGGAACTTTCGGTAAAATTGGACTGTCCATCAAAAATCACGGATAGCCATCCCGGCGTTTCTATTGAAGCACCGAACGCACCTCACCGTAATGTTCAGCTTCAGTTTACCGAGAACAAGGGCAAGTCAGCATTCCCTGCCTTACATCATCTGGAAAAGGATTCCACACGGGCGAGAATACTTCATTATTTCACAAACCATGAGTTGCTGGCAACCGAACTGATGGCACTCGTACTCCTGAAATTCCCAGAGGCTCCCAAGGCTTTTCGAAGAGGGGTATTGAAAACATTAAAGGATGAGCAGGAACACACACGCATATACATCAAGCGCCTCTCAGATATAGGTGTCGAGTTTGGACAGTATCACGTGAATGGATATTTCTGGAAAATGATCGCTCCCATGCGAACTCCCATGGATTATGTCAGTCGACTCTCTCTCACATTTGAACAGGCGAATCTGGATTTTTCAAAATTCTTTGCAGGCCAATTTGGAAAAATTGGAGACATGGATTCCAAAAAACTCCTCGAGCGGATTTACCGTGATGAAATTGGTCACGTCGGTTACGGATTGAAGTGGTTCAGAAAATGGAAAAACCCGGAATTAAGCGACTGGGAAGCTTATCAAGCACAATTGGAATTTCCATTATCACCTCGACGGGCAAAGGCTGAACCATTCAATCAGGAAGGGCGAAAACGCGTCGGGTTGGATTCCGAGTTTATTCACAAACTCTACGTTTACTCCAAATCCAAAGGCCGAACTCCGGGCATTTACACATTCAATCCCTTTGCCGAGCAATACATGGCTACTGGCCCCGGATTCACTCCAAACAAAAGGCAGATCGGATTTAAAAAGGATCTGGAAATATTACCCGCCTTCTTGTGTCGAGCGGATGATGTGGTCTTGCTGAATGAGGAACCCCGATTGGAATATCTGGTTTCGATAAAAAAAGCGGGTTTTGATTTACCACAGTTTGAAACCCTCAAACAGGGACGTCTTGAAAAAACATCTGAACTACTCAAACGTAAGGTGGGAAGTTTCAAACCTTGGGCCTGGAGCAGTGATGTTTGGAGCCTTTTCACCCCACTCATCGGCAAATTGACGACCTCCCCTCCAGTAAAAGCAAAGGTATGGGAAGAAAACATTCTCCCTTTGTTCGGGAAGGATTGGAGCGCCAGTCAACTCCAACAATTCTTGGATCATCATGGTTGGCAGGATTGGCATTGCTCACCCGATACCGTTGGTAAAGTTGCTACATCCACAGATCAAGTGCTCCAGCGAATTGAGGTACTCCGCCATGCGCATTTCCACCGCCATGTGGTGAAATCCGTTTTCGGATCTGCGGGTGGGAATATGCTGCGCCTTTGGGAGCCAGAGATTTCTGACCGACAATTAGCATGGATAAATAATGTCATCGAACGCGAGGGAAAGGTCATCATTGAACCCTGGCTTGATAGACTCTGCGATTTTTCTTTGCAGTTGGAGGTAGAACCCGGTGGAATCCGGATTGTGGACTGGACCCACTTGAAGGTCGATGCTCGGGGTCAGTACAAAGGGACCTTGTGGCTTCCGACCTTCAGCAGAGGACTTTCAGCCAGGCTGGCTCGCTTTGCTCACGAGGGATCACCAGACAGAATGACCCGCATGTTTCAGGATCTGATCAAATTCATCAAACCAGCAGTGGAAAAATCAGGGTTTGTGGGACCATTGGGGATCGACGCAGCCATTTATTCAGATCCGAATGGTCAAATCAGGCTGAAGCCTATCATAGAAATCAATCCAAGGTTTACGATGGGGCGTTTGGCAGTGGAGTTAAGCCGCCATAATGCACCAGGCTGCCCTGGATATCTTCGACTATTGTCGACACCCGATTTAAAGCGATCAACATTCCATTCTTTCAATGAATGGGCTCAAAATCTGAACGACAAATATCCAGTTCGCCTCGATAGCCATAGGAGAATTGAAACTGGCTCACTCGTTCTCAATGACCCGGCAAGCGCTGAAGGGTGCCTCGCAATATGGACCGTGTCACAAAATATCTCAGATTTTGAGACGCTTGTTTGAGGGTTGATAAAAAGTGAGTAACACTCTTGTCAACGATGATGACCTAAAGCGCACTCTTCCGACAGATGGATCACTTGCATACGAGTAAAGGCATAACCCCACTTGAGGGAGATGAAAAAGATTCTTTCTAGAATAACCAAGAAGCCAAATTGTAGAAAATGGAGCAGCCCCATGTGTCTAGAATATATGCATTGAATACAAATCTATTCGGTCTCAGGGTTTTTCTGGTCAACATTCTCAGCTAGAGTTTCCTTTTCGCGATAACTTGCAACCACCCAATCACTTAGTCGCTTGTCTGGATCTTTGGCAGCTGCTTCATCGATGATGAATTTCTTTTGGCCGGTGTTCTGTTCGATGAGTTTGAGTCCAAATTGATAATCCTTGAATCGCTCCAACCACAGATCGCGGATGGGGATGCCTTTGGTAAGAGAATGATCAATAAGACAACGCCGCCCGGCTTCCTCGATAACCATTTGAATTTCATGTGATTCCTCAAATCTTGCCACAAATTCATCCAGAATCTTGCCTGCGACTTCCCGTTCCTTTTGAGATTGCTCGGCTAACAACTTCTTGAGTTGCTCAGCCGGACAATCCACCACTTCACGCGTCACTTCAAATCGTTTTACATCGGAACTTGGCAGCTCATATTTAAAGTTCCTGAAAACTCGTTCACAAACAGTCATCAATCCTCGGGCACCCGTTTTCTCTTCAACCGCCATTTCAGCAATGCGACGAAGGCCATCCGGCTTGAAAAGAATATCGATACCGTATGCAGCAAAATCCTGTTCATATTGCCGGATGATGCTACCTTCTGATGTTTTGAGGATGTGAAATAAATCTTCCACTTCCAAAGGATTACAAACCACACGTACGGGCAGACGTCCAACGAATTCCGGTTCAAATCCAAATTCGATAAAATCTTTGGTCTGGACCTGCTCAAGCATTTCACCTTCTTTTTGATTGCCATTTCTGGAAGAGGCGAAACCAATGGTTGCCTCACTCATTCGACGACGAATGATAGGCTCCAAACCATCGAAGGCCCCACTGACGATGAACAGGACATGCTTGGTGTTGATGGTGGATGCCGCCTTTTGCCCCTTTTGTGATTCCATCATCGCCTGAATCTGACTCGCCATATCATTGGGAGAGCGCACGGACACGTCTGTCTCCTCCATGAGCTTGAGCAGGTTGGTTTGCACTCCACGACCGCTGACATCACGTGAACCAGCTGAGTTCTGGGACATCGCGATCTTGTCCACCTCATCCAGATAAACGATACCGAACTGAGCCCGCTTTAGATCATTGTCCGAGCGGCGGTATAATTCACGAATCAAATCTTCGACATCCGACCCAACGTAACCAGTTTCTGAAAACTTTGTTGCATCGGCCTTCACAAACGGAACACCAATTAGATCAGCAACACTCCGGATCAGGTAGGTTTTGCCAACACCAGTCGGCCCGACGAGGATGATATTTTGTTTGGCATAATTGGGCGCCTCTTTACCCTCCAAAGCCAGACGCACATGATGGTAGTGATCACACAATGCCACACTTAAAACTTTCTTGGCCTCATCCTGCTGAATGACAAAACGGTCCAAATAAGCTTTTACACCCTTGGGGCGATAATCGAACTTTAATAAATCCTCAATACTACTTTGCTTTGTTTCTTCGTCGTTTCCAGAGGCTGATTCCTTGTTACCAGATGCGCCCCCTCCAAATGGAGAAAACCCCATACCGGAAAAGTTCTGCTTCATAAAATCCGAAAGTTGTTTTTGAAATTCCTCTGGACTTGGAATGTCCTTCTTTTTGTCCTCGTTCTTCATTTTCTAAACCTTGACGGATGGATCTGGAATTGCAACCCCAGTGTAGAGGCTGATTCCAAGCCATAAAACGTTTCTTGCGGTTCACCTTTTGTTGAAGAATAATAAAAAAAGGATAGCTCACTTTGAAAAAGTGGCTTGGAAATCTTTATGTAATGGACACAACCCCAACAGTTCAAAACACCAAAAATGGCTCTCCGGCATTTATGGCCGGGCTATATCCTGGCGACAAGATATTGGAGCTTGATGGTACCAAAATAACATCGATTGAGCATCTCAAAGGCCTGATTCAAGGCTTGGTGGATCTGGAGGTGCCCGTTACATATCAAAGAGGAGAACACACTTTCACAACACCACTCAAATTAGGGAACGACAAGAAAATCGGTGCTTCGTTTACTGAAGGTGCCAATGATGTCACCGAAGTGTGGGTAAAGGATAGCGCTGGGCCTGCAAAAATAGCGGGCGCTGATACAAATCAAAAATATTTCAATCCTTACCCTAAATCTTCATTGTGGGTATCTCTGTTTCGAAACATTGGTTACCTGAGCCTTATTGCCCTTTTAGTTTCATTGTTTTTCAGTGCTGATCTGATCGTTACTTCCGCAATTTTCTTTTTGATCAATATGTTTTTTGCAAATCAACTCCAAATCTCAATTGATACGCGATGGCTACTTGGTGAAACGCACAAAGTTTTGAAGGAATCCAGAAAACCAGATTGATGGCGCAAATACAGCCGGACATCCATGCTCGACGATCAAATTTACCCCCAATCCTGCGAATTTCGATGACTCCACTTAGACATAACTTGCTTTAGAGAAGAGGTCCGGTTTAGCTTCGTTTTCAAGATCATGACTCGACTGCCTTTCGAACTTTTATTTGCACTGAGATATCTGCGACCAAGAAGGACGTTTGTATCCATCATCACCTTGATTTCGATCATTGGTGTTGTTCTAGGGGTGGCGGTATTGATTGTGGTCATTAGCGTGATGACCGGTTTTGATTTGCAGTTAAGAGACCGGATCATCGGCTTTGAATCTCATTTGATCGTCCGAAAACTGGGGGGGCCTATGCAAAATTATCAGCAGGTAGCCAGATTTATTCGTGATCAACCCAAGGTCACAGGAGCATCGCCGTTCATCGAAGGTCCCATCGTCATCGAAACACAGCGTGGGGAACGCTACTCGCAGATTGCAGCACCTTTTCTTCGTGGCATTGATTCGGAGACAAGCGACCAAGTCAGCGACCTTGAAAAAAGCGTGGTAGCTGGTGATTTTGAGAGCATTGATGGCAATGGCCTGCTCATAGGTTCGGCACTTGCCAATAGACTGTCGCTGAGCATCGGGGATCCAGTTGCGGTCTATTCGATGAGCTTACTACGAGAGGTAAGAGATGTACTTAAAAAGGATCCAGCTGAACAGACCACAGCACCGCTTGCCGATGATTATGTCATTGAAGGTATCTTTGACATTGGTTACTACGAATACAACGCCAACGGCATGGTGTGCTCCCTTTTCAATGCCCAAGACCTGTTCAGCCTTGGCAATGAGGCCAACGGCATTCATGTGATGCTGGATGACCCAGAAGCCGCAACAGAAATGAGGAAAACATTACTCACTCAACTGGGCCCTGATTTTGTCGTTTCCACCTGGCTGGACCGAAATAAAGATATTTTTAATGCACTCGTGGTGGAGAAGAATATGATCCGATTCCTGCTCTTTTTTATCGTGCTGGTAGCCGCCTTCGGCATCACTAGTTCGATGATAACGTTTGTCGTTCAGAAGACTCGTGAAATAGGTATGCTCAAGGCATTGGGAGCCTCATCCAGACAAGTTGTCTGGGTGTTCATGAGTCAGAGCGTTTTCGTAGGATTATTGGGAGTTTCCATAGGCCTAGCACTTGGACTTTTTGCAATCGAATATCGTAATGAATTTTTGATTTTCATGAATCAAACCATGGAGTTTTCTCTTTTCCCAGCAAGCATCTATGGCTTCGAAGAACTTCCTGCAATCGTTGACCCGAAGGATCTATGGATCATCTGTGGCGGGAGTTTGATTTTCTGTGTATTGGCAGGTGTGTTTCCGGCATTCAACGCAGGACGCCTGCAACCTGTGGAGGCATTGCGTCATGACTGAATCTCATTCACTGGAATCAGAAACAGTTCCATCTCCTGAAATCCTTCTTAAGGGAAAGGACATCACCAAACGCTACAATATTGGCAAAAAGCAAATCCGAGTGCTGCACGGCGTGGAACTGAACGTCAGGCGAGGTGAATTCCTTTCCATCGTAGGGGCATCAGGTTCAGGAAAAAGTACTCTTCTTCATATTCTGGGCGGGCTGGATCGCGCTGACTCAGGACAGCTGAGTGTTGCCGGTGAAGATCTTTCCAAGATGGGAGGAAACTCACTTTCTCAATTTCGAAATCGATCCGTTGGTTTTATCTTTCAAGCTTACCATTTGTTCCCAGAGTTGGATGCGCAGGAAAACGTCGCATTACCTGGTCGCATTGCACGTCGATCTGTCAATGAGGTTGAAAAAAGTGCAAAAGATTGGCTTTTGAAAGTAGGGTTGGCAAAACGCATGGATCACCGCCCCTATGAATTATCAGGAGGCGAACAACAGCGGGTTGCCATTGCCCGTTCGCTTATCAACGAACCGATACTATTATTGGCCGACGAACCTACGGGTAATTTGGACTCGGAAACAGGCACAGAGATCATGGAACTTCTTCTCAAATTAAAAGAGGAATGCAAACTGACCTTAATCATGGCAACTCATGACAGATCTATTGCCGAGCGCACCGACAGGACACTCCACCTGGTAGATGGTCGCGTCGAAGAAACCACTTGAATTACTTTCAGGATTGATGGGACTCAAGTTCCTGCTGCGCAACTTCCCACTCTGAAGAGCGTGATTCAAGCAGATCAGAAATCATCTTTAACTCCTGATTGATTTCAACGATCCGAGGACCATTTTGATAGGTTGTGGGTTGCTCTAATTCCACAGTCAATGTGGTTTGTTTTTCCTCTAACGAGGTAATTTCTTTTTCGATAGCATCGACTTTAGATTTGTATTTGCGAAGCTTTGCAGAGCGTTTATTTCTCTCCTCTGCTTCAATACGACGCCGTTCTTTGGAGGACATGGTTTTGTTGACAGCCGTCGCACCTCGCGAAACCACTTGAGCCTTCCCTTTGGATTCAGTTGCTCCATTCAAACGGGATTCTTCCTCTGCTTGCTTGGAGAGGTAATAATCATAGTTACCATGATAGCTTCTCAATTTCCCATGCTCAACATGCACCACATGTTCGGCTATGGACCGGATGAAATGCACATCATGGCTGATAAAAATGAGCGTGCCACTGAATTGGTTCAGAGCGGCAATCAAGGCATCAATACCCGACATGTCCAGATGCGTCGTCGGCTCATCCATCAATAAAAGGTTAGGAGGATTCAAAAGCAGCTTGATCAAGGCAAGACGTGACTTTTCCCCTCCGCTGAGCACTTTAACTTTTTTGAAAACATCATCACCACGAAACAAAAAAGAGCCTAACACAGTTCTAGCATGCTGTTCCGTGATACGTTGCTCTGTATCCAAAGCTTCCTCTATCAGGGTTCGTTCCGGATTCAACACATCAATACGCTGCTGAGAGAAATAACCGCCCTTCACCTCATGCCCTAATTCACGGATTCCTTTTTGCACCGGCATGACATCGGCGAGGAGTTTCAATAAAGTAGATTTCCCCGCTCCATTAGGACCAACCAGCACGATGCGTTTTCCGCGATCAGCTGAAAAATCCACACCCTGGTAAACCTGCAAATCACCATAGCTATGATGGATGTTTTCAAGACGAATGACTTTTTGACCACTGCGCTTGGGTTGCGGGAATTGGAATTTGAGATTTGCTTTTTCTTCTTCGGGAGCCTCAATGCGCTCAATCTTTTCGAGCTGCTTCAGTTTACTCTGGGCTTGGGTTGCCTTGGATGCTTTGGATCGAAATCGTTCGACAAATTTTGTTAATCGCTCGATTTCCCTTTGTTGATTTTTATAGGCTGCACGCTGTTGCTCCAAGGCCTCATCCTTTAGACGCGCATAATCATCGTAATTCCCTCGAAATCGGGTCAAGTGCCCTCCGCGCAATTCAACCGTCCATTGCGCAAGACGATTCAAAAAGGCTCGATCGTGAGAAATAAACAAGACCGCTCCCGTGTAATTCATCAAATAATTCTGAAACCACAAAACAGAATGTAAATCCAGATGATTGGTTGGTTCATCCAGCATCAAAAGGTCGGGCTCCATCACAAGCAGTCGAGCCAGATGAGTGCGCATGATCCACCCACCACTTAATGTTTGTAGCGATCGATTGAAATCTGACTCCTTGAAGCCCAAGCCCATCAGGATTTTTTTGGCACGCACTTCCAATGTGTGACCTCCCAATTCCTCATATCGCGCATAGGCCGTACCGTCGTCATGACTGACCGCTGATGAATCATCTTCCTGATGTTCAGACAGGAATTTGCGCAAGCCAGGAATTTCCGGGTGAACGTTGACCGCCAGCTCAAGTACAGACTCGTCTGGCACCTCGGCACTTTCCTGCGGTAAGTAGCCGAGCGTTCGGTTCCTCTGCAAGTTGACTTGTCCATGATCAGGCTCGATTTTACCAAGCAAAATGGAGAACAAGGTCGTTTTGCCCGCCCCGTTGGGGCCGACAATGGCGATACGATCGCCCTCATTGATCTGAAGGTTGACTTCATCAAACAAGGTTTTTTCGCCAAAGGCTTTACTTAGACCGCTGATCGTCAGCATGAAAGGGATGTAATTATTTTTTTATTTTGGAATTAAAAGGGAAAGTCCGTTGAGGGGAGACCTTTTAGAGCCCCCTACCCAACGGACCTTTCAAAAACGAATATTGAGCACACGCAGTATCAATCGCATGTGACATAAACCGTCAAACGGTCATGATTTCTTTTTCCTTCTTTTCAAGATGTGTGTCCAGCTTGGCGATATATTTGTCGGTCAACTTTTGAATTTCCTTTTCGCCTTGAGAGCCCTCATCTTCAGTGATGATGCCAGTCTTGGTTTCCTTTTTAATCACATCCATGGCGTCTCGCCGCACATGACGCACAGACACACGACCATCTTCTGTCATTCTCTTGACTATTTTGGTGAATTCTACCCGGCGTTCCTCGCTGAGTTCAGGAAGATTAATCCGGATGAGTTTTCCATCCACTGCTGGATTCAATCCCAGGTTCGCTTTTTGAATGGCTTTTTCAATAGAACCTACGGTAGATACGTCCCATGGCTGGATGGCCAAAGTACGCGATTCGGGTGTGGTGATACTGGCCACCTCTCGCAAACGCATCTGCGATCCATACACATCCACAAGTAAATTCTCAACAAGGCCTGGTGAAGCTTTACCAGTGCGCACACCGGTGAATTCGCGCACAATGACCTCTTCGGTCTTCTGCATTTTTTCTTCTGCGGTCATTAAAATGTCATCTACTGGCATATCGTTTTATCCAATCAATTTGAGTGATCAATTCGTTACAGATTCTCAATACCCTTCCCCTTATTCTCAGGAAGTCACCAAAGTTCCCACTTTTTGTCCCATCACGACCTTGCGTAGGTTGTTGGCTTTGAATATATCAAATACAATAATGGGCATCTCATTGTCCATGCACAAGGAAAAGGCGGTGGAATCCATAACCCGAAGACGCTTCGCCAAGGCTTCCTGATATTGGATCTGGGGATATTTCTTGGCGCCTTTGTGTTTCATGGGGTCTTTATCATATATGCCATCCACTTTGGTGGCCTTGAGAATCACTTCAGCGCCTGCTTCATTTGCCCGCAGAGCGGCAGCGGTATCTGTTGAGAAATAAGGGTTGCCTGTGCCTCCGCCAAAAATGACAATCCGCCCAAGCTCAAGATGACGCAGAGCCTTGCGCCGAATGAAAGGTTCAGCAACTGCTTCGGTTGAGATGGCGGTTTGAACACGGGTCTCCACCCCTTTCTTCTCAAGGGCATCTTGCATCGCTAATGAATTGATCACAGTGGCCAACATCCCCATGTAGTCTCCAGTCACGCGTTCAATACCTTTTTGACTGCCCTGAAGACCGCGAAATATATTCCCTCCTCCAATGACAACAAGGACCTCAACACCCAGCTTATGGATTGCGACTATCTGATCTGCGAGCCCATGCACCGCCTCTGGGCAGATACCGCCCCCCTGATCTCCACCGAGGACTTCCCCGCTGAGCTTGATTAAAACACGTTTGTATTTGGGGTTTTTTGTCTTTTTCATGTAAGGGAGTATGGATTCATTGGCCTTTGGTCTTGTCTAACAAATACGAGTCCCTTGCAGGACGAACCCTTCAGATATCAATTAAGGACTCACTCGTCAATGTTGGAGAGGAACTACTGGATAAAAATACTCATGACAAGCGCTCGAATTGCAGGCTCATTATTTAGCCAGAGTCTCATTCGCAATTTCAGAAGGCTGTTTTTCGTTTCCCTCCTGGGCCACTGTTTTGCGAATCCAACCTCCGCCCAGAACAAGATCATCTTGATAGACCACACACGCTTGACCGGGTGTGATCGCCCGCTGAGCGGTGTGCAGATCGACCCGAGCTGTGTAGCGATCAATAGGTCGTATTGTTGCTTCACATCCCGGATGATTGTATCGGATTTTGACAACCGCCCGCACAGGTGCATCGAGGTTTTCAAAGGGAATCCAATTACATCTGTCCATCACGAAAGACTGCTTGTCCAATGCTTCGACTGGACCAACGAGAACTTGATTTTTTCCCGCATCAAGCTCAAGCACATAAAGCGGATTGGGTGAGGAAATCCCAAGTCCCTTACGCTGACCAATGGTGTAAAACTCAATTCCATCATGCTTTCCCAGCACCGTGCCGTTCACATCTACAATATCACCCTGATGCGTTTCTGCCAGATTGGCTTTTGTCAAAAACCCTTTGTAATCGTTGTCTGGAACGAAACAAATTTCCATGCTTTCTTCCTTATCAGCAGTACGAAGCGAACAGTCTCTTGCGACATTACGACTGTCATCCTTGGTCAACTCGCCCAGGGGAAACAAGATGTGGCGCAACAACTCCTGTCGAAGAGAAAAAAGGAAATAACTTTGATCCTTTCTGCCGTCCAACCCACGCTTCAGGAGCATGCGAGACCCATCTTCATTGGGGTGAACGCGGGCATAATGTCCCGTCGCAATCAGATCAGCACCCAGCTGCCTTGCTCGGTCAATCAATGTCCCGAACTTTAACTTTTCATTGCACATGACACAGGGATTAGGTGTGCGCCCTGCCTTGTATTCATCTGCGAAATATTGAATTACCTGACTCTGGAAATCCTCAGACTCATCAACAAGGTAATAAGGGATCTTGAGTTTACTGGAAACACTCCGTGCATCCATGACAGCTTGTGGGCCGCAGCACTTATCTTCAGCTCGTGAAACGCAATCCTGAGGCCAAAGCTTCAGCGTGATTCCAATCACATCATAACCTTGTTCTATCAAAACCGCAGCAGCCGCGGAGGAATCCACACCTCCACTCATACCAACGACAACCCGTTTTTTAGAATCTGAATCTATACTCATTTGGAATATTTAAGATCTCGAACCTCATCATGGTTCCATTAAAGCCAAATTAGAGATTGTATCCATGTATGAAAGAAAAAACTCCTGACAGGCACATTAAAACTGAGGAAATCATGCAGATGGCTCACAGTCCTGAGTAAATGATTTCAAAAGCAAGTAGCGCATGGCCAGAGTCACGCGCATTTACCCAGGACCCGTCTGCCTGCTGCAGATCCATTAACCGCAACGCCAGCATATGCCTCCAATCCTTGCCGGAAGAGGGCCCATCCGGCAAATCGGTCAGTTTAAAGGCAGACCATGCCTTGGCCATACAAAGGTAATAGAAAAACAGTTCTCTTTGGCCAAGCCCAGGATTTTGCTTCAAGGTGTAATTTCCGATCAACCAATCTTGTGCCCCCACAACACGTGGATCTGACAGCTCCACATCCATATACAAATACGAGAGCAGACCGGCAAAACCATAACTACCAGCAGGGAGAGCCCACTCTTTATCAATCTTCGAAGGAGTCGACTGGGCTGGCAGGGCTGGTAAACGGGCCATGAAGCCACCTCTCAGAGACTCAAAACCTGCAAAATGAGTGTTTCTGGAGCCTGAAACAGGGTATTGGTATTGACCTAAAAGACGCAGCATCGATTTCCTGCCAGATTCTAAGGATGCATCATGTGATTGACCCGATAAATGCTGAGTAAACCGCAATGCCTCCAGTCCATGCATCATGCTCAAAAGTTGAGATACATCGCCCGAATCTAAACCCAAAGTATCTACCGTCTTTGTATCACCTCCGTTTTGGCCAATCATAACCCCTAGCTCCCCCATGATAAAGTCACGTGCGTTTTTTATCGTCTCTTCCTGCAATGCATGCGGCTTCATCAACAAGGCCAACATGGCACTTGAAGTATCTATGAGACGCCTTGAATGGTCGGTGTATATGCCTCCATTTTTCTGGATACATAAATTTAAATACCGATAGCCTTTTTCAATTACAGGCATTTTTATCCTGGCATGATATTCCTCAGGATCACGCTGCAGTGCCATCAATGCATTGGCGGTAGTGGAGAGCTGATCAGCACTTACCCAGAATCCGGAAGCGTCCTGATGTTCAAGCAACCACTGATTACCACGATCAATACTGCGGGCAACCTCACGTCGAAGAGAGTGATCCACTGCTTTTCCGGATGCTGAGAAGGGTAGATTTTGAGACACCACTCGCGAATGGAACCCCATACAAAGAACCATGGACAATTGGGGAATTAACCTGAGAATCAAAGTGATCATTTCCTTGCCTGTTCCAGACGATCGAAAAGAGCGTAGGCGTTAGTAAACGCCCGAGCTTCCTTCTCTATAACAGCCCAGTCGCTCGCTTCCACCGCACCCGCCGGAAATAATGGGGAACCCAACCCAAAAGCGTCTGCCCCCGCTTCCAAATAAGCGCGCATCCGGTCAGCGCTCACACCTCCGGTGGGGGCAATCTTGACATGGGGCAAGGGAGCCTTGATCGCATTGACGTATTTCGGTCCAAGCGTCTCTGCTGGAAAAATTTTGGCGGCCAGTGCTCCTGATTCATGAGCTTGATAGATTTCGGTGGGAGTGAACGCGCCGGGTATAAACGGAACTTCTGCATCCTGACATGATTGGATAACAGCCGGGTTTAGATTGGGCGTCACAACGAAGCTGGCACCCGCTTTCAGGGCTTTTTCCAGGCGCTTTTTACTAGTCACGGTACCAGCACCAATCTGCAAGTCACTTCCTCTGGCGGCGTCAGTAGCGCGTCGAATCTGGTCCTCGGCACCAGGGGTATTCATTGTGATTTCTAACGTACGTAATCCCCCCCTGCCAATTGCCTCCACGATGGGGGCCACGGATTCAAGGGAGAAACCACGCATGATAGCGATAAGCGGCATCTGCCAGAATGAGGAAGTATTGAATGGTGAAATTTTAGACACGTGAGAAGAAAGGTTCATGCTGGTAAATCCGCGCGTGGTGGCAACAGTAATCGATGCCCCAGAGACGAAGCTAGATCCATGTCCTTCCGCCAACACACGGCTGACTCTCTCCTCGACACCAAGAATTTCTGCTGCTTTTGAATAAAGCTCACCAAAACGACTTCCCGCCGCAACAAGAACGGGCAGGTTTGATGAACGCCGTTTGATGAGTTGACACCATTCTTCTCCAATCAACAGCCCCATCAGGAACCAGATAGTATCCGTATTTGAGGCATTTTGTAAGACACCTCGGGTTCGGGCCTGGAAAAGATTGCCCAGCAGTCCCGATTGCCTCACGACTGTTACGCCTGATGTGAATGCATCATTCTGGGATTCAGAAACCATTTTGAATTTTTGATCAAATACCGTTTTCAGATCGACAGTTGCATGAAGGATACTGTGACGTCCAAGCAAATCCAATAATTCACCTGTCATGAAGGTCTCGATGGATACAATTTCCCCTCCTGCAATCAGGACATGTTTGGAATGTGTCCCGGGAACGATGGCCACGCATTCACTTAACAAGCCTTTGTATTTTTCCAAGGAGAAGACTCCCATCAACTCAGTTTCTTCACCGCGCATCATTTCAGTCCCGGTTTGAATACCGGAGATCAACTGACATTGAATACGCCTGCCCGTCGTACTTCTTATTTCTCTCCCCAGTATCACCGACTGGGCTCCGTTCAGAGGAAAGGGAACACGCGCATAGGGGACTTCAACCCAGCCGATTGATGAGGTCGTCATACCTGAAAGCATCATCGTTATCGTATCAACTGAAAAGCCCGCTTCATCAAGCAGTTGGTTACACTGAGCATCCAGGAAAGATTCAAAGAATGTGTCGCGAGAGCCTTGATCAGATGAATGGCACTGAAGAAATACAGATTTCACTCCTATGTCCTTCTTTGTTTCGCAAATCACCTTGTTGGATCGAGCATCCATCAACCTCAGGCGAAACGAAGAAGTTCCCCAATCACAGCTGAGGAAACAATAAGACTGTTGAAATGGTTGAGGTGAAGCGTTCATTTAATAATCCACATGACAAGCGGCAAGAGGCTTTTAACAAAATCGCATTGCCACGACCTTGACCCTTGGATAGTGTGATCAGCGTATTTCCAATGAAAGCAAAAAACATGCCCCTTATCGGACTGCCCCATAGACACGCATCCTGCTTCTTCGGTGGGGTTCTTTCTATCACATTTCTTTTAAGCTTACATAGTTCATGTGCACAGATCATGCTTTCGGGCAATGAGAATAAGATAGATTTGAACCCTGGCGCTGCTGTCGTGGTGACCGATGCGCAACCCGATTCAATTTCAAAACTGGATTTCAGGACGTTTCCGCCCACGGTCGAGCATGTCATGAATATCCCAAACTCAGTCATCGGGCCACCCTCCAATATCGCAATAACGCCGAATGGCAAGTTGGCTCTGATTGCCAATTCACTGAAGATTGATCCGCAAAATAAAAGCGAGTGGATTCCAGAGTCGTATATCCACCTGATGGACTTGACTACCCCGAAGCCGAAGATCATTGGAAGAGTATCGACTGAGGCTCAGCCTTCAGGTATTTCAATTACGCCTGATGGAGGGATAGCCCTCGTTGCAAACCGAGCTGCGGGCAGCATTACTTCCATCAAACTTATTTCAAACGATTCTACGAAAAGGGCAGTGGTCATCGAGCATGTGAAGGTTTGTGAATCCGAACTAAGCCTTTCAGATGTGGCTATCGGGCCTGAAGGCTCAACTGTTTTGGCAACTGTTCAAAAAGGAGGATACCTGGCTCAACTTGAGCTGAAGGATGGAACACTGACTTCCACTGGACGCAAATTCTCGGTTTATGGGCAACCCTATCGTGTCGTGATTTCCCCGGATGGCAGATTTGGTATTACTGCAGGAGCGGGCTCTGGTGACCCAATCGATCCTGACGCTCTGACCATCATAGACCTTCAGGCCAACCCACCGTCAGTCACTGATCATATCACTATTGATCCCGTCACTGAATCTCTTGAAATCAGCCCAGATGGCAGACTCATCGCCGCCGTGTGTATGTCAGGTTCAAATTTATCAGCTCATGATCCCAATCGGACGGAATTTGGAAGCATGGTCATCCTCAAACGCACCAGGGAAGGATACAAGGTAAGTCAGCGGTTACCAACAGGACGGATTCCAGAGGGCGTTGCATTCACCTCGGATGGAAAATACCTGGCAGTTCAATGCCATCCAGCCAGAGAAATCTGGGTGTATAAAGTCCGAGGGACAAAAGTCAGTGACACAGGGCACCGAATCAAAACCCCGGGGTTCCCCTCTTCATTACGTGCCTCAAGTCCTTGATCAAAAAGATAAGTCCACAGCTTGAGATAAAAGATCGATCAAGGCCAAGCGTCAGGCGACGCCTCTTTGACTCGCACGCATGAACTTCGCAAGCAGGCTGACTTCAGGGCAGTCCGTGAAATCCCTCTCTAGTTGTTCAATGGCATTTCCGGTCGACAAACCGGATCGGAAAAGTATTTTGTAAGACTTCTTTAGAGCCTGCTGCGCATCGTCTGAAAAACCATTTCGTTCGAGACCTATTTTATTGACGGTCTTGCTTCGTGCTGGATTGCCATCTGCCAACATAAATGGGGGAACATCCTGAACGACTTTGGAGCAACCCCCGATAATGGCAAACCGGCCTATACGACAAAATTGGTGAACGGCCGCAAGTCCACTGATGACGACATTGTCCTCCACCTCCACATGACCTGCCAGAGTGGCGACGTTCGACATGATGATATGACTACCAAGGGTAACATCATGCGCAATATGAACGTATGACAACAGACTATTGTCCGAACCAATTACAGTTGCGTCACCATCCCCCGTTGCACTGTGGATAGTAACATTTTCACGAATGGTATTGCGGTCTCCGATATGAGTCCAAGTGGTGCCACCTTTCCATTTCAAATCCTGAGTCCGCGTTCCAACAGCCGTGAATGGAAAGATCTCATTTTCTTCTCCAATCGTGGTGTGTCCGTCAATCACAACATGTGAGTGCAATCGATTTCGAGGTCCCATTTTCACGTGCTCACCTATCACGCAAAAAGCACCGATCTCACAGTCGGCATCGATTTCGGCAGCAGGATGAATGATGGCAGAAGAATGAATCATGAATAGTTCTAATGCTCGGGATCAGGCTTTAGCCATCATGAATGTGACAACACCCTCGCTTACCGTGTCGCCATTCACCGAACAAACACCTTTTGCTTTACCGATTTTCCCACGACTCTTCATTACCACCACATCAATGACCAACATGTCCCCGGGCATGACAGGCTTACGCCATTTCACAGATTCAGCCGCCATAAAATAGGCGATCTTACCCCAGTTCTCAGGTTTGTTCAGTGTCAGAATACCTGCAACCTGTGCAATCGCTTCAAGCTGTAAGACACCGGGCATAATTGGGTGCCCTGGGAAATGGCCCTCAAAGTAAGGTTCATTGATTGTAACATTTTTGATGGCTTGTATTTTGTTCTCTTCCATCTTCGTCACACGATCCACCATCAGAAAAGGATACCGATGCGGTAGAATCTTTATGATTTCATTGATATCCAAAGAGGTAGCATCCGCAGGAATAGGAGGGGGTAATTCTTTTTCGGGTTCAACGATAGCCTTGGTTTCCATAGCAGGAGGAGTGAATGTTTTGGTGGGGACTTTGGGTTTCTTTGCAATGGCTGACAATTGTCTTGCAAGCTCACAGTTCACTTTGTGACTTGGCCGTATAGCAATGATGTGAGCCTGAATAGGACGTCCAATCAGGTAGAGATCACCAATGATGTCCAGAATTTTATGCCTGACAAATTCATCGCTGTAGCGCAACGGTTCATTTGTAAGAACGACGTCATCACGAATGATGACAGCATTCTCCAGGCTTCCACCCTTGATCAAGCCATTCTTGATCAAGAATTCGATCTCTTCATAAAAGCAAAATGTGCGTGCTTTTGATATCTCGGTTTCCCAGGTTTCCGGGTTGACATCGGTAGAATAATATTGAGTGAACTGACCCTTGGCATCCGAGCTGGTACAACTGATTTTAAATCCATCATAGGGGAATACCGACAGGATCGAATCACCAACCTGCACTCCCATGGGTTCGGTGATTTTTAATGGCTCCCTATTTTCAGCTTGAAGGGAAAGTCCGGCTTTATTCACCATCGCACAAAAATCGTGTGCGCTCCCATCTCCGATGGGAGGTTCGTTCGCATTAAGCTCCACAACAGCATTGTCGACACCCATCCCAGAGAAAGTGGAGAGCATATGCTCAACGGTGTGAAGCTTGATATTCCCCTTGGACAGCGTCGTGGAACGGGTAGTGTCACTGACGTTGTCAATATTCGCCTCTATTTCAGGATTACCCTCCAGATCAACACGGCGAAAACGTATCCCCGAATTTGCAGGAGCTGGAAGAATACTGGCGGTCACTTTGTTGCCGCTGTGAAGACCCGTTCCACTGAACTCTACGGATTCACTGAGTGTTTGTTGTTGATGCACGTCTTTCATTTAACAATTCAGAAATATATAAGGCAAGCTACCTTCGGTCTAACGAATCTAGATATGTAAAAGGCGGACCCGAAGGCCCGCCTGCATGAATGTTTTGGGAACTCGCATTGAGCAGCCCTGAATGCTTCAATCCTCCGATTCAGAGGATGCTTCAGGGGATTCAGCGTCAGGCTGGCTATCTTTTTCCATTTCCTTGTCGCGATCTTCCATGGCAGCCTTACGGGATAGTTTGACACGACCTTTGTCATCGATACCAAGAACTTTCACCCAAATTTCATCGCCCATCTTGACGATATCATCGGTCCGTTTGACTCGGAAGTTAGCTAATTCGCTAATGTGACAAAGACCATCTTGCCCAGGAAGCACTTCAACAAATGCTCCGAAATCCTTGATAGAAACAACTTTACCTCGGTAGGTCTTACCCACTTCAATTTCAGCAGTAATGCCATCGATCTCGGACATTGCGATATTTAAGCCTTCTTCCGATACGGAATAAACTTTGACGGAACCATCATCCTCGATGTTGATTTCACACCCTGATTCTTCAACGATACGTTTGATGTTCTTACCACCGGGACCAATAAGAGCACCAATCTTGTCAGAATTGATACGGATGGTCGTAATGCGAGGAGCATACTTGCTGAATTCCTTCCGGGGCTCGGCCAGTGTTTTGGCCATGACATCAAGGACAGCACTACGAGCTTCCTTGGCTTTCCCGAGGGCTTCTTCCATGATGCTCAGTGGCAATCCGCGCAGTTTGAGATCAAGCTGAAAACCCGTGATTCCCGCTTCGCTACCGGCAATTTTGCAATCCATATCACAAAATGCATCTTCCCAACCAATGATGTCAGTCAGGATCTGATAGCGATCAATATTATCTGATGCGTCCGTTTCGGTGCAAATACCGATACTGATACCCGCCGCAGGACTTCTAAGAGGAACACCTGCATCCATCAAGGCCAGGGAAGCACCACAGACCGTTGCCATGGAAGATGAGCCATTGGACTCAGTCACTTCACTGGTGATACGAACCGCATATGGAAACTCTTCTTTGGGAAACAATGGTTCAATGGAACGCTCGGCTAGAGCGCCATGACCTATTTCTCGACGACCAGGACCAGAAATACGACCCGTTTCTCCCACTGAGAAATTAGGGAAGTTGTAATGTAAAAGGAATTGTTTCTCCTCTTGACCGCCGGCGTAGGCATCAAAGGTTTGAGAATCATCCAGCGTTCCAAGAGTCGCTGAAGCCAGAGCCTGAGTTTCTCCGCGAGTGAAGAGGGCAGAGCCGTGGGCCCGGGGCAGAAGGCCCACCTCGGAATCGATAGGGCGGATGTCATAAAAACTACGTCCATCTAAACGCTTGGAATCGTCCAGAATCAATTTGCGAACAGCCTCTTTTTGGATTTTGTAGAAAACGTCCGAGAGGACAGGGCCTGTCACAACATCGTCACCAAATTTTTCTTTGAGCTTGGCACCCGCTTCGCTGGTAATTGATTTCCAGCCTGCCTCACGTTCTTTTTTGGCAGCAATGGTCAGTGTTGGAATCACTTTGTCGCCAATCAGATTGCGGGCTTCGGCAGTGACTTCCTCGGGAACCGACATGGTAACGATTTCTCGCTTGGGTTTGCCAATGGATTCACGCCAAGCTGTTTGAGCTTCTATCATGGGCTGGCAGGATTCCTGTCCAAACCTCAGGGCTGCCATGAAATCGGCTTCCGTGATTTCATCAGCGCTTCCTTCGAACATCACAACGTCCGTTGCGTTACCAACATAAATCAGGTCAAGATCGCTTTCTTCGCGCTCAGTGTGAGTGGGATTGGCAACAAACTCGCCGTTCACACGTCCCACACGGACGGCACCCAGAGGACCTGCCCAAGGGATATCGCTCACGGTCAAGGCAGCAGAAGCTCCGAGAATACTCATGATGTCGGGATCATTCTCGCCATCAGCACTCAAGAGAATCGTCTGGACCTGAACTTCGTTGAACCACCCTTTGGGGAAAAGCGGGCGAATCGGACGATCCGTCAAACGGCAGGTGAGGATTTCCTTCTCGCTGGGACGACCTTCACGTTTGAAATAACCGCCAGGGAATTTACCTGCGGCTGAAGCTTTCTCACGATAATCAACCGTCAGAGGGAACCAATCCTGACCATCACGAGAGTCCGTGGCGGCTACAGCCGCTACAAGGATGATAGTGTCGCCCATTTGGACGGTGACGGCGCCATCTGCTTGACGGGCCATTTTTCCGGTTTCAAGGATGATTTCCTTACCGCCTACTTTGATCGTAGTTTTTTCAGACATAAGTTTGCGAAACACAAGTGCACAAAAGTGCCCTGATATTTCATTGATGCCCGCTGTTCCTGAGGAACTTCTTTCAATGCCCTGCAGGGAACTGGGTGTTGAAAGAAATTTCCCTGGCTCAACGGGAACTTGATTTCATTTATGAAGCGTGGTTACTCGAGGTGTCGACAGCCAGCTTGTGAACGCTTCTCCCACAAATCAAGGAAAGGCAGGTAAACCTGTTCCTGCCTGTCGACACTATTAAAATGTTAGGGAACTCTTGGTTACCTCGGCGATACGGCCTAGCGACGCAAGTTCAATGACTGAGTCAATGCAACGTAACGCTTGTGGTCAGTTTTGTTGATGTAGTCCAACAGTCTGCGACGTTTGGAGACCATCATCAACAAACCACGGCGGCTGCTGAAATCCTTGTTGTTAATCTTCAGGTGCTCTGTCAGAGAAAGGATTTTCTTGGTAAGGATAGCGACCTGAACATCTGCAGAACCAGTGTCCTTGTCGTGTCGTTGATAAGTTTCGATTGTCTTTGATTTTGCTTCCATACAACTTCTTGGCTAAAGCCTTTTTTTAAAAATACAGGTTGCGAAGTGTAGTGCCCAAGGCAAGCCTGTAAAGGAATTTTCGATAAATTTTCCTTTGCCTGAAGGGCACTTGAAGACAGGTTAGGGGTAATTTAACGCAAGACAATCAGAAAAATGGCATTCTCCAACGATCTTTCCCTCACTCTCCGCCTTTTCCTGAAAGCTTACCGATGGCGTAAAATAAACCCAACACCTTGGTCCCCAGCGAAGAAGCCATTGTCTGAATGCAAACTGGCTATCGGTTCAAGTGCTGGATTCGTACTACCGGGCCAGGAACCCTTCGATGATGGATTCAAGGGGGGAGATCCAAGCTACCGATGGATTCCCTCCGATTCGAAAGTCGAAGAGTTGATCGAAACTCATCGCTCCCAATCCTTCGACCACTCAGGGCTGGCAAAGGACCCAAATCTCGGTTTCCCGCTGGATCGCCTGAGAGCACTTGAAAAATCCGGAATATTTGGAGAACTTAATGAACGCCACGTTTCATTCATGGGATCAATCACTGCGCCGGGACGCTTCACTGCAAAATCAGCCCCGGAATTTGCCCAGGAGCTTGTTGAGGATGAAGTGGATGTCGCCCTGCTGGTCCCGGTGTGACCCATGTGTAACCAGACCGTGAGTCTGGCAGCAGCCGAATTGGAAAAACGAGGTATTGCAACAGTAACACTTCAGTTCATGAAAGAGATTGCCCTTAAAGTGGGTCCCCCCCGAGCTCTGTGGGTCCCATTCCCTCACGGTTTTGCCTTGGGTAAGCCCGGAGACCATGCTGGGCAAGAGAAAGTCTTGATGGCGGCCCTCTCCCTCCTGACCCGTAAAAATATCTCTCCTCGTCATTTGGAGCTGTACGAGACAAATTAACGCAACTTTGCCTGCTTTCTATGGAAGAAACTCAACATTCACACAATTTTTGGGGCTTTGCCCACTGAGGATACGCTTCAATTCCATTGCGGCTTTCGTCCTCATTTCAAGCAGTCCGGCATCAGAATAAAAAGCGGTATGAGGAGTCACAATCAAATTGACAGGAGGCTGTGTGTCTTCTTGCCATAATTGAATGAGAGGCATATCGCTACGGGCTGGCTCTTCGGGTAATACATCAATTCCAGCTCCGGCAATACTGCCCTCCCGCAATGCAACAGCGAGAGCATCCGCATCGACAACCGCACCACGCGCTGTGTTGATGAGAATAGCTGTGGATTTCATTAGGTCCAACGCTTTTCCGTCGATCATTTGCCTGCTTTCCTCAGTCAAAGGAGTATGGACTGATACGACGTCGCAGGTTCTGAGTAATTCCTCAAGTTCCACCAAAGGAACTCCCAAGAGCTTGTCCGTACCAGCTCGCACATATGGGTCATAGGCAACCACTTCCATCCTCAATCCCTTGGCTCTAACTGCAGTCGCTCCACCAATGCGTCCAAGCCCAATAATACCCATTTTTGCGCCAGCCACACGGAAAACAGGCTGAATGGCTCTCATGTCCCACGGGTTTAATGAATGCCGTATTGCACGCTCTGCTTTGATCAGCCCGCGATTACAGGCTAACATCATGGCAATCGCATGGTCAGCAACTTCATCCACGCCATAATCGGGCACATTGCAAACGTATATGCCCATCTCTCCTGCGGCTTTTCGATCGATGTTATCGAAGCCAACCCCACATCTAACAACCGCCCTGCAATGGTGCAGTTCCTGCAGGACCTCGCGCGTGATCGAGACTTCATGACAAAGGATCAACCCATCGGCATCTGTTAGTTTGCCAAACAAATCCTGTGTGCTTTTGGCCAGTAAACACTCTACCTCGGCTACACCTGCCAACACCTTGGATTCAATCTTGGCAGGTGGTTCCAGATAATCTGTTATGACAACACGTTTCATGTGCACATGCTGCATGAGCATGCATAGTTTGACAATCAGCTATGATCCAGAACGCCAAAACTCGATTAAAAACAAATGAATTTGACCTGCATGTTCTGATCAACTGCATGCCAGCCTTAAAATGGGCATCACGCAATTGTTGGTGATAAATGCACCAGAGAGGTCAGTTTTTTTGATGCACGACGTTATGTTTAAGGGAGCGATTATAGCGATTCAAACCCAACGTGATAATTTAGTCTATGCCTCGAAGGTTCTTTCTTGGATCCAAATCAACCTTTCTTCAAAAAATGAAATCCGAATTTATTTTAAGGTTCAGGAAACTGAAAAAAGCATCCTTAAAGTAACAATGATTACAATATAACTTGACCCCATAATCGGGACTTCTAGCATGGGCTTTTGTAATAAATGATGATGGATGCTGTCTTAACTCTAGAGGATGGAACGATTTTTCGTGGAAAAGCGTTTGGCGCCAGGACTTCCCTTTGCGGCGAAGTCTGCTTCAACACTTCCATGACCGGATATCAGGAGATCCTGACAGATCCTTCCTACAAAGCGCAAATCGTCACCATGACCTGTCCCTTGATCGGAAATTACGGGGTGAACAAGGTCGACATAGAATCCTACAAACCTCATTTATCCGGCTTTGTCGTGAGAGAACTTTCGCCCATCGTGAGCAATTGGCGAGCGGACACGGATCTCGACACCTACCTTAAGGAGAATGGTATCCCGGGCATCGAAGGGATTGATACTCGTGCTTTGACAAAACGATTACGAGTAGAGGGCGCCATGAAAGGGTTCCTTTCAACAGAAGATATTTCCGATGCTGATGCAGTGGAGAAAGCCAAAAGCTGGCCTGGCCTTGTAGGTGTCGATTACGTCAAGGAAGTCACCCATCAAAAAGCTTTTGTCTGGGACGAAGATGATGAGCAAAGTGCTGATTTTCGTTTGGTCAATGACAACGAGAAGGGAGACCCTCGAACAGCCTCGCACCCACTGCCTGATGCCGACATCAATATTGTGGCTCTGGATTTCGGCATGAAGTACAATATACTACGCCGGCTCCGCCAAAATGGATTCAAAACACACGTCCTTCCTGCAAATACTTCAGCAGATACAATTAAATCTTTGAACCCTCAAGGCGTTTTCCTGTCAAATGGACCAGGAGATCCTTCAGCGGTGGGGTATGCTGTCAAAACCGCAAGGTCACTCATGGACCATGGCTATCCGATGTTTGGTATTTGCCTCGGCCATCAGATTCTGGGCCAGGCGATGGGGGGAACCACTTTTAAGATGAAATTCGGACATCGAGGCGGCAACCAACCCGTCAAGGACCTCGACACAGGATTGGTCGAAATCACATCGCAGAATCACGGATTCGCGCTGGATGCATCATCGATGGGATCCGATATCGAAGTGGATAGAATCAATTTGAATGATCAGACAGTCGAGGGGCTGAGGCACAAAACCAAGCCGATGTTCAGTGTGCAGTACCACCCGGAAGCCTCCCCCGGGCCGCACGATTCCTCGCCACTGTTCGCGAGGTTTCGAGAAACGATTGGAAGTAAAGGGAGCTGAAGTATTTAATTAGATAACCCAGAAAACGGTTTGACTTGTGACTTATCCTCGGGATAATGGCGATGTCAACCACACCGAATATGGCCAAACTTGTCGTTATAAGCGAAGGATTTACGGGGAAGACAGTGGAATTGAAGGCGGACAAAGTCACGATTGGCCGCTCTGAGGATAACTCTTTTCAGATAGCTGAAAATTCGGTGTCGAGCCGCCACTGTGAACTCCAGCTCAAGGATGATATCGTCCACATCAAAGATCTGGGTTCCACAAATGGAACCTTCATTAATGATAAGAAAACCACCGGAGGCACACTTAAGCCTGGCCAGGTATTGAGACTCGGCTCCATTGAGTTGAGGTTCGCTGGGGATAACGGCGGAGATGCAAGCTCGGTCGCAGTAAAAACAGTGACTCTTCCTCAGGGAGGCGTCAAGTTGGATGACCTTGAAAAAGGATCTCAAGGAGTCAGCAAGGATGACAAAACCTTCACTAAGAAAAGCAACAAGGTGAACAAATTGTTCATTCTGGTTGGAGTCATCGCCACCATCATACTGATCGCGTCAGTGGCATTTGCAATGAGCAAGCTGAAGGGTCAGTAGAATACCCCATTTTCAGAAAAAAGCCTCCCGGGTGAAAGGGAGGCTTTTTTATTTGGAGGACTTAATTCTGGTTCAAAACGATCGGTTGAACCCAAGCGCATTCCACTTCTCCTTCTTTATAAGGATTGATCATGCTTTTGGTTGAAACCACTTTGGCTCGAACGTAAATTTCGTCTCCTTGGTAAGTGTAGGAAGGCGAAATACCATCTACTTTGGCCAGAACCGTTCCTATGGAGTCACTGTAGCGATGTGTCACTCGAACGGGATCTCCGTTACCAGCCCGATAAGGTTCATGAGCTGGGTCAAAATCCTTGCGAGTTCCAATGAAGTAGGTTGTGTAGTGTTCATCGCTTATTTGTTCGATGGATAACTCGATCCCCTTGGCATCATGATTGATTTCATTGATAACTACACCCGATGAAGCATAAAAATCGCCTACCTCCATCGCGCGGATCAAATGTTCCGGAGTCAGATATCTGGAGCGAACGACGACCCACCCCCGACCCGGATTACTCTTTCCGATGGCTTCATCATGGTAATTGTGGGCATCATCAGTCGCTATTCCATACATGACGGGCAAATCGAGTACTCCGAGCCGCCAAGTCAAAACGATATCCCAAAAACGCTCCATACTTGCGTGCGTTCCATCCCCTTCGTTCCTGACTGAGGGGTGACCGTTGTACACTTCAAAGAATTTCTCCCCCTTCAGCTGCATGAACTCCTCAGCAGTGACAGCCCATCCAAAATTTGGATGATTAAGGTGCGGCATCATGGGCTGCCCGGTGGCTTCACGTTGTGCAACAATGGCATCGATATTGTTCTGCATCACTTCCAGCACGGAATCCCCTCCTTGAGGCTTTAAAGTTTGCTGTGGATGGGTGACGTTGATGTGAATGGGAGCTGTTAAATATCGGTCCGTGACTTCTTCACTTTGAACAATGAGAAATCGGCCGGTTTCATCAAAAAGCGGCCGATATTCTGAGAGAGGTTTCAACCTGACCTGAAGCTTTCCCTCCTGGACGCGGGTGTCCACCCAATCGGTCCCCCATTTGGCGACATACTTTTCATATGCGTCGGCTTTTCCGGCATTTGATGCCACACCGGACCAGCGTTCACCGATCTGGATGACATTATGGTCGGAGAGAACGGCAAAATGATATCCCGTGGATTTATACCAATCCATGATCATCTCCGGATAATCATCACCATCACTCCACAAGGAATGCGTGTGAAGATTCCCCTTCCACCATCGAGGTTCCGGTTGAGCGGTGACGCGTATGGAAGCCTGAAATTGCGATACAATGAATACGAATAAAAGGAATCTTGAGTAAAGGCCCGAGCTCATGCTGTGGTTTATAATAAACCCCATGCAGACTTGCAAAGACAATAGGGAGCATCCACTTCAAAAAATTTTGGTGCATTTGGGAATGAATAAGATATGCTGTAGATACCTCTAAAGGACAATAACAATGACAAAAGCTAATATATTCTTCAAGAGCTGCATAGCAGTTTGGGCCCTGATGGGCATGCTTCAGACCTCACTGAACGCTTTCGCAGACGAAGCAGATGACCTCTGGAAAAAGGTTGAATCCTCAAGTCAGGTGAGGCCCTATCCTACTGAATGGCAAACCAAGCAACCTTCTCAGGAAGAGGTTACTGCGTTTCAGAAAGAAAACGGTAATATGGCCTTCGAGGCAGCAACGCTGGCGCGTGAGTTGATCACCAAATTCCCGGATCATCCGAAAGTGAGCGATGCTCAAGCATCCGAAAAGCAGATGCTCCGCGCGGCTTTGGAGTTCGGCCATGAAAAGGCAGCGGATAAATTGCTTAAGTTGAATCTACCGGACACTGAGCGCTTCCAAATCAAGAGCATCATCATGCAACAGAAAGCCATGGCCAAACAATCCGAAGGGCGCGAGGCTGTCCTTCTTGCCTTTGAAGAAGGAGTTCGGGAGCTGGAAAAAGAATTCCCAGCTAACGCCGAAATTCCGCAAATGCTGATGTATATCGCAGAAAATCTGGGAGGCACAAAAGGGAAGCAAATCGCGACCAAGCTGGCAGAAACTGCTTCTGATGAACAGATCAAGGCAGCGGCTCGCGGTCTTTTGGAGAAGCTCAGCCTTGCAGGCTCAAAGGTAGATATCAAGTTTACTGCTGTGGATGGTCGAGAAGTCGATATCCAGAAAATGAACGGTAAAGTGGTTTTGATTGATTTCTGGGCAACCTGGTGCGGCCCTTGTGTCGCTGAATTACCCAACGTAAAAGCGGCCTACGATCGATTGCACTTAAAAGGATTTGAGATTGTAGGTATCAGCTTCGACAACACCAAAGGTAAGCTCACAAGCTTCGTGAAAAAGGAAGAAATGGCCTGGCCGCAGTATTTCGATGGACAAGGTTGGCAGAATGCTTTCGGCCAACGCTTTGGAATTCAATCAATTCCCGCAATGTGGCTGATCAACAAGAAGGGCGAACTCGTCGATATGAATGCGCGAGCCAATTTGGTGGAGAAAGTAGAAGCCTTGCTGGCTGAAAAATAACAATATCAATTCTCCTGTTTTGAATGAATCACGAAAAGAGACGGTATCATGCCGTCTCTTTTTTATACCTTGATCAAAGAGGCGGTAATATCACCTCCAAAGCAGCAATCTGTATCACTCCCCTCACGGCGCAAACGATCTTGGTAGGACCCGCTGTAACTTGCCTCGGATTGATTCCCCTTGAACCCCACAGGCAAAGGTTCCTTGCAGGGCTCACAATATTTCACCATGGGCTCTGAGGCCCCATCTTCAAGATGTGGTAGATTCACATTCCAGAACTCACCTTTCTTGATGGGTTTGTCAGACACTTCGGAAATCATATGGCGCACCCGATCACTGGCAATGGACCAGTCAATGGGTAATCTGCGTTTGATGTAATGAGAAAAAGCCACCGATTTCACACCCAGCAGAGTTGCCTCGCGTACTGCAGCAACTGTCCCAGAATAATAGATATCCACACCGAGATTACCTCCTTGATTGACTCCAGAAAACACCCAATCGAATGCCACACTTGGAAACAAATATTTCACAGCGACACGCACACAATCTGCAGGTGAACCGAATACCGCCCATTCCCTGTCGCGACGCTGCTCTAGCTTGAGCGGCCGTCTAGTCGTGATACGGTGTCCACATTCGGAGGCCTCTTCTCCAGGCGCCACAATCCAAACGTCCCCACCCACTGCATGCCGCAGACATTTCAGACCTTCAGCATCAATTCCATCATCGTTGGTTAAAAGAATCTTCATTGGCTTTATCAAATTCACTCATTAGGGTTCATTTATCTAAGGGCCTCATGACAAAGGAAATCTCAAATCAAATGATCAAAGCGGCACGCAGCCTTTGCAAAAGTGTCGACCAAATGCAATTCCCTGCCCCGGTCGCATGGACCTACAACCCGTTGGATTATGGGCGAACCGCTCATGAGGATTACCTTAAGCGCTATGCATCAAACCGCAAACGATACATTTTCCTGGGAATGAATCCCGGGCCCTTCGGCATGGTTCAAACAGGAGTGCCTTTTGGCGAGATCAGCTTTGTCAGAGATTGGCTGGGAATTTCAGAAATCAAAGAACAGCCCGAGCACACACATCCCAAACGCCAGATTCAGGGGTTTGATTGTACCCGATCTGAAGTCAGCGGCAAAAGATTGTGGGGCTTGTTTCAAGAAAAGTTCGGAACCGCCCGCGCTTTCTCCCAAGAACATTTTGTCGCCAATTATTGTCCTCTGGCCTTTTTGGGAGAAACCGGACGCAATCTGACACCCGACAAACTTCCTTTGCAATTACGCAAGGAACTTTACAGGCATTGCGCAGATCACCTTGAAAGAATACTGACCATTCTCCAACCAGAGAAAGTCATCGGTATCGGAAGATTCGCCTTTCAAAGAGCCTCAGAAATAGCAGATCCCATGGGAATCGAAACCATGGAGATACTGCATCCCAGTCCGGCAAGTCCGGCGGCTAATAAGGATTGGAAAGGTAAAGTAACCAACAAATTGATTCTAGCCGACGTATGGTAATGCCGTTCATTCGCTGGGGGCCACCAGCTCGAACTTGGTTGATTCACTTTTCATTTTGAAGCGGAACGTCTTAAAAAAAACTCGAACGTCAAAGAAAGCGGTAATTTCTTCGTCTACCCACAATTTGGGGTTCAACTGTTTCTGATCCAAGTCAATCTGAATATCTCTCAATAACCCTGCAAATCCTCCCAAAAAGGAAACAGGCTCATTGAGTTTCATTTCCAGACGGGCAACACGAAATTCTTCCTTATCAACCCATACTCTGGCTTGTATCTGATTCATCAAGCGATCCACAAACATGTTTTCCAGCTTGTGCCTCTTGTTGGGTTTCAATTCAATCAGATAGGTCATTCGGTTTTTAAGCTTCTCTTCCCCCTTCAAGCTTGCCAAAAACTTGTCACGAAAAAGATCCATGTTTTTAGCCATCAGATCGTCGTTATTTTTATCTGATTGCTTGCTACTTTGACGATGAAGGAATTTTTGTTGACGTTCCAAGTTGTGTGCCCGGTCCTTGGCTCGATCCCGGGCTGTTGATGGCTTACCGTCGATTGCCAGCAGTTGTTGATCCCGTCCATCGGTGTAAGCACGGTATAATTTCTGGGTTTTTTTCCCGAATGCTACCGTCTTTTTTCAAATCATAAATATTCGCTTCTCTCAAGTATTTGAAATGTTGTCCCTCAACAGGAAGGCTATTCTTGGCGGCCTTGACTTTTTCAAGGATTTCGTCAGCGGAAAGGGAAGAAATCTGATCCGTGCGCTCAATCACCCCTGCTCTTGCCTCATCCTGCGGCATAAAGGCAAAGAACACACTGAACACTTGTAAAAAAATACGAACAAATTTCATCGACTCAAAGCACAACTACAAAGAGAAGATTACTAATCCAAATACTGATAGGCTGCAATCGACATTTTAAGTTTGTAACTGTAGGGTCGTCTTACCATGAACCTCAAGCATCGAGCACGACCGAAACTGCCTGAATGGATCAGTCTCCTGACCTTTTGGCTTAGGTTCAATTTATTTTGCCTTGGCTTGGGAGCTCTTTCAGCCCAGCCGAATTTACATCACCTCATCGATGCGCAAACCGCGGAGCAAGCTTCAAAGGTTAGCGAGGGATGGTTATTGGTCAATGAACTTGGCTGTTTTCAATGCCATTCGAAACCACCGAAACGACTCACAGGATTACCTGCGTTCGACGCCCCTGTCCTGACCGAAGTCAATACACGATTGACCCCTGAGTTCGTCAATCAATTCATTCAGAACCCCAATCAATCGCACCATGGAACACGCATGCCTGCCGTAATGGAACATTTGACCAAAGGTCAGAAATCTGAGGCAGCAAGGCATCTTACAGCTTTTTTGATGCATGATGGTTTTGAACAAACTCGGGAGGACACAATTTTAGCCGTCCCTGAGCAAGTGAACGTCGATGAAGGGCGGAGATTATTTTCAGCAATAGGATGCACCGTGTGCCACCCATTTCCGGAATCAGAGGACAAGACAATGCCTGACTCATTGATGCATGTAAGATCTAAATATCAATTTAAAGGTCTGCAGAACTTTCTACTTGAGCCCCAGAACATTCGGAAAGGGTTTCGAATGCCCGACTTCAATCTCACCGAAGAGGAGTCCAATAAACTAGCGATCTTCTTGATGAGTTCGGAGCCGACTGCTCAGCCAGCTTTTAGCTCTACTGGCATAATCGAAAAAGGTGCCCTTTTATTTTCTGAATTGCTGTGCATTCAATGTCATACAAGTTCCGGGAAAGAGGAAATCAGGAAAGCCATCGTTCCCTTTCCCTCGTCAGATTCTCTGAATGAAGGATGTCTTGCCGAGATTCCCCACAAAAGACTGCCTAACTATGGTTTGAACCAAATTCAAATAGATTTGATTCGTTCAGCCCTGTCTCAAGCAAATCGCTCAGAAGAATCCATCTATCAGGCAGACATGCACCTTTACATGAAAACCCTAAGGTGCAATGCCTGCCATGAGCGTCAGCCATTGACTCCGCCTCGATCTGACATGCGCGCTCACTTTACCAGCTCAGGGGAGGACTTGGGTGATGAGGGCCGAATACCACCAGCTCTAAACGGCGTCGGAAGAAAGTTAACCCGAGGAGCATTGAAGAAAACGATTCAGGGAGCAATGCCTGTCCGTCCCTACATGAACACACGCATGCCAAATTGGGGAGATACTCATGCCGATATTTTGACAGAACATTTCATTGAATCTGATCTTGAAACAGACGAAAAACCAACTCCTCGAAAAGGCCGGGAAAACCAAGTAGGACGCAATATGTGGGGGCGCGCACTCATGGGGATCGATGGGCTCGGATGCATTCAGTGCCACCCTTTGAATGGAAATCGATCTCTTGGAATTCAAGCGATGGATTTGAAGCATTCGAGTGGACGGCTGCGTGCTCCATGGTTTCGGGATTACCTGATGGATCCACCCAAGTTTCGTCCTGGCACTCGCATGCCATCCTTTTGGCCCAATGGCAATCCAAGTCTCAAAGGCCTTGGCGGAAGCACAGAAAGGCAAATCGACAGTCTCTGGGCTTACTTAAATGAGTTAGGTCAATCACGCTTACCTGAGGGGATGGAATCCAAAGGTGATTTCGTGCTCAAACCTGAACGTCGGCCAATGGTCTTTCGAACGTTCATGAAAGATGCAGGGTTGCATGCAATAGCGGTTGGTTTCTCCCAGAATTTTCATGTCGCTTTTGATTCAAAATCATGTCGCTGGATGCTTGCCTGGAGTGGCCCCTTTCTTGACGCTGAAGCCACCTGGGATGATCGCTTTACGCCACTCACCTCCCCATCCGGCGACCAACTACCGTGGTTCCCTCAATCAAATCCTTTTTGGAAACAGGAAGACACAGGCAGGCAGGGCGCAAACCTGAAGATCAATGCCGTCTTTTCAGGGTATCGTTTGGATGAGCAGGGAATACCATCTTTTCATTACACTTTGGGAGGCGGTGTTGTGGAAGACCAAATTGAACCGTTACACAACGGAATTCAGCGGAGGGTAAAAGTATCGGCAGATTCCAGCATTAACAAGTGGCTCATTTACGAATCGGAACATATGAGCAAGGTAGACCGCCTCCTTTTTCAATCAGACCAAAAATTTTTGATCCGGATCGAAAAAGGTATCCCGCTCATTGTGGAGGAAGATCACAGAAAGCAGCTTTGGATTCAACTTTCTCCAGTATCCGGTATGGAATTCAAATATACGGTCAGAAGGCACACACCATGATACGATTCATTGTTTCGATCACAGCAATTTCCTTGGTCAATTTTTGGCCTGATTCTGGCAAAGCGCTTAATGCCGCAGCATCTGGCGTTTCGAATGCAAAAGCGGCTTATACACTCTCGACTTTTGAAATTCCCGAGCAGTTGAAACTTGAAGTCAGCGGGCTTGCTCCACTGCCGGACGGTCGGCTTGCTATAGCCATTCGTAAAGGAGAAATCTGGATTGCCGATCAAACCAGGCACCCTGAATCCACCCTTTACACCCCGTTTGCCAAAGGCCTCCACGAACCACTTGGCCTGGCTTTTCATAAGGACGCATTATACACGGTGCAACGCACCGAACTCACGCGTATCAGAGACCTGGACCATGATGGCATTGCCGATGAATATTGGACGGTTGCCAAAGGCTGGGGTGTTACCGGGAATTATCACGAATATGCTTATGGACCTCAATTCGATCTGGAGGGTCACGCATGGATCACGCTGAACATAGGCATCGGTAGAGGCTCCGTACCTGATGACAATGCATGGCGAGGTTGGAGCATCAAAATTTCACCAGATGGATCCTGGAGTCCCGTCTCTGCAGGATTCCGCTCTCCAAGCGGTATTGGCATGAATACAGCAGGAGATATTTTTGCCACGGATCAACAAGGCAACTGGTTCCCTACTTGCCCACTGATACATGTCAAACAAGGTTCTTTTCATGGCCATGCGGATGCATTGGAACACACCCGGCGACCTGAGTCTTCATTGCAGTGGAACAAAGAAATACCCAGCGGAATGTCTGTTGTAGAAGCTGCCAAACATTTGCAAGCCTATCAATTACCTGCCATTTGGTTTCCCTATCGCAAGATGGGGATGAGCGCGACCGATGTGCTTTGGAATACGACAAAAGGAAAGTTTGGTCCCTTTGATGATCAAGCGATCGTGGGTGAGTTCACGATGTCCATGCTGCTTCGAGTCTATCTTGAAGAAATTGACGGTATTTATCAGGGGGCATGCTTTCGTTTTTTTGAAGGGCTCCAATGCGGTGTTCTGAGACTCGCCTGGGACAATGAGGGTGATCTCATTGTAGGAGAAAGTAATCGTGGGTGGAATTCTCTGGGTAATAGATCCTATGGAATGGAGAAATTGACATGGACAGGCGAGATGCCATTTGAAATGCAGCGGATCAATGCCC
>CALSPN010000007.1 GCA_943788245.1 uncultured Verrucomicrobiae bacterium | reverse complement strand
CGCAAAGGTGCCTCCAAAAGACTAGCGTAGCATGGTTTTCCCAATATGTTCTTTTTGTAAGGGTTAATCAGTAAGATTTCAAAACCTTTGCATTTCAGGGATTCTGCCGCCAGAAAAGCATATCTATCTGGATTGTCACTTGCACCAATAATTCCAACTACCTGACTCATGACTAATATCATAATCATATTTTTGCTATCGTCAGTCCTTTTATGGAATCGCTTCCCGGATGATTTTGTTAAGTTCGAAGACAAATACAGGTTGGCATGGTTCGAATCTTTTGTGTTAGTTTTCAGTCTACATGATTTACCTATCTCAATTTTTGGCCCTGCTCAGGCTTGCATTGATCGCTGGTCTTTTAACTCAATTCAATGGTCATGTCCTCGGAGCTGAAGCCAGTCGCGTGGATGTCTGGATTGGAACAGGCAGTGCTTGGCCTAGCAGAGGGATTTATCATACTCATTTGAATGTAGAGACAGGTAAATTGTCGCGGCCTTCACTTGTAGCCGAGGTCCAGGGGCCAGGCTTTTTAGCAATGCATCCAAAGGAAACCCACCTGTATGCCGTTGGAACGATTGATGGCAAAGGTTCGGTTATTTGTTACGCAATTCAGCGAGAAGGCAATAAGGCGGAGCTGTCTTTGTTGAATTCAGTTGAAATTGGAGATGGTGGAGGCACTCATGTATCCGTGCATTCCAGTGGACAGTTTTTACTGACTGCCCAATATGGGGGAGGATCGGTTGGCGTTTTCGCATTGAATTCCAACGGCAGCATCAAGGGTAGAAATCAATTGATAGAGCATTCCGGTGCTTCGCGAGTGACTGGTAAAAGACAGGATGCACCACACCCACATTGGACGGGTTTTTCACCTGATGGACGGTTTGCCTTTGTTCCTGATTTAGGCCTGGACAAGGTCGTCATTTATAAAGTCGATGCAGCGAATGCACGCATCGACATGCAAGGCTATGCAGCCACACCTCCGGGAGGAGGACCGCGACACATGAAGTTTCATCCCAATGGAAAGTGGGCTTACGTCCTTAATGAGCTATCACTGAGCGTGACTGTCTATGATTATGATGATCGCAACGGAAGTATGACAGCGAAACAAACCATTCCTTCGGTTCCCCGGGAACAATTGATTCTGGAACACTTCACAAGTGCCTCTGAAATTCGAGTCCATCCAAGCGGGGACTTTGTGTATTCAGCCAACCGCGGACATGACACGATAACTGCTTATCGAGTGGCTGACGAAACAGGCGAACTTACCGTTATCGAACGTGAGCATGTCCGTGGAGCTACCCCCAGAAACTTCAATATTGAACCAGCAGGCAAGTGGCTGCTTGCTGCCGGGCAGGATTCGCATACGCTGGCCTCTTTTGGGATTGATCCGCATACGGGAGCGCTAACCTACAATCGCAATGTTGTTCATGCGCCATCGGCTATCTGTGTTCTTTTCTCCCATGAATAATTTGGTTTTTTCTCAACTACTTAAATGTGTTTAATATGAAATATCTGTTCACTGTCGCTTTCATCCTTTGTTCGCTCCTGGTTCCAGCGAAAGCCCAGCAACCCAACATAGTTTTCTTCTTCACTGATGATCAGACAACTTCGACACTCGGTTGCTATGGCAATAATGTGGTAAAAACTCCTAATATTGATGGATTAGCCTCTCGTGGAACGCGCTTTGCTAACGCCTTTGTCAGCCATTCAATTTGTTGGGTCAGCCGAACGACTATTCTGACGGGTTTGACTGGGCGGGGGTATGGAACATCGGGCGCGCCAGATCTGGCAAGGCCAGATGCGGTTGAAACCTTGTATTCGGATCTACTTCGAGAGCAGGGGTACCGCACTGGCTACTTTGGCAAGTGGCATGCGAAAATGCCCAAGGGCTACGATCCCAAAGAACACTTTGATGTCTTCGAGGCAATTGGTCGCAATCCCTTTTACAAAAAGCTTCCGGATGGAACCTTGCGGCATGAAACCGAATTGATTGTCGACCGAGGAATCGACTTCATTCGTCAACAGCCCAAGGACAAACCCTTTGCTCTGAATATGTGGTTCAACGCGTGTCATGCGGAAGACAGCGATCGCCGGCCTGGCATAGGCCATTTCCCCTGGCCACGTGCCGTGGATGGAATGTACGAAGAAATTGAAATGGATCCTCCTCGATTAAATGATCCTGCCATTTTCAATGATCAGCCTGAGTTTTTGAAAACGACGATCAATCGAGAACGCTTTTTCTGGCGGTGGAATACAGATGCTAAATACCAGGCGAACATGCGTGCCTATTATCGTATGGTCAGTGGCATTGATGGAGCTATTGGTCGTTTCATGCAAGCGCTGGATGAGGCGGGGATGGCAGAGAACACCATTATCATCTACACCGCGGATAATGGTTATCATATGGGAAACAGAGGATTTGCGGGTAAATGGTCTCATTATGAAGAATCCCTGAGGGTGCCACTGATTGTGATGGACCCTCGTGTGAGTCAGGACCAGCGGGGAAAAGTCACAGATGCACTTGCCCTGAACCTAGACCTGCCTTCCACTTTTCTGGACTGGGCGAATATTGAAATTCCTGAGCGATATCAGGGGAAAAGTTTGAGACCGGTGATTCAGTCAGGTAAGCCATCCGATTGGCGAAAAGACACATTTCATGAACATTTTGCCGTGCGCCACCGAATACCCGCATTTGAGGGTATTCGTAATCAGCAATTTAAATATGTTCGATATGTGGATCATGACAGTCTTGAGTTTCTACATGACCTGAAGAATGATCCGGACGAATTGGTTAATTTGGCAACAAATCCTAGCTATGCCGATACTTTAGTGACAATGCGTAGAAGGACTGATATTCGAGTTGAAGAGTTAGGAGGCCCTCTGAAACCTTTGAAAACAAGATTTGCAGCCTCTACTCAGCCGCACCCTCAGGCCTCTGCTGCGGTTTCGCATCAAGCTGACAAGGATGGTTTCATCCAACTGTTAGGTAAGCGTGGACTTGGGCAATGGTCCGGTGACTCCAAATTTTGGTCTGTCAAAGATGGGGTGTTGACTGGGATTGCAGATGGCTCGCTGAAGATGAACCGTTTCATCACATGGAAAGGATCCACTATTCGGAATTTTGATTTGCGGGTCAAAGTCAAGATCAGTGCGGGAGGAAACAGTGGTATCCAGTATCGGGGTTTATCGCGTCCTGACCTTGGACTCGACATTGTTGCCAGGGTATCAGTGCGACGTGGTGGCCAAGAATCCGAGCTACAACGGGATGCTATACGAAGAAAAAGGGCGAGACGCATCTTATCGCACACGGGCGAAAAAGTGCTTGTTGATGCGAAAGGGCAGTCATGGGTGGTTGGGGAATTACCAGTGAAAGAGTTTGCTCCTGATGCGTGGCATGACTACCGGGTGCTTGTGCGGGGTAATCATCACCAGCATTGGATCGATGGTCACCCAACCACTGACTTGATTGATTTTGACGCCAGAGGAAGGGCACTGGAAGGTGTGTTGGCCGTTCAGGTGCATGTCGGGCCGCCCATGCGAGTTCAATACAAGGATTTTAAAATAAAGCATCTGCCTGATGATTTGCCCTTGGAAAAGGCAGGGAATCATTCCATTCCCAGTTCAGCCTATGGAGTTCGACCTCAGGGAAGATTGCCCGAAGGGATGGGAGCCTCCCATCTATGGCGATCGATGAGAATAATGGTGGAAACTGCTGACTCAATATGCGCTACAGCCCCATCGTTGATGACGCAGGGCAGACTTCTTTGAGTGGTAATTCTAAAAGAAGATCCGGCAGCTGAGTGGATCCAAAGATGCAGCTGCCGGACGATGATAAAATCCCTCATCTCAAGCAGGACACCGAATATCCCGGTGCGTAGTAAGCCTAAGTAGTTGGGTTTCTTTCGCATTGAGTGCGAAAGAGGTAAGGTCACGGGACAGCCATATGAATCTGCTCTCACGTGTGATCCACAGCTTAAGTTAGCATGTTTTGTACCATGTGCAAATTTTAATAATTTTTGTTTCACTGGCCCGGTTTTTAGCACCTTTTTGCTGGAATACGGTTTTTTTGAGTCAAACTGGAGCCACTCCCTGTGGTTTTATATGACTCTCGAAGTGGTAAAGATGAGCCCAACTGCGTCATTTTGTCAGCGGAGAGAAAGAAAAATGCCAGTCTTGAGAAGACTGGCATTCCTAGTGAATTCAGATAACTATTAAAGGATCAATACTCGATCAGCGAACTGCATTTATGAGTCGAGTGCTTCTCTCCTGCATCCACAACACATCTTCGTTGTTTGGTGAAGGAACATTCAGCGGAATATTGCTTTTCGACAGGCTTGGAAGCGTGCGAGGGTTTGTCCATCGGTGAATTTCCGAATGCCCGTCGGCGAACGCAAAGGTAGCTGCACCGTTGTGGTAACTGGCAGGGTAATCGACAATCTTCCAGCTTGCTCCCCTGTCCGGAAAGCCTTGCATATCAACGACAAAATAGCCATCGTTGATGCTGTCTTCCCTCTCATCGATCAGCACAAACGTTTGACTGGGGCCAGGCGCTGTCATATCGGAATCTTTAGTGTAAACCTTCCATCCATTGCCCGATGAGGACCATGAGGGGCCGCCCACCCAATTGTTCATCGACATGCTTCGGATGCGGGGTACCCGCTGACCAGCCGGATTGATCCCGTAGGCCCTATCCGAAGGGCATTTCCAGATTTTTTCACTTCCCCCGGTATAATTCCAAAGAGGGCTGCGGTGCGTGAACTGAGCGTGATTCCAGTTGTTGGGGTCCTTGGGGTTGCTCAGCGTGAGCCAGCTCCCTCCTGTCCAGTTGGGAACTTCACGCCCCGCACTTGCTCCAACCTGCTGCTCCCACTAGTTTGTCTTCGTTGTCGTCGCTGTAGTACCTCCAGGCAAGCATCATTTGTTTGTTGTTGTTCATGCACAAGATGCCTTGGGCCTTCGTTTTCGCCTTGCTCAGGGCTGGCAGCAACATGCCAGCCAGAATAGCAATGATGGCGATGACGACCAGAAGTTCGATCAAAGTGAAGCCTTTTTGAGACACTCGATCGTTTGTTTTCCGGGGCTGATTTTTGATAAATATATTCATTCTAGAATGCGTCTGGGCTTTGTCTGGATAGATATTCACTACACGAAGCATCACATAATTACAAGACCTCCGACTTATTATTTCAGTGCGTTTGGGGGCACCATTTAAAATTGGTGCATTGAAGGAATTAAGTATCAAGGAGCTTATTGTTTTCGTGTGCTTTCAGAATTTCTTTGTGTAGGTGAGGCTGAATAAGTGTACTGCAAAGTCAAAATTACCATCGTACATTCCTCCTTGATTGATTGTGCGCTCATCGTAAATCACCAATCCATAACCAAGATCGATGGAATAGTTGTCAGAGCCATAGCCTATACCTGCCGTCAGGACATTTTGATTTGAATCAGGAATAGTAGGGGAGAGGGTTGCATTCGGGACAGGGCTTTCAAAAAATTGATAACTTGCCCGCATGATCCAGTTTTCAGCAAATTTCCAATCACCTCCCATGCCGATGGTATAAGTATCATGCCAATCCTGATTTAATGACGTGGGTAACCCGGGCAATGGAACTCCCGTTTGGGTAGGCAGGGTGTCAAAATTTGAAAACTCAAGAAATTCAACGTCTGCCTCCAATCGAATGGTGTCGGTCAATTCAATGCCGTATCCGAGATGTAACTGAGTAGGGAATTCAATTTCAGAAGAAAAACTTGTATTCACATTCAGGCCGGCGGCGGGAACATTCATATTAAAATCACCATCATAATCAACCGTGATGGGGGAACGCGCCGTGAAGGCCAGCCGATGGCGATCTGTTATTTTCCACGTCATACCCAGGTTGGCCCCCGCACCGATTCCATCCGATTCCGCAACGAAGCGACCATTCGGAAACACGTGTTGTTTGAAAGTCAATTGAGACCACTGAATATCAAGGCCAAGTCCCATCGAGACCTTTTCACTTACATCGAATGCCACTGTTGGATTGACAAGGATTGTTTGCAACTCGCTGAAATGAGGAGTGGTGTACCTCAAAGACCCCTGGTTCGCTGTATCCGCAAACCCACCTGCATTCTTCCATTCGTTTGATAATCCATAAGGGCTGGTGATACCTAGACCGATGACATACTTATCATCTAGAATTGGCATGGATGCATACGCCGCGGGCAGAAACTTCCATGCATTTTCAGTCTCGGCCGTTGCACCGGAAGCGTTCTGATGTTCGACACTGATATAGACAGGATTGAAACTCACTGTGACTTCAGGCCGCTTTAGGTCCATCAAGTTGGCAGGGTTTTGAGTGATTGCACTGGCATTATCAACATGGGCGATTCTTCCACCAGACCTGCCAAGATTGATGGCACCCGAGGTTGGATTGCGAAATCCTTCGGCAAGGGAATTCGGTGTGAAGGCACGATGGCAAGCATTGCCACGACAAGAGCTCAGTTTAAGCGGTTTATTGTTCATGTATTCTTGGTTCAGGTTTTTAAATGATCAAGCCCCAGAAGTATGGATTCCATCGATGATGCAATGATCCTCCAAGTCTGATCATCTTAAGACCGTTTTGATTTGCCCACATTGCTGCATTCTTGGCAATATTCTTTTCAACAAGGTTCCCAATGGACGATTGGCGCTTTAAACGTTGTCATTGGGGCAGTTTAGGCCAAAATCGGGGCTGAACCCTGGACATAACCACATGAAACCTGTTTTTGTTATCTCAATACTCATCGTAGGCATCATCTCTTTTATGGGAGGGCGCATGCTAATTGCTCCCAAACTCAGGATTGCTCAGAAAATGGTTACCCAGTTGGAAGCTGAAAAACGTCAAATGGCAGAAGAACTGGAAACGCTCCGCACCAAACAACTTTCTGACTCTGAAAGAAAGCGCATTGAACGGGAGCGTATGGAACTCGCCAGTCTGCGAGGAGAGGTGTCCAAACTACGCACTAAAATAGAAGATTTGCAACGCCCCAAGCCCGATCTCTGAGGAACAGAAGCGTGCAGCAATAGAAGAAGGTAAGGAGGAGGAGCAATTTGAGAAAGCTGATTATTATGCGGCCGCTGTTAATGTGGAAGTAGAGAAGGGAATGACATTGATTACCGGTGGATGGCTGACTGCTCCAGGAAGGCGGACTTTCGTCTTCATGACGCCCACAAGCAATACAGCGCCGGATGGGGAGGTTTACATTCAAATCAACAGCAAGATTGCTGATCTGGCTGACGAGAGTCTGTCTCAGCTTCAACTCCAAAACATGCGCGCGAGCAGTAATGAAACTGACAACGCAGGTGGTTTCGAGGCGGAGGAAGCTCGCATGTTATTCAAAAACATCCAAAAGATTGAGGGAGCAGTGATGCTTGCTTCGCCAAGTATCGTTGCGACGGACGGACGTGAAGCGGTGGTTCGTACTTCGGTGACGTTCCCCCGAAATGGAGCAGCGGCTCCAGGTCAGTTTGAAATCGGCGTCATCCCCGTTTTGACCGAAAATGGAGCTATTCAAATGACGGTGGCATCTACGATCACTATCGATATTCCCGAAGAGGAGTAGCCTTTACCTTGCTTGACTCCCTGGGAATACAGGGCAACGGCACTCAATCGGTAGATAGCATGGGGTCATGCTATCATGAAGCTCGTAAAACTTGCTCGATGAAAAACTGTTTATTGGCTCAGTGGATTTGCTCCACGTATCTTACATTCACTTCGTAGGCCATGCCATCTTTCTCCTGATTATTCCATGAGGCATTCTTACTTTGGTTTCCGGTCGCATCTTCGAGCCAGATATTTACGGGTCGCCAATGGTCTACGATCTGGCTTTTTTCTTGATTTCAAAGGTAGCAATAACTTTCTCATTCCAGTCCCTCCAGTCGAATCGTAAAAGCCTCCTCCCTGCGAGTGTATTTGCGTAATTCATACCCGAGCCGGATTTCTCCAGGAGTAGTACCCGTCGGTGGATTGCCATGGTAAATACAATCGTTGACTTTGCTCTTGTAACCGGCTTGATCAAGCACTGTTTTTTGTCCAAAGCAGAGAGCGGTCTTCCCTTTCCACCTGAACCATGCAACCAGGGGATTTTCTCATGAGGTGTGTTTATGATTTTTGGCTGCATTGAGTCGTTGTTGGATGAAAGCGGAAATGCCCTGAAGTACGCGATGCCAGGAATGCTCCATGGGACAGTTGTGAAATTTTTCATAAGTCACCCCGTTAACTCGAGGATATTACCGTCGGCATAAATCACACTGGCGGGTTTGAAAGCGAATGCTTTGATCGCATAGATTGCCGCGATGACGACGGTTGAAAGGCAGAGGGAAACGGTAAGCGTGGTTGTTAAATGCTTCATACCGGGATCTTAATCAGTATGAGTATCAATAAAGTGTGTTGCGCGACACAGGGTGTTTCCAGATGCCGTATGAAATTCAGTAACTCGACCGGTGTTTAGCTCATCATCTCCCGGACGACTTTCCCAAAGACATCTGTCAGCCTGAAATCCCTGCCTGCGTAGCGATACGTCAGTTTTTCGTGATCAAAGCCCAGCAGATGCAGCATGGTGGCATGGAGGTCATGAATGGAAACCGGGTTTTTCAACTGCTCTGAAGCCGAATTCATCCGTGGCGCCATAAGTGGTGCCGCCTTTGATCCCTCCACCCGCCATCCATAAGCTAAAGCCCCAATGATTGTGATCACGGCCTTGTGCGGCTCCACCGCCGCCTTGATCCATTTCAACGGAGGGTGTTCGCCCGAATTCACCCGTGCATAAAATCAGTGTTTCATCCAATAAGCCACGTTGTTTCAAATCGATGATTAAAGCAGCGAGCCCCTGATCGCATTGGTTGGCGACGGTTCGATGTGTCTCTTTGATATTGCTGTGGCTATCCCATGGTTGCATGTTTCCATGCCATGTTTGTACGAATCGAACTCCGCGTTCAACAAGCCTGCGAGCCATCAACAGTTGTCTGTTCTGAGGCCCTTCGCCATATAGTTTCAGGATGTGATCTGGTTCCTTCGAAACATCAAACGCATCTGTTGCTTCAAACTGCATGCGGTAAGAGAGTTCGAAAGATTGTATGCGTGCCTCCAAAGATTGCTCGTTCGGTCGCAGTTCAGCGTGTCTGCGATTCATGGCCTGCAGTAAATCAAAATGCTTCCGTTGCTCCTGATGCGTCAACCGTGTGTTGGTGGCGTTTGAGATCAGTTCGCGTGGATTTGTTTTGGAAGTGTCTATGTGGGTTCCCTGATAAACCCCCGGAAGAAAGGCGCTGCGCCAATTCCCAGCTCCACCGACAGGCATACCGCCTGGGCAAAGTGCAATGAAACCAGGCAGGTTTTCGTTGCCCGAACCCATACCCCAGGTCAACCAGGAGCCCATGCTTGGCCACACCAGACGCTGGGTACCCGTGTTCATCAGCATCAGCGAAAGTTCATGGCTTGGCAGCTCGGCGTACATCGAGCGGATCACGGCCATGTCATCGACACATTTTGAAAGATGCGGAAAAAGATCGCTGACGGGTATGCCGCTGACGCCATGCTGCTTGAATTCAAAGGGTGAAGGCAGTGCGACACCTGTTCGACGTTCTGTTTGAAGGTTGTCGAACGGCAGCATTTGACCACCGCGTTTGGTCAGTTCAGGTTTGGGGTCAAAGGTGTCCACCTGTGACATGCCTCCGTTAAGGAAGACATGGATCACGTGTTTGGCTTTGCCAGGGAAATGAGTTTCTGCCTGTTGAGCCGCCAATGAATCTTTGGAAAGCAGGCTGTTGAGGGCTATGCTTCCGAAACCCATTCCCGAGCGTTTCAGGAAAGACCTGCGTGTATTGGGTGTCTGAAATTGCATCGTCATTAGTCCACGAAAATAAATTCATTGGAGGCAAGCAAAGCATGCGCCAGTTGATGCCAGCGGTCACTCTTTGATTCGGATGTGACATCATGAACATGCTCGAGCGCCATGGCGATTTCTTCGGGTTCAGGGAGTCGAGAAAGCGTTTGTTGATAAAGAAGACGAACTTTGAGTTCTTCTGTTTTGGCCTCCTCGATACCGGGTAATTGAATCAAAGCCTTGGCTCGATCCTGGATGAAGCTTGAGTTCAGTGCGAACAGAGTTTGCTGGGGAACGGTTGTCTCTGGTCGCTTCGCCGTGCACGCGCTGGGGTTGGCTCCGTCAAATGTCGTCAACAGGGTGGAGGGAACGTCCCGGTTGATAAACCCATAGACGCTGCGTCGAGGTATTACAGGTTTCGTCATCATGTCGAATGGACGACCATTCATGGTTGTACTTAGTTCGCCCGATACCTTCAACATGGCATCTCGCATGGCCTCCATGGCCAAACGGTGGCGAGGCATGCGCCAGATCGTTTGATTATCAGGATCCTTTTCTCTAGCTTTCGGATCTTCAACGGATGCTTGTCGATATGCTTTGCTAAGGAGAATGCGCTTATGCATTTTTTTGATCGACCAATCATCTTCTACAAAAGTGGACGCCAGATAATCCAGAAGTTTTAAGTGCGTGGGCCGTGCTCCTCGTGTACCAAAATCATCTGGAGTTCTCACGAGTCCCCGACCGAAATGATGTCTCCAGATCCAATTAACAGTTACTCTTGCCGTGAGAGGGTTGCTTTCTGATGTGATGGACTGTGCCAAAGATAATCGTTGCTTTCTGGGTGGATAATGTTTGGCAGTGCCATTACCAACCACCGATAAGAAACGAGGTTGAACCCGCTTGCCACGATTCAATGGATTCCCTCGACGAAATACATGGAACCCCTTTTTTTCAGCATCAGGATTCTCTGCCAGCACCATGGATCTCGGAGGGGAACCTTTCTCGTTCAAGTGCAGATTGTGAATGGCGTTTCTCCTTCCGTTCAACTGATCGCTGACGGTACGGTTGAGCAGCCGTGATGCCAGTTTCTCCGGTAATGCCGTTGGACTTTCATCTGCATACAAGTGACTTCGTAACTGTCTAAGGATAGCGCTGTTGATCTTGCGATGGCGTTGATCCTGATCAGGAATGGTGGTTCCATCGGGTAAGGCTTCTTCTGCGGATTGAACCTGAGCCAGGGTCCAGTCACGATGTGTTTCTGCAAAAAGAGTTCCATATGCTTCAGCAAGTGCTTCCATTGAACTGGGTGCGGACATTTTAATAGCATTCAATATCAGAGGGTTCCAGACAGGTGCCTTGGCACTCAAGTTTTCCATCGGCGTCAGTTTGGAAATATCTCCATTTTCTTTTTCCCATTGTTCCATCAATGCTGCGCGTTGAGTTGGGAAAGTTGCATTTGAAAAGCGGGCCAATTGTTTCCATGGACCAAACACCGGGTCGTTTGGAGGTATTTGCTTTAAATAATCCCGCCACCGTTCCAATACATGAGGGCGGATGTCCTCTGTTCTGAAGGAAAGAAAAGAAACGGACAGATCTTGCTCAGGAGTGCCACGCGCCAATTCTTTCAGATAGATTCCTACTTGCATGCGGAGTCGCCCTTTAAGAATCTCCGATTGTTCTCGTGCCATGTCGCCATACTCTATTTCCAACTTTTGTAATTTTTTTTCATAGGCGAGATAAGATCCCGTTTCGGTTGGTTCCCCAATCATCGGTAATAGTTCCGGTTCAGAGCTGCTGGCGAGGGTTGCGTACAAAGAGTAGTAATCTGTCGTGGGAATGGGATCGAATTTATGATCGTGACAACGTGCGCACGTGACTGTCAGACCCATTATGCCGCGAGTGATGACATCGATTCGATCGTCTATAATATCGTGCGGTGAGCGAAACCGTTGGCCAATGGTGAGGAAGCCTAATGCCGCCAATGAAGGATCGTTTTCAGGTAATTCCAGTTGATCTGCCGCCAATTGCTCGGTGATAAAACGGTCAAAAGGCACATCCTCATTCAATGCTCCTATCACATAATCACGGTAAGTGTAGGAAAAGGGGAATTTCGTGAACCCAATGGCACTGCCTCCATGCGTGTCGGCATAACGTGCAATATCCAGCCAATGCCGTCCCCAACGTTCTCCATAGCGCGGCGACTCCAACAATCGATCAATCACTTTTTCCTCGGCCTCAGGCGATGGATCAAAGACATAAGCTTCTACCTCCTTCCAGGCTGGAGGAAGTCCTGTCAGGTCAAACGTGACACGACGAATCCACTTCGATCGAGAAACGGGTGGAGACATGCTCAGATTTGACGCTTCCAGTTCGGCCAACACAAACTTATCGATGCTCGACCAGTTGTCATAGCCTGCATCCGGAGTGGGTGGTTTTCGGATAGGTTCAAAGGCCCAGTGTTTTTCGTAAAATGCTCCTTCATCAATCCAACGATTGAGTGTTTGTATCTCAATTTCAGACAATCCAGAGCTTTCTTCGGGTGGGGGCATGCGCTCCTCAGGATCTGTTGTAAGGACGCGCTTGATCAGTGGGCTTTTTTTAGAGTCACCTTCTACAATCGCATGTTGCTTGGCGTCGGATTCAAGATCCAGTCTCAGTTTGCCTTTGCGCGAATCTGAGTCAGGCCCGTGACAGTGAAGGCAATGCTCGGCAAGGATCGGGCGGATGTCTCTATTGAAACGCATTGTTTCTGCCTTCAGCGAAATTAAAGTGGCGCCAAAGAACAGGAGGAGGTAACCGCAGGCTAACCAATAAAATGGATCATACCGGGAGTTTGTCATGGTTCTAAACTTTGGCAGTTTTTTCATGGATTGATCATGACTATATTATTGTCATCACTCAGCTTGTCCAGATTGTTTGGTGCTATTCTTGATTGCAGAATGATTTTAACCGCTTTCATATTTGCATTGCGCATTTTTGTATGTTTGAGCGATGATTCCCACATCATGAGATACTTTTCTAAGTCCTTTTCTGTGGTGTTGATTTTTATGTCCATGGGGCTCACTCAGCATTTGCAAGGAGCCGCTTCGCAACCAGAGCTAAGCGCTTGGATCAAGACCATTCGCGCCGTATCCATCGAAGGGCTTGGAAATCGTGATGCTTCAGCAGCATCACATTCGCTTGGTAAACAGGCCCCTGATACTCTTGTCACGATATTGACAGGCATGAAGGGAGCCTCTCCTTTGGCTCAGAATTGGCTTCGATCTTCCATTGAAAGCATTGTTCATCTTGCATTCAAGACGGATTCGCCTCTTCCTTTGATGGATTTGACCGAATTTCTGCTGAATGATGAGAATGCGCCCAGAGCGCGATCTTTGTGTTTCGAACTAATTCAAAACAGTGATACCAAAGCAGGAGAAATCTTGCTTCGCGGGATGTTGAATGATCCGTCAAATGACCTGAGAGAAAAGGCGGTTGATCAGTGGATTGCTTCAGGTAACGAGGCCTTGTCTGACAATCAAGCTTCCACAGCAAAAGTGATCTTTCGGCAGGCGCTCCAATATGCTCGTGATGTTATACAGATCAGAGCTTTGGCTGATGAACTTGAAAAAATGGAATACACTGTTGATATCCCTGATTTGCTGGGGTTCATCACCGATTGGAAAGTTGTCGGTCCTTTCCATAATCTGGATCGAGGAGGCTTTGAAACTGTTTTCCCTCCTGAAAAAGAATTGCGGCTGGATGGTACATTTGACGGGAAAAGTGGTGAGGTGTCCTGGGAATCGTTGAGTAGCGATGATCGATTTGGGATGATTGATATCAATGATGCCTATGCAGGATATCAGAAGGAAGTCACCGCATACGCGCATCATGCCTTTATTTCTGATCAGGAGCGGCCTGTGCAGTTAAGGTTGGGTTGTAAAAATGCCTGGAAGGTATGGCTCAACGGCGAGCTTCTTTTTGGGCGGGATGAATATCATCGCGGAATGAAGATCGATCAATACATCATGGATGCCGGCCTCCGTGCGGGACGGAATGACATCGTGGTTAAAATCTGTCAAAACGAGCAGGTAGAAGATTGGACCATTGAATGGGAATTCCAGCTGCGCGTATGTGATGAAACGGGTAAAGCCATCCATTCCCTTGCTCGTCAGTAAGTCACGAGCAGAGTTTCCCGCTCATCCCATGGAGGGACTGGTTGTTCCCTGTCCCTTGATGACCTTGCCGATCGTCTGTAAACTCAAAGGCCGGCTCTGGGATCTCCTTTGAAATGAAAGGGTTTGTCTCCCAGTAGCTGATCAGACGTGACAGTTGGGCAGACGTACTTTTCGATGTGCTCCACTATCAACTCGGTGCCTTGAAAATGATCCACATAGGGCCACATTTTTGGGTTGTACATCGTATCTGTCATGTCGCGCATGAGGACGACATTTTTACCATTCTTTGCCATTTGCCTTAAACCGAATGGACGCCCCAGAACACACATGTTGGTATGCACTCCCAGAAGGATGACATTTTTGATCTTGTGCTGTTCCAATAAATTCCACACCTCCTTGCCATCGTCAGTGATGGCATCGCTTGAGTCGATTTGCAATGTGTCCACCTGCCTGATCCAGGGGGCCCTGGGGTTCCTGCCGATGCTCTCCAGGTATTTCGCCCATGCTGCGTGCTCAACGGGATCGTCATCCTCACCGCCATCTGATTGATCAATGGGGTAAACTCCTTGCTCTTCTTCGGGGATGACGTAGCACCAGGCTCCAATGTCTTCCGGGAGGTTGGGTGCAGTAGGAGCATTTTTTGCTTTCAGCCTACCTGGATGCCCTTCGTAAAAATCCATGCAACTGCTGGGAGAGTGAATGATAAGTACTCCTGCTTTCCTTGCTTTGATCAGCACTTCATTCATTCGCGGTGACATCTCACCCACGCGGGTCACTGCATTTTTACAATGATGCAAATCCCACATGTCACAAACAATAACCGCGGTCTCTCTCGAGTTCCATGTTTGTTGGATATTGTTGATCTGGTAACCAGAATTGGTGTCTGAAGATTTAACCCGCTCACGCAGGGTCATATCAAATGCGGAACTGGCAGCTTGAACGTGTGTCATGAGAATCAACAATGATGCCCCAGCCAAAAGAGCCAGACGGTATGACTTCCTGCGGAGTTTTGAAATGATGGGATACATAAGTATTCTTTAGTAAACTAGAGCGTGAAATTGTTCAATCTGAAACTAAGCTTGTGTTTGTTTACAGTGCAATCCAGACCAAGTGGGAAATTAAATTTGCATAGGTCTGCTTCCGCAGGTCCCTGAATATCCTCATCATTAACTTACCCTGTTGCATATGGGTGTGTTTTGGCCGCGTAGCATCGCTGTCCTACTGAATGACAGATAATAGAGAAGACTTCCTCATCTTTTTGGAACCATACCATCACTTAAGGTTGTTTGAAAGACTTTAAGGCATGACTGTTATTTGGGTTCAAGGAAATGAGTAGGCAGATTTGGCAGGCCTTCGATGCTAAGCTGAAGCTGTTACCGTGCCATTAAATAGATTACCAGCTATTGGGCTTTCAGGGAAGTTGAGGGAGTGTGTTTTTCTGCCGTTACTTAAATGTCTTGAATATAGATTTCCTCGCAATTGCATTCTCCTTAAAACCCATAAGAAAACTTAAATTCCACTGTAAGCGTAAAAAAGGTAAGTCTTGCATCATTCCGTTGACTCACATCTGCAAGCAGGCTTTGATGTCAATGTGAACCCTATGATGAAAATCAAATCTGTCTTAACGGTTTTGTGCTCGCTCTTAATTTGTGATGCCTTGCATGCTCAGAGCTCTGAGCGCCCGAACATTCTCTTCATTTTTCTTGATGATTTTGGTTGGAAAGACACCAGCTATATGGGGTCTGATTTTTACGAAACACCCCATCTCGACCGATTGGCGCGCGAGGGCATGATATTCACACAAGCCTACTCCGCAGCTGCCAATTGTGCCCCGGCAAGAGCAAGTTTGTTAAGTGGTCAGTACACCCCTCGACATCAAGTTTTCAATGTGGGGACCCGCCCCAGAGGGAAGGCCAAGCACCGGCGACTGAATCACATTCCGGGAACTGATACACTACGCACCGATATTCAGACCTGGGCTCATCGCATTCAAAAAGCAGGTTATCGCACGGCTACCATGGGGAAGTGGCATTTGTCTGATGATCCGATACCTTATGGGTTCGATGTGAACGTAGGCGGCACGCACTCTGGAGGGCCGCCACGTGGTTACTATCCACCGCATGGTAAAGTCCCGGGATTGCAGGACGTGCCCGAGGATGAATTTGTGACTACCACACTATCCAGGAGAGCCGTTTCTTTTATTGAGTCCAGCAAGGACCAGCCCTGGTTTTTATATCTCACGATGTTTGCGGTTCACACACCGATTCAGGCAAAAAAAGATCTCCTGGACAAATACGAATCCAAGACCCCGGGCAGACTTCATCATAATGCTAAAATGGCAACCATGATACAGGCTGTGGACGATGGAGTAGGGCGCATCGTAACGAAATTGGAGGAACTGGGTTTGACCAATCAAACAGCGATTGTTTTCTTTTCCGATAACGGTGGATACGGGCCGGCAACGGACATGGCTCCATTGAAAGGATACAAAGGTGCCTATTACGAAGGTGGCATCCGTGAGCCATTTTTTGTCAAATGGCCGGGAGTTGTAGAGGCTGGCACGATCAATGAGACCCACATTATTGGAGTGGATTTGTATCCCACATTCCTTGAGATGACCGGTGCGACTGCCAAGGACGGTCAGGTTCAGGATGGACTCAATCTTGTTCCCTTGTTCAAGGGAGGAACACTTTCCGAGCGTTCCTTGTTCTGGCATTTTCCTGCTTATTTACAGAGTTATGGTGGCAAAGGCCCGTTCGAACAAAGAGATCCTTTGTTTCGATCGCGACCCGTCGGGGTCGTTCGGCATGGTGACTGGAAATTGATGGAGTTTTTTGAATCAGGTGACCTGGAATTGTACAACCTCAAGCAAGACATTGGTGAGTCCAGGAACCTGGCGAATTCGCACCCTGAAACACTGCGGAAACTGCATGGGATCATGAAAGAATGGCGTCAAAAAACAGGGGCCCCCATTCCCTCAGATCGTAATCCCTCATTTGATCCCGTTGCAGAAAAACAGGCCATTGAAAAAGCACTGGCCTTAAGAAAGTCATTTCCGTGATTTCAAACGTGTCTTATCGATTCTTTGAGTCCTTATTTGGAAGGGTGGCTCTTTTAGCTTTGGTTCTGATTGCAATGCCGGACATCAGAGCCACCGCCCCGAATGTACTATTTATTGCGGTGGACGATTTAAATGATTGGATTGGGTGTATGAATGGACACCCTCAGGCTCAAACACCGAATATGGATAGGCTCGCCGAGCGAGGGGTGTTGTTTACGAATGCCCATTGCGTCGCTCCTGCCTGTCGCCCATCACGTTCAGCTGTGTTCACCGGAAAACGACCACAACAGACGGGCGCATGGTCCAATCAAAGTCGGGACATCATCAATGACTATCCGCGAAGCGATCTCTTACCGCAATATATTGCCGATCAAGGCTACAAAACGTTTGGAACGGGGAAGCTTTTCCATGGAGACGGCACGGAATATTTCCAGCACGCATTTGAAATACACCAACGATGGAGTCCATTCTCATCCGGGCAGGCTAGCTATACCGCATTGGAATTACCAAGCAAAGGAAGTGAGCATCCAAAGCACGTCATTCAAAACGGTCCAGGAGGGCATGATTATGTGTTGCCTTTGAACGGACTTCCAAGTGAACGCAATCCCTCCAAAGCATCAGGAGAGTCATTTGATTGGGGGCCTTTTGATGTGGAGGATCGGGAAATGGGGGACACGCAGATCACCGATTGGGCGATGTCACAATTGAAATCAGAACATGATCAGCCCTTTTTCATGGGAGTCGGCTACTACCGCCCTCATATACCGCTCTTTGCACCTCAGCAGGATTTTGATGTTTACCCTTCTGCTGATCAGATTCAGTTACCGTCCGTGTTGGCAAAAGATTTGGGGGACATAGGAGCCGCAGGCAAACAATGGGCGCTGGAACCGATCACTGCAGGTTCTCACGAGATTGTAGAAAAATCGGACCAATGGCGTGAGGCCGTGCGAGCTTATCTTGCCTGTATGACCTACGTGGATCGTCAGCTCGGGAGACTCTTGGATCAACTTGAACAATCCAAACACGCCGAGAATACCTGGGTCATTTTGTGGAGTGACCACGGTTGGCATTTAGGTGAAAAACGTCATTGGGGTAAATGGACCGGTTGGCGTGAATCGACGCGTGTCCCTTTGATCATTGTCCCTCCCCTCAATGAAAAACAAGCGATTCGAGGGGAGTCATGTGATGAGCCCGTGAGTTTGCTAGACCTTTATCCCACGTTGATAGAAATCTGCCAGCTTCCCGAGAAGAAGGGACTCGGTGGTCAATCCCTCATGCCGCTCATGCGCGCACCCAGAACCGTAATTAACCGTCATGTGTTTACCATGTTCAATCCCGGTAACGTAGCCATCACTGGGCATCAGTGGAAATACATCCGCTACGCCAGCGGAGAAGAAGAACTCTACAACATCAAAAACGATCCAAATGAATGGCTCAATCTCGCGAGCCAGAAGGATCAAGAAAAAAGACTCCGTCAGTTTCGAGCGAGGCTTGCAGGAAATTAAACCAGTTCCAGTAATTGCCAGATTGAGGTTTCTGATTTCGTTAATCGATTCTCTGCAATTATTTGGGTTTTCCGAAGAAGCGGTCGATGAGAGATGCATCGAGGGGTTTCGTTGTTTTTGAGACAAGGAGCGCAAAGAGGGTGGACCCGATGATGTCCCAGAGAAAGGGTTGGATGTTGAGGAAGGAGTAGACTTTGAACTCCTGATGGATAACGTAGCCAGCAATGTAGAGCACCAGGTGGGTGATGCATCCTCCAAGCATGCCGGCAATGATTCCAGCTCTCGTGATCCCCGGCCAATAAAGTGCCAGTGCCATGGGCATGAGGAAACAACCTGCGAGTCCTCCGGTAGCAAACACGATCAAGTTCTGTAAATATTGTGGCGGATTCAAAACCGCCATGACGGCTGCCACGCCGATGACGGCTGTGACAATATAAGTCAACCACTTGACTCTCTTCTCAGAGGCGTTGGGGTTGAGATGATGATGGTAAACGTCGCGGACAACGCCTGAGGATACCATCAATAAGAAACTATCCACACTGCTCATGACGGCTGCAAAAGGTGCGGCAACGATAAGCCCAGTCAGCCAGGGCATGCCTGCATTTTCGGACAATGTGCGTGCCAGTGCCGGCATGATACGATCCGGCTCGATTTCCATGCCGGGCAGAATGACCCGAGCACAGCAGAAAATAATGATCAATGGGAAATAAATGGCGGTGTAGTAAACGGAGACAAGTACGATAGAACGTTTCAAAACGCGACTGTCAGTGAAGGCCATTTGACGCACCATGTTACTTGGTTGGCCGGCCCCTCCGAAAGCCCAGAAAACAAAAAAGCTAAAAGCCATGCCCAGTGACAAAAAGCCCATATCCTCGTTTTTGCTTGGCCCCGGGGGCGTGACATAGACCCCTTTTTGTCCGTCACCACGCGCATAGGGAAGGGTAGAAGTGATGTTCACGCGACCCCCACTCGGAAAGGTTCAGCGCTTTGTTTTTCACTTTCTGGCCTGGGTCGGGTTGTATGAGCACTTCAAGCTCGGGAGTTGTTGGTGTGTCGGGCTCTATGACGACATGGTTGGCAATCCGGACGACGCGTTGATCGTCGGTATGCATCCAGGTGCCTTTTTGAATGGAGAGTTTTTCCGTCAACGAAGACTTCCACTGAATGGTGATCGTTCCCATTTGGGGAGGCTTCATTTCGGCAAGTTGCTCGGTTGCCTTGCTTAGCCCCCCGACCTGACTCAGGGCCAGCACGAGCATGACCATAACGCCTATCACCATGACCAGCCCTTGCATGACGTCAGTCCAAACCACCGCACGGAATCCCCCATAAGTCGTGTAAACAATGACTGTAGTGGCAAAAAGCATCAGGCAAAGGAGATAATCAGGTTCCGTGGATTGAGTTAAAAAGAAATTTCCTTTCCAGCTTGCAACCCAGGTCACAGCGGATTGAAAAAAATCTAAATCTTCAAGTAAGGTTGCGAGAATGACGCTCCCTCCCTTGAACTGCGCCAAGAGATAAAAGAACATGAAAAAGGTCAGTAAGGATGTCGCTACCAAACCGACAGATGCGCTTCCAAATCTGGCTCGCAGAATGTCTGGCACCGTGACCGCATTGGCTTTGCGCGAAACTTGATTGAGACGTTTGGCAAGCAAACCAGTGGTGACCAGGGGGACGATCATGTAACCTGCAATCCAAAGCGCGAGGACCCAGCCGTGCGTATAAATCAATGCAGGAAACCCCATGAAGCTACCTCCGGATGCATTGGTGGCAGCGAAGGTGAGCGCAAAAGCCCAAACCCCCAAGCCGCGGCTCCCAAGAAAATACTCACTGACGAATTCTTTTTTGCTGCGAATCCTTCCGGCCAGCCAGGCAAGGGCAAAAAACGAAGAGCATGTAAATTGCGAAGCTGATTAAAGCTGCATTCTGGCCCTGACCTTTTGCGCTGGCGTCAGCAATTAAATTTTGGAGAGATTCCATGGATTGTATTGTTTCAGGTGTAGGGGCTTTCAGCTGCAGGGCTGCGAGTTACGCTCGCCTCCTATCGCCTCATTTTATTGGCCATTGGCTTATTGGGGATCGAGTGCATGCTGCAAAAGTGGCCTAGCAATCAGCTGGATTGATTCGATGAATCTCTTGCAGCTTCATCACTCAGTGGATCATCCTTCATGACTTTACTGGCAAAATAGAAAATGATGATATTTGCTCCTAACCAGGGAATAGCCACTCCCCAGAATACCCAGGCAGGAAATCCGAATACTGTTTTTACTGGCGTATCAGGGGCATGACCAAAACCCAACCAACCCGAGACACCCACGACCCACAAAGCAAAGGCGGCCCAAATGAGGAGGATCCAGAATGTTTCACGCCTTGAATTTTGGTAAACGGGGTCGGTTCCAATAGGGTGTTTACTCATGATGAAACCATGCGTTCAGGGTTTCCAGCAAGACTTGCTTGCATCGTAAGCCATATTTGCGAATGCCGGTTGCATGGTCGCAAGATCTTTTAGCTCCATTTCTTGTAACGCATGGATCACATTTCCCCAAAGGAGGGTACGTTTCTCAGAGAATGCATTCTCGCCATCAATCAAAAAAGAGGTGATCCGGTCCATCATACGACTGAACTGGTGATCATTAGGTTTTGGGGGGCGATAAAATTGAGCTGAAAGAGTATCTCCAGCCTTGGTGCGTGCCGCAAAATTATCATCGTTCAAGATTCCGTCCACTGTGATGATAGTGGATTTAAGACCATCGTTATGTTTAAAAATCCAGGCGCGAGTATCTTTAGCTAATTTAGGAACCATGCCCAGTCCAACAATATCCTGTGTTCGGCCGTCGATGGTGGCTTCGCCTTGTTTACTGTTGGTGCGTGAAGCCGCTGCTGAAAAAAGATCCCAGGAAAAATGTCCTTCTCTGGCAGCCCTTCCAAACATCATTGCCTCTGTATCTTTCAATATTCGAGATGCCGCTTTCGCCGCCCTTGCGATGAGAAGTCAGTGTCAGCAATGCATCCACGGCTTCCTTTTCAGCTGATGGGAAAGCACCGCGAATCAGTATCACAGTCTCCTCCAGTTCTGCTCCCGACGGCGTGTCCACTTCGGGAAGACGCCAGGTCAGACCGAGTGGGGTGCCTGCTTGAATGCGTGTCTTTTGCTCGAGGATCATTTGTTCCAGTCCATCAGTTGCCAAATTCTCTGGAAGCCCCACTACAAATCCTCGAGTGGATTCGGAACTCTGCTTGATGGCGGCTTCGAGTTGTTGCGAACTACATGTCCAATCGTCGTTCGCTCCAGCAGCCAGTATCCATGCATCGGCGTCAGCGATGGCTTCATCGAATGTATCCGCAATCGTCAAGTTGGGATGATTCTGGCGATGCTTCAGCGTTTGATTCATGGGAGCTCCGTAGACAGCAATTTCTTCAAACGGACTTTCGATGAATCGTCCCTCCGATGGCCATCCCATCAGGCAACGGTCAATAAGATGCTGGGCAGGCGAACCGCCTTCAAATTGGGTGCTGAAAAATGCCAGTTTTTTCATTGGATCGACTTGTTTTTTTTCTGCGAAATCATCCTCGCCAGTAAGTTGACAGGGGTTCCACTTGATAGGGCACTGTGAGTTCCGGAGTCAGGAGTTTCGCCGAACCTCGATATAATGATTCGACTCCAAAAAGGGTCATGCCGGATGTCAGTAAAGTGCGTTCGGGTGGGTAAACAGCATGTCCCGATTTGATGGATTCTTCTATCCGATGCGAAAGTGGGTTGAAAAAGTCCGCCGTGGTGGTCTGTCGTGGCGGCATGGGGAGGTGCATCTGGCAACTCGTGATTTTACCACTGTCATGCATGCCGGCGTAGGTGAAATCCAGGACCAGTCCATTCAGCATGAAGAGGGTAGTCAAAAATCCATCATTGTGTTCGATGAAGTATGCAACCACTCCGGGGCTTGCCTGCTGAACCCAATCAAGCGTGGGTGGCATGAAAGACCATTGATCTGGTGCCTTGCACTGGTGACTGCGTGCAAGTGCGGCCATCAACAGTTCTCGAGTTGAATCTCTTTTTTTCAGCATGGACCAAACCTCATTTCCACGCACGGCGTGAACCGATTTGACACCTGATTCGCCACCTGCACGGCGTTCGGACATACATTGAGCAGTTTCCAGCCCATGAATGTCATAAGAATCAACACCCCCGTAGCAAACACTGACGCTTTCTCTTAAATTCGCGTTCCAGGGAATATCCACTGCTGGTATGCGCCAGGTGACGGGAAGAGATGAGCCGGCAAGGAATGCAAAATTCAATCGCTTCGCATCATCCACCATTTCCACGCATTCATTCCAGTCTGTCGACAAATGCTTGTCATTGAAGACAGGCACTGATCGCCCGCTGGATTCAAAAACCTCCACCATTTCCTTGAAGAAATCATAGCGAGGATATCGTTTCTGCCCTTTGGCATTCCTGGGGTAATCCCCATGTTCCGCAATGATGATTACGCCATCGACATCCAAGGCCTTGCCACCTCGTGTCAGAGCCTCTGAGATGGTTGGGTAAATGGGGACTCCGTGACGGCGTTCCCGGTCGCGTGCAAGATCTTTTTCAGGGAATTGATCCACATACATTGAAACCAATTTGATCTTCGGAAAATAATGTTGCCCATGCCATCCATAGCCTTCCAATAGGCGGTCAATAAAATGTTGAGCGTGACTGTGGCGTCGCACTTCAGTTGCCAGTAGAGCAACCGTTGGGGGGCGGTCGGCATCAGGGTTCCTGAAATGGAGGGCGGCGGATAACTGGCCACATGCGGTGGCGATGCCGGACATTGAAAGCGATTTAAGGAAATGCCGTCTTGTCCAAACGCCCTGGGGATCTGACTTTGAAAATATCAATTCATTCATGCACCACTGGGTTTGAAATTCTACTTGGGATGGACTCACTATGCCTGTATGGACGCGAACCGTCAATGGCAATAGGGTTGCAATGGGAGGAAGAAAAAGGCTTCAGCCTCCTGGCGCTTACCTTCTCAGGCCTGAGACTCCCATCTCCATTTAAAGCCTGCGCTACCGCGGAATCGAAGCAAGAAAGTAGACGGATCAACTCTGTTTTCCTTGACGCCATTTATCAAGTCCCACGGCAAGAATGATCACGATACCGATGATGATTTCCTGCATGTAGGTAGGCCAGTTCATTTGACTGGATCCACTCTTCAATACCCCCATGATCAACGCGCCCAGCATGGTGCCTGTGATACTTCCAGAGCCACCACTCAAGCTGGCTCCACCAATGACAACTGCGGCAATGATTTCAAGTTCGAGTCCAATCGCGACGGTGGGATCTCCTTGCGTAAGTCGGGAATACTGCATGACCCCGGCAAGACCAAAGAAAAGCCCGGCAAGGGTGTAAATCATGATTTTATTTGTTCGGACGCGGATGCCACAAAGCCTTGCGGTGTCTTCATTGGAGCCAATCGCAAATACATAGCGCCCAAAGACCGAATACTTCATGACAAAGATCATCACAATGGCCAGCGCAATCGTGATCCAGACGCCCATGGGAAGTGGCCACAGGTTCTGCGGTGCGATGGGTTCCATGATCCCGTTCAAGGCATTTTCCTCAGGATTGACCGTTTTGTTGCCCGCCAGCCATTTGGCACTGCCACGAGCAATTCCCATCATGCCAAGTGTCACAATGAATGGAACCATCCTGAAACCAGCGATGATGGTTCCATTGATGGCTCCAATGCATCCACCCGCAAGGACGGTCAGGATGAGCGCGGATGCAGGCGACCAGTCCTGGAGTAGCAATGTTGCAGCCACGACACTGCTCAATGCAACAAGTGAGCCGGCGCTCAAGTCAATGCCGCCACTCACGATAATGAGCGTCATCCCCAAAGCCCCTGTTGCTACGATAACTGTCTGAGTTAATATGAGTTTTGCATTCCCACCGGTGAAAAACGTAGGTCGGAGCTCTGCGCTTAAGGAAAAGAGTCCGATCACCAGGAGAAGTCCCAGCAAGGGGCCAAATGAATTCAGGAATTGTTTCCAATTAAACGAGTCTTTGGAATGTGGGTCGGTTGCCATGAGGTGTTGAGTAAAAGATACCAGGTGATTTAAGATTTGGTTGTGTCAATAGCTTGAGATTCCGGCGTGTCGCTCGTCTGCCCGACGGCGACACTGATCAATTCATGCTCGCTCCATTCCGAAGCAGGTCGGCTTGCTTTGATTTCTCCCCGGCACATGACTCCAATGGTGTCGCAGATGCCGAGTAACTCGGGTAAATACGAGCTGACAAAAAGGATCGCCTTTCCCTGTTTCGCAAGTTCGCAGATCAGACTGTAAATCTGTGCTTTGCTTCCAATATCGATGCCGCGCGTAGGTTCATCCAGCAGGAAAATATCTGCTTCATGGTGGAGTAATCGGCCAATGGCTATTTTTTGCTGATTACCACCCGACAACTCACTGATGGTTTGTTTCGCGCTGCGCGTCTTGACCTTAAGTTTATCTATCCAATGTTCGGCTGCTTCCAATTGTTTTTTTCGGGGAATGAAACCAAATTTCGAGAAAGATCCAAACTTTGTGAGGGTTAGATTGTCCGCAAGATCCCTGTTCAGCAGTAATCCCTCTTCTTTTCTGTTTTCGCTCAGCAGACCCATCCCTTGCGCCAGGCGTTTGGTAGGTGTGGAGTAAGTACTTTCCCGTTCCATTACCACCACTCTCCCGGAATCAACTCGATCCAGACCAAAACATGCTCTGAGTGTCTCAGTGCGCCCGGCGCCTACAAGACCGGCGACCCCGTAGATCTCGCCTTTGTGCAGTCGAAAGGATGCAGACTTGGGCTTGATGCGGCCACGCAGGCCTTTAACTTCAAGTGCCGGTTTTCCAACACTATGCTCTTTTCGAGGGTATATATCCTTCATTTCCCGGCCCACCATTTGATGGATGATATGCTGAATATCAGCCTTTTTCATATCGCCTGTGCCTACGGATTCGCCATCTCTTAGAACCGTATAACGGTCACTGATAGTCTGGCATTCTTCCAGGAAATGACTGATGTAGACAACACTGACTCCCGATGCCTTCAGCAGATTGATGACACGAAATAGATTTTGAACATCCACCTGAGTCAGGCTACTGGTCGGCTCATCCATGATCAAAACCTTCGGTTTGCCGATCAGCGCCCGGGCGATTTCGACGACCTGTTGTTCGGCAATGCTTAAGCGGTTGACCGGGATGTCGAGAGGTAATTGTTCGTGCTCAAGTTGTTGAAGCGCTTCTGTGGCGCGTGCTTTCTGTTCGGAAATGCGGCGCCACCCCAAAGCGCTGGGTTCATCCCCAAGCGTGATGTTCTCCATCACAGACAAATCAGGCGCGAGATTCAACTCCTGGTATATCATGGCAATGCCACACATGCGTGCATGATGAGGATTACTGGGATTGAAGGGAGATCCGTCGAGAAGAATCGATCCCTCGTCTGGTTTATGCACGCCACTCAGAATTTTCATGAGTGTACTTTTGCCAGCACCATTTTCGCCAATCAGCGTATGCACTTCAGACGGCCCCACCTCGAAGCTCACTCCGCGTAATGCGTGTGTGGCTCCAAAGCGTTTTCGAACGCCTTCCATTTTCAGGCGCTTGGTTGGGGTGGTCGTCATGGAAATTCTGAGTCCAAGTTTGCTTCAATGCATCATCGGACACGATTGATCTGTGTCATTGGTTCAGATACTCATCAAGGGGAGGATTCAGCAATCTTTGTGATTCTTCTTCATTGAGATTTTCTGGGCTGATCATGACGACGCCGGTATCAATGCGTTTCTCGACCTTTTTGCCATCGAGATGTGCTGCCAAGGTCATGACGCCTTCGTAACCCATCTTTACCGGATCCTGAACCACCAGTCCTTGCACATCTCCGCTCTCCATGTCCTTGATAGATTGTGATCCCGCATCGAAACCGATCATCTTAACCTCTCCATTCCCACGGCCGATTTCGCGCAGCGCTTTGGTCATTCCGATAGTTGAGTTCTCATTCACACAAAAAATAGCATCTACTTCCTTGCCGAAGCGATTCAGCAAGTTCTGCGAATTCTGATAGGCAGTTTCCCTTGTGGGACCCGCATAGAGATCGGAAGAGATGAGTTCAATATCAGGATATTTCGCCAACGCCTTCAGGAAACCATTTTCGCGGTTCTCGGTGCTGGCGGAACCAACGGCATACCGCAAGAGGATGACTTTACCTTTGTTTTCCAATTGCTGAGCCATATAGTTTCCAGCCATTTCACCGCCCTTGAGATTGTCTGTTGCGACAAAACTGACGTAATTGGTTGTCTCCAGACCGGAATCGATAATAACCACAGGAATGCCTGATTTTTGAGCGCTTTCAACCGGGCGAACGAGTGCTTTGGCGTCAAGAGGAGCTAACACGATACCGTCCACACCTTTGACAGTAAAACTCTCAACCAATCCCATTTGTTGATCTCGGTCATCTTCCTTGAGGGGGCCCTTCCAGATGATTTCCACCGATTTGCCTTGTGCGGTAAGTTCCTTTTCGGCTTTTCGAGCTCCGGCATGAATGGATTGCCAGAACTCGTGAGTGGTTCCTTTGGGAATGACCGCAATTCGAATAGTGTCATCCTTGGCAGCGGGGCCGCAACCAACCAGCCAAAGACTGCACAAACCTGCGAAAAAAGATTTCCAGTGGATATTCATGGCGCGAGCTTAGTCACTTCAGTGGGTTTTTCAATGATTTTGGTGATGACTCGCCCTTGTTTTCCTGAGGCAGGGTTTAAAAAATCAATTTCAAACATTCATTCACTGGAATAAGATTGCCACATGGACATCTTGAGAGGCTACCGTTTCAGCTGCTTGGAATTTAAGATCAGAAGCCTGATTTTTGGATTGCTGGCCTTTGCGAATATCATCCATTCCATTGGAGCCGAGGACCGTAGACCCAACATCGTCCTCATCCTTTGTGATGATCATCGCTACGACGCCATGGGGTTCATGGGGCACCCTTTCATTGAGACCCCTCACATGGATCGCTTAGCGGCAGATGGAGTGCATTTTGAAAATGCGTTCGTTACGACATCGCTGTGCAGTCCGAGCCGGGCATCCATCCTGACTGGTATGTATGCTCATCGCCATGGAGTGATTGATAATTACAATCCTGTGAGCGAAGAGTTGACCTTTTTTCCGCAATTACTTCAGGAATCGGGCTACGAAACGGCTTTCATAGGTAAATGGCACATGGGGGGCAACATAGATGATCCCCAGCGCGGATTTGACCATTGGTTGAGTTTCAAAGGGCAGGGTGTTTACTGGACCGATCCTTCGAAATCCTCCGTCAAGGGCCGATATGTTCCACAAGCAAGTCGGGATGGATACAATGTGAATGGAAAGGACCGAGTTGGGCAGGAAGGATACATCACCGACGAGTTGTCTCAATTCACTCTGGAATGGTTGAATCAACGTAAATCGGAGAAGCCCTTTTTTCTTTATGTTTCCCACAAGGCAGCGCATGCAGATTTCATTCCTGCGGAAAGACATGCTTATCGATATAAAGACCAGAAACTCCCTGTCCACAAGGATTGGAAAGGTAATAAAGTAATTGAACAAGGAAAACCCTTATGGGTTCAAAACCAACGAAACAGTCGGCACGGCATCGAATATGCCTACTACACTCACTTGGATATGGAGCAGTATTACCAGCGTTATTGCGAAACATTGCTGGCTGTTGATGACAGTGTGGGTGAGCTAATGCATTGGCTCGATGAATCGGGGGAATCAGAGAATACGCTGGTTCTCTACATGGGTGATAATGGGTTTTTATTTGGTGAACATGGGTTGATTGATAAACGTAATGCCTATGAAGAATCCATGCGCATCCCTCTGATGGTAAAGTTTCCTGGTGTGGTTTCAAAGGGGCTCAAAGTGCCATCCATGGTGGCCAATATCGACATTGCTCCCACCTTGTTGGATGTGGCTGGCGTCAGGATTCCCGAGCACATGGACGGAAAATCTTTTTCTCCAATGCTGAAAGGGAAAAACACGCCTTGGCGGAAATATTTACTTTATGAGTATTTCTGGGAAAGGAATTACCCGCAAACGCCGACCACGCATTCTCTGCGAGGGGATCGTTTCAAGTATATCCGCTATCATGGAATTTGGGACAAGGATGAACTGTATGATTTGGAATCAGATCCTGATGAATTACGAAACTTAATCAGAGAACCTCAACATCAATCCAGAATCAAAGATATGAATCGAGTGCTTTTTGACATGCTAGAATTGAGTAAGGGGAGAGAGATTCCGTTGCAGCGAGACCGAGGAACACAGTTTTTCCATCGAGCTGCAGGCGGGTCCCCAGCATCTGGCTTTACTTCTGATTTTTACCAATAATCCTCTACTGAAAAGTTGTTTTTCAATAAGCCTTAAACCCCCTTTCTCCAACACTTCAATCTCACCAGCAAAGGAGAATAAGTTTGGTTGATTGAAACCTCAGGTTTCTTGGGAGGTCCCCAGAACTTTCATGCCCAACTGGTTCGGTTTTTCGCGGGCTGAACTCACGTCCTCGGTGTTGATGCAGTGGTTTCACTGGTCTCTTTCAGCCAATGATCATGGCGCCCTTTTTGGCAACAGGCGGCATGGTTATATACATTCCTCTCAGAATCTGTTTATTTTCCAACAAAACAGGTGTAATACCCGCTCGTATTCTTCCAGGAAGTTCCGAAGTGTGACCTTTCCGAACGCATCCTTTGAATGGCTTAGACAGCAACAAAGCATGATATTTTTGCTCAATCATCTTTTTCTCACCCCGTAATCTCCTTGCACAACAGGCTGGGCTTTAATTAAAAGGTCTATGTGCTTAAAACACGTGTCATCGCCGTTGCGAATCAAAAAGGAGGGGTTGGGAAAACCACAACCACAGTGAACCTGGCCGCTTGCCTGGCGGCTGATGGGTTCCGTGTCCTCCTGATTGATGTGGATTCACAGGCGAATGCAACCAGTGGCTTAGGTCTTGAGAAGGAAGAGGGCGCAAGTGCTTATCGACCATTGTTGGGCGAAGGGACCTTGTCGGAGAAAATTAAATCCACCTCATATGAAGGTTTGGACATTATCCCCTCTGAAGTCGACCTCTGTGGGGCTGAGATTGAATTGGCTCAAAGTGAGCGTCACCTCCATCGTTTTCGCGAAGCGCTTCAATCCATTGTTGATTCCAAAAAGTACGATGCCGTACTTATCGACTGTCCGCCTTCACTGGCTGTTATCACGCTGAACGCTTTTTGTGCTGCCGATTACCTCCTGGTCCCGCTTCAATGTGAGTACTATGCATTAGAGGGGGTTGCGATGCTTACGCGAGTGATGAATCAGCTCAAGGAGTCAGGTGCCAATTCGGAGCTTAAATTACTCGGTGTGTTGATGACCATGTTTGATGCGCGCACTCGTTTGTCGCACCAAGTTGTGGAAGAGGTGCGAGGCTATTTTGATGAAGATGTTTTTGATACGGTGATCCCCAGAACAACCCGTCTTGCCGAAGCGCCCAGCCACGGTAAAGCCATCATTGATTACGATCCTTACAGTGCCGGGGCTGCAGCTTATGAAGTCTTGACTAGAGAAGTGGTGTCCAAACTCCAGTTGGAACATCCAAGTAAATTCCAAGCACCCGCTTCAGATGCGTCGGACAACCTTTGATTAAGAATAGTGGGACTAGTGCGTTGCACTCTTGAATCAGGGCAATTTTATCCCTGTGGACTCTTTTTCAAGTCTTTGAAAGACTTACTTTAACTGATTGTGATATTGAAAGCCCTCTCCCGATGATGAAAGTTTCTCATCTGCGCACGCTATGTTGTTTGCAAGCAGCTTGCTTGTTTTTTTGTTTCTCAGCGGATGCTGCTGTCCCCGCGCAGGGAAGTGCTCTGCTCAAGACAGATATTCTCGGGGTTTTTGCGCATCCAGATGATGAAACAGGCGTGGCCTCAACTCTGGCTCACTATGCGCTGGGTGAGGGGAAAACGATTGTAAACACCTACTGCACTCGCGGTGAGGGCGGGGGCAACATGGTAGGCACTCAATACGGTCCATCGCTTGGCGTCCTGCGGGAAATCGAGTTACGCGATTGCCTGACTCAGCTGGGTGTAAGGCATTGGTATTTTCTGGAGCAGGTTGATTTTGCATATACCGAAAGTATCTGGGCTACTTTGAAACGTTGGAACAAAGAGGAAGCACTCGAGAGACTGGTGCGGATCATACGCAATCATCGGCCTGAAATTATCGTGACCATGAATCCTACCCCTCGGCCCGGGCAACATGGCCATCATCAGGCTGCCGGTGTGCTGGCAACCGAAGCGTTTCGACTGGCGGCTGATCCCTCTGCATTTCCAAAACAAATCGAACGCGAAGGCATAAATCCCTGGCAAGTGCGCAAATTGTATTACGGAGGTTCCATGGGAGATCATCAAGCTGTGATCGAATCCACCGCGGTCATCCAGGACGGTCTCTCCGCGGGGCAATTGGCAGGTGAGGCTCTTTCGAATCATCGTTCTCAAGGTTTTGGCCGCATGCGGGGAGCGACATGGCTCCAACGGCCCCGGACTTTTTCACTCGTCCATTCGGTCGTTCCGTTCATGATTGAAGAAAGGGATTTGTTCCGGGGCTTGCCGTTCAAGATTGATGACTTGACGCCGCCGCTGATTTTATCACCAGCAACCAAGCTTCCGCGCGCTGCCCCTTTGAAACTTCGGTTTGTGACGCGTCCGGGGATTGAGCGTTACAAGGCATGGGCACGGGAACAGTTCATTGAACATCTTTCCCAGCAATTCGACCCGGATGTTCCCTTAGTGGCAGGTGAATGGAATGATGTAGTTTTAGAAATAGGTAACCCAGGCAAGGACCCTGTCGAAGGTGAAGTGAGGTTTCACTTGCCGAAGGATTGGCGTGTAGATCCCATCGTTGTACCATATTCGCTCAAGGGGCATCTCGACATTGAAACATCCGTCAGAGTGAAACCTCCAGCAGGCCTTCCAGCGGATGGAAGCATCCGTATGAGGTCCGAAGTGAACGGGATTTCCGTTGCAACAGAGGCCAATCTTCACCCTGTCCCCACAGTGGAAATATCGAGGATGCCCGATGGAGGTCTGGATTGGGATAGTCCCTTCTGGGCCAGAGTAAAGCCACTGCGTATTCTACCCGAACACAAGGTTCAAGGAAAAGCAGACGGTCCACAGGACAGCAGCGCTCTGGTGAAGTTGGCTCATGACCGAGCCTTTGTTTACATCGAAGCTGATGTCATGGATGATCGAGTTGTTTCGAATATCGAACCCAATGATATCCGGGGGCACTGGCGGAGTGATTCAGTGGAGGTTTGCCTGGATCCGGTGGGGGGAGCTGAGGATAGTTTTTCAACATTCAAAATAGGGATATTTCCCTTTGATGCCCTTGGGCAGGTACGAGCCGCTCGCGACGCTGATTCCAATCAGGGGCCTGTCGAAGAAACCGCACCGGGAACTGAACTCATTTCACTGCGAACAGATCATGGTTATTTGATCAGGGTGAAAATTCCGTTCAATGAGATCGGGGATGACATTGTCTCCGGCAGTCGCCTGGGTTTTAATATCATCATTTACGATGGGGATAAAACGGATGCTGAGCCTGGTGAAAATATCAATGAATCGCGACTGGCCTGGGCTCCTCGGTCTGGCGTGCAGGGGCGGCCTGAAGATTGGGGTCGGGTCGACCTCGAGTAACTGCTTTCAATCCAACCATGTTGCGGCTTCACAATATCAATGACACAGAGTGCCCGGAATTGGCTCCGTATCGTTCCATGCGCAAAATGAGCGACCAGCTGGGTCAAGGGCTTTTTGTGGCTGAGGGCCTAAAGGTCGTCACTCGTCTGCTGGAAACGGATTTTAACATTCACTCACTGCTGCTCACTCAACACTGGTTCGACTCACTGAGAGAAAAACTTGAGAAGCGTCAGGAATCCATGGATGTTTTTATCACGGATAAAAAAGGAATCGAAAAACTGACCGGTTTCGGTTGCTTCCAGGCTATCAAAGCCGTTGCAAATGTCCCGGCTTCTCCTGATCTCGGCGCGCTTTTTCAATCCTCCATTCCCCTTCGTTTTTTTGTTGCCATTGACGGGCTTAGCAATGCTGAAAATGTGGGAGCACTGGTTCGTAGCGCCGTTGGATTTGGTGCTCAAGCGATCATTGTCGGGCAAAATTCCTGCAGTCCCTACATTCGGCGAGCGGTGCATGCCAGTATGGGAACGGTCTTTAAAATACCTGTGTTTCATTCCAGTAATTTGACAGAAACTCTTGATTTCCTGCGTCAGAAGAGGGTCAGGATGGTTGCAGCTCATCCTCACACGGATAAAGTGGCTTTACATCAGGCAAATTTCAATCAGGACGTCTGCGTGATTCTTGGAAGCGAGGGGGATGGGCTTTCAGAAGAAATCCTGGCATGCTGCGATGATCAGGTATTGATTCCGATGGCTCATGATACGGATTCGCTGAACGTGGCGAGCGCCGCTTCTGTTTTCTTTTACGAGGTGATGCGGCAGAGAATCTCCTAATCAAATTTGACTGCTGTCACTTTCTGAACCCAGTCTTGACGTCGATTTGAATTTTTGGTGACAGAAGTTGCAAATTGGTAGTTTCCGCGTTATCTCTAATTGTGATACAGGTTCATTTCATTCCTGGTTTGAGACCAGCAGATAACCTAATTTATTAAATTTTCTCTTATGTTTTGGATCGTTCTCATTGGAACTTTGGTGATTGGATTTTGGGCGCAGGCCAAAGTCAAACGCTGTTTTGCACACTACAGCCAAATTCGGGCACACAACGGCTACAGCGGGGGCGATGTTGCCGCTCAGATCCTTCGGTCTGCCGGGATACATGATGTCGGCATACATGTTCAACGCGGGCAGCTCAACGATCATTACGATCCTATTCGCAAGCGTCTGGTTCTCTCTGATCAAAATTACCACGGCACGTCCATTTCTGCGATTGCTGTTGCAGCCCATGAATGCGGTCATGCCTTGCAGCACCAACAGTCCTACGGCCCTCTCAAGTTTAGGATGGCATCTGTTGGAATCACTTCTTTCGCCAATGGCATGCTTACCTGGATCATGATCGGCGGGTTATTCCTTGGATTAATTCCGTTTCAAATCGCGCTGCCAATACTGGCACTATGCTGGGGAGTCATCATGGCTTTCAATCTGGTCACGCTTCCCGTTGAATTCGATGCTTCTCGAAGGGCCAAAGTGGTCCTCAACCAGATGGGTTTTACATCCACATCCACTGAAGATGAAGGTGTTTCCAAGGTGCTCAACGCGGCTGCGTTTACTTACGTAGCAGCCTTTATTTCCAGTTTGGGTTGGTTTCTTTACTACATCCTTCCTTTCGTGACGGGCGGTAGCGACGATTAAGCAGCACTCCAACAGCCGCTAGACAACATGTCCTGGTCCTTTAGAATTTTCCAGATTGCGGGCGTAGGCGTTTATTTACATGTAACCTTCATCCTTTTATTGGTGGTTGTTGGTTTTGCCGAAGTGAGTGCTTCGGACTCCGTTCTTACGGCTGTCATTGGCATCTTATCCTTCCTTGCTCTATTTGCATGCGTGCTGGCGCATGAATTCGGTCACATCCTGATGGCACGCCATTTTGGAGTTGGGACTCGTGATGTCACGTTGCTGCCCATAGGTGGAGTCGCCCGTCTGGAAAAAATTCCAGAGAAACCTTCACAGGAATTATGGGTAGCTCTGGCCGGCCCTGCCGTCAATGTTGTGATTGTCTGTCTACTATTCATCTGGATTCTACTGGTAGAGGGAGTAAGCGCAGATTTTCAAAGTATCTTCACTCACGAGGGGGGCGTCAATCTAATGACTGTCAATCTGATCATGATAGGATTCAATCTGCTACCGGCGTTCCCCATGGATGGAGGGAGGGTCCTGAGGGCTTTTCTGGCATCACGGATGGATTATGCAAAAGCCACACGGATTGCTGCTTCATTGGGGCGTTTGATGGCCCTTCTTTTCGTTTTTGCTGGTTTATTCTGGATCAAGAATCCATTTCTTATCTTCATTGCACTTGTGGTTTGGTTTGGTGCCGGGCAAGAAGCACGATGGGCTGTTTCGAAGCATCAACGGCAGGGGAATACAATCAGACATTTCATGATACGCGACTTTTACACAGCTCACACCGCCTGCACTTTGCTGCAAATGACTAATCGGATTCTTGCGGGCAAGCAGACTGAGTTTCCAGTGACGAATGATCGTGATGAATTGGTGGGAATGATAGGAATTCACAATGTTCTTGATGGATTAAAAAATCATCCACCATCCACGCATGTCGATACCATCATGACAACCGAACTCAAAACAGTAGAGGCAGATCAGTCATTGGAGTCGACCATGACCCAATACCAGAGGCATCCGGGGATGCTACTGCCTGTGCTGGATCAGACTCGGCTTGTCGGCTTGTTGCCGCTGGGAAACATTTCTGACCTGAGCTTAGCTCGTCGCGTATTCGTGGAGGAACTTGCACTGTTAAATCTGCGATAAATTCCCGTTGATTAATGGTGATTGATATCGGCAAACTTAAACTGTGAACAAGAAGCATTCCAAATCATGTCCGCTTTCTTCTTTCCCCCGATTAAATCCAGGGGGAATCAGTAAAAATATGAAAGCTGCTGATCTTATTGATGAAACATTTCTAGCATACAATGGGGGGCGCTTAAGAGAAGCTGCTCGACTTTTGACGGACAAAATGTTGCCTGAAAACGGTTACGTTGGGATGAGTCTTACAGGGGCATTGACACCGGCCGGATTGGGGAAGTCCTGCCTGATTCCATGGATGAAGGCTGGTTTCGTTGACTGGGTAGTATCCACAGGAGCCAATTTATATCATGATCTTCACTACGGTCTGGACCTCTCCCTTCATCAAGGATCACCGTTTTTAGACGATGTGGACTTGCACAAACATGGCGTGATTCGCATCTACGATGTGATTTTTGATTATAACGTTCTTCTCGATACCGATGCCTTTGTGAGAAGTGTCATTCAAGGGCCGGAGTTTCAACGTTCTCTTGGAACAGACGAATTTCATTATCTACTGGGCAAGTATGTTGATGCCAGAGCCAAGGCATTGAATCTGAAGGATACATCTGTGCTGGCCACAGCTTACAGGTATGGGATTCCGATTTTTACAAGCAGTCCGGGAGACAGTTCGATCGGAATGAACGTGGCGGCCATGTCCTTGCGAGACCAGGCTGTTAGTTTCGATACAAACCGCGATGTCAATCAGACCGCGTCCATTGTTTATGCAGCGAAATCGACAGGTCATACATCTTCCGTTTTTATTTTAGGTGGTGGGTCTCCAAAGAATTTCATGTTGCAGACTGAACCTCAGATTCAGGAAATCATGGGGATTGAAGAGAAAGGGCATGATTACTTTCTTCAATGTACAGATGCTCGGCCTGATACAGGCGGCCTGAGTGGGGCGACTCCTGCAGAGGCGGTCAGCTGGGGGAAAGTGGACCCGGCGACGCTGCCTGACTGTGTCGTGGCCTATGTCGATACAACGGTCTCGCTGCCACTGCTCACTGCTTATTGCCTTTCCAGAAGTCCAAGGAGAAAACATAAGCGGCTCTACAACCATCGTGATACCATGTTGAATACGTTGAAATCTGCGTATCTGAAAGTGGGATCTGTATCCAAAACAAGCATCGGAAGGAAAGGGGTCCAAAAAGCCAATGACATTGGGAAGAAACACAAAGCCAAATAAAAGGTTGGTAGCGTTCTTTCCGGGATTTACTTTCCAATCATCACCCAGTACCAACGATCTTCTCAATATGAACCCACGCATCTTTTCTTTTCTCTTTTTATTCGTGTCGCTTCTGGTGGCTGCCGAAGGAAACCGTTCATTGCGGATCATGACCTACAATATTCATCACGCCGAAGGGGTGGACGGAAAAGTGGACTACGAACGCATCGCAGCCATTATCCGTAAAGCCGACCCTCACATTGTTGCCCTGCAGGAAGTTGATCGTGAGACCTTACGCACCCAGCAGGTGGATCAAGCAAAGCGACTGGCCGATCTCTTGGACTATCAGGTTGTTTTTGGAAAGGCCTTGAATTTTCAAGGAGGTGCCTATGGGCTCGCCATCATGGCTCGCGGTAACATCCATTCAAAATGCACGTTCGCCCTTCCTTATCGCATAGGTCAAGAGCCACGGATCGTGCTGGAAGCAAAGATTGAATTAGGCGACGATTGGCCTTTGATTCAGTTATTCAACGCTCATCTCTGTCATCTAAGCGCCGAGACTCGTTTGGAGCAGGTTCAACGCATGATTCAGATCATCCCCAAGAATACAGACAATCTCACGCTGCTTGCGGGTGACTTTAATGCACGGCCCCAGACCGCACCCATGGATTTACTTTGGAAACAAGGATGGAATGATTGTCTTGAAACCCATGACGGGATCGATTACCTGCTTTCATCACCCGGAGCCAAGGTCCAGCTCAAATCATCTCGCATCATACAGGCTCCCTTAGCCTCGGATCATAATCCAGTTTTTGCCGAGCTGATTTTGAACGAAGATTTCAAATAGAGGCGGATTTCAGAGGAGAGCATTCGAGTGCGTCGGGTAATTTGTCCAATATGAAAAGTCGTTGATTTCAATCAATACACCTCCAGCAAGGCCAGCCGCTCAATTGACAAAGAACCTGGCCTTACAATCTGTCTTTGGAAAAATGATGATCCTTCTCAATGAGTCGCGTTGGTCGAATCACCTTCGATTATGAACGCAATAAATCTACACTCAACAAGGGGGGCATTATCATTCAATCACTCTGGTTTCATCAATGTTCTCCCAGGAATAATAGTTGTCTTCAGGAAGAGCTATCAGAATTGCCAGTATTTGGATCTCACCTTGTTTCGGTATAGGCAACGACCGAATTAGGAAAAAATGAACTTTCACAACTCAGCTGATTTTTTCGCTGGTTGATTTGTGCCTCTCAAACAATGTAATCGCTTGAGCTCCACAAGCGGTCCCAATCGTTTATTTACATGCAGGATCCCAAGTTTAATCAAACGGTTAACGAGTGGGTTTGGACCAACTCAGTCAGATTAATCTCTGCATCTTTAATTTCGCGCTGGATAACTTTGATCAACACCCCCAAATCCTGCTTATTGAGATCTTTGGCAGAACCTTCAAGCTCAGCATTCAATTCTGCAAGTTCCTGAAGTCCGTTCATGCGGCAAATACTTTTCATGCTGTGTCCAAATCTGGAAATGGCCTCCCGCTCATCAGTTTCAAAAATTTGTTCCAGTTCCTGACGTTTACCTGGCAGCAATTCGATCAGTGCTTGAGTCAGAGTCAGTGCAGCCTCCTTGCTTAGCTCACTGCAGAGTTTTTCAAAGGCCGACTCTGCATCCAATGGATATTTTTTGGTTTGATTTGAGTTTGAGTTTGATGCTCCCTGTTTTTCAGTTTTCAGTGCGACTTTCAGAGTTTCGATGACATCTTTTTTATAAACGGGTTTGCTGATGTAGTTGTCCATACCCGCCTCCAAGCACTTTTCACGATCTCCTTTAAGCGCAAAAGCGGTAATTGCGATGATGTAAGGGTTTTTCACCAATGAGCCTTTCGAGTAGAGCTTTCGGATTTCTCGCGTAGCCTCTATTCCGTCCATGACCGGCATCTGGCAGTCCATCAACAACACATCGTAAACCTTCTTCTTCACTGCTTCCACCGCCTCTAATCCGTTTCTTGCAATATCAGGAATAATACCCAGACGCTTCAGCAATATGGTCATTTGCTGAATATTAATCGGGTGATCTTCGACAAGCAAAACAGTGATGCTCTTGTCAAAGAGTTCTGATTGTTTGGTAATGCCTCCTGAAAGACTTTTCTGACTATCAGGAATTTCTTGAGCTCCCGTTGCTCGATGTATTTGTCCTGTGGCCTCATAAGTCAGAGGACGGTAAAGGATTTCATAATAAAAAGGGTAATCCTTACTCTTAGCGGCCTTTGATGTAGCTCGGGCGATGACGGTGACTTGAAATGTTTCGTTTTGTTCCTTGGCTTGCTTGAAGATTTCCTCGAGATTGCCCCATCCTGAGTGATCCAGTAAATTCTCGGAGAACATGAAATACTTGATTCCTTCCTTCAGTTGAATGGCTTCCTGAAGGCAGTCAAACCCTTCTTTGGGGTTGGCAAAAGATCTGCATTTCATCCCTTTCGTTTTTAGATGGTTTTCAATCACTTCCCTTTCCATTGAGTTGGGTATGACCGTAATGGCTTTTTTACCAAAGATAGAGGATCTGGGCTTGGGTTGCTTCTTCGTATCAGTCTCGAACGGCACTTCCACTCTGAAGCTGCTTCCTTGGCCATGTGTGGACTCAACCTCAATCTTGCCATGCATCATATTGACCAACTGACTGCAAATGGAAAGCCCCAGACCGGTTCCTTGCTGATTGTGGCTGCCAAATCTACCCAGCTGAGTGAATGGTTTGAAAATGTCATTCAAACGTTCCGTGGGAATTCCGACACCTGTATCTGAAACTTCAAAATACACGATGGGGGATTCCTCAGATGATTCGTCTGTGATCCCAACTCTAACCTCAACTGAGCCTTCCTCGGTGAATTTGATGGCATTACCCACCAGATTGATCAGGATTTGTCTTAAGCGTGAGCCATCTCCAATCCAATTGTTTGGTAATTCCGTATGCACCAAGACTTCAAAATCCAGTTTTTTCTTGGTTGCTGCATAGGACATTAGCAAAACGACTTCATCGGTAAGTTTTCTCAATTCGAATGGCTTTAATTCAAGCTCGAATCGATCGGATTGGATTTTGGAAAGATCTAAGACATCGTTGATTATTTTTACGAGCGATTCGGAGCTGACCCTGATCAACGATATATAATTTCGCTGCTCTCTTTCGAGTTTGGTATCCATCAGGATTTCAAGCATGCCAATGATTCCGTTCATCGGTGTGCGAATCTCATGGCTCACAGTAGCCAGAAATTCACTCATGGCAGCATTGGCCAGCTCAGCCTTGACTTTGGCCGCATGCAAACTGTCCTCAGTAAGTTTTTGTGCGGTAATGTCTGTTTCAACCGCAATAAAATTGGTCAACTCCGCCTTTGAATCCAATATGGGCTGAACCTCAATTCGAATCCAATACCTTCGTCCAGACTTGGAATAGTTGATAATTTCCACATTGAACCCCTCATGGTTTTTGAGGCAATCGTTCATGTGTTTTTACGGTTTTCTGATCTGTTTCAGGTCCCTGAAGTAACTTTCCTGGGGTGATTCCCTTGACCTCGTTCAAATTGAATTCTGTAAGTTTCTCAAAACTTTCATTGACCCATTCAATTTCTCCGCGATCGTTGGTGATGATCACTGCATTGTCAGTGCGGCTTGCCACGTGGGCCAGCTTCCTTGCCTCCGAGGCTTGTATCTCCAACTCTTGCTGCGTCTTCAGCACAGTTCGGTTTTGTTCCTCAAGAGAATGGTTGGCTTCCTTGAGGGATGCCTTCTGCTGTGAAAGTTTGTTGACCAAAGCCTTGATCTCTCCACTTGCCATGCGTTCGGATTGGATGACGTTGAGCAAATCCAAGATTGGGTCGTGTACTGCAAAATCCGCCAAATCGAGGTCAAGCGCAATTAGGTTGTCCGGTGATTCCACCCAAGGAGATGCGGCAAGAAAAAAACTGCTGTCAGGCATTCCGATCAGTTGGCCACGAAGGGTCAAATCCTCGCTGACTGATTTTAGAAGATACAGCTTTTTTTCCAAATCCGGTGAACTTAAATCAATGGGCAAAACCCCTCCTCGTTCCTTCATAAAGAGGCTGTTTACATTGATTCCAATCGTTGAGTGAGGTAGTAATTTCTTCAGGGATCGACCTACAGAAATGATTTGGCAATTCGAATTAATCCAAATGTAGAAAGGGAAGAGCTTCTCCAGGGTGCTGAATGGAATGTTTGATTCACTGCTCATGAAACCGGTTCCCAACTAATGATAAATAACCTTTGGCTGACTCCTTCAACAGGTTGATCGCTTTCGGATTTACATTGATCGATCTTTATTTCGATTTTGTGGCGCTTGGCTAACGCTTCGAGAATACCCACAACAAACATTTCAAGACCTTCACGAGTTGATTCGTAGATCAAATGTATACTGTTCTTTTCTTCCTTTAAAATACTAAAGCTGGGCGGCTCGAGGTTTGGGAAAATCATAGCGACTCGCCGATGGAAATTAGGCAGGTTTTTCATGAATTCAACAAAGCTGTTTCCGCCTGCGTCCATCATTGCTCCATAATGTTGCACTGCAACCTCATTGATCCAGTAATGCCCCAACAACCTCAGTAACTCGGAGGCAGGCTGATTCACAATTTCCGAAGTCGCCACCAGCAAGTCGTAAGTCAGGCTATCCTTGTATGATTCATTACTAATGAACATTTCCACATCGACATTGGCTCGCTCCTTTATCTGGTCCCAAGTTTCTTCGCCGTAGTTTTCTATTACCAGACCCTGAACTGCTTTATTAACCAAACCATACATAACGAAAATTCTAGGTCAAAAGGGCCAAAATTCAAAGAAAGTTAAACATTTAAATAAACTGCGAATCATTACCACCTGTTTTCTTTATTCAGTCGCCCCTGAAGAACTCCCATTACTTATATAAGTATTGGTTTTTTTGAAGTTTTGGGTTCGTTAAAACGAGCTGGTAAATGCCTATTAACCAGAAGTTCCGGTGAAAACTGCCAGAGGAAACGATTAAAGCCTACTTGAAGGATCTCATGATTTATTGGCGTGTGCTTCTTCAAAAGCGCACGGATAAAAATAAAATCTATTCCCTGCATGACCCACAAGTCTATTGCCTAGTCAAAGGTAAGATACACAAAAAATACGAATTTGGCAGCAAAGCATCAGTAGGCATCACAGCTGAGAGTGGAGTCATTGTAAGTGCCGTTTCACATCCAAAGAACATTTATGATGGCCACACACCCCCAGAAGTGTTGGAACCGGCAGAATCCATCATGAGACAAAGACCGAAGGTTGCCATCGCAGATAGAGGCTACCGAGAAGTGGATGAAATTAATGGGACAACCATCTTAACACCGAAACCTGCGGACAAGGATGCTACTGCGGCTGAAAAGGAAAAGATGAGGCATCGATCTAGAAGACGCTCGGCGTTAGAAGCAGTGATTGGTCATCTTGAGAAAGATTTCAGAATGATGAGATGTCACCTCAAAGGAACCATTGGAGATCAAATCAATCCCTTACTGGCAGCGAGGGCGTGGAATCTCAAGAAATGATGGAACCATTCTTTTGTTTTCGCATACTCAATCGGTCCTGATTGGTATGAAAATTAATGATCGTCAGGAGTAGAGGTGTTTTTTCGCGATCGACTATTCAATAGCCATAAGGATCTGTTTTTTGTTTAATTTCGCTGCATCCTTTAATTGACGGGAGGGAATTTTCATCAAAATTCAGCCTATTGATCACCCTCCGCTTGTTTTTATCCGGTCCTTCCAGTTTTTTGGCATCGCCATCTAGGGATTGGAGTAGTTTGCTGCTTTGTCACAGTTTCTCACACTGCCAGTCGTTAAGTAGCTTGTATTGTAGTTCTTCCATTGAATCAACCTCCTATTGTCTTGCAGATTTTCTTTTTAATTTGACTGGTCATGGTCAATTCACTGATAAAATTGAATGGTTTTTGGAGCATTTTTTCAAAAAAAATTGACGCTACTACGTTTGCTTCCATAGATTCTCTCTTGGATTAAAGTAAGTTGAGATAAAATTTGAGCAGATTGAGTGATTCAATATGAGTAGTGACGCGACAAAAGGACTTGAAGGAATTGTAGCCGCCAAAACATATCTGAGTGATGTGCGGGGTGATGTGGGGGAATTGATTTACAGGGGTTATGACATCAATGAGCTTGCAGGAAATATAGGTTACGAGGAAACGGTTTATTTATTGCATTATGGCAAGCTTCCGAACCAGTCTGAGCTGAGTGCTTTGAAAACCAAGCTGGTAGGCTACCGTCAACTACCCCAAGGTGTTATAGATTTAATAAAATCCTTACCCAAGGACACCGTCCCGATGAATGCCCTCAGAACAGGCATATCTGCTCTTGGATGTTTCGACTCCTCATCCGAGGACAACTCTCCGGAATCACTTCAGGAAAAAGCTCTAAAGATCATTGCTCAAATCCCCATTGTCACAGCTTACTTCCATCTCCACCGCCAGGGAAGACCCTTGGTGGAGTCCAGGCCTGATTTGAATGAAGCCGCTAACTTTCTGTATCTCATTAACGGTGGCACGGAAGCTGAGAAAGATAGCGTTGACACCTTGGACATGTGTTACGTTCTCCATGCTGATCATGGAATGAACGCTTCCACGTTTGCCTCAAGGGTTACCGTCGCAACCCTTTCTGACATTTACTCCGCTGTGACCAGTGCGATTGGTACGCTCAAGGGGCCTTTGCATGGTGGTGCTAATGAGGCCGTCATTCGGATGCTGCAGGAAATAGGTAGCCTCGAAAATGTGGACGCCTTTGTCGCCGATTGTCTAGAAAACAAAAAGAAAGTCATGGGCATCGGGCACAGAGTTTACAAAGTGCTGGATCCCAGAGCATTGAAACTGCGTAAGATGGTTCTCAAGATGGGGGAACACATCGCAGAGCCCAAATGGATTCAGATGAGCGACAAAATCGCGGAAATCATGCTCAACGAAAAAGGGCTTCACGCCAATGTGGATTTTTATTCTGCCAGCGTTTACTACTCTTTGGAAATACCTATCGATTTGTTTACCCCTATTTTTGCGATTGCGCGAACTTCAGGGTGGACAGCACATGTATTGGAGCAAATGGCAGACAACCGTTTGATCCGACCTCAAAGCGATTATATTGGTCCAGAGGGCTTGACTGTGACGCCCATTGACCAGCGATAGGCCGCAACGCAGGGCTTTTCCAAAACCCTCTGCCTTATAATTGCCATTGAGTTGCCTCCTCCAATGTTATTTTACCCTGCTTTTTAAGCGATCGATTTCATGAATATTCACGAATACCAAGCCAAAGAATTATTAGCACGCAACGGCGTAAACGTCCCTTCAGGCAAGGCCTGCAAAAGCATCGAAGAAGCTCAAACTGCTGCACAAGCTCTTTTTGACGCCGGGCAGAGCATGCTAGTGATCAAATCTCAGATCCATGCAGGTGGACGAGGCAAGGGGACCTTCAAGAGTGGCTTTCAAGGCGGAGTGCATCTTTGCAAGAGCGTGGACGAGACGGTTGAGACGGCAAAAGCCATGCTAGGCGAAGTATTGGTTACCAAACAAACAGGTCCTGAGGGGCGCGAGGTGAAAACTCTGCTGGTAGCTAGCGCTGAAAAAATTGTAAAAGAACTGTATCTTGCTGTTTTACTTGATCGCAACACCTCCAAGCCCATTGTCATGGCCAGCACCGAGGGGGGGATGGATATCGAGGAGGTCGCCGAGAAATCGCCCGAAAAGATTGTCAAGGAAACGATAGACCCCGCGATGGGGATGATGCCTTATCAAGCCCGTAAAATAGCTGCTGCATTGAATCTTCCTTCGTCCCTCATAGGGCAAGCGACCAAGCTGCTCATGGGTGTCTACAAAACTTTTTGGAGTTGTGACGCGTCTATGGTCGAAATCAATCCACTTTGTATTGTTGAAAATGTGGATGAGACTCAGGGGATTGCTGCGGTCGATGCAAAAATCTCTCTCGATGACAACGCGCTGTATCGGCACAAGGACATTTTGGAAATGCGGGATCTTGCTGAGGAGGCGCCTCTTGAAATCGAAGCAGGTAAATTTGATCTCAACTATATTAAACTCGACGGCAATATAGCTTGTCTTGTCAATGGTGCAGGTTTGGCCATGGCGACGATGGACATTATCAAGCATTACGGTGGGGACCCAGCTAATTTCCTCGATGTAGGCGGCGGAGCTTCGCGTGAACAGGTCACTGCCGCATTCAAAATCATCCTGAGTGATCCGAATGTGAAAGGTATCTTGGTCAATATCTTTGGGGGGATCATGCAGTGCGATGTGATCGCCGAGGGTGTGGTATCTGCCGCCAAGGAAACCAATTTATCGATTCCACTTGTTGTGCGTCTGGAAGGTAACAATGTTGAGATTGGTAAAAAAATTCTCAATGAATCTGGACTGGAGCTAATCAGTGGAGACTCGATGGCTGATGCAGCTAAGAAAATTGTGGCTGTTGTCTGAAACCAAGCTATACGTATCCTCTTCACAAAAAATTTCAAAACAAGAATCGAATATGGCAATTTTAGTCACTCCCGAAACAAAGGTTTTAGTCCAAGGTATTACAGGTTCGTTTGGTGGACGGCACGCACAATTGAGTCTGGAATACGGCTCGCAAATCGTGGCTGGGGTGACCCCTGGTAAAGGCGGACAAACCTTCGAAGACAAAGTCCCTGTGTTTGATACGGTTGCTCAAGCGGTAGCTGAAACAGGAACAACAACTTCTGCGGTTTTTGTTCCACCGCCATTCGCCGCTGATGCCATTCTTGAGGGTGTGGACGCGGGACTTGATCTTGTGGTCTGCATCACCGAAGGAATACCTGTTAATGACATGGTGAAGGTGAAACGTGCACTGGAGGGAAGTAAAACCCGACTGATAGGCCCCAACTGTCCAGGCATTGTCACTCCGGGTGAAGGTGAACAGTCTTCTGGAGGATGTCGCATTGGCATCGCGCCGGGGTATATCCATAAAAAAGGTAATATCGGCGTTGTTTCTCGCAGTGGAACTTTAACTTACGAAGCCGTCTGGCAATTGACTTGTCGGGGAGTGGGGCAATCGACTTGCGTGGGTATCGGAGGAGATCCGGTCAATGGTACTTCACATCTTGATGTGATCAAGATGTTCAACGATGACCCTGACACACACGGTATCATTATGATCGGTGAAATCGGTGGTTCAGCTGAGGAAGAAGCGGCTGCTTGGATCCGTGACAATTGCAAAAAGCCAGTAGCAGGATTCATTGCGGGAACTACGGCACCTCCCGGGCGACGCATGGGCCACGCTGGAGCAATTGTCAGTGGTGGGAAAGGGACGGCAGAAGCAAAAATTGAAGCCTTCCGCGAAGCCGGAATTCAAGTAGCTCAAACACCCTCAGAAATGGCCGACGTCCTGCTCAAGGTGATGTAATCGCTATCGCATTTCACATCCTTGTATTTCAGGGCCACCGGATTGATTTCTGGTGGCCCTTTTTGTTCAAATTAACCATTGATCCGTCATTCCCAAATCAAATGGAATCTGTTACACCGTTTATCGGATGCAGATCATTGACTTCATTCTCAATATAGCAGCTTGGATACTATGGGTGAACGGGTGGATGCAACTCCACAACCCGACCGAGATCCAGCGCCCATTGACCCTGTTGGGAACTTTGGTGGGGCCGTCGCGTCGCATCGGAAGCGCATGGATATATTTCGGTGGCTTCCTTTTGATTTTGCTGGTCAAAGTCCTGCTGCTGCATTACCTGGGAGCTCCCATTGATCCGACCCTATCAATGAATTTCATGTTGCTGGTGGTTTATTTCAAGACAGCGAGCTTGAGTTCGATGTTTTGGATGGCAGTGGCCAGTTTTCTGAAATTTGCAATGATTGCCTATATCTGGCTCTGGTTTTTATCACGCCTCAGCCCCAGAAACGGTGCCGAAAATATCGTGAACGGTCTGGGGGCTTCACTGGGATTCCTTCAAAGCAGGCACTGGCTGATACAGGTTTTGCTTCTTCTCACCTTCGGTTTCATAGGGTGGGTTTTTCTTGCTATTGTTTTTGGCTGGCAGGGCATACTGCCAGCGGTCAGCGATGTTCCACATTTGTTATGGCAAGCCCTTTGTATTTCCATCAGCGCCTGGCTTGGCCTTTACTACCTCATCATCCTCTTGATGTTGCTTTACCTCATCCACAGTTACGTGCACTTGGGCAATTGGGAAGGCTGGGACTGGGTTGATGAGGTAGCAGGGAAATTGTTGTCGCCATCTGTCCCGTCTGCCTTTCCAATGGGCCCGTATTGATTTTGCACCTCTGGTGATCTTGTTGCTGAACTGGTGTATATACCTCTCTTGTGATTATCTCATCCTTTTGGTCTATCAAGGGTGATGGACACAGGTCTCCATCTCATGAGCCGGCCCTGTTGGCCTGGTGGTATTACTTCGTCATGACGACAAACCTTTCAAGGACGCCAAACATGGCTTTCTGGTTTTGATTGGTTACTGTTTCCTCCAGATTCAATTGGCCATCGTTCGCCTGGGAGACTTTGAATTGGCGCCTGCGGGATGCTCCTTCTTCGTATTTAAAAGTCTGTCCATCGTCTTCATAGAGGTCACCTACCCCTGGTTCAGTGCCATACCATCGCACCTCCAGTGGATGACCAATGGCACGCTTGACCTGGTTGACGGAATCGCTCAGCATCGGGATCACTGCGCCATCTTTGACAAACAAGCGGGATACGATCACCAAGTTCAGCGGCAGTCACTGAAATAGTCTCACCATTGCCCGCGAAATTACCCGAGTAAAAATGATACCAATTCCCATGAGGTAGCTGAACTTCACGTCTGGTCGCCTGGTTTTCATAAAACGGTGCAACCAAAATGGAAGGACCGAACATATACTGATCCGTCTTCTCGACGCGGCGATCCATCGCGTAAGGATTCATTTCACCATCGAGTTTACCTTCAATTACTGTCTCATTTCCACCTGCAAATCCATCTTCCAATATCATGGCTCGGACCGGTGGGATGCCTCTGAAATGGTAATCGGCAAAAGCGGTGTAAAGGTAGGGTAGCAAGCGCATGCGAAGCTGAATGACATCTCTGACCGCATCCGCCACCTTTTCGTAACTCCATGGTTTTTTGCCCGATGACCAAGCGTTTAATTGTGCCATGGCAGAGAAACAGGCGGTTTGCATTCGGTTCAACCATTCGCGATCACTTCGAGCCGAGCGGGCCTCAGGGGTCCATAATATTCCGCAGAGACTCGAAGTTGAAATCCCTGTCAGATATTCACGGTGGTTGTAGGCGTCGCTGTAGATGACGAATGGATACCCCGATGCAGCGCCATTACCAGCTCTCACCAATCCGTATGTGCGTACATTGCGTTTTTTGAAGAGATCCGCATAGAGCATGTTCTGCATGAGTAACCCATACGATTGTCGCATCGCTTCACCGGAAACGCCCGAAGGGAAGGTTGCATGATCCGGCCAGAGCCAGAAATCGTAACCATCCACTTCATCAATTTTGTAACCGCTGACACCAATGCTGATATGATCTTCATGATGTTGATCGGTCAACAGGCGCCGTGCCTTGGGAAGGGTGTAGTCAGGCACCAGCCCAAGCCAAACCAGATGGGAGCCTGAAAGTGGATACATGGATTCGTAGAGACGGCTGCTCTTGGAAATATAAGGGTTCTCCCACAGGTTCAAACGGATCCCCTTGTCCAGCAATTCGCGTGTAAATTTTGCGGGATCAGGAAAGCGTTTTTTTTGCCATTCGAAGGTGCAAGGATAAGATTTTGTCATCCATCCAGGCTCCAGCCCGACAACATCGATGGGAAAGTTGCGTTCCTCAAAGTCCTTCAGTTCCTCTTTCACCTGATCCGCGTTGAAAGTTGCATGTACGCGATGCCAGAACCCCAGTCCCCCAGAGAGGGGGAAGGGCCCCGCCGCCATGGAACAGGTTATACCGCTGCAACGACTTCCAATATTGAGTTGCCGGAAAAGACAATCAACTCAAGTCCCGGACTGTTTACCTGAGCCTCCACGGCATCCCCCGGTGGTTGAGCCAACCATGGTCCCTGCTGAGGTTCGTCGGACGGAGGATTTCGATCTACCTCCGGCGGATTACGCAGGGAATCTTTTCGATTGCCCACTTGATTGTAAATTTTCAGGAATCTAGCTGTATTGAAGAACACTCCGTAACCTTTGCTGGAAATGTAAAAAGGCACGGGTGCATGCGTCCGGCCGCCGCCTTTGCTCCAGTGATCCACGTTGAGGGTCATGACCTTGCGCGAATGCTTGATGCCATCGAGTTGAAGTCCGAATCCATAAAGAGTTTCATCTTCATCGGTCGGGATCCGGACCATTACCTTTTCGCTTGAGTCCAGATGAAACGAAATGTTCTTTGAGGTAAATGGAAACGCAGCATTGGAGAGGGTATTCAATGCTTTGAGTCTTGGGGGAGCGGCTGCGAGATCCGAATAGCGGATTTCATTCTCCAGATCGCCCATTTCAGCTCGCCACACACCGCGTGCGACCTTATCCCAGGAAGTGAGTGGTGAAAGATCACCGAGATCTGCGGCATGGTGGGAGCTGTGCCCGAGGAAAATCACTGCGACAATGATGATGGAGGCGATTGGATGGGTTTTCATGATCATGGTGTCCTCAACAATAATGCGCTTGCCGATTGCTGTTAAGCGCATTTTGTTTTCATTACCACAAAACTGTCCATACATGGTTCCTTGAATCGTTAAATTGCAAGGGTTAGTATCTCGATTTCAACCATGATAAAGATGATGGACTTTTCCACGGTGGTCTGGCTTTTGTTGGTAATTCAAGTCAGCGCTTCCAACCGTTATGAGCCTGATGTGCTTCCATTGGGACGTGAATATTTTGATCTTCGTGATGGACTGCAGAACTGCCACTTTCAATTTGAGCGAAAGAAAACGGGTCGCATTGCTTTTCTTGGAGGATCGATTACCGCCGGCGGTGGTTGGCGTGATCATACAATGAACTATTTTCGGGAACGGTTTCCCGAGACTGAATTTGAGTTCATCGGAGCCGGAATCAGTTCGATGGGATCCGTCCCACACGCATTTCGCCTGGAGCGTGACGTCTTCCTGAAAGGGCCTGTGGACTTATTGTTTGTAGAGGCGGCAGTCAACGATACTTCAAACACCTCGGAGATATTGCATATGTTGCGCGGTATGGAGGGTGTCGTAAGGCACGCACGCTCGATCAATCCATTGATCGATATCGTACATCTTCATTTTGTCATGCCCGCGCACATGGTCGATTACAAGAAAGGCAAGACCCCTGACTCAATCGAGCAGCATGAAAAGGTTGCCTCGGCTTATGGCAACCCGACATTGAACCTATCTCTGGAGGTCACTGACCGCATTCAGGCGGGTGAATTCACTTGGAATGAAGATTTCAAAAACCTGCATCCATCTCCCTTTGGCCATCGGCTTTATGCCAACAGCATCGCTCGTATGTTCAATACCGCCTTTCAAAAGCCTTTGTCCAGTGCGGTAAAACCGCATGCACTACCAGACATTGTAGATAGAAAAAGCTATGTCAATGGGCGTTTAGGGAGTATTTCGAGCGTGCATCATCTCAAAGATTTTAAATGGAACCCGGCATGGAAGCCTATTGATAAGAAAGGTACTCGATCTGGCTTTGTTCATGTTCCTGCCCTTGTTTCCACACAATCGGGAGCCAGTTTTGAATTTGATTTCAATGGCACTGGGGTAGGGTTGTTCATTACCTCAGGTCCCGATGCCGGGCGCGTTGAATTCAATATCGACAACGCCGGATTTCGTCCATTGGAGACATTCACACGCTGGAGTCGAAGTCTCCACCTCCCCTGGGCTGTGATACTCGACGATGGGCTGGAGAACGGTCCGCATCATGTCAGGATACGTATTGCCGAAGAGCACCATCCGGATGGGAACGGAACGGCGCTGCGGGTGTTCCATCTCCTGTTGAATTAAGCTTTGTATTGATGGGTGTTTTCCTGTTCAGGGTCTTTAGCTTGTTCGCAGAGCACTCTCATTCTAACCTTTCAATATGTCATTGTTGAAAATTTCAGGCCTCTCCTTGCTCTGGTGCTGTCATTGCCTTTTTGCTCTGGACGAAATCTCAAAAGATCGAAATGTGGTGACTGGTGACGGTGATGGTTTTGAAGCGCTCGTCAATGATTACTTCGACGAATCGGCCCGGCTTTCACCCGTCTGGGCAACGGGCATTGGAGATCATCGGTATGACGCATCCATAGATGATGTCAGTGAGCAAGGCCGCGAGCGAAGACGGCAGTTGCAATTGGATCTTTTACAGCGAATCGAGATTCTTTCCAGAGGGAGACTTTCGAGAGCGGAGCAAGTTGATCTTGCGATACTGCGGCATCATTTAAAGACGTCTGTATGGCGTCATGACATCTTGCAGGAATGGGCTTGGAATCCGCTGCGTTATTCGGGACTGGCAGGGGATGCTGTTTACGGTCTGATGGCGCGGGAGTTTGCGCCTTTACCGGATCGGCTTCGTTCCGCCACCTCCAGACTGTTGCAACTGCCTGCGCTCTTGAAGCAGGCCCGGTCTGTACTCATCCCTTCTCGCGTGCCGCGTGCTCATGCTGAAACCGCTATTGGACAGAACCGCGGTATATTAGCCATCATCAAAAACACCATTCAACCACACCGCTCAGCATTGAAGCCAAAGGACAGGGGAGATCTCACCGGGGCCATTGAGGTGGCTCGTCAGGCGGTTGAGGAACATCAACAATGGCTGGAGAATCACTTGTTACCAAGGGCGGCAGGGAACTATCGACTGGGGGCGACCTTATATGATCAAAAACTTGAGCAAACGCTGCAGTCTCCTTTGACACGGCAACAGATCAAGGAGCGGGGTAAAAAGCAAATACGTGCATTGCATGATCGTATGTTCGATATTGCCAGAAACGTGTATCTAAAGCGTTTTCCCTATACACAGTTTCCAAGGCGACCGTCACGGGCTTATAAAAAATCAATCATACGAGCCTGCCTTGAGTTAGCCTGTCAGGACAGGCCAAGCGCCGAAGGCGTGGTGGCTGCCGCCAATGAATCTGTTCGATTGACCCGTCAATTCCTGAGTGAAAATGACATTGTCACGTTGCCCGAGGATCCCATGGAAATTATTGTCATGCCGGAATTCCGTCGCGGAGTTTCACTCGCCTATTGTGATTCCCCTGGTCCTTTAGAAAAAGGGTTGAAGACCTTTTATGCCGTTTCTCCTCCACCGGCTTCCTGGACAGAAGAACAGGTTGCCTCTCATCTGCGTGAGTACAATCGCCGGTCGTTGCATAATCTCACGATCCATGAAGCCATGCCTGGTCATTTCGTTCAACTCGCCCATGCCAATCGAAGCCCCCGCAGGATTCGATCGGTTCTGGGGTCGGGTACCTTCGTAGAAGGGTGGGCAGTTTACAGTGAGTGGATGATGTGTGAGGAAGGTTTCCTCAAGGATGATCCCTTGATGCGCTTGGTCGTTTTGAAATGGTACTTGAGAGATGTGACCAATGCCTTACTTGACCAGGCAATACACGTTGACGGAATCGAAAAGCAAGAGGCGATGCGCTTGATGATGGAAGATGCGTTTCAAGAGGAGCGTGAAGCGGATGGGAAATGGCGAAGAGCTCAATTGACCTCAGCTCAATTATCTACCTATTTCGTCGGTTATCTGGAACATGTGGATCTTCGCTCCGAAGTGGAAGCCGAGTGGGATGGTCATTTCGTGCTGAAGGAATACCATGATCAGTTATTATCCTTCGGTTCCATAGCTATAAAATACGTCCGCGCCCTCATGCTGGATTCAAGCATTCCAAAGTGATGATCCGGAGATATGTTCTCTTCCGGAACCACAACCTTCAAGTGCTGGATGCTTGATTGTCTGTCAGCGTGACAATAACAACTTGAATCGACATCTTCTCCCCCTTGCTGAGTATGGGTGCATCACCAAAGAACTTGGTTTCATGGTGAATCAATGTTCGACTCGGAAGAGGTATTCTACTGATTGTCCTTTTTCCACAGCTCGGCGTCGGCCTTTTTTTGCTCAGGCGATGTATAATCGGTATTGTTGATGCCCTTGGCTTGTGTGGGGGGAGGAGGGGTGATGCCGGTGGCAAGCATGACCTCATGAATTGATGCGATGGTTTCGAAAGAAGGTTTGAAGTTGCCAGGACGAAATCCCTCGGCGATGAGCAATGGTGTCCATCCATGTTGATTAGCTTTATTCCAAACTTCAATATCAGCGCCATGACCTGCCATGAATTCAATGACTCTGGGCAGGTTCTTGTAAGCAGCCGCGTGCATGACAGTTTCTCCTTTTGTGCTCACGGCGTTGATGTCCATACCTGCCTCCAGCAGCCAATGGACTGTTTCCATTACTTCCTCTTCAGTGCCTGCAACTTCACCTGCAGCGACCGTGCCTAAACCTGCAGCAGCAATGAGGGGGGTGACTTCGTCCTCGTTTAAGATGTTGGGATCTGCCCCGGATTGGTGGAGCAATTTTAATAAGTTCAGATCAGCTGTTTTCGCCGCCATGAGGAATGGAGTAGCCCCTTGCCTGCTGAATTTGCCTGCGCCGCCATGGCCATTTGGGATCCGAATATTCACATCGGCTCCAAGGGAAAGTATATTTTTTACAAACTCCAAGGAGGTCAAGTTCCCTGAACCATCTGGAGGTGGCAAGCCGTTGACTCCTTCACCGCTATCGGGTTTACGCACCCAGGTGATGGCGTGTAAGGCTGCATAGCCAGGCCTTAAGTCATCAGGGTCTGCGCCTGCTTTGACGAGTTCAATGGCCAGCTCAAAATGACCATTTTCTACCGCCATCAACAAAGGGGTCATGCCTGATTGAGGCCCTCGACTGGCTCGACGTTCCGGATCCATGGCTTCATGGATATCGATGCCCGCTTCAATCAAGGTTTGCACCACCTCGTGACGCCCTTCACGAATGGCAAAGAACAGGGGAGTGAACCCGCTTTTGAGTGGAGATCTAAAATCCGCACCAGCTTCGATCAGCCACGCGACCACATCCGCATGTCCTTCGGCAGAGGCCCACATGATTGCGGTTTGACCTCGACCCTCTCTGGTATTCAGTTCGGCACCCTGATTGGCCAAGGCCTGAACGGATTCCAGGTTGCCCACTCTGGCAGCCATCATCAAAGCTGATTGCTTTCCGGGGAACATCTGATCAACAGCAGCGCCAGCCTTCAACAAGGTCTTTACGATAGATGCATTGCCGTTTTGACAGGCAAGCCATAATGGAGTGATTCCATAGTCCGTCATCACGGATGGATTTGCTTTTCCTTCCAGCAGCATCTTCACGCCTTTCAGATCATCCTGCAGAGCAGCCTGATGCAATGCGGTCATTCCGTTTGCATCTGTCGCGTTCAAATCCCTCTGTGCTTCAATCAATGATTGCAGCTGTGAGTGATCGGATTGCCGGACGGCTTCAAGAGCGGGACTTTGCCCATGCAGGGAAAGTGTCGATACCAGAAAGACGATCAGGAGGTGTTTCATCAGATTGATAATGGAAATAATTCTTCCATCTTGCCTGTGCTGTCAGCGAATGAATCCAGATGCACGCCGGCTTTATCGAGCAGCGTCAGGTGAAGATTCGACAAAGGAGTGGGCTTTTTGTAACGCACGTGGTGGCCTCCCTTCAGGCCGGTTGCACTGCCACCCGCCACCAGAACTGGCAGGTTGGTGTGGTCATGAATATTGGGGTTGCCTATCCCGCTTCCATAAAGCAACAAGGTTTGATCCAGTAATGATCCCTCTCCCTCAGGCGTATCCTGCAGCTTTTGCACATACTCTGCGAAGAGGGAGACGTGGAATTGGTTGATTTTTGACATTCTCGCGATTTTTTCCGGATCGTTGCCGTGGTGCGACAGTGGATGATGCGGATCAGGTACCCCGATTTCAGGGTAAGTGCGGTTACTTGTTTCCCTTGCCAACTGGAAGGTGGTGACCCGAGTGACATCTCCTTGAAAGGCGAGTAACTGCAAATCAAACATCAATCGTGCATGCTCGGCATAGGATTCGGGGACGCCCACCGGTCGGTCCAGGTCCGGAAGCGGATTATCTTCCGTATTTGCCTCTGCCCGCTGGATGCGTCGTTCCACTTCCCTTACGGTTTCGAGGTAATCATCCATGCGAACGCGATCCTCGGTCCCCAGTTGTCGTTTCAATCGAGCGATGTCGTGATTGAAAGCATCCAGCAAGCTAGCACGCCTGCGAAGCGCTGACTTCCGCTCTGCGGTCGTTCCTCCGTCGCCGAACAATGCCTCGAATACGATTCGAGGGTGGGCCTCCGCGGGTAAAGGGGTGGTAGGGGTGGACCATGAAAGGTTGTTCTGGTACACGCAGGCATAACCATTGTCACACTGGCCGACCGTCTGCATCAAATCCATGGACAATTCAAGGGAGGGCAATGGCGAGGTATGTCCAAAATGCTGGGCGGCTACCTGGTCGACGGTTGTCCCCAGGTAGTAATCGTTTCCTTCCGTATGTCTGGCTTTCGCTGCACTCAGGAAGGACGAGTTGGAAGTAGCATGTGAACCTGGATAGGCGTTGGCCAGTTCCATGTTTTGCAATACGTTGATCTGATGTTTGACCGGTTCCAGTGAACTCAAAATAGGTGATAACTTTTCGAGCTTACCTTCCTTTTCCGGAAACCATCGGGACTGGTCGCAGCCCATGGGCATGAAAATAAAACCCAGACGTTTGGTTCTGCCGAGTGATGTTTTTGCGGAAGCCGTTGCCGCGGGTATCATGGCGTCCAGCAAGGGGAGTGCCATGGAAGCTCCCACGCTTCTGAGAAACGTGCGTCGAGGTAATGCTTTTTTTGTAATGATCATGGTAACGTCTTTCTCATTTGGAACGGCTGACTCCGGACCACTCCAAGGATAATCGAACTCATTCGGAAATCATCCTTTTCTGCGTGTCGAATGATGCGGCGAACAGCGGGAGCATCATACGTTTCAATGCCTCGGCCCAGGGCGTAGGTCAGCAATTTTTCGGAAAGTGTTTGTACGAAAAGTTTGGGGCGCCTGAGTATTGCTTCTTCGAGTGCCTCCACCCCCTCAAACTGGCTGCCATCTGAAAATCCCCCTGATGCATCCACAGGGCGCCCATTTTCCATGTCACGCCAACGACCGACTGCATCAAAATTTTCCAAAACAAACCCTACCGGATCCAGCACGTCATGGCACCTTGCACATGCCGCATTGGCACGATGTTCAGCAAACCGCTCCCTGACGGACAAACTTGCATCGACAGATGTTTCCTCAAGTGCGGGTATGTTCGGTGGAGGTGGTGGAGGCGGTGATCCCAGCAGGTTCCCCAATATCCAGTGCCCCCGGATGACAGGCGAAGTGCGAGTGGCATAGGAAGTCACGGCAAGGATACTTCCGTGTCGAAGAACCCCGCCGCGATGCATCTCCGGTTTCAAGGCAACCTTTCGGAAATGCGATCCATGAATGCCGGGGACGCTGTAGTGTCTGGCCAGGCGTTCATTCAGGAAGGTGTAATTACATTGCAACAATTCGAGGACACTCCGGTCCTCCTTCAAAATGTGCCCGAAAAGCATTTCAGTTTCTTTTCGTAGCGCCTTTCGCAGATTCTCGTCGAAATCCGGGAACAAGCGTGCGTCAGGTGTGAACGAGTCGAGATTTCTCAAGTAAAGCCATTGGTCGGCGAAATTGGTTATCAGGCTCTTTGCTCGTGGGTCCCTGAGCATCCTCTTTGTTTGCCGTGTCAGTTCATCGCCTTTGCTGAGTGCGCCATGTGAGGCCAGATCAAGTAGAGTCTCATCTGGAATGCTGCTCCAAAGGAAAAAGGAAAGTCGAGTGGCTAATTCCAGATCGGATACCTTGTAGGGAGTGTCGGGCAGCACATCATGTGGTTCGTTTTCAATGCGCAATAGAAACTGAGGGCTGACCAGGATCGCACTCAAGGCAGTCTCGATGCCTGCCTCGAATCCTTTCTTGGCAGATTCTTGACGATAGAACCTCAGAGGTTGAATCAAATCCTCCGATGTGATCGGACGTCGATAGGCGCGGCGCATCAAGTGGGAAAGGATGCGTTTGGCGCATTGATCCTCCTCAGCAGGTGTCTGGGGTTTTTCTATGAATATTTTTGCCCGGCTTGCCGTTTCTCCGGAACCCTGAATCTGAAAAGGGCCGTTGATGCTTACCTGATAGATGGCAGGACTGAGTCTGGGATGTCGGTGCATGTTAAAAGCCACCCTGTAAGGTTGACGCTTCCTTTCCAGCAGCGCATCGGAATGATCGGCAAAGGTGACTCCTATCCGACGCAAGCCAGCCTTGACAGGAACGCGAATCGACAACCTCCCATCCACGCTGTCGTAATCTCCTTTGGTTTTCGGAGGTCCCACCTTGAAGCGTCGGATACGTTGATCATCCATCAATATATCCAGTTCATACGAACCATTCAGCCCCTCAATGACTTCATTCCTGTCCCGTGCCAGTCTTACTCGAATTTCGTATTCCGCATCGTGGGTGAACTTGTGGGGGATCAACAGTCCCTCCACGCGTACCCAGAGGTAGCCCTTCAACATGAGATTCCTGAGTGACATCTGCCGGGATTCGATAAGTCTGGCCGCCCGGTTTGACATGGCTTGCACCGACTGCCAGTCGGCTGATTTTCTGTGCTGCTGAGATGTAGCGATTCAGGAGGGTAGGGGAAAGGTTGCCGACAGTGATATTATCAAAGCCATGACTGGACTCATCCTTTGGCAACAGTGCCTTGGTGTCGACTCGGACGGCAAGGAGGTCCCGGATGGCATTTTGATATTCCGTGCGGGTCAAGCGTCGAATGGTCTCGGTCCTGCCGGGGTTGGGATGAAGGGTTGCCCATTGATCGAGCGAAACAGCGAGATCGGAGGTAATTTCTTCAAAAAGATCGTCGCTTGGTCGTTCATTTCCAATGGGGGGCATTTGCCGTGCATCCATTTTTCGCAAGACTTTCTCCCAGATGCTTCCATGTTCTGCAATCGAACCCTTTTGAGTGCGTTCCAAATCGAGATTCCCTTTCGTTGAATCACTGTCGTGGCATTCGTAGCAATAAGTCTCAATGAAAGAAGGGGGTATTGGAGATTCGCCTGAAGCGCATTCCCATTGAAGGAGGCATGCCAAGCTTAAACTGACGGTTTTTGGATGCATGGTTTATATTCAATATAATCAAATACCACGCGCTCACTGTCAATGTTGATGTATGGGGCGATTTCTTCGGATCGGTCTTCCTTGAATCGTTTCCCAATTAAATACCACTTCATCCGTCTGATCCAAACACATGTGAAAAACGAGAACTTCTGAATTTCTTGAAAAAGTATTGGCAATCTCATTGTCTTCGATCATTTTGATTTTGAAGACGTGAGTATTTCATGAGTAAATCTTTTTATCTAACGACAGCCATCGATTATGTGAATGGGCATCCTCATTTGGGGCATGCCTACGAAAAAGTAATCACCGATGCCATTTGTCGAGTCCATCAGAGCTTTGGTGAATCCACTTATTTCCTTACTGGATTGGATGAACATGGACAGAAAGTCCAGAAGGCTGCAATGGAACAAGGCAAGGAAAGCCAAAGTTACTGTGACGAACTGGCTGATAGCTGGCAATCCTTTGTTGGCGTTTTGGGGCTTTCCAATAATGATTTTATTCGCACGACGCAGGAGCGGCATAAACACGTGGTGCGCACCATCCTCAATAAACTTTACAAGGAAGATCATTTTTACAAAGCCACCTACGAGGGTTACTATTCTGCCAAACAGGAAACTTTCCTCACTGAAAAGGACCGTCGTGAAGACGGCTCTTTCGATGGAATTTATGGAGAGGTGGTTCGTCTTGTCGAAGATAATTATTATTTCAAGCTTGGAAGGCATCAGCAATGGTTGATCGATTACATCGAAGCAAATCCTGATTTCGTTTATCCGGATTATCGCCGCAACGAAGTGCTAGGTTTTCTCAAGAACAACAAGCTTGAGGATCTTTGTATTTCTCGGCCCAAGTCACGGCTCAACTGGGGCATTCCACTACCTTTTGACGAAAATTATGTCACCTACGTTTGGTTTGATGCCCTGACCAATTACGTGACGGTACCGGCTTCCATGGGGGATCCCTCCCTGCCTGGTTTTGACATCGAAACGGACTCGCAAGCCAGCCTTTGGCCTGCCGATGTGCATGTGATTGGTAAAGACATTCTGAAATTCCATGCCGTCTATTGGCCCATCATGCTGAAGGCCGCAGGGATCCCATTGCCCAGACAAGTCTGTGTTCATGGCTGGTGGCAAAAGGATGGTCAAAAAATGAGCAAGACCACCGGTAATGTCGTTGACCCCATTGCTGTCATCGATGAATGGGGAATCGATGCTTTTCGGTATTACATGCTGCGTGAACTAGATATAGGTCCCGACGGCAACTGGACCAATGGCGGTTTTCAAACGCGTTACGCGGCTGAATTGGCCAATGGGATCGGCAATCTGGTCAATCGTTCACTATCGATGTTGAATCGATACCGTCAGGGGGCTGTCCCCGCGATCTGCAACGAACTCGAAACAGAGGTAAATGAAGCCTCCAAAGAGGTCATCGAATTGTCCCGTAGCCACAAGCTGCAAGGCGCCCTGAGGAGAATCTGGGAATTGATTGCCAGAATAAACCAATACATCGACCAGACGGCTCCTTTCAAATTGGCGAAAGATCCAGAGCAATCAGGTCGACTGGGGGAGATCCTTTACTCGCTGGTTGAATCATGCCGTGTGATCGCTGTTTTGTTGAATCCCTACTTACCCGGTACATCTCAGAAAATCTATGATCAACTCGGTCTTGAGGATAAACCTGATCTGTTCAGGAAATCAGCGTGGGGAGGCATGGCCGCCGATCATGTCATAGGGAAACCCCAGCCTCTGTTTCCAAGAAAAGATCTTCCTCCTAAAAAGTAGCTTCAATATCGCATGCGAGCGCCATGATAGAAGCACCTTCTGGTTTCAAGCGGCTCCTGGTCCTAAAAGCCATTGATTTCATTTGGCGTATCATTGTCTGATATGGGGAAATCGAAGTAAGCATCGGGATACGGCTCGTTTTTCAAAGTGAAGTGCCACCATTCGACCGGATAATTCCTGAATCCGTGCTTCTCCATCAACGTTTTCAACAGCAGGCGATTGGCTCTTTGCTGGGCAGGGATTCCTTTGAACTCTGTTCCTGCTTCTTTCCCGAAGAAATCGAAAGGTGTTCCCATATCAAGTGGCGACAATTCTCCCCTTTCATTGACCTCGCAAAGGGTCAGATCGATGGTACTCCCTCGGGTATGTCCTGATTTATCAGCAATGTAGCCTTTCGGGAAGAGCTCGGACTTTTTCAGATTTGGAAAATATTGATCCTTTTGCTGTTTTGACGTGCCGGATTCCTTGGCCCATTCCACAAATGAATCCACAGCCCGTTGGGGACGAAAGGCATCAAAGACGAGTAAAGACAAGTTCATCTGTTGAACCTCCTTTTGCACTTTGCTCAGGGCATTGGCCGCCTCTTTTGTGATCCAACACTTGCCCTCCTTGTATCCGGTGACCACGTTGCCTGTGAAATTTGATGCCGTACCGTATCGTAACTGGACCTTGATCCCCGGGATATGTTGGTCAATAACAACGAAATTTTCAGGGCGAACCTCGGTTTCTGAACTCGAGTGTTCTGCTTGTGCGGAGATCAAAAGCGCGAGTCCTGCTGCCGTAAGCGTAACATGCAGTCGTGGAAGCGCGAAGGTGAACTTTAGCAGGAATGATAATTGCATGATGCTGGAACTGTATTTGAATCTTGCCCGAGGGCGCAAGTTGATCTTACGCCCGCATGTTTGAATGTTGGTGTGTGGCGTTTCATCAGCCTTCCCGTATGGTAACTTTTAACGCTTAGTTGGCGTGCAACTTGCTATTTTTAGTAGGATGCAGGTCGTCTCTTGCATCCTGCAACAAAAATGTAATGAAACAACAATCTGAACGTACCTTGATATTGGCGGGAAGCCTGTTTCTGGTAGGTCTCATCATTGCAGATGTCCTTACTCAGCACCTCAATCAGCTTGAGTTATTCAATGAGGAAACGAAATCTGCGTTGCTGGTTTCCAGTTCCAATCATGCAGATGCGCATCCGGCTGCACAAAAAAATAAATACGAAAAGCAGTCGGAAAACAAATTGGATACGCGCTACAGAGACAAAGTCACGACCGATACAGCGAACACCTCTGCTTCGGGTTTACGAAATTCCAAGAAGCAAAAGACATTCTTAGCCGAGATTACGCCGCCACCGCCAGTCCAGTCCAACAATTCCGCCAATGACAATGAACTTCCATTTGATCTGGTAGGATTGGAAGGGAAATATGAATGCGTCACATCCGATATTCCACAAACGCAGTTCCATCTTTTTCACAATGCGTTAAATCCACACGGCCGCTGGTTCAGGCACTCCAAATTTGGTACATGTTGGATTCCTCAAGAGAGTCAGAAGAACCCTCAATGGCGGCCTTTTCTGAATCAAGGTAAATGGACCTACACAAATCTTGGGTGGCTCTGGCATTCAGATTATCACTGGGGGGCCTATCCATTTCATTATGGTCGATGGTTTCATACATCAAAGGGCTGGGCATGGAAGCCGGAGGGAAGCTGGAGCACGGCCTGGGTCACTTGGCGCAATGCGAGTGAATATTGTGGTTGGGCTCCTCTACCCCCGATTCAAAAGAATCCTCAGCATGCAACTCCCAGCAAAGAAAACTTAAAACCCAATTCCGCTGTTTTTTCGACTCCCTTAAGTGAAAAGTATTTCGTTTTCCTTCCCAAGAAACATCTGCTCGAAACATCACTGGATGCTAAAATTCTGAATGCCGAAAAGGCGCGCCTGGTATTTCAATATTCCAAGCCTGCCGACAGATTTGCGCGAGGTAAGGATCAGCGGATTGGTAATCATGGCATCCCTGCGAACAGACTCCTTCCATGGATGCAAACGGGATTGCGAAATCAAGCGGCCGACCAAAAAGTGTCCGCCGCATATCAAACCAATCATGGCCCCAATGTTTCCTCTCCCAATGCAGGTAGAGCCACATATCAAAAGCGTTTGTGGACTCAATCACCCTCATTGCAAGGTCCTGCAACTCCTGGCCAGATCCCTGCCAATATTCAATCTACCCCGCAAGGTCGTATGAATAACATGAAACAGGCTGAACAAAAATGAAGCGTCCAACAGTTCCCGACAAGTTTCATATGCCGCTCAAGGACCCACAACTCAGGTAAAAGTCAACATTGATTACCCACGCGGAGTCGTAATTCACATAGGAACGCTCCACGCTGCTCAGTCCTCTAATGCCTGTGTTTCGATCCACTCAGAGGACATCAGGCTATTGATGATCATTTGGAGGCAATTAGGAATTTCAGAAACCCTATAAATCGAGGATTGTTTTCCTGAGGCGGTAAGGTTATGGGTATTGCCATGCACAAAGTTGGATCCATCATTAACAATCTCCAATGGCCCCGCTCAACCTTGAACCTAAGTCTGATTGCAATGTGCTTTCTCCCAGGTATCGGGATTCTGTTATCTGCCCAAGCTCCAAATGACTGGGCTAACAAAGAGGGGCGTGATGAGATGGTTTTGATCTATGGCGGGAAAACGGATGAGGCCATCAAGCTCTATCAGAAGCGGTTGGTTGATGATCCAAATCGTCAGGAAGCTCTTTTTGGTTTGGCTGTGGCTCATGCAAAAAATGGGGAAGGTGAGCAGGCAATGACTTTTGTAACGCGTGCTTTGGGTGCGGGATTACCTTTTGAGCGTTTTACCGCGGGTCCGCGTGAGATGCTTGAGCCACTTCATGGTTTATCTGCCTTTAAAGCGTTAAAAAATGAAAAAAATAAACTATGGGTACATGGCCCCATCCTGGGGGCGGTAACGGATCGTTCCGCCAGTTTCTGGGTTCGAACGGAACGACAAGCTTCGTTTGCCGTGGAGTTGTATCCGGTCCACCAGGGCCGACGTTCCAAAACGATCCTCTCAGAAGCAGTCTTGACCAAGGTCGAGGATGATTTCACAGCCACGGTTCAGGTGGGGAAGCTTAAAGCGAATCAAACCTACCGATATCGACTTATTCTGGATGGGGAAAAGACTTCGGATGTGTTTCAGTTTCGGACTTTCCCCAAACAGAATCGATCCGCTATTTTTAAAGTAGCATTTGGTGGTGGGGCGGCTTACACCCCGGAATTTGAACGTGTCTTCACAACCATCAAAAGTCATCAACCCGTCGCCTTTCTCCAATTGGGCGACAATATTTATGTTGACCAACCCGAAAAGCGCGCCATCCAGCGTTATTGCTACTATCGCCGTCAATCTTCCATTCCTTACCGAGCATTAGCATCCTCGGTCTCAATCGCATCCATTTGGGACGATCACGATTTTGGTGATAATGATTGTTGGTATGGAAACGATACTGATAGTCCGGCTTGGAAGCGTACGGTCCTCAAGACCTTTCAAGAGAATTGGAACAATCATGCTTACGGGAGTGGAGTAGAAGCCCCGGGCTGCTATCATGATTTTTACGTAGGTGACGTCCATTTCATCATGCTGGATTGCCGTTATTACCGAACCAACCCAAAAGTCGGCGAGGGCCGCACCATGCTGGGAATTCCTCAGAAAAAGTGGTTGTATCAAACCCTTCGCGATTCCAAGGGTATCTTCAAGATTATTGCTTCATCGGTTCCTTTTGCCTCTGGAGTCAAACCGCGCAGTCGTGATCCATGGGATGGTTATCCAGAAGAAAGGGAAGAGATCTTTTCATTTCTACAACAAAACCGGATTGAAGGAGTGGCCTTGATTGCTGCTGATCGTCACCGCTCTGACATATGGAAAATAGAGAGACCGGATGCTTATCCATTATACGAGTTCATGTCCTCTCGATTAACAAACATACATGTTCACAAGGTGATGGAAAAAAGTCTCTTCGGTTACAATGCCAAACGATCCTTTGGCATATTGAGCTTTGACACCACCTCCAAAGATCCTGCGCTCACTTATCACATTCAAACCGTCGATGATGAACCCATCTATCAGCGGACAGTCAAGCTTAGCGAATTGCGCTTCTAGTATGAGGATTGAGCCCGTTCACTTGGTTTTCTACCGTCTGGTCTGGGGCCTCAATGTTCAATGCATTGACTCGTCTACTGGATGACCGTTAAATGTCCAGACGCTCAGCGGTGTCGACCCGGCTGTGATATTACGACCATGTTTGGTTCAAAAAAAAATAAAGAGGAGCATCGGTATTACCTTCTTCCAGGAATGGGGCGAAGCAATCGTCAACGCCATGCCCAGTTCCTGCGATGGGCTTTGGCCGTTGGAATTCTGGTATCCGGGTTGGTAGCGTTTTTTATCTACTATATGAATCGCATGTGATTGCGCTCTTCTCTCGAATGTCTTGCGCGTCAATTTCTGGTGTACATACCTGAAAATCTATTGTTACAGTGTCATCTCATCCTATGAATACAAATCCCAGATCTGAGAAATCCCCCAATCGAAGAACCTTTATGGCTCAACTTGGGGGACTACTCGGATCAGCTGCCGTTGGGGCTGAATTGAATGCGCAAACGGCGAGCAATCCCTTCACTGTCCCTGTTCCTATTTCAACAAATCGCCCTATTTACAATTCCGATGTAGGGTCCATGTGGCCATTGATCCAAAACCAGGCTAAAAGAGCTTACTTTCCCTACTCCTTCACGCGGGACAACTACACAGATTTAAAAACCTGGAAGCATGTTACGAGGAATCGACTCGTCGACCTGCTGCATCATACTCCAGTGCAATGGCCCCCCAAGCCTGCCAAACTCAAAGAAACCGATGCTGGAGATTTCATGATTGAAGAAATCATATTCAGCACTACCAAGGACACTCGAGTTCCCGCTTACGTGCTTGTTCCTAAAAGTGCCGCCAAACGAGGAACGCCAGCTGTAATTTTAATGCATGACCACGGTGGTTTTTACATGTGGGGAAAGGAAAAGTTAGTCAAATTGTCTGATGAACACACGATCCTTACCGAATACAGGCAACGTTATTACGAAGGCCAATCGCTTGGGGCTGACCTGGCGCGTCAGGGTTATCTGGTGGTCGTCATCGATATGCTTTACTGGGGTAATCGACGTTACATGATGGATGGGGATCCAGATGCATGGTGGGATCGTCCTGACGACCTGGCACCCGATCAAGTCAATTCATTCAATATACGTGCGTCCACCTACGAACACTTGCTGGATCGCACCCTGCTGGCAGCGGGCACAACTTGGGCAGGGATAGCCGCCTGGGATGATATTCGTACGGTGGATTATCTGTGGAGTCGCCCTGAAGTCGATCGTAGCCGTATTGGTTGTGTTGGGTTTTCGACTGGAGGTATGCGTGCCTTGATGCTATCTGCATTGGACGATCGCATCAAGGCGACCGTGAACGCCTGCTGGATGACCTCCATGCCATACCAACTACAAAACAATATCAAGTTCACCATGGGTTATTCCATACTTATTCCGGGTATGTCACGATACATGGATTTTTCGGATCTAGCAGCTTTGTCCATGCCTGGTGCTCTGATGGTGTTAGGTGGGGGTAAGGATAGCTTCTTCAATCAAGAAGGAGTCAACGCAGCCTACAAGCAAATCAATCAATCTTTCTCCAAAGGTGGATTCGATGATCGACTCTATATTCAGGAATACGACACAGGACATATCTTTAATCGTCAAATGCAAGAAACCGCCTGGAGCTTTTTGAAAAAGCATTTGATGGATCTGACCTAGTCTACGATCGGATGCCTGGCTGGTTCAGGGTTTAGAATATTTATTGATTTTCTATCATCAATTTTCGCCCACCGATGAGTTCACTTCGTTCCAAAACGCGCTTTCTCCTTGTAAGCCAGTATTGAACTAATCAGCAGGATAGCCTGTAGCTAGGCTGTCTTGGGCTTCTGGTATTTACCTGAAAAATCACCCCCAGTTTTTTGATTTGATCTGCAGGCAGTCTGAGATTTGGCTGCAGGGCCGTTCATTCAGCTTTTGCGAACCATGATCACGCTTTGAATGTTCAAGTATTTGCAATGGTCCATTGCTTTCCTTTAGACTGAGCTCATGAGAATTACAATCTACCTCCGCGCTTTGACTCTGAGTGCGCTGGTATCATTTATCAGTTTTGCCTGTTTCGCAGAGGAGCACTTTACTCCCGATCATCTTGCGTCGACCTATCGTGACAGCGCGGAATCTTTGATCCAAAAAGCCTTGAAAAGTGATCATGGGTTTGAACGGCTTGCTGAGATGTGCGATCGGTTTGGTCCGCGCTTCAGCGGGTCTGCGACATTGGAGCAGGCAATTGATTGGGCCTTGGAAGAAATGAAAAAGGATGGGTTCTCCAAAGTAAGAGGCGAGCCCGTGATGGTTCCTCGATGGGTGCGGGGAAAAGAATCGCTATCGATCACAAGCCCATTGGAAAAATCATGTCGAATGCTTGGGCTTGGAGGAAGTGTCGGGACTGGGCCTGATGGTATCGTAGCTGAGGTTCTGGTCGTTCAAAGTTTTGAAGAGTTGAAAGCGAATCAGGTGCAGGCCAAGGGGAAGATTGTTTTGTTCAACGCGCCTTTCACGGATTACGGTGCCACCGTCGTCTTTCGGGTGCGCGGTGCCATTGAAGCGGCGAAGGCTGGTGCAGTTGCAAGTTTGATTCGATCGGTCGGCCCTTTTTCCATGCAGACTCCTCACACGGGCATGATGGTATATGATGATGCTGTCCCTCGTATTCCTCATGCGGCGATTACCTTGGAAGATGCCATGCTTCTTGAGCGTATGCAGGAACGCGGAGATTTGTTGAAGGTTGAGCTTCACATGGAAGCCCAAAACATGGAACCCAGCCTTTCACGCAATGTCGTGGCTGAAATCCCTGGCCTTGAATCTCCCGAAGAAATCGTGCTCATCAGTGGTCATATCGACTCCTGGGATGTGGGGCAAGGTGCCATGGATGATGGCGGAGGCTGCCTCGCAATGTGGGAAGCGGCGCGACTGATTCTCAAATCGGGCTTGCGTCCACGACGCACCATACGTGTTGTTCTGTGGACGAATGAAGAAAATGGCATGGCCGGTGTGCGCACTTACAGAGACCAACACAAAGAGGCATTGGAGCATCACGTTCTGGCGATCGAATCAGATGCAGGCACCTTCAAGCCTCAAGGATTCAGTTTTACCGGTAGCGAAAAAGCCATGCCTTATCTTGAAGCCATCGGTACCTTGTTGGGGCCTGTCGAGGCACAGCGGTTGAAGTGGGGAGCGGGTGTTTCCGACATCATGCGCTTGGTGCCGGATGGAGTTCCTGTGATGGGACTGGATGTGGATCGAACGAAATACTTCTGGTATCACCATACGGACGCGGACACGATTGATAAGCTGGACGTGAAAGAATTCAATCAATGCGTGGCCGCCTCCGCGGTAATGACGTGGATTGTTGCCGATATGCCATTGAGTCTACCTCGATAGCTACGTGGTTTTCTGGTTCTGAAACCTGTTTTTAAAAAAGTAATCAAGTGAATTGGTCAACTTGTAAGCATCAATGGACCTTGCAGGGAGTTCCCAAGGTCATGGGCATATTGAATGTCACGCCCGATTCTTTTTCTGATGGAGGATCTTATGTCGATGTTCCCAAAGCTGTGGATCGTGGTTTGGAGATGGTGGAAGAGGGGGTTGATCTGGTGGATATAGGGGGTGAATCGACCCGTCCAAACGCTGCGGACGTTGATGTTGCCGAAGAATTGCGGCGTGTCGTGCCTGTCGTGGAAGCCTTGGCCGCTCAATCATCGATTCCGTTGAGTATTGATACTCGCAAGGTTCGGGTAGCCAGAGAGGCAGTCCAGGCAGGAGCGGTGATCATCAATGATGTGGAAGCCAATCGTCAGGATCCTTCCATGTGGGAATGGGTGGCGGAATCCGGGGCAGGCTATGTGGCCATGCACATGCAGGGGAGTCCGGGGACAATGCAAAAGAACCCGCAATATGATGATGTGGTAGAAGACGTGATTGAGTTTTTTGGAAATCAACTCGATCTTATGTTCCTCTCAGGAGTAAAAAAGGAACAGGTTATGCTCGATGTTGGTATTGGTTTCGGTAAAACCTTGGATCATAACATGAAATTGTTATGCTCACTGAGATCACTTCAATCACTTGGTCATCCCCTGCTTTTGGGGGTTTCCAGAAAGTCGATGTTTCAAACTTTGCTGGGAGTTGAGTCCCCTGGAAAACGTGTGCCTGCGGGCTTGGCTTGTGCCTGTTGGGCCATGCAACAAGGAGTTGGAATGATCAGAACACATGATGTTACCGAGACAGTGCAGGCGCTTAAAATGTGGGATGCCTTGCAGTCCTGATATACTAAATGATCTTTGATGCCTCATGGGAAACGCTCTGGAGGCCAGTGGTAGAGATATCTATTCTGGCTGTGGGTATCTATTTCATCCTCATGTTCGTGAGGCGGACGCATGGCTGGGGGGTTTTCATCGGTTTTCTGGTACTTCTTGGGTTTCTTGTGGTCACGACAGCGCTTCAACTAACAGTGCTCAATTGGATATTACTACAGTTGTTCAGCTTTTCAGCCTACGCGATCCTGATTCTTTTTCATCCTGAAATCCGTAGGCTGCTGTCACGACTCGGGAATCTTCCCAATTTCTCCTTGATCCGTGAACAACGTGAAACGATTGAGGTGATCGTTCAAGCTGTTGACCGACTTTCTGATGTCAAGATTGGAGCTTTGATTGCGGTCGAGCAAAGCCACGACCTCTCTCAAGTGCTTGAACTGGGAGTTCCTATCGATTGTGAAGCCACGCCTGAAATGTTGGAGACCATTTTTTTCCCAAACAATGCCATACACGATGGTGGCGTGTTGATTGAGGGGGATCGCATCTCTCACGCTGCATGTATTCTTCCTCTCACACGTCGTCAGGATCTTCAGAAATCGCTTGGTACCCGACATCGAGCTGCGATTGGATTGAGTGAGGAAACAGATGCTGTAGTGGTATTGGTTTCGGAAGAGACCGGCATGATTTCTTACGCGCATCAAGGCCAATTGGTGAGAGGTTTGTCTGTTGAAGAATTACGTTCCATTCTCAGTACCTTGATTGTAAAAGGAGCAAAATCTGAAAAACGAGTTGAAGAGCAAAAGGACCTTCATAAAATTTTGAACAAGAAAACAGTGACCTGAGCCATGGCATCGATGAAGATCATATTCGCTCAAGTATTTTCCAATCTTACCTGGAAAATGGCGTCGCTGATGATGGCCATTGGTCTATGGGTGGTCATTCGTGTGGCGGTTGTAGAGGAAAATGAGGCCAGTCGTGCCGATCAAGGGCTGCTCGCGAGTCGAGAGTTTACCGAGGTTCCGATCATTGTTCAGACGTCATCCACAGACACCAATCGATATGTCATCGAGCCTCAAACCGTTCGAGTTAAAGTGGAAGGGCAGGCCAAACTGCTGGAATCAGCGGATGCCGGCAGGATAAGGGTTGTCGCAGATTTTACCCGTCAATCAGGTGAAAACGAATTTGCAGTAACGTTGGCAGTTGAAATCCCACCTGAATTTGAGCTCAAGCATTGCGAGCCTCAAAGCATTCGCGTCGAAAAAGCGGATTAAATTGGACATTCAGCGACCTTAAGCAAGTTCCATAGAACCTCTCCTTATAATCAAGGAAGCCAATCGCCAACGTTTTTGCTCAGCCTCGGAGAAATTGGTCTCATTCCTTACCCCATCTCTGGTTAATGAGCCCAACAATAAATCGACATAAGTAATCGGTTGCCAAAGATTATTTAAATTTGGGATGAGCTCATGCATGTCGTTTCTCACGCAAATGTTACCCATGGGGATGAACTCTGTGTATCACTTAATGATACAGGGCTATCTGGCCTTGTTTTTACTTGTCTGCTAGTTGCACTGCCAACTGAATCGCGCTTAACAGGCTGCTGGGACTGGCTTTTCCCTGCCAGGCGATGTCCAATGCTGTGCCATGATCTACGCTGGTGCGGATGATCGAGAGTCCTAGAGTCGTGTTCACTGCGCAATCGAATGCGAGAGCTTTCACTGGAATATGGCCCTGATCGTGGTACATGCAGACGAAGACATCGGTTGATTTGCGTTTCCATGGAAGGAATGCAGTGTCCGGGGGCAAAGGACCTTCAACATCGATACCCTTCTGGCGTGCCATCTCAATGGCAGGTAGAATGATTTTCTCTTCTTCGTGATTACCGAATAAGCCATGTTCACCCGCGTGAGGGTTCAATCCGCAAACAACAATCTTAGGATGACGTTGGCGAATGCGTTGAAGATTTTCAGCCGAGAGTTCAATCACTTCAAGAATGCGTTCTTTGGTCAATAACTTCGGCACTTCTGCATAGCCCACGTGAACTGTTACGAAAGTACAGGTAATGGCTTCCGAGTATTGCATCATGCACCATCTCTCAGAGCCTGCCCTGGCAGCGAACATTTCTGTGTGACCTGGATAGGGGATGGATGCCTTATGAAGTGCTTCTTTGTTGATAGGGGCAGTGGTTACTGCTGCGACACTGCCACCCAGAGCCGCATCCATTGCTTTCTGTATGTATTGGTAGCTTGCTTGCCCTGTTTGAGCATTCACTTTGGTCGGTTGGAAAAACTGGTGATCCAAGCCTGCAACATGCAGAATGCAAGGGTCTTGAACTAATTTCAAACTTGTTAAGTTTGTGTCACTGATCACCGGGTAAGTGCATTTTTCACCCAATGCCTCTGCGCATCGGCTTAAAATATCAGCATCACCAAAAATGACCGGAACACAGCTTTTCAGGACGCCTGGGTCTTTCAATGCTTGCAGGCAGATTTCCGGCCCTACTCCTGCAGGGTCTCCCATGGTGATTGCGATGACAGGCTTACTCATGACCATTGAAGCCAAACTACTGCGCTCTTTTCAGTTTGTCAGGTTAATTGAAATCCTTTATCAGAGTTGCATGTCGAAATTTTGGATCACTTGCCTTTTTATAATTACCGCGACTTTTAAGCCTGTCATCGCTGCAGAAATCATATCCCTCTGGAAAGATGGCGCACCTGGCGCTTTGGGAAATGCCGACCATGACAATCCCACCCTGACTCTTTACCTGCCGGACGAGGATAAAGCCACAGGAGCGGCGATTGTCATTTTTCCCGGTGGTGGCTATGGAGGCTTGGCGCAGCATGAAGGCAAAGGTTATGCTGAATGGCTTGCAGAGCATGGTATCGCTGGTCTGGTTCTGAAATACCGCCTGGGTTCCAAGGGATATCGCCACCCTGTGATGTTGGGCGATGCTTCCCGAGCGGTGCGACTGGCGAAATATCATTCTACCGAATGGGGGATTGACTCGAATCGAATCGGTATCATGGGATCATCGGCAGGTGGACATCTGGCGTCCACCCTCGTTACACATTTTGACGAAGGCGATGCATCTGCCAGAGATCCTATTGATCGGCTTTCTTCCCGTCCTGCACTAGGGATTCTCTGTTACCCGGTGGTCACTTTAGGTGCATTCACCCATGAGGGATCAAAGCGCAACCTGCTTGGGCAAAACCCATCCAAAGATTTGGTGTGGTTGCTCTCCAATGAACTTCAGGTGTCTTCCGACACACCTCCATGCTTTGTCTGGCATACGTGGGAAGATAAAGCCGTACCCGTCGAAAACAGTCTTCAATTTGCAGATGCCCTGCGTAAGGCGGGGGTGGCATTTGATTTGCATGTGTATCAGAAAGGGAGACATGGGATTGGGCTTGGAAATGGTCATCCGTGGACCAAGGATTGTCTTTTTTGGCTGCAAGAGCAGGGCTTCCTGGCTCAATGAACTTAAAAAGTAAGTTGATGAATTCCATTGTTGAAATTCGGAACTTAAGCAAAGCTTACAATCAAGGGGAAATTCAGGTTACTGCGCTTGATGATATTCATTTGAACATAGACAGTTCCGATTTTCTGACACTGATGGGGCCATCGGGTTCTGGTAAATCGACTTTACTTCATATCATTGCGGGTATCGATCGTCAGACCTCTGGAATTTGTAAAGTCCAGAACATTGATCTTTCGAACCTTAACGAATCAGCTTTGGCCGATTGGCGTAATCAAAATGTGGGTTTCATTTTTCAAAGCTTCAACCTTATCCCCGTCCTCACTGCTTTTGAAAACGTTGAACTTCCGCTGCTGTTGACTCGGTTGGGCAGGAAAGAAAGGAAGGCCTTGGTCGCAGCTGCGCTCGAGTTGGTTGGCTTGGAAGACCGTTCTCATCATTTGCCAAAACAGCTCAGCGGTGGACAGGAACAGCGTGTCGCTATTGCACGGGCTCTGGTTACTGACCCTGCTCTGGTCGTCGCCGATGAACCCACCGGCAATTTGGATTCCCAATCGGCTCAACAAGTATTGGAAATCTTGCAATCGCTCAGTAGCGATGCCGGCAAAACAGTCATCATGGTGACACATGACCCAAAAGCCGCCGCCTTTGGTAAACGTATCATTCAACTTGAAAAGGGGCGGTTTGAAAAAGAAGACCCCCTGGTTTCCTGAGACTCCTTCTCAAAGCGTGGGTTTTTCAATGTATCGTCCATTATTCGCATGACCACTGCATCCTTCATTTTGAGAAATGCTTTGCGCAACAAGCGTCGTGCTACGTTGTCCGCATTGAGTGTGGCGGTCAGTCTCTTTCTCTTCATCACCCTTCAAGTAACGCTGCGTGAATTGACCATCCCTCCAGAGGATGTTGGCGCCTCTTTGCGTATCGCCGTCCGCAATAAAGTTTCACTGGCTCAGCCTTTGCCGTTTCGTCAATTGCAGAAAATTGAAAAAATCAATGGAGTGGAAGCGATCACACCATTTACTTATTTTGGTGGCCTCTATCGCAATGAATCCTTCACTACTTTCGCTCAATTTGCTGTCGATCCGATAAGATTTACCAACGTCTTTCTTGAGGCCAAAATAGCAGATGATCACCTCGAAGCATGGCTCAAGAATCGTGGTAGTTGCCTGGTTGGAGTCGACACAATAAAAAGGTACAATCTAGAAATTGGAGAAAAAATGCTCCTTTCCGGGACTTTTAATCCAGTGAATCTCGATATGGAGATTGTTGGAACCTATGAAGGAACGTTTGATGACCGGAATGTCTTTTTTCATCACAAGTATCTTGATGAAATGACAGATGACCCCGGCACGGTGGGGACCTGGTGGGTGAGGGCCGGTTCAGCCGAAGTCGCGCCCAATGTGGTCCATACGATCAACGAAACATTTGCGAGTACCTCTGCGGAGGTCAGAGCAGAAAGTGAGCGATCATTCCAAATGGGGTTCGTTTCGATGTGGGGCAATATACAGATGCTCATTGATTCGATTTGCTCCGCCATTGTCTTTACTCTACTGCTGGTCACTGTAAGCACGATGAGTATGGCCATCCGTGAACGATTTCGAGAGTTAGCAATTTTAAAAGCCATAGGTTATCGTCGTCATGAGTTACTGGCATTCATTCTGGCGGAAAGTCTCCTGTTGTCTTTACTGGGTGCCGTCATCGGGGTCGGTGGAGCAGCATGGCTCTTCTCGACCATCGACATCCAGCAATTATCGAGCGGCATGTTTGTTTTTTTTGAAGTAACGAACAAAATGCTGGGAACCGCCTTTTTGATTTCATTGGTGTTGGGTGTTGCCGCAGGAATTGCTCCTGGCTGGTCGGTTTGTAGAATGAGTGTGGTGGACGGCCTGAAGACCCTGGATTGATGGAACATGTTACCCGTTAAATACAATGCAGGAAATGTAGTGCTGCGGTGGCGCAGTACGCTGGCAACCATTCTGGGTATTTCGATGGTGGTAGCCGTTTATGTAATCGTCCAGGCCCTGGCAGTGGGGTTGCAAACAAGCAGCGCCAATACAGGCGATCCTCGTAACTTGCTCATCGTTCGCAAAGGTTCGCAATCAGAATCCAGCAGTGTAGTGAACCTCGAGCAATTTCGATCCCTCCGATACTCTGAATGGATCGAGCGCGATGCACAGGACCAGCCCATGATTTCGACGGATGTGCTCACCTTGGTGAATCTCCCGCGCTTGAATGGTCAGGGGGAAGCAAACACCACGGTGCGCGGCATTGGTGGGCAAGGCAGAGTATTACGCCCTCAGGTAAATCTAGTTGAGGGGCGTTGGTTCTCAAAGGGCAAACGCGAGGTTGTGGTCAGCCAGCGTCTGGCAGCTCGCTTCGAAAATTTTGGCATCGGTGATCAATTCAAGACCGGTCCTGATTGGTTGACGGTGGTGGGGTGGTTTGATGGGGGGAACAGTGCTTTTGACTCAGAGATCTGGGCTGATGCGGATGAGGTGCGTTCACTCTTTGATCGTGACTCCTATTCGAGTTTGCTGATTCGTCCGTCAAGCGATCATGGACGCGCGGCGCTGATCAGGCAAATCGTGGAGGATAAACGCCTCCAGTTACTGGTCAAAAATGAAATGGATTACTACAAAGAACAAACCATGACCGCGACGCCGATCAAATGGATGGGTAATTTTCTAGCTACCGCCATGTCCCTTGGCGCGATTCTCGCCGCCATGAACACCATGTATGCTACCGTTGGTGCTCGAACGCGAGAGATCGGAACTTTGCGGGTGCTCGGGTTCAGAAGGCGGACGATTGTGTTGGGATTGTTGATCGAAGGGATCCTTCTTTGTGCGATCGGGGGTATACTTGGCTGTTTGCTTTCTTTGCCTCTGAACGGATACGCCACCGGCACGATTGGTATCGAATCCTTCAGTGAAACAGTCTTTGAATTTACGATTACCCCAAAACTAGCTTTTCAGGGTATCGTTTTTTCTGTGCTTATTGGCTTGTTTGGTACTTTGATACCCGCCATCAAGGCATCCAGAACCCCTGTCATTGACGCGCTTAAATCCTTATGAAGAAAGAGAATATTCAACAGCTCAAAATTCCTCAGCATGCCAAGCAAAGATCGCGTTCCGTTGTTGGCTTGATCTATGGCATGATCGCTATCCTTCTGGCCACAGCCAGCTGGTTTGCCTGGCCTCGTAGTGGTGATGATCAACGTATTCTTGGCGAAACGGAGGGGGGGCAGAGAAATGCCGCTGCAACAGGGATTACAAAATTTGATGAAACATCGGTCATGCAGCAAAGACAAGGAGTGGCATCAATGCAAGAAGATGTCTCAATGATTGAAGGTCAGGTAAATATTGAGTCGGTAAGCATTCAGGATTCGCTCTTGACCGTGAGTGGATACATCATCAACCGTGAACGGATTGAACTGAGTCCAAGATTCATGGGAGTCGTTAAAGTCATCAATGTCAAGAAAGGCGATGCCGTTGAAAAGGGGCAGATTGTTGCCACCCTGGATGATGCCGAATTTCAGGCGCAAATGCTCCAAGGCCGTGGTTCGATGGAGTTTGCGGAAGTGCAGGTGCAGCAAGCGGAGTTGGAATTACAGCGTGCCAGTCAGCTGGTTGCTGAAAATGTTGAGATGAGGGCTACGCTGGAAGATGCTCAACTGAAGCTTGCAGGTGCACAGGCTGAAGTCAAACGGCTGGAGGGGCAGCTTGCCCTGTTAACGACTTATCTGGAATGGACCATCATTCGTTCGCCCATAGATGGCGTCGTTTTGGAAAAATTAGTTGATCCCAACGAACTGGTCACGCCTCAAAGTTTTGGCGGGGCAAGGGGCCCCAGCACGGCACTGATCTCCCTGGGAGACCCCAATGATTTACAAGTGGAGATTGAACTGAATGAATCCGATTTGTCTAAAATTCAGCTCAATCAGCCTTGTATGATCAGCCCTGAAGCTTATCTGGATCGCGTTTATGAGGGCAAAGTGGTGGAGATTGCCCCTGAGGCCAACCGTCAGAAAGGGACACTCCAGATTAAAGTTCAAATCGAAAACCCAGATTCCTACCTCACTCCGGAGTTAAGTGCGAAAGTAGATTTTCTGCCAATGTCGCAAAGTGATATTGATCAGAAAAGTTTAAATTAACACTTGCAGCCAGGCGACACTTCTCATAATTTTCAATCCCTTTGGCGCACCCGTAGCTCAATTGGATAGAGCGCCTGACTACGGATCAGGAGGTTTGGGGTTCGACTCCCTACGGGTGTACCATTTTTTTTATAGCCGCACCGATTGTTCGCTTCTTGTTGGTGGCCAGTTACATCAACATGAAATCATCCACTTAAATTGCGCTATCCAAGCGTGGTAATACCTTCTACGCGAAAAACACCATTTTGGGCAAAGTTCAAACTGTCTCGACTGGTGTAAACTCAAAGCGATTTGCTGCAAAGATCGCGGAGGATAAATTGACGCGATCACTTGAGCAGTCCGACAAGCCTTGGCGTGTAACATACCTTGTTTCCGAGTTTGTCCGAAACGCTTTTCATATCAGGCCCAATGCAGCCAATCACTGAAAGTATACTATAAAATTAGCTCAAAATAATAAGTGGTAAAAACACAGTCACTCACGCACAACATGAAGCTTATGAGAAATCAAACGCTCTTCTCTTTACTGCTTGGATTCATCCTCACCGGCTGTGGACCTTCCGCGCCAAAAATATCCATACATGAAGCTGTTGAGCGAGGGGATATCAAAACTCTGAAAGAACACCTTGAGTTTGGCACTGATGTCAACGCCAGTGAAAGACGGAAGGACATGCTTACACACGGCGGCATGGTTGGGACATACCGAATTAGCCAAGTTACCCATCGCCGGTGGCGCGGAGCTTGACTCAGTGGATGACGACGGAGTCTTTTTCACCCTCTTCATGCAGCCATGGCTGAGGATCATTTTGAGATGGTGGAACTGCTCATCTCCGAGGGTGCAGATGTGAACGTCAGCACCCCCGCCAAGATGACATGCTTACACTTGGCTGTTTCTGTTGGAGTGTTGGGTGAAATAGGCCACGATTATGCGAAAAACCCAGAACTAAGTGCAAAAAAACTCAACATAGTGAGAGGAGCTCCAAATGTAAGAATAATTGAGCTTCTCATCGCCGCTGGTGCGAACATCAATGCAAGAAACAGAGAAGACGCTACTCCGCTGCACCTTGCTGCTGTCAATGGCATCGAGGAAGTATGCGAACTGCTCATCTCCGAGGGGGCAGATCTTAAGGCAGTAGCTGTCAATGGCCATACACCTTTGAGTCTCGCCACAGTGCAAGGCAATCGAGAGGTAGTTATTCTACTTCGGAGACACCTGACGAGTAGACGTTAAAAAAATTACCTGGAAGAAAAAGACTCAAGCGTATCGAAATGATGTGCCACTCAAGCTAGTGAAACATCATAAACCATTTGTCTTTCTTAGCTCATGTAACCCCGCGAGTTGTTTTTGTTGGGCCTTCTAAAATAGCAAAGTCCTTGGAAGCCGCATTCGCGAAGGCAGGATTGTTGGCAACCTGCGCAAACACTTCCGATTTAAGGTAATTTTCCATAGCTTCCCTGGACTCCCAAAAGTAGACGCCTCCGTAGGTGTTCGTGTCCTCGTTCGCAAGCCAGTGTTTTGAGACCAGCCCAGGGAGATCTGCAAAATTTTGTGCGATATCGTTGCAGGCTCTTGAATAATCCTCATGCGATAAGTCGTTGAGATTGAAGTTTATAATCTGTATGTGCATGATCATGGATATTGGTGTGTAGGGCGCCTTGGTCAAGTTTTATTGATGGGATGAGGCCTTCGACGGTCTCATTTTGTGTATCTATGAGGCAAAAAATGTAAGCGGTTTGATAGTGGAGCGACATGCATCCCCATACCTCATGAAAAATCTTCTGAAGCTGAAATCGACCCAAATCTGCAAACGCATCAATGGCCTGTTTTGTCTGTCGAATCCATGTCCATACTGATTGGTTGCTGCCGAGACTCGCAAGCATGCGACTGCCAACTTCAACGTGCGTCTTCATTAATATCAGGGGAAGCGATTGATGGCAAATCACAGGCAGGCAGTGGTTTAAGTTGTGGTTAATAGTCGCGGCCAAAATTAGCAGTGGGTAAATGCTGTGAAAAGAAATCACAAGGATTCTTTTCTCCTTCAACTATCATCGGTGGATACGGGCAAGGCATGAACATCCATGTGTTTTAAAAAACAACATGTGATTGGGCGTTAAGCAGGATCGATCTACGGTCTAACAGCATTAAATACCAGGTGTGTACCTGTAAGTCCTTTTTCTCGTGTCTTTCATTTTGCCCTGACCCTCCCTTGGCTTTTGGATCTTCAGGAGAGGATTGTAAGCAGCATGATGTGACTACAAATCCAATATGAATTTATAATGGCCCTTTTGGGAGATTTATGGCGTTTAATAAGTATGGCTGGCTGGTGTAATTATATATACTGCTCTGAATGCGATAGGCCCTTCCTTAAGACGAGACGCAGAGTTGTGAAGTTCATAACGTGGGATAATAAAGGGGGTGCTTTTTCTTATTGTCTTTATTGTGGTTTTTCGTTCGAATCACTATCACCCACATTCTGGCGAAATGTTTCATTGCCCGCCCTCGGGGTGTCATCAGTTGCATTCGCGATTGCATTATCTACAAACAATCCTGATGCATGGGCTTTTGTTTTGTTAAGCGCTGCTCCTTTGTTTCCATTTTTCCGAATGAGAAAACGATGTAAGCCCATTTACGATCGATGGATTGAAAAGCACGGCAGCGACCCTAGCGGGTGGAATGTTTCCTCCGAACTTGATTAGTATAAACCACTGTATACTCAAGGGGAGGGCTTGGGGTGATTCAGCGAACCGTGCAGGGCATAGATTATGGTAACTTGGCTTAAGTATTATTACTGTTTCAACTGTGGTCGACCGTATTGTCAATCTGAAACAAAACAAGGAGACTGGGTCACTAACGGTGATACGGGTAGTGGTTTTCACTCAGTACACTGCATGAGCTGCAGCAAAATGTTACACCAGCCTGGCCTTTTACCTATTATCCTTTGCTGGGTTGTTTGCTCAGGCGCATCTCTCTTAAGCCTTGCTCGGTGGATCTCGTCTGGTGAACAGATCGAACTGATGATCACTGTGTTCAGTGGAGTGGGTGGTCTCCTGGGATTACGGTCTACCCTCAAAAGTTCCAGCAAATACAAACATATCTACGCCGAGTGGGTTCAAAAGCACGGCACCAATCCGGATGACTGGCCAGAATCATCCCAGCCTGAGTGAACTCTGCTGCTGGATACTCATGGAGAGTTTTTCTGTGTCAGGATTTGCACCACATCGGCGTTGTTTAATCTGAAGAGGTCGTTGATCATCGTTAGTGCGAAAGCGGTTCATACTCAATCAAACCCCACTGGCTTTGGCTGGAGGGGTTTTTCGTGGCGTGATTCGGTTTTCTATGGCGTTTATTGTGTATATCAGAAAAACCGCGAACCAAACCTAGCAAAATTCACGACTGGTTGCATGGTGGAATTCTTACCGCAATATCAGCATTTGCCATATACGCAGCAGTCAAGGACTACGATAAAGTCGGATTCATACCCTCATTTGGCGGAATCATGATTACGATTACGTTTTGTGGATATGCTGTATACAGAAGGATTGTTAACGGTCGCTGGGATAGAAACCCCGGAGGTGATTAACCCTGCGCCCCACTCAAGTAATCCCGTGCTTTCTTCACTGCTCAAACTCCTGTCGATGTTTTGCAGAAAATTCAGCTCAAGGCATTTCTTGATCATTTCAGGTCGTCTCTGTCAGCTATGGAACAACCATGACTGACATTTGACAAGTCATACGCCATCCCCACTGATTAGCAGGTATTCTATCTCCCCTGAGGCAGTCGTTCTGCCAGGCGTTCAGGAAGACCGGCCTCCCGAATTTTCCTCATGGTGGTCTCCATGTCGTAGTCGAGGCGGCGAAGCTCGATAGTGCTTTCCTTGAGATCGAAAATCACGTAGGTCGCTTTCGGAACTCCATCGCGTGATTGGCCAACACTTCCTACATTCGCGAAGTATTTTTTGCCTGGTTCCACTTTGAATTTGGAGTAGGTGCCCCCTCGGATGGTTGCGTCCCGGACAAAGGCAACCGGTACGTGCGTGTGCCCAAAAAAGCAGACCTTAGTGTTTTGGTAGGTAAAGCTGGAGGCTGCTTCGAGTTTGTTGAAAACATACCCCCAGCGCTCAGGGGCATCGAGTGTGGCGTGGACAATGGAAAAGTTTGCAACCAGTCTGAAATATTTGAGCTCTCGCAGCCAGGTGCGGTCGTCCTCTGTGAGTCTGTCCTGAGTCCACTCGATCGCCGCTTTGGCGTGTGGATTGAAACCCTCCAGGTCACCCTCCATGGAGCAGTATTCGTCGTGGTTGCCCTTGACGCATGGCATGCCCATTTTTCGAACAATATCCAAGCACTCCTTGGGGTTGGCATTATAGCCCACTACATCTCCAAGGCAGGCGTAATGCGTGCATTCGTTCTCTTCGGCATCTTTCAACACCGTTTGAAATGCTTCTAAATTCCCGTGAATGTCTGCGATAATCGCGTATTTCATTATCTATGATCCCAAAAATGCAGTCTATCGTATTATTTCAAATCCCCTAAGCTCTCCGCTTGATTCTGACCAGTGACAGCTTTCGTCCCGAATCAACGGTCCGAGTCCCGAATCGTGCACAGCTTCGATAAAGGCTTCCAGCTCTTCTCGTTCGCCTTCCAGAAGCAGTTCGACTCTTCCATCAGGAAGGTTTTTTACCGTCCCAGTTGCATCGTAACCCGGTGCCAGTGATTTCACTGCATACCTGAATCCAACACCTTGCACGCGGCCTGAATAATGAACCGTTGCCCGACAACCATTTAGATCTGTCTTCATATTCACAAAACCCGAATAATATCCAAAGGGCAAGCCTAGGGTCCTTGTCGATTGACCGCAAGAATCAAGCCATATTTATGAGGTGTCAGGCAATGATTTTCTTCTAAAACCGAGTCTAATCTTCAAAAATTTGCCCTAAATGTTTCAAGTGTCAGGGCATGAATGCTCACGACTTGGGCTTATTCTTGCGTTTTGCCGCCAAAAGCCGGCTAGCCATCGAGTCGTTGTCCTTTTCTTGAGGGTCCATTGATGTTTCCTTTTCAGAATCAACTTGATAGGTTTTATTTTGGACTTCTGGCTCTGTTTTCAACGTTTTGTCCAAGACAATGGGGTCTTTATTTTCAACCTCAAACAGATCCTCCCCTGGTTCTGGAACTTTTTTTGCGTTTCTGTTCGCGCGCACGGCGTTACGCCGACTGAGCAGGGCTTCCATGGCTTCATCTCGTTTGACCTCTTGTTTTTTGGATCCAAAGAATAAGAGATTCCGTCGTATCCACTCCCATGCTTTTTTGAGCTCTTCGGGTTCCAGCTGTATACGGCGAATGCCAACATCAACAGGGAAGAACAATATCGCGCTCATTAATAACCAGGGCCAAAGGTCGCGCGCCTGGAAAGTGCGCTTCCGATCTCTTTTAAAAGGATTGCCTGCAAGATTGCCCGGCTCAATCATGATACCTTTGCCCTCCTTTGCCATCTGGGAAAGGAGATGCATGTTGGTCTCACTGCTGAGATATTCGGGCGAAAAATTCACGCTTGCTCCGATGACCTGCATTGCCTTGGATTTCCCTGCTTCATATTCACTTAGGTTCACGGTGTAGGCACCGATTTCCCTGGCCGGGAATTTGACTTCATATCTGCCAGGTGATGTCTGCTCAAGTCGAATATCCTGACTCTCACCGGTTGGGCTCACGACTTTGGCACGTAAATCGAGAAAATTGCGGAATTGTCCCTCTGTATCAAGAGCTTCAACGCTGATGGATCCAACACCTTTGTCGACTGAAACCTCCGTTGTGAAATCACTGTTTTCGACCCGCCTCAAACTCCAGCGCGCGATTTGCGTCCAGAATTGGCGGTACTTATCCCATGTGATCCAGGAGGCTGCCCATTTTGACCGCGCATCCGAAGTAAAGGCTGCTGCCCGCCCCAGTCCATATTGCCAGTGAGCAAAGATAGGGTCTCCCTGATCAGACACGAGCGGCACTTCTGCGCGTGGCTTTGGAGAGCTTCCAACATAGCCCAGTAATTGAGGGTAAGCTTCGGGAGCAATGCCTCTGACGGGTTCAGAGGAACTGGTCAGGATGGGTTTGAAAGGGGTTTCGATGATGGCACTTTTGAGAATCACAGCAGCCTCTTTCATGAAAATCTGAGGCAGCATGTTCGGGTTTTGCACTTCATAGAAACGACCTTGGCCATTTTCAGCGATCCACTGCATGGTATCCGGTCCTGCATGACCTGCGATCAGGATGGTTGTGACGGTGATCTTGTTTTTCACAAGCTCATCCAAAAGCGTCTTGGAGGGCGCTCCAGGATCCCCGTCACTGAAAATAATCATGTGTTTGATGTTGGCATTGGATTCCTGTAGGCCTTCAAAAGCCAAACTCATGATATTTTGGAAATCGGGCAAATCGCCCTGATTCATCCCCATGATTTCCCGGCCCATCGCCTGTTTGTTCTTCACCGGGGTCAGGGGGAATAACCACTTCTCAGAGCCATCCCAAAGCACAATTCCCAACTCATCCTTTGCTGCCATGGTGTTCATGACCCCAACAGCGACCTGTCTTGCAATTTGATTTCCGTTACTGAATTCCATGCCATGCATGACCATGGCCAACGCACCGTTGGGCAGGATTTTTTTACTGTTCAACTCCATCTCGAGTGGCAATACCGTTTCAAGAGGAGTGCCTCGGTAGCCTCCGGCGGCAAGGGATTGATCGCCGCCAATACAAACCAGTCCCACACCAAAATCGCGAACGGCACTTTGCAGCAAACGCATTTGATCCATACTGAAATCACCAGCGGCCACATTGCTCAGAAAAATGGAATCAAAGCTCTGGAGTTCGGGTAATGTTTCTGGCAGCTCTGAGGGGGGGCGGATATCGACGTTCAATTGTGAGCTTTCAAGAGCATCAATCAGACTCGCATCCGCACTGAAACTCTCGGAGATAAGTAGCACTCGTGGATCCCCCCTAACGGTGGCAAAACCGATCGCTCGATTGTTTTGTGCGACGGAATCGCCATTGGCAACCAATTGCACATCATAAGTATAAAAGCCTGGTTCGGTCAGTATTTGAGGGATGGTAAAGAGGTTTTTGCCGGGCTTGAGTTGAACATCTTCCTCACCAATCAATTGATCATTGATAAATAACCTGAGGGTAGCTTCTTCAGGTTGATCTGCTGTAGCGAAAATCTTGGCATCAAAGGAGCTGCCGCTCTTGACGAGCGAAGGCACACCGATGCGTTGAACAGAGACATCCTGACCTCGCTGGGCTCCCATTGGGTAAACATCTATCGTGACTCCCAGCGGAACGGCACTTCTGAGCGCCGGTAGAGATTCACCAAGGTTTTCGTTACCATCAGAAAGCAACACAATGCGTTTTTGACCATTCTCAGGAAAGGCAGCGGTCGCCAGCCGTATGGCGGATGCTATGTCGGTGCGTGAGCTGTCGATGACAGATTGCACCGCAGGAAGCTCATTACGTTTCAATACTGGTAGTTCCAGAGCAGCCTCATTTCCAAATACCACCACGCCAGCCTGATCAACACTTTCTTTCAGATTGAGTGTCTTCTGAACGTATTGAAGGGCTTCCTCTTTTTGAGTGGGGGGGATGCTTTCTGACCGATCCAACAGGTAAATCAAATTCATGCCTTCCAGTGGGCGCAGCCATTGAAGACCTGCCATGGCAAGGATGATACAGGTGGTGATCAGAAATCTCAGGAAAAGTGCGAAACCTCGACGCCAAGGTCCAATCTGAACGTCTGAATGATGAGCCCAGTATGCAATCCATGGCAGCGCCACCAAAGCGCAAGCGAGAAACCATGGATGTGTGAACTGAAAACTCATTCCTCAGATTGATATGTCAGGGCGATGGATTTCCGTCTTATTAGCTTCTGGACACGGTGGTTGGCGGAATCTGCCACGTATAAATTACCTTTTGAATCCATTGCTATGGACCATGGATTGTTGAATTCTCCAGGTGCATTGCCCGGTTCTCCCACCACTTCCATGGTTTTGTAATGACGGTCAAATACTTGTATCCTGCTGTTGCCGAATTCGCAAACAAAGAGAAGCCCCTCTCTGTCGATGGCCAGATCATACGGATAGCTCATTTGATCCAAGCCTTTTCCCGGTGATCCAAATGCATGAATCCAATTTCCTTCCGCATCAAGAATCTGAATGCGATGGTTGCAAGAGTCAGCTACAAAGATTTGGTCCTGAAGGTTTGTCACCAATCCCTCGGGACGGTTGAATTGAGCGTTTTTGTTCCCTGCCTCTCCGATTGCCCCCAGAAATATTGAACCGTCAGGACTAAAGCGCTGAACTCGTTCGACGGTTTGGTATTCGCTTATGACCAGAGTTCCGTTCCTCAAGGTGGTTATTGCACGTGGAAATGTCAGCGACCCTTCATCTGATCCTTTGGTGCCCCATTGGCGAACGAGTTGTCCATCTGGCGTGAAATGGTTGACGCGTGCGTAATGCGGTTCAACGACCACAATATTACCATCTGTATCCACACACATGCCTTTCGGGCGACCACGTTCCAGTTCGGGCATCTGCCATTGGAGGATATACTGTCCATCAGGATTAAATTTTTGAACGCGACCCGTCATATCCACCACATAAAGAAAGTCGTTGGCATCGACCGTCAGGGATCTTGGTTTGATGAAAAAACCAGGGCTGCGGCCCTGAGTGCCGATGACAATGACTGTTTCAAATATTCTGGAATCCAATGTGGCTTTCGTGGCTGTATCTTTTGAGATTGGAGCATTGCAACTGGATGTCATCAGGCACAGAAGCCCGCAGGTCGTCAGGGAAGGGAGCAACGAATGATGATACTGTTTTGTGCAGATCTTTTTGAACAGCCTCCATAGTTGCCAGATGATATACGGTGTGAGAGCAGAAAACATCATGAGAAGGGTGAGGCCGTTGACCTGAGCGTTATGTCCGTAGTGCAGTAAATTAAAAATTCTTAACGCCAGTGTTTCCGCTCCCGGCGGAATGACAAAGATCAAAGTATCCGCATCCCACAAGCTCAATAAAAAGACCACATACCAACTTGCGCCGAGCACCCATCCTGTCTGAGGTAATTGAATCAGGCGGAATCTTTGGAGTGATGACGGGACATCCATCTCTCCAGCGTCCCTGAGGTCTTTATCCAGAATTTGCTGCGCCAACCTGGCCCCAAGCCATCCCAGGACCCCGTAGCGCAGTGTCAGTGCGGTGACGGCAAGGATCCAGTGGGATCCCTTCAATGGAAACCATGCCTGCTGTGAAAGGCTCAGAAATGAGGCACCCCATACGCATCCGGGCAGCAGGAAGAGTATCCAGAGTAATTTGCTCAATCGCCAGCGAGAAGTCAGCAGGCCAAGTGTGAGGCTGAGTGTTGCAGTTATCAGCCCAAATCCCAGACTGTGGAGCAGGGCGGATTGCCCAGCCGCCGCTGCTGTTGAAAGCTCTTGCCAAGTTCTTGTCGAAACGACAAGGCTCAGACACGGCAGGATGGTTGAAATCAAAAACCAAAGGACGGTCCAGCATTGCAGGAAAATAACCAAGCAAGGATGAAAAAAAGGTTTTAGCGTTTGCATGCGATTGCTCACTGGGGCGGATGGCCATGGGACATCGTGTCTGTGTATTATCACCAGGAAAAGCGCAGAGCCTGTAACAATCCAAAGTAGACTACCTTGGATTTCCTGCCATTCCAGAGTGGCACTGAAAGTGATGAACAAATCAGATGTCCACGTCCTTACCTGAAGCAGTGAGGGTATGTTGAATTGATTGAGTGTCAAAACAACCACGATACTCATGCTGACAAGCAGTGCAGGGCGGGCTGCAGGCCAAAGCAGATGACGACACAATTGAATATTTCTCAGCCCTGAATCGACTTCGAATATTTGGTGATTGATTCTTTGCAAACTGCCAAGCGCGGACAAGAAAGGCACAGGCCAGAATAAAAGAGTAGTGACCCAAATGGCTCCCGTCAGCGAGTAGAGATTCCAATCCATCCAGGGACGCAAAATGCCAGTTTCCCCGAATAATCCAAGCCACCAGGAAAGGATCATCATTTGTGGGAGAACGAGGTGCAGTATGGACAAGATGACCAACCCTCGTCTGAATTGGCTTGACCCCATCAATGCTCCCAGAGCAGCTATGGATCCAGTCAACGTTGTCATGATTCCAACGCATGCCATAAGTGTGATGGTGTTGATGAGGAGCTGGAAATTCATTTCATCTGAGAAAGGTGTCTCTCAGGAAAGAGAAACTTTCTTTTTCTTCAGCCAGAATTCCAGGCCAGAAGATGGACTGAAAAGCGTTTTCCTCAGGTGGAAGTTTGGCGCTGATTAGAGCAGAATTGTCCACCAAATCAGCAAGTATTTCCTCCTGTTGCACGTAATTTATAAATGACATGGCTCCCTCAGAATGAGGTGCATCCTTGACCATGGCCACTGTGTTGGGTATGGCGCAGAGCTCATTCTCCAATGGAATCGATGCCAGCGGCAATTGTTGGCTCAAGCCAACTGCCAGATCGTCCGAATCGGTCAAACCCAGCAAAGCCTCGCCCGCACCCACAAGCCGAACCACCATGGAATTGCCATCTACAATTTTGGTTTTATTGGCGACCAAACCTTCACACCATGGTTCCCATATCTCCGAACCCCATGCTTCCTTCAAGGCAAGCATATGTGTTGCAGTCGTTCCAAAAAGTGGATATGCCATGGCTACCTTGTTTTTCCATTTCCTTGAGATCAGATCCTTGATGGATTTGGGAGCTTCGCTGAGCTCGATTCGGTTTGTATTAACAATCAATACGCGTGAACGGTAGCCGAATTCCTCGAAATCAACTACTATACCCGCCAGTGAAAGCTTCCTTGCCGCCATGGCTTCATTACTCCAAAAAACATCACAAACGGGTTGAGCTTGCTCCGCCATTAAACGCTTGATGAGTCCCATCGTTTTGACGGATTCATTATCGAAAACGGCTTTGACCTCGATCCCTGTGTCTACGGTGAACTTTTTGAAAATCTTTTCGGCGTATATTTGATCCTGCGAGGTGTAAACAACAATAAAGTTTTGTTTCACTGGCATGGTCGCAGGGCCACAGCCAATAGCCAGGGTCAAGCAGAATAATAAAACGCCACCAGTCATTTGACCCCAGCCTTTTGAACGCATTAAAACACCCGCTTTCCACATGATGTCTCTCGGCAGGAACTCTTTTTTAGTTACTCGCATCTCAAGCCGTCCTTTTATGGTAATACCACCATTCCAACATCAAGACAATCAATGCAGCAAGAACCAGCCATCGCCATATTTCCAGGTCCGCTCGTTTTTGCCCCGTCCTTGTCACTTGACTGTAGCCGCCAAGATTCAGCTCTTCCCTTGGGCCGTTGTCACTTTCTGATGCATCGGCGAGATTGGATGCAAAAACGACTTCGGTGCTGCCGTTCTGAAGACGGTAAATTCCTTGCCTCAAAGTGTCCGCAAAGATGACCTGACGGCTTCCAGGGTTTGCTATCACGCTTGTTTTTTGCCCATCGGGTAAAAGCATAACTGGGTTGGAACCTGTTTCCTCGAGTGTTGCAATCATTGCATCTCCTGTCCGAACATTCACCATGGATGCCTGGCTTGTCATGGGATTGAGCCATTCGACTGCATTTGCGATAAAAATCGGGAATGAAATTCTCAGCGGCCAGGTGGATTGAAGTGTGTCAAACCCCGTCCAAACCATTCTCTGACCTTCCTTTTCTCCTGCAAGGATCAGCGGTGTACGGGTGGACTCCACAACTGACATGGCCCAGTTCGGAGTCTTGACCTCCAAAGTTTCGGCGATCTGGACGTCATCCAGCTGAACAAAACGTAAGAGTGGATGAGCCGCTTTCCAGTCGACGATAACAGGCGATTCTACTGTGTTTGCGCTTTCGATCCAATTGGTATGCGTGACATGCATGGCAAGCGTGTTTACAGCCGGCCAGGCCAAAGGGGTGATCTTATCCAAAACAACCAAATCCACATCAGGCGAAGCGTCCGTTAACTGATCTACTGCAGTCAACTCGATGTTGTTAATTGAACTCAACGCTTTTTCAAGGAATCGATTGCCACGAGTTACCAATAATATTCGTGCAGGTTTAGGGAGGAGGCTGACCACAGAGGCTTGGTTATCTATGGCAAGATCATCATCACTGTTCAGCTTGAGAGAAAAGATGCCGTTTTCGCTTTGAGGTGCAATAAATACCTGCGAGTCGGTGGATCCGGGTTCCAGTTCCAGAGGTCGAGCTTCAATGGTCTGGTCGTTCCACTGAAGCTCGACAATGAGATCCGCACGGTTGGTGGAATAATTCACAACGCCCGCAAAAATGGCTCGGGTCGTTTCGTCGTCAGGATTGGGCCTGACGTCCAGTGAGACGATGCCGACATTGTCGGATCGTGTTCCTATCGGATGATAACTGATGTTGAGGTCGGTGGGTTCAAATTTATTTAAATCGGACGCAGCACCATCACTGAACAGATGGATCTCTGCCAGCTTTTGACCTTCAGCCAAGGTCCGTGCCAGCTTGAATGCATCCAGCAAATAGGTTGAAGTGTCGGAGGCCTCAATACTTTTGAGCGCCCGTTGCAATTTATTTTTCTCTGAAGTGGCTGATTGCAGGACGCGCGTTTGTCGTCCTGCTGCCAATATCATCATTTGATCCGTATCAGATAACGTGTCAATAAGGTCCCCCGCCTCTTTGATGGCTGCATCCATTCGGGTCGGGGGAACATCGGTTGATTGCATTGATGCTGAGGTGTCCATGATGACTACCAACAGGCCACCTTCCGAGACATTGCCCGAAAAATAAGGGCGGGCCATTGCGAGAATGGCGAGGGCAAGTATCAACAGCTGGAAAATAAGCAGCCAGTGATGTCTCAACTTCTGGAAAGGTGCGCTTGCCTGTGTTTCAGCCAGGAATTTTCTCCAGAGCATTGAACTCGCAACGACCTGTACTTTGCGTCGCCGCTTAAGTAAATAGAAGACCAACACAATCGGGAGTGTCACTGCTAACCAGAATGCGTATGGACTGAGAAAATTCATATCAGCTGGATCCTATTTCCATAACATGGCTTTTCTCAGGTCGCTCAGCAACAATTGATCGAGGTCCGTATCGCTGGGGGCAAGGTTAAATCCAATAGCCCGCTTACGGCAGAAATTTTTGAACTGCTCAAGGAAGGCATTGACCGTTTTCTGATAAGCTTTGAGTCTGTATTTGCCAAAGGTGACTTCCTGAACCGTTCCCGACTCGCTGTCCACTACCTTCAGGTCGCCGTAAACATTGGGTTCCAATTCTTCTCGAGAAAGCACCAATATGACGTGGACATGAAATCCGCGGCCCAGCAGTGCTTTCAATCCTTCTTCATAGCCTTCAGGGTCCATGAAGTCACTTATCACAATGGCTACACCACTCTGTTTTGCTAGAAGTGTGCTTCGCTTCAAGGATTCGTTGAGCAGGCAAGATCCTCCGGCCTGAATTTGCTGAAGATGACGGAAAAAACGGCAGGGCTGATTTTTTACCCCTGACGTTGCGAAGAGATTCTCTTAATGGCTTCTCGTCATGGCTGTCAGGGAAGATATCCACCGTGACTCGATCAAACCCACACAATGCCACGTAACCCATGGAGGCTGCAACCTGCCGAGCAAAGTCAAATTTCACCGGCGTGCCAAAGGTCATCGATTCACTGGCATCAAGAAAAATGGATAAAGGTAGCTCCCGTTCTTCTTCATACAGCTTGAGGAATAGTTTATCAAGACGTCCAAAGAGATTCCAGTCGAGGTAACGCAGATCATCCCCGGCTGCATAATTCCGATGGTCTGCAAACTCGACAGACTGGCCACGAGCCTTGCTCCTCCGCTCTCCTTTCAATGAACTGCGAACACGACGCCTTGCCAGCAGCTCCAACCGCTCGAGTCTTCGAAGTAACTGATTCTGGATCAAGGGACCGGCCATATGCCCGAATATACCAAACGGTTCATTGCCGGTATGCAATCATTTCTTTTCAGGAAACGAATTCCAGTTCCTGCCGATGAGGGATCAACCCTTTCTCAAACGCTCTGCCCAGGAATCGCCTGATGGTTTCGCGTCCCTTGTCCCCGTAGTCCAAAGTCCAGTCGTTGACATACATGCCTACGAAACGATCTGCGAGTTCCATGCCCATATCGCGTGCGTATTGCAACGCGTGTGCCACTGCTTCGGGGCGATGATTCAGGCTGAACTGGATGCTTTCCGTGAGTAGGTCGGAAATCATTTTGCGCTCTTCGGGAATGAACCGCTTGTGGATGACATTTCCTCCCAACGGCAAAGGTAGTCCCTCGTTTTCACGTCCCCACCATACCCCCAGGTCTTCACATAACTTTAATCCCTGATCTTCATAGGTTAATTGCCCTTCATGAATGATCAATCCCACATCAGCTTCTCCCTTATTGACCGTTTCAAAGATTTTGTCAAAGGGGACGACCTTGTAATTCAGCTTGGTTGCGGGTGTGTCAAGCCACAGTTGAAGCGCCAGAAAAGCGCTTGTCATCTCACCAGGAACCGCAATGGTCGCGTTGGCAATTTCATTGGACGACATAACGGTTTTTGCCACCAGCATGGGCCCATATCCATCGCCCATGGATGCGCCGCTGGGTAAAAGTGCATATTTATCACTGACGTAGGCGTAGGCGTGAATGCTGATGGCGCTGACATCAAGTTCGCCTCGTGTCGCTCTTTCGTTTAATGTCTGGATGTCTTGCAGGATATGCTCAAATGACAGGCCTTGCGCGGGGATTAATCCCTTAGCCAGGGCGTAGAACATAAAGGCGTCGTCCGGATCCGGCGAATGTCCCAAAGTTATATTACGAGTGCTCATTGACTTTATTCTGCGGACTTAATCTACCAGTCACAGCCCGCACAGCATCAATCTGGCTCATGCAGCCTTGGGGGTCAAGGCATGGGTTTGTTCTTTAATGCTTCATCTTTTTCACAAGAGTTAATGATAAGACCGTTTGTGATGCCTATTTGGAGATGTTGAGCAAAATACCTCACCTGTAGAATGCCCAGAGATAATGCTTTTTCATTCCTATTCTCTCTGGCTGAGAGATGGCCACCTCGCTTGATCATCAGTTGCTTGACCTTTCTTTTCACTCGCCTTGTATGAAAGATTGAAGACAGCGGTAATGCACTGTTTAGACATGCCAGGGGATTTGCTCTGCTTCGTCTTCAAGGTTCTGGTGTCTTGCAGTAATCCTTTCGCAACTGAACGAACGGTCTTCCCTGCTCATGAGAGGCAAGTGATCATGATTGAACCATGAAACGCATTGGAATCCTTGCCGCTGGAGGCATATTCATCTTCGCAAGACGTATCCATTTTTTATGATTTCAGCAATCTCAAGCTCTTTATATCTGGTGGAGAGTATCTTCAGGCTATTTTTACTCATGCCATCGGACATGTTGATCTGGAACATCCGCAAGATACAACCTTTGTCGCCTGCAGCCTGTTGATGCCCTATCATTCGCTGAACACTGACCCGAACAGGCGGATTTGTCATCTGTAACGAGCTTGTAAACGGTCTGGGAGACAGGGAGTCGCAAGAGGAGTGAACCCCTGTCTAGGATGATAAAAGAAACTCATTCAAGATATTTCGCGATCATGAAATCAATCCGATGGTCATGCTTCAACGCCTTCCATTCAGTTGAGGTAAGTGTTTTGGATACTCATGAGAAATTAACACATCGACAGCTGTGAGTCCCGGCAGTTACCTTCTGGGTCAAATGACATCCTTATTAAAATCCACCCCGCATGAAGCCACGCCATAAACTCGCCGAATCCAAAACTCCTTCTGGAAACACCATCGGACTCTACGAACAGGATGGTGCTTATTCGATTAACATCGGAGGTCAGGAGCTCATGCACTCAAGAGCCAACGCTTCGGAATGCCTGTTGGGTTCGTTGGGCATGGCACGACTGAAAAAACAGGTGGCCTCGCGCGTGCTCATTGGTGGGCTTGGATTGGGGTTCACACTCAGTAATGTGCTGAAGCTTGCGGAACCCCAGTCACGAGTCGAAGTCGTCGAGCTTTTTCCAGAGGTCATCGAATGGAATCGAACCCACCTTCAGGCTTTGAATGGGAGTTTGCTCGATGATCCACGCGTCCAGATTAATGTGGCGGATGTGGTCTCAGTGATACGTAAGGCTCAACCCGAATCTTATGATGTGATTCTGTTGGATGTAGACAATGGACCCGTTGCGATGGTCGACAAAAATAATCGGTTTCTGTATTCAAAATCAGGGCTTGGTACGATCCGACACATACTGAGACCAGACGGGCGCGTGGTTTTCTGGTCAGCAGGGCCTGATGTCCATTTTGAGAGGCGTCTACAAAAGGCGGGTTTTCAGGTCAAGGCCGAGCCCGCCAAACGTTATCTCAGTGCCAAGCGAGCGGCTTGTATGCTTTATGTGGCTGATCAACCATCAATTTCTGCGGTAACGGCGAATGAGAATTAACTGTTGACGCTCCGAGCTTCTATCCATAAGTGTGACACCGGTTATCATGCGTAAAGTTACCATTTACATAACGATCGTAATTCAAGCATTACTGGCTTCTATTCCCGCTCAAAGTCAGGATCTTTCGATTTCATCCGAAACACATCGTCAAGTCACACTGTCCGTCAAAGCCGCTCCTGAAATGGGGTATCGCATTGAGAAATCGGTAGACTTGGAAGAGTGGTATGGCGTTTCCGATCATTGGGCAGATACTCGTTCCTTGACTTTGACGGTTGAACCTGGAGATGAGGCTTTCTTTCGCCTGAACCTATGGGAACTACCATATGATCCTGTCAAGATCGCACTGATAGGAGACTCGACCATTGTCGATTTTGCTTTTTTTGATGGTCGTTTTGGAGGGTGGGGAGAAGCATTCCATTCTTATTTCGGTCTTGATGTACGGATTGCAAACATTGCTGTCGCAGGGCAGAGCACCAAGACCTATCTCAATTCGCAATGGCAGGTCAGCAAGCTCAAGAATGTGCGTCCTGAATTTGTAGTGCTGCAATTTGGCATGATCGATGAGCACTCCTCTGAGCCGGATAAACGCACGACCATGGAACAATACGAGTCGAATCTGGAAGAACTTATCAACTTGATTCGCGGCTTTGGAGGATCCCCCCTTTTAGTGTCTCCAGTCACCAAGAGGGAATTTGGATCCGATGGGAAGGTAATACCCTGGCTCGATGAACGAAGCGAAACCATGCGTAAGGTTGCCGAGCGACATCAGTGTCACTTCATAAACCTCAACCAGATGAGCAAGGATTTGTTCAATGATCTCGGAGATGCCGACAGTGCGCATCTTACCACGGACGATCAACTTCACTTTTTTTCGGAAGGTGCCGATATGCTCGCTGGACTCGTCGCAGGAAAAATGCCCTCCTTTCTCAAGCCTTACCTCAATCCTGACAAAGTCGCAGGTCCATGACTCTCAACGCTGCGAGTAAGTTCAATCTTCAGATCAGCATGATACGAGTGCAATGAAAACCTTGAGGCACGGTTTTCCCTGATATTAATCTTAAAAGTAACGAAAAGAATCCTGAATTGATGCCAGATCCGAGCCTTCGCCGGATCACAGGATGTCAAATTTGTGGGATTCTCAAATGCCCGGAAAAACCCCACGGTTTCTTTTTTGCCAGCCTGATTCGAGATTTCGTTTTCTGAGATCGGCAACTGCTCTTGAATGAACCTGCTTCTAACGATTTTAGTCCACTGCCAAGAAAACATTAGAAGACAATGGAATGCCTTCGTAAAAAACGGTTTCAAGTGCTTCTTTTATCTTTCGGGTTCGCTTGTTAAACTGTTCTCTGATCTCAAATTTCAGATAACATTATAAAAATAGAAATATTTTGTAATATTGACTATGTGAATATTATGAAAAAATATCCACCGAATCTCTCAATAAATATTCTATGAAATCACCGTCTAAAAAACATACCTATTTCATGATCGGTTCGATCGTCGCAGCATTTGTTTTCTCGTGGATGGCACCTGAAATGGCCAAACATACCAAGGTAGGGGGTGAAATTTTCCTGCGTTGTCTGATGATGGTGGTGGTTCCTTTGGTCATGACCAGTGTGATGAGCGGAATTCTCGGTCTAGGGGATGTCAGAAAACTTGGAAAGCCAGGCGGAGCTGCAGTCTTGTTTTACCTAACGACAACCGTGCTTGCTGTGTTGACCGGTGTCTTGATGTTCAATCTCATCCAGCCGGGGCAAGGTGTTATTCCGGATTTAGGAGCCCTAGACCATGGTTCACACGCCGAACAAATGGCTGTGGTTGAAGAGACAAGCCAACAAAAAAAAGGCATGGCAGATATTTTTGAAAACCTGCTGCTCATGCTTTTTACCGAAAATTTGCTTCAATCCATGGTTGAGATTGAGCTGTTACCCTTGATTATTTTCAGTATTATTTTTGCGGGCATGCTGACGACACTGGGCAAGCGCATCAAGGTTGTTTCCGATTTGGTCCTTGCATCCAACGACGCTTTGCTGAATTTCGTCATGCTGCTCATGAAATTTGCCCCGGTTGGGATCTTCTGTCTTGTTGCATCCAATTTTGGTGAAGCATTTGCTGAAGGTACCTTTGTTTCTACAATCAAAAATCTTGCTTCCTATATGGTCGTTGTACTGGGTGGATTGTTTTTTCATTTTGGAGTGACACTTCCTTTGTTTTTGTGGTTCAAAACCAGAAGGAACCCTTATCGATTCATGGCACACATGAGCGATGCTTTATTGACCGCCTTTTCAACAGCAAGCTCCTCGGCCACACTTCCTGTGACGATGGAATCTGCCGAAAAAAAGGCTAAGATCTCGAGGAAATCGATTGATTTTGTCTTGCCTCTGGGGGCTACCATCAATATGGACGGTACAGCTCTCTACGAAGCGGCAGCTGCTCTTTTCATAGCGAATCTTTATGCGGTGACACCCGAAGCGCAGGCAGTCGGATTTGAATTAACCATGACCACTCAGGTAGTGATTGCAGTGACTGCAACCATGGCAGCTATTGGCGCTGCCGGTATTCCTGAAGCTGGATTGGTGACCATGGCCATTGTCCTGGGAGCTGTGGGTTTACCCGTTGAATATATGGCAATCATACTGCCTGTAGATTGGTTCCTCGATCGCTTTCGTACCATGATCAACGCTTTTGGAGATTCGGTGGGCGCAGCAATCGTGGATGAAGTGTTTACCGCCGGAAAACAGAAAGCCTGAGTAGACAAGTTCGGTGAAAGGGTAACATCAACTTTTTGTTTCTGCCCAATCTTCTTTTGACGAAGAGGCAGCAAGACCCGAGTCCCCTGAAATTATCCAGAAGAAGAAAATAATGATGATTCAGTCCAAATTCAAGTGGTTGATGGTTTCCATCTTGGTTGTATCCATATTAGTTTTTTATGCAACCAGAGATGTCATACCAGATAAATTGGTCTTATCGACTGGCCAGCCCGGAGGCTTTTATCATCAGGTAGGAACGGAATTGAAGCATGCTTGGGAAAAACAGACTCACCAACAACTTGAATTATTAACGAGCTCCGGGAGTAAGGAGAATTTTACTGCGCTCAAGGAAGCTAAAGCAGATTTCGCGCTTATTCAGGGTGGCGCTGTTGATTTGGATGGCTTGGATATAATAGCTCCCTTATCCACTGATCTCATTCATGTTATTGTAAGGAAAGACTCTTCCATGAAGGCGGTAATTGACCTGAAGGGAAATAGTGTACTCATCGGGATGCCAGGCTCAGGTATGGCCGCCAGTGCATTGAAATTACTTCAATTCCATGGGCTGGACGAAGTCAACACGAACCTTAAATATGCCTACTTCACTGAGCTCGAGGGAAATTCGAAGATAGATGCCGCAATCGTAACAGCAGGTATTCTGAATTCTGATTTGATTGAGCTACTTGAAACGGGCAATTACCGAATCATTCCGGTAGAATATGCCCAAGCATTCTGTGAAAAAAATGCATTTTTTTCACCGATTGTCATACACAAAGGTCTTTACCGCATGGGAGATATTCTACTCCCCCATGACATTCCAACTGTGGCAACCACCGCACTGCTGGTGGGGAGAGAAGAACTGAGCCATGAAGTTGTTGATCAAATCCTACTGGCCTCATTTGAAAAAGCATCCTACATGCAGTCACCTGTCATGCTTAACATCGAGGAGGTCAGGCAGCAGATGGACTTGAAAATTCACCCAAGGGCCATGCAGTATTTTCATCCAGCGGATCAAATAGGTTACATGGCCAATGTAATGGAATCACTTGCTGCACTCAAGGAACTCGCAGTTGCATTTGTGGCAGGTCTCTATCTTTTGTGGGATCGATGGCGGCGTCAGCATGAAAAAGAGGTGACTGCCCGCCTCTCAAAAGACAAGGAAAAGCTGGATATCCTGCTGGCACAGACTGTCGATATTGAGCGTAAATATCCCGATTCCCATTCGCTTGAAACGCTTCAGGGAATGCTTCATCGCATCATGCAGATCAAGATACAGGCTTTGGAAGAGTTAACTCACGAATCGCTGCGGGGTGATCGTGTATTTTTGATTTTCATGACACAATGCAGTAGTCTCATCAATAGTCTTCAGGCCAAAATTAACAGGCTAAGGCCTTGAACAAATCGGTCCATTCAACGCAATGTCCCAGATCTTTGAGAAGAGCTATTTACTGATCAGAAGCATCTCCGGTTTCTGCGCCATATCCATGAGGAACGCCAGCCATCTTATTCCGGTTGCATTATCTGGGGGGCGGTTTGACTCTCCATGTTTTTGCGTACCGGTTTCAATCAATCCTCCCGCATAGCTGTCACTTAATTCCAGTTTCTTGCAAAGTTTTGCAACCGTTTCGTGTTCCGCAGGTTTGACTCATTCGAAGCCCTGAGCAACTGATAGCTGCCGGGGCATGATCCATCCTTTCACGCTGAATCACTCCTATCAAATCGTCGCTATCGACTGAACGGACATTGAAAAAGTTACTTTTTTCATCCAATGGATGTTTGTATTCCCTGTCTGTGATCATTTACCAAAGCACGCCTATCCTGTCATAATGCCAGATGTGATTACAGCCACAGCAGCCATGGATGTTTCAGCTTTTTAGTACGCTGATGAAGGTGCTCTGACCAGATCGGTGACGCCATTGTTCTGCTTCATCTATGGTCGATTGCACCGTTCCCTCATCACATGCGGACCGCAGTTTCTTCAATCCGATTTCAAGCTCATCCTCAGTCGCCAAAGCAAACATGGAATCACAGGCGCGCCAATCAGCACGAAAGGGACCCTCTGGATCAAGATAAACATTCAAATCATACATAGCCTCCAAAGGTGCGGTCACCCTTATGTTGTCGAATCCTGCTGATTGAAGCATGCCCTTGATTTGTGGGACAGGCGCATATCGCTCAGCCATCCGATGCTTTGCTTCAGGAATCAGCCAGCCAAACCAGTAACAATTTCTGACCTGCTCCTGACTTGAGGTATGAAGGACCAAAGAACCTCCGGGAGCCAGGATTCGGTAGGATTCATTAATCAGTTCTTGAAGACTCGAAAAATTAGAGTCGACATCAAGGTGATGGACTACTTGATTTACCATCATTGCATCGAAACTGTCATCGGAAAAAGGTAGCTTTGGCAGAGTTCCGCTCGAAAGGGTGACATTTTGGAAATCGGCGAGTTTGACCCGCGCCTGTTCCAGCATTCCGGCATTGGCATCGAGTCCTGTTGCTGCTTGAAATTTCCCGGCAATGTCATGAAGAAAACTACCGGTTCCGCAACCCGCATCGAGTAGGCGTTGTTCAGAAAGTTGTTTTTCGGCGTGCTGCACAAATGTGCCCAAGAGTATTTTTAAACCAAGTGATGTTCTTGTTTGATCGTAGCTTTTAGAGGTGGATTGATAATCTTCGTATTCGTTTGCTGAAGTTGATTGAGTATTTAAACATCCGCTCGATGGTGTGATTGTCATATCAACCATTCACATCAGAGTCTTTGATAATGTCAAACGACCCACCCTTCAGAAACTCCTTAATCAAGATTTTTAATTTCCTGTATCCTCCTTATTCTAGAACTGTTTGCATCCGGAAAACATTGAATAATAATAATTTGAGAAAGTTTTGGTTAGAGGCTGAAAATGAGTGATTGTTCCATGCTGCATCGGGAGCGATATGAATAGTTCAATAATCCTGAAACCTTCAAAAGGGTTTCGCTGGTCGAACCAGACCTGATTCTATCCCAAAAATGAAAATTAGATGAGGTCGCATTGAAAGCTAATTTGAATAACATGCCTCAGGTGTTGAGTTGTGATTGACATGAGGACTGAGTAGCGCAAGCCTTGAGTAATGCATGTCGGCGGAATGAAAACTTTGATTCTAATCAGTGTCTTCTGGATCAACCATCTGACGGTAGTAGATACCCTCACTCAGGAGCATCTTTCCTCTCCCTTCGAACTGCACATGGAACAAATTACGTCAGGAAAAAGGCATCATTTTTTTGGTTACATTGGCCAATGTCAAACGATTCCGTGGAATGCGAGTGGACGCTATATCCTTGCCATGGAAATCAATACCATAGACCGAATGCCATTGGCTGAAGAAGCGGCGACCATCGTTCTCATTGATACCCAAAAGGATCACGCAATCATTCCAGTCGATAAAACACATGCCTGGAATCCACAGCAGGGCACGATGTTTTATTGGAATCCGAACAAACCGGAATCTCAATTCTTCTTCAATGATCGGAATCTTCAAACCGGTCGGGTTTTTACGGTTCTTTACGACATTGAAACCCGTCAGCGTGTTCATGAATACCGTTATGAGGACACTCCTATTGGCAATGGAGGTGTAGCATCTGATGGAAGCAGCTTTCTTGGGTTGAATTACGGGCGACTCTCTCGCCTTCGCGCAGTAACTGGTTATCCAGATGCTCTGGATTGGTCAGCTTCTTCACACTCGCCCATGAAAGATGGTATTTTCAAGGTTGCTATTGAATCAGGGCACAAGCAGTTGCTTGTTTCTTATCATCAGCTGGCAAACGCATTGAAATCCAAAGAAATTTCACTGGAGAATCAGGGTTTGTTTATCAATCATACGCTTTGGAATCGCTCAAATAGCCGCATATATTTCTTCGTTCGCGGCGGTTGGAGGGGGGACAAGGGCAATCGCATCAATATGCCGTGCTCCATACATGCTGACGGATCTCATTTGACACTCCATGAAACGCACATTGGGGGGCACCCCGAATGGGCCGAAGGAAACTTGCTGATTGGCCGTCGAAACAGTAAGCAAATTATTTATGATGTTGATAAACAGGAGTTAGTGGGTCAATTGGGCAATCCCGAGATATTTCCTGACCCTGAAGGAGATGTGTCACTGGCACCCGACGGAAAACATTTCGTCAACGGATACAAAAAAGACAAGATGAATCATTACGTCATTTATCGGCGAAGTGACGGTGCATACTCAAGAAGCGCGGGTTTCGATAAAGGATCTTTTGCTGGAGATATTCGCATTGATCCGGCCCCGCGCTGGAATCGAACAAGTGATGCCATTCTTGTGCCGGGTATCGCTGACAACAAGACTCGACAGCTATTCGTGATCAAGATCAAAGCACACGACTGAGCAGCGCCAGTCGGCGAATGCGTCATCACGAGACACCGGCAGCAATTGCCTTTCGCCTTGTTCATCAGGTGTGTAAAAGCTCCTGTCCTCAAGAGTTGGAGTTGCGTCCTGCGCTGTGCCCAGGCTCAGGTGAGTTTTTTACACGAGCCCCCATTCAAGGATTGCGTGCTTATCGTGCTCATCTACAATCATCACATTCCTTATGAAAAAACAATCTACGACTCGATGGATGTCTCTTGCTTTGGGGGTTTTTACTATCCATACCTGCATCGCACAGGACTCAAGTCTGCGCGAAAAAACACTTACCGTGACTGCGCCCGGTGCTCAATTACAACAATTGGGCAATGATTTTAAATTTACGGAGGGGCCGGCTGCGGACAATAAAGGAAATGTTTTTTTTACCGATCAGCCCAATGATCGTATTGTCCGCTGGGATGCCAGGTCAGGTGAGTTGACGGATTGGTTGAAGCCTGCAGGAAGATCGAATGGTACTTTTTTCAATGCTTCTGGTGATCTGATTGCCTGTGCCGATGGCAGAAATGAATTGTGGGCGATAGGTCCTGACAAGAAAGCCAAGGTTCTGGTGCTTGAGCATGATGCCAAATTATTGAACGGACCTAACGACCTTTGGATTCGCCCTGATGGGGGGCTTTATTTTACAGATCCGCTTTACAAGCGACCTTATTGGGAACGGGACCCATCCATGCAGCAGGATGGCCAGCATGTTTATTATCTGTCGAAAGGGAAGAACCGACCGCTGCGCGTGACTGATGATTTGGAGCAGCCTAATGGTATTATCGGAACACCAGATGGAAAAACGCTTTACGTTGCTGATATTCGCGCCGGAAAAACCTATTCCTACCGAATTCAGGCAGATGGCAGTCTCAAGGGAAAAAAGCTTTTTTGCGAGATGGGGTCTGATGGCATGACCATTGACAACGAGGGTAACGTTTACCTCACTGGTCGCGGTGTGACTGTCTTTGACCCTGAGGGTGAAAAGATACAATCTATTCCTGTGCCTGTAGGCTGGACCGCGAATGTGACCTTTGGTGGATCTGATGGCAGACTCCTTTTCATCACCGCCAGCAAAGCCGTGTTTGGTATTCGCATGCGCACTGCCGGTGTATCACCTTTCAATTGAGTAACGCCCTCGTGCTCATTGTGCATACGGGCACAGTTACATGATGCAAGCCGATTCCAATGTCATCAAGCTGTTACTCCTTTTGAGTCTCCTCGGGGCAATTGGTCTTGAGTCTGCACATGCACAAAATCAACGCAGGAAATCCTCTGCAGAATTTCTGTCCAGCAGTCTGCTTGATCAAGGTGACTTAAACAAAGACGGTTTGCTTGCTTCTGAAGAATGGGAGTCAATCACCCGGCAGTGGTACACCCGTATGGATGCCGGCGAATCAGGGCGTTTGAGTCGTGAGGAATTTTTGGTAAGCATGCCTCCTTTGCTCTCAGGTCGAGAAACAACAAGCAAGCGCTCTCGTAGTATGACCCCAAGTCAATTCCTGGTGTTTTTCCTTGCTCTGGATGTGGACAGAGACGGAGCACTGGATAAAGCAGAATTTGAAACGGTAACAGACCACTGGTTTCAAGATTGGAGCAGTGAGGGGGTTCCAAAGACCTTAAATGAAAGCTGCATGGTGACTGGGTTTCAAAAAGTATTTCCCAGAACCAACATGAGTGGCGCCAGTGTGATCAGCGCTCAAGGCCCCATTCCCGGACTCCCCGATTCATCTCCTTCACCCGTTCTTCCCCCGCTTCTTGCCATTGAATCAATCCAATTGGTCGATGGTTTTGAAATCAAACTGGCTGCTTCAGAACCCATGATTCAAGACCCGGTTGCCCTGTCTTTCGATGAGAATGGAAATTCCTACGTCGTCGAAATGCGAAGTTTCATGCTGGACATTGATCGCACGGGAGAATTGGCACCCATCTGCCGTATTTCATTATTGAAAGACACCAACGGCGATGGAGTTATAGATGAGTCGAGTGTTTTTCTGGACAAACTCGTGTTACCCCGGGCGGTTTTGGCATGCAATGGAGGTATTCTTTTTGTTGAAGATTATCAACTTTATTTTGCAAAGGACACCGATCAGGACGGGCGCGCAGACCTTCGGGCTTTACTGGATGCGGATTATGGGCGAAGCAACATTGAACATGCCCCCAATGGTTTGATGCGTGCGATGGATAATTGGATATACAATGGAAGATCCCCCTGGCGCTATCGCTTTATTCAAGGCCAATGGGTGCGGGAACGAACTCAGATCCGGGGGCAATGGGGAATGACACAGGATTCGTATGGTCGATTGTTTTACAACGTGAACAACAGCCAATTGCTGGGTGACTTCACACCTCCAAATTATATGGGGCGTAATCAAAATTATCGTTCAACAGCAGGATTGAATCTCTTCGTGGCGACGGATCAGCGTGTTTATACGAGTCGCATGAACACAGCTGTCAACCGTGGGTACTTACCTGATGTGCTAGACGCATCGGGGCGCCTTCATGTGTTTGCTTCCTCTTGCAGTCCTGTGATATATCGAGGTGATCAGTATGGTGAAGATTATGTTGGGAATGCCTTTGTTTGCGATCCGGCAGCTAACATAGTCAAGCGGAATCATGTCTCAGATAGGGGAATGACGTTGTCTGCAAAGCAGGCTTACGAAGGTTTTGAGTTTTTATCCTCAATCGATGAACGTTTTCGGCCTGTGAATCTTTATTCTGGTCCCGATGGTTGTTTGTGGTTGCTGGATATGTACCGCGGAATTGCACAATATGGGATGTTCATGACCGACTACCTTCGCCGTGAAACCCTAGAACGAAACCTTGATGAGGGTATTCACCACGGTCGATTGTATCGTATCGTGCATCAACAGAAACAGCCACGCGTGCCACTCGATATGTCTGTCTTGTCGGGCAGGGATCTTGCCAGATTGCTGGATCACTCGGATGGTTGGATACGAGATACGGCGCAAAGACTCATTGTGGAGTCAGGTGATCTTGCCTGTATTCCAGATTTGCTTTCAGTCGCCCAAAACTCGAATAATTCAGTCGGAACGATTCATGCACTTTGGTCAGTGGAGGGGCTTTTGATTGAGCTAGGAAACCAGGTAAGAAGGCGCAAGGGTGATGGAGCGGTTTTTGAAGTCAATAGCCGTTCTGAATTTGAGGCACCGGCCTTGACTCCAGCAACCTGGGCGGCTTGTCTAGCGTTTCTAAATCATCCAAATTCTAATATTCAGACCGCTGCCATTCGAGTGTGTGAATCACTCAGTCAAGGTAAACAGCTTTTCCAGGCTGAATTGTTAGCTGAATTGGAAAAAAAGTTCGATTCCTATGCGAGGCCAGTTTTGTTTCAATCTGCGTTAACTGCTGGAAATTTATCCATGCCTCAGGCCTTGCCGTTGATGGCTCAATTAGCCTCTGATCATTGCGAGGAAAGGTTGATTCGAGAGGCGTTGATGAGTGGTTTGCATGAGTGGGAAGTTACTTTTCTTCAGCATATCTTGAAACGGTCTGACTGGAGTAAGTCATCTTCGGGTCGTGTACTGATGTTGCGGTCTTTAGCCAAAGCAGTGGCTGCAAAGAAGGGGGTGGCCAGTTTTGGATTATTTTTGGATACAGTTGAAACTCAATCAGGGGAACTCACATGGCGCGCTGAAAGTTTGTTGAGTGGCGCGCTGGAGGAACTCCAGTATGGGAACGGGAATTCAGTCGTTTTTTCACACCGGCCTTCCGTGTGGGAATCCCTGACCCATCATCCATCATCGGTCGTTCGGGATTTGATTGAAAAAATGTCCATTCACATGAGATGGCCTGGTCACTCATTGTATGCTTCTAACCAAGAAACAGAAAGGGGAGGCAAATTCGTTCATCGAGAGACCGTCTCCTCAGAGCAAGGGAAAGCCCTTTACCAACAAATATGCGCAGGTTGTCATGGTACAGATGGAGAGGGACTCAAAGCCGTCGCTCCACCCCTGAAGGGATCGGAATGGGTGAGAGGATCCTCTGCGCGTCTAATCCGGATCGTATTGCATGGCATGCAGGGCCCCTTGCATGTTAGGGGTAAACGCTATGAATCTCCCGAAATTCTGACTGAAATGCCGCCACTCTCTGTGCTTGAAGATTCTCAATTGAGCTCCATTCTTAATTTCATTCGAAATGAATGGGAAGAACATGCCGAATGGATCATGCCTGTCGATGTGGAGATGGTCAGGGAAATGACCTCTGGTAGAGAGATTCCCTGGAGTGAAAATGAGTTATTAGAAATCCAATGAAACAAACATTAATTACCTTGCTCGCCGCAGTGGCCTTTATCATGCAACATTCAGCCGAAACACATTCACAACAATCTGCAAATTCAGCTTCTTTTAACCGATTGGAAGTGCGTCAATTCGGGGTCATGCCTGATGGTGAATTGATTCACCAATATACCTTACGAAACGTAAATGGTGTTGAACTGAAACTCATTGAATACGGAGCTACCATGACAGCAATCAATTTGCCCAGAAAGGGTTTGGAGCATTTGAATGTGATCGCTGGAGAGGAAACGTTGGAACCTTACCTCAAGGGCTATCCTGCTGGATCGGTTATCGGCCGTTTTGCAAATCGAATAGCCCATGCCAAATTTTCCATTGGAAACACCGAATATGAAGTGACACGGAATACAGGTCCTCACCATATTCATGGTGGTCGCAAGGGGTTTGCCAAAGTGGTGTGGTCTGCGGACCTATTGCCCGTTACAAAAGACAGCGCTGCAGTGCGCCTGACATACAAGGCTGTCGACGGGGAAGAAGGTTTCCCCGGCAATTTGACGGTGCATGTGACTTATTCGCTCAACGACAAGAATGAAGTGGAATTATACTACGAGGCTTCAACAGACAAAAGCACGCCAGTTAATCTAACCAACCACGCCTACTTTAATCTGGCTGATCAAGGTGGTTTTGAAAATCATGAACTTTTTATCAAGGCTGATATTTACACTCCTTCGGACGAATTACTGATCCCTACCGGAAAGTATGCCAAGGTGGACGGCACCGCGCTCGACTTTCGTGAGTTTCATCCCATAGGAGAAAGAGCAGATGATTCCCAGCCCAGAGCGCATTTGTACGATCATAACTATGTGATTACTGGTGGAGGTCAGTCAATCGTGCATACCGCAACGGTCAAAGAGCCCATGAGTGGTCGTGTGATGAAGACCTTTACGGATCAACCAGGAGTGCAGTTATATACAGGCAATCCACTTGGATTCTGCCTTGAAACACAACACTACCCTGATTCGGTGCATCATCCTCATTTTCCGTCCACCATCCTGAACCCGGGTGATCGTTTTGAAACCACGACGATCTATGCTTTTGATCTGCCTTGACTGGGGTCTTGAAGTTTCGAAAGTAAAAAAAGCGTCAATAGGTGGGACCGACTCCCAAAGGTGCTTGATGAATCTGGAGTCAAACTTTATACAGGATGGATGCAATCCCTCGAAAACAAAGTGGTCCTCGTGGTGGGCGGTGGTTCTGGTATCGGTTTGGGTATTGGAAAGGCTTTGGCTGTCGAAGGTGCTGAAGTGGTCCTTTCCGCGCGAACGGAATCCTCACTCAAGGCCGCCTGTGCATTGCCGGATGTCGGTCATTCTTTTAAGGTCAAAACATGTGACGTCGTGGATCGAAGCAAAGTTCAATCACTTGTGGATTGGGTGACTGAAACATTGGGGCAGGTAGATATTTTGGTATACAGCGCTGGCATGAATGTGCCGAAGCGCACGTTTGCAGACATGGAGCCGGAGGCCATGGATCAGGTCATGGATACCAATGCAACCGGAGCTTACAATTGCATGCGAGCGGTCCTGCCCTCAATGCGAGAACGCAAGAGCGGATTGATCATCAATGTGGTTTCCTTGGCCGGTCTGCGTGCCATGCAATTAGCAGGATTACCTTATTGTGCGTCCAAATTTGCCCAGAGTGCGATTGGTACTTATGCGAATTTGGAGGTTCTTCCAGATGGAGTAAGTGTCACGAATATTTATCCAGGAGAAACTGAGACGCCCATTCTCGATAAACGTCCTGTTCCTCCATCTGCAGAACAACGGGCCCGGATGTTGCAGCCGGACGATATTGCCTCAATGGTGGTAACCGTTGCGAAACTCCCTGCACGTGCAACGGTACCTGAGATCGTCATTACTCCAAGGCATATGCCTTATGCGTGACCGAGTGAATATGACGAACATTCAATAAGCATCTTAAAACTCATATGAATCGACGCCAATTCATTACAAAATCTTCAGGATTGCTTTTGTCTCTTCCGATGCTGACGCAGGCACAGAATCAAAAACGAGGTAAAAGACTCGGTCTATCCATAGCCTCGTACGGGCGCGGTTCTCGTTTTTACAGTGAAGAGTTTCCAGCTTGGAAAAATGCATTGGATGTTCTGGATCACTGCAAGAGCCTGAAGGCAGGATGTCTTCAAATAGGGGTTCGCGGTTGGACTCGGGATTTTGCAGGGAAGGTAAGAGAGCGAAGAGAAAATCTTGATATTCGTCTGGAGGGGCAGATTTCACTGCCACGCAAAGAATCCGACATCGATCGTTTTGATGAGACGGTGCGCATGGCGAAGGAAGCCGGGGCTACTGTATTGCGGACCGTTTGTCTTGGAGGGCGACGGTATGAAACATTCAGGAAACTTGAAGATTGGCAATATTTCAAAACCCGGTCATGGGAGTCATTGGTACGGGCCGAAAAAATAGTGCGTCAACATGGAGTTAAGTTGGCTTTTGAAAATCACAAGGACTGGCGCAGTCATGAGCAGCTGGATTTGTTGCATCGATTGAGCAGTGAATCGGTGGGGGTTTGTTTTGATTTTGGTAACAACGTATCTTTGCTGGAGGATCCCCATGTTCAGGTCGAAGCCCTCGCACCGTTTATCATGACCACACACCTCAAAGACATGGGGGCACAAGCTTGTGAAGATGGGTTTCTCTTGAGCGAGGTCCCGCTTGGTGAAGGCATGCTGGACTTGAATCAACTTTGTGACGTTTGTGAGCGTGCCAACCCTGATATACAATTCAATCTGGAAATGATCACGCGCGACCCCTTGATAGTACCTGTGTTCAAAGACGAATATTGGCTTACGATGAAGGGATTACCTGCGCATGAATTAGCCACGATTTTAAAATGGATCAAACAGCATCCACCTCGAAAACCACTTCCAAGCATCAGTGATAAATCGGATGCTCAACGATTGGCTTTTGAAGAAGCCAATGTGAGAGAATGTTTTCAATACGCCCGAAAGCAACTCGGTTTATCCTAACTCATTTTTAATTGAAACAGACATGTTAGACGCCTCTGAAAAATTACCCGGAATCACTCAGTTCCAAATCAAGGGTCAGACCGCAATCATTACCGGTGGTTCCAAAGGTTTAGGCCTGGCCATGGCCGCGGGCCTTGCCTCCGCTGGTGCCAACCTCATGTTGGTGAGCAGGCATCTGGACGAATGTGAAGCTTCAGCCAAATACCTGGAAAAAGATTTCGGAGTGAAGGCGATTGGATTTCAGGCAGATGTGACTGATTCGTCTCAAACTGAGGCCATGGTTGCGCATGCAATGAAACATTTCAATCGCCTGGATATTTTGGTGAACAGCGCCGGTATAAATATCCGGGGCCCCATCGATTCCCTTAGTCCTGATGAATTCAGGCAAGTCATGGATATCAACGTCAATGGAACATGGCTGGCTTGCCGCGCAGTGACACCCATCATGAAAAAAGCGCAATACGGACGTATCATCAACCTTGCCAGCGCGCTTGGTTTGGTAGGCGTGGCCAATCGTACTCCTTATGCCTCGAGTAAGGGAGCGGTGGTTCAATTAACACGTTCGCTTTCTTTGGAATTGGCAAACGAGGGTATCACGGTGAACGCCATTTGTCCGGGACCTTTTCTTACCGAAATGAACATTCCCATCGCCGACACAGAAGATGGTAAGAAGTTCATCGTTGGTGCGACTGCCCTGAAACGCTGGGGACGCATGGAGGAGATCCAGGGGGCCGCGATCTACCTCGCAAGCCCTTCCTCAAGTTATGTGACAGGAAGCATGCTCTCTGTGGATGGTGGTTGGACTGCTCAATAGTCCAACTGACTTATTTTCAAAGCTCGCGAAGACGCACTCTGAAAAAGGCTGACCCCAGATCAATCTTGGAGACATCAATCGTTCGCAGCGTTGAACTCGCCGGATAGAAATGAGTATTTTCCGGCACTTCCAAGGTTTTCCATGATTGATGATCTCCGGGAGTTGCCGTCCATTGAATCTCAGCATAAGTGTTTGAAATAGTCGGCACATGAATTTGAACCGTGTTTTCATGGCGATCGATTCTCATCTTATAAAAGTCATCTGGATCTGTTGGGTCGGTTTGTGTCAGGAATTCAAGGAAGTTTGAAATATTGTCCCCGTCACTGTCCAAGGTGGCAATCGAGTCAGGATCATTGACTGCCCTGAAATAGACGCGAACCCAATCAGTAAACGACTGGGCTTTGGACAAATCTTCTGTGATCCAGCGTTGAATCAGATGGACCGCTTGCTCATCGATTTCAGTGCTGCCCAATGGCGGCATTCGCTCGATGCCATTGCGGCGAATGCGTTCGAGTAGGATGGATTTCGATGGATCGAAACGGTGGATGAGGCGGCCATCCGGTATGCCCATGTGGTTGTAAGGTTTTTCATGCACGATTTTGGTTTCGGGGGTAGTGACCCCGAAGGTGGCATTCCAGTGAAGCCTGGATCGGCTGGAGACACTCTCGTGGCATGCTTCACAGTTCGATGCAAGATAGGATCTGACTCGGTAAGTCAGACTGGCTTCTTCGTCATCGGCCGCAGCCAAGCGTGGTAATTGATGGATGGGTGTATTCAAAGGAGGATTGAGTCTGCCTGCTTGATCCATGGCGTGAAGCTGATTGAAAACTTCACCCTCGAAACTTGCTTCCCGGTTAAGCTGGGCTGTGTTGAAGCCCAGGGCATATCGTCCAAAACGCCCAGCCGCCTTGAAATCAGGTCCCCCATTGTGACATGCCAGACAATCGCGCGCGCTGGGAAAGTTCCATTCCTGCAATCGATCCACGCCATCTTCCTCGATGCTTATCGTCTCTTTCAATCCCTCAGGAGGAACGAGAATGGCATTGTCCTGAGCTTCATTCCATCGGTAAGTGATTCCGTAATAACTGCCCAGCACGGTGTAAACAAGAAACCTCGTTTCAAGACGTTTTTTTGTAGATGGATCTCCCCGGCGTGTTTCCAGGTCAAAGTGTTTCATGAAAATGGTTCCTCCGGGGAAAGCCCAGGCTTCATTCTCCTTAAAGCGCATCGCTCTGCTGCTGCCGGGCAAGCTTATCCACCGTGACTTGGTGGCATGATCAGACCAGAAGGGAACATTGATTTCATACGGAATCCAACTGGGATGAAGAATGAAATTTTTTACGTCAAGGAAAGCTCCTGTATCCGCCAGTGTCGGTGGCAAATCGGAAAGGTTGGTCGACGGGGGTGGTGTCAAAAACTTGATTCGGCCTTCGCTCATATCAGCCATCAAAACGCGGACCGTCGACGGGGTCCAAGGCGATATCCGCTATGTGCCCATCCCAGGCAAGCCATTCGATTCGAGGTGATTGCCCCTCTGCAACGACCGCTCTGCCCAGCCAGCCCCCGAAGTAGTCAGAGAACAAAATCGATCCATCCAATTCGGGGAACTGAGTGCCGCGATAGACCAACATGCCTGCGATGTCGTTGCCATCTTCTCGTCCGTATTCGGCAACCGGGTCAACGAAGCCATGATCAGCATCATGGACAGCATGGCGCTGGGGGCCCGGCAGGCTCCCTTCCCGCTTTGGCCATCCATAATTGCCACCCAGGACAATCTCGTTGATCTCTTCACGTGTGTGATCACCGGTATCTCCCGAGTAGAGTTTTCCGGTCAATGGGTCAAAAGAGAATCTCCATGGATTACGCATGCCAATCGCATAGAACTCGGTACGAACCTTATCAGGTTCCAATTCGATTCCCTGAAACTCTCTTAAATTCAAATAAGGATTATCTGACGGAATAGCATAATGATCCGAACTTGCGACATGTGGGTTGGGTAGCGGATTTCCCTGGCGTTTATCCACATCAATCCGAATCATTCCAGCAAAAAGGTTCTTATCAAGCTTTTGCCCATTTCCGAGAATATCGTAGAATTCACCCTCATCCCCAATGGATAGATAGAGGTATCCATCAGGGCCGAAAAGCATGCCTCCTCCGTTATGGTCGTAATGCTTGTCAGGTTGATTGATGATTATTTTTTCTGAATCAGGAAGTGCAGAGTTAGGGTCTTCCGGGTCTACGCTGAGTTCGGAGAGTCTGTTAAAATAATCCCAGCCTGTTCCGTTCCATTCCTGAGCAACATAATAAATAAATAATCGCCCGTTATCTTTGTAATTAGGATGAAACGCAAGTGAGAGAAGGCCTGATTCCGAATAATTGTAAACTTTTATCCCCAGATTCAAGAAGGTAGTGGGCTCGGGCTTATCGCGGTTGCTGATGACAACGACACGGCCGATTTTTTCAACCACAAACATCCTCGCATTATCCTCCTCCGGGGGGAAAACAATCTGAACGGGTTGATTAAAACGAACGGTTGGGAATCTGTCAGCCGTGGCGTAGCTCAACCACTTGGGGCGGTCCGGTAGATCAATGCTGGTGTTAGGGACGATCTTATCCCAGGGGGTTGCGGCCCCGATTGCTGCTTGAAATCCAATCAGGCCCAAGATCATTGCCTTGAACAGGGCACTTGCCCTGCGATGCCATCCGACACTTCTCATGATACTAATATGGAATAATGATGGGGAGATTTCAATTCAAAATCTCTAACTGATGTGGGCCACTGGAAACATCGCCGGATTTGACCCACGTTTTGATTTTTTGATCTCCACCGCGATTGATGACAATTTGAAATTTGAATGAAGAGGGCGATATTGTCTCGTATTCAGACCATTCGTTATCACCAATTTTCAACGTTATTGTATCGGGTTCCTGAGCGCCTTTTGTGTGGACGATGACTTGGTAGGCTCCAGATCTTTGAAAATGAGTCCACCATTCGCCGTTGGATGCTGCACCCCATGGTTTCCCAGATTGATGACGCCAATCCTGTCGAGTTAATACACTTCGACTTTGTTTTGGTGATCCGATGATGATGCGTGGAGGATCATAATTATTGGGGCGAGTTGAACTGACATCGTCAAACCAGGCGTCATAGGCATTCGTCATGGAAGTAACGATATGCGGGAAGGTTGCGGAAAGGTCTTGTGATTCGAAAGGATCGAGCAGCATGTCATAGAGCTCGAAGCGGGGGCTACCTTCAAATGATTCGTTTCCGAATCCCGAGGCATGCAGTAATTTCCATCTTTGATTGCGCGCAGCGAAGTGGTGATAGCGGACCGGTAAGTTACCTCGATGAGACTGTATGACGACGGTTCGATCTAGCCATTGCCTATTGCGTCCATCAAGAAGAGGAAGGAAACTGCGTCCGTCAAATTGATCCCAAACTTTTCTGTCTTTGACCCCACATGCATCCAGAATAGTCGGTGTGATGTCGATGTGAGCCACCACTTTATCCGACCATGTGCCTGCTTTCAGTCGATTTGGCCAATGCATCAAAAGAGGGGATCTGATGCCTCCCTCATGAACATGTGACTTACTTCCCTGGAAGCCCGATACATAGCGACGTCCATTGGGCCCATTGTCAACCATGAAGATAATCAGCGTATCCTCTAATAGTTCCAGTGCTTCTAGGCTATTTTTCAACTTCCCGATATTTTGATCAATGTTATCGATCATTGCGAAAATCCGCGCCCTTTTATCGAGGTTAGCGTTCTTGGGAAGTGCATGCCCTTGATTTTGAGGGAATTGGTCATTCGCCAAATTCAAGGACTTGTAATAATCATACTCCTCTTGAGGAACATCATGAAAGGGCCCGTGGGGAGCATTGGTGGGAAGGTAAACAAAGAAGGGTCTATTACGGGTTTTACTGACTTCGATGAATTTCAGGGCGTGATCGAAGTAGATATCCGTGCAGTAGCCCTTCTTTTGCACTTCCTGACCATTGTGAAACAGCGTTGGATCCGTGTACTTACCTTCCGCCCCAATCGGATCAGAGGGCTGCCCAATTCCTCCTCCGCGTAGTACGAGAGATTCCTCGAATCCCTGATCCATGGCTCTCATTGGGTAATTGTCACCCATATGCCATTTGCCAAAAATCCCTGTCGCATATCCTGCGGAATAGAGTGATTCGGCGACGGTTATTTCTGCTGGCTCCATCATGGCCCGGCCAATGTAGGTATCGATACACCGAGTGCGGTAGTTGTATCTACCGGTCATGAGGCAGGCCCGCGTGGGCGCGCAGACCGGGCTTACGTAATACTGTGACATTTGAGCGCTCTTAGGCTGGAGAGCGTCAAGATTTGGGGTTCTCAAAATCGGGTTGCCGGTAAAACCAAAATCACCATAACCCTGATCATCGGTGATGATGAGGATCACGTTGGGACGTCCCGCGGCGTTCAAGGTCCCGACTCCAATGCCCTGCATCCAAGGGGAGCCAATCCCCAGGCAAACAGCCACTATGGTGGCACGTTTGCAATGAGCCCATGTCTTGTAGATATCTCTCAATATTCCTGCAACCTGATACATATCACTTCAATTTATGCGGTTGAGCCAGATCAGGCAATGACTCTCTTTTATCTTCTCGGTTGACATTGTCGGAGCCTTTTCGTTTCAGTGTTCGAGTGAAACAATTTTTTCCAGGTGCATATCCATTACGCGGCCACGTGCAGCATTATGACTGGGGAGACCCGCATTCCATACCGGCCCTGACAGGAAAACCCAACAGGGACAAACGCCCTTGGGCCGAATTTTGGATGGGGGCTCATTCTGACTTGCCGTCCGACGTACTTGTTGATGGTCAGTGGATTTCACTTGCGGAGGTGATAGCAAATTTTCCTCTCACGGTGCTAGGGGAGCGCGTGCGTATTTCTTTTAATGAGGCTTTGCCTTTTCTCTTCAAAATACTGGCAGCTGCTCAACCTTTGTCTATCCAGGTTCATCCAACAAAAAGTGCAGCTGAAGAGGGGTTCAAAAAAGAAAATGAGATTGGTATTGCGCTGGATGCCCGACATAGAAACTACAAGGATGTGAACCACAAACCCGAGATCATTGCAGCACTTACTCCATTTTATGGCTTGCGTGGATTTCGGCCCATCAATGAAATCAGGGATCAATTGAGCGCTTTGCCTGAGTTCTCCTTTCTTTTGAATGAGTTTGAAAAAGATGTCTCTCATTCTATCCGTAAATTGTATGGAAAGCTGATGAGTATGGATGCAGGGGACGTGCATGAGCGATTGGCTGCCGTTATCCAGCGCTTGAAGGAAAGGCATTTCAGACAGCCTTTTTCCAGAGAGTCTGCCGAATATTGGGTCTTACAATCAAATAACTGCTGCTCTGAGAATGGATTGCACGATCGAGGATTGATGTCGTTTTTTCTACTGAACCTTGTTTCCTTGCTCCCCGGTCAGGCCATGTATCTGCCGGCGGGAGTCTTGCACGCCTACCTCGAAGGGGTAGGCGTTGAGCTCATGGCAAATTCCAATAACGTGCTGCGTGGTGGGTTGACGTCCAAGCACGTGGATGTCGATGAGTTAATGCAACACGTTTCATTCAATCCTGAAAAAGTGGATATCCTTTCGGCAAAGCCCTCGGGGGAATCCAATGCGGTTCAAAAATATTCATCCGGTGCTGCCGAGTTTGAATTGAATCAAATAGCGAGCGGCAGCGGGCGGCTTGAAGTGACCCTGTCATCCAATGGACCTGAGATCCTGTTTCCGACAAAAATGCCTGCAAATGGATCTTGTCGTATGAAATGGGAGGGTGGTGAAATTGCCATGAAGCAGGGAAGCCCACTGTTGATTTGCCACGATGTTCGCTATACGCTTGAACTCGACCCAGGTGTCAGGATATTTCTGGCACTCGTGCCCAGCAAAAAATGACAGCCTCTCAACATACAGAAGACGAACTCAAGTTTCGCGGCCGCACTCCGGCTGCTCTTCGATTTGGAACGAGTGGATTGCGAGGGCTGGTTGAAGACATGACCGATCTGGAGGTCTATGTCAACGCTGCCGGATTTCTTGAATTTCTCATGGATCGCCAGCAGATCAAGGTGGGAGACATGGTATGTCTTTCAGGTGATTTGAGACCCAGTACGAATAGTCCTGATCGAAGCATCATGCGAGCCGTTGTGAGGGCCATTCATGATACTGGACTTGTCACCTGTTATCTTGGGCGCTTGCCTACCCCTGCACTGACTTATTTTGCGGTAAAGCGCCACCAGGCAAGCATTATGGTGACGGGAAGTCATATCCCTTTTGACCGCAACGGCATTAAATTCAACAGACCTCAAGGCGAAATTCTCAAATCAGATGAGTCGGCTATTCTGTCCAGCGTTTTGCAAGTCCGCCAAATCCAATATGCCATGGGGGAAGATCAATCTATTTTTGATGATGAAGGATGGCTCAAGCCCGAGTCTGTGCTAGAGCTCCCGGATTCAGAGTCAGCGGCGCATGACGCGTATCTAAAAAGGTTCACCGACTTTTTCCCTTCAGGGTTTCTCAAAGGGAAAAAAATTCTGGTCTACCAACATTCGGCGGTTGGTAGGGATATGCTCGTTGAATTGCTCAAAACATTTGAAGCGCAAGTTTTTACGGAGGGAAGAAGCGATACATTCGTTCCCATTGATACAGAAGATATATCCAACGAACGGCTGAATCAGCTTCAGTCATTTGTTGAAGCCAAAACGGAAAATGGGATACGTCTGGATGCGGTGATCTCAACCGATGGAGACAGTGATCGTCCCCTCGTTTGTGGAGTGGATGGCTGGGGGAGGTTACAGTTTATCAATGGCGATTTGCTGGGTTTGCTGGTGGCTGATTTTCTAAAGGTACAGGATGTTGTTGTGCCTGTCAGTTCCAATGACGCGGTGGATCAACATCTGGCAGTCAAGGGTATCCAACCATTCAAGACACAAATTGGATCCCCCTATGTTATTCAAACCATGGACGCCGTCCATCGGGATAAGAGTCGCTCTGTGGTTGGATGGGAAGCGAACGGAGGATTTATGGTGGGTTCAGAGCTCACATTTGACGGGCGTAAACTAAGTCCCCTTGCGACACGGGATGCATTTTTTCCTATCCTTTGTGTCCTCTTTGCTGCCCTTGAGCAAAAGGGCAGCATTGTTGATTTGCTGGGGAAACTGCCTGCACGCTTTGGGAAAGCAGGGTTGATCGATCAATTTCCGCAAGAATCCAGTCGGGCTCTGCTTCAGAAATGGACGCCAGACATTGAAGGTTTACTGGACTGGGAATTGAGGGAAGGGGAAGCTCAGCTTCGTTTTAGCTCTGGTGAAAGGCGGTCAGCGACCACTGAGGAGATACTGATGATTGCCCATTTGTGTGAGGAGGCTACTCAATATTTTCAACCCGATGAAGGATTTACCGCCATACAGCGCATGAACTACATTGATGGTGTTCGGTTCTACTTTGATAATGAAGACATCGGTCATATCAGACCCTCGGGAAATGCACCTCAGCTGAGGTTTTATGCCGTGGCAAATGCTCAATTGCGTGCTGATGCCATGGTCGAATTAGCCTTGCGTGAACCGGATGGGTTGCTGCGATCCATGGAATCCGAACTGGCATGACTTTAATTATGGAACAGTGTGCTGCTAAATTGTTCTGTGAAATATCAAGGACAGATTCGACTTCGAGCCTATGCCGGCCATATATCGAAGGTTTCTGCGTGCCTAACCTCTCCCTGTTGATTGGATTGCTTCTCCAAAAATGGAAAGGGCAGCCTGATCCATTCAGATTCACCTGCTGTTTTTGAAGATACGCATATGATGAGTGAGACACGCATCCAATGCATGGTCATGAGACTGAGCCTGATACTTTTCATGATCCTTAACTGTCAGCTCGCGGCTGATGGAATGATTGATTTAACGGATCGTGCTGACTTAACTACAAGAAGCCCCATTCTGATCGCACATCGAGGAGGTGTGGTATCGGTGGATGCGCCGGAGTGTTCATTGACCGCCATCACGCGCGCTGCTGAACGAGGTTATGATATGGTGGAACTGGACGTGCAGGCATCTCGAGAGGGTGTGCCGGTTGTGTTTCATGATCGATCACTAGATAAAGCCTGCGGTCGTCCCGGGCGGATTGCTGACTTTGTCTCGAGTGAACTGTCAAATACCAGATACCTGAATTCACAGGACCATATCCTTACCCTGGATGGCGCTCTGGGGCTTTGTCGCGATCTTAATCTGGGGGTGATGCTGGATTTCAAATCGGGTCAGAAGAATGAGGTGTTCCTGAAGCAGATAGATCTACTCATTCTCAAGCATCACCTGCAGCATGCGACGATCACCATCTCGGGTTCAGAACAAATGCGGAGTCTCATGAAGCACGTCATGTTTACCCCCACTTCGAATGAAATGCTTCATTTGCGCGAAGGACACAGCATTCGATTAGGTCAACGGTTCTGGTTTGGGTTACCAAATCAACTGCTGCCGGGTGATGTTGAAAAGCTGAAGAAAGCCCATGCGCTCATTTTTCCTGCGATCAATACATTTCGTTATCCCGCAGATGAGCATATGGAATCAGCGGGCAGAGACATTCAACGCCTTCTCAAGGAGGGAGTCGATGGGTTCCAGATAGACTCAGTTTACGATTCGAATTTTACCAAAGTCACTCAGGACACAGCTGCCCCGCATTAAGATGAGAACCCCGGCTTTCGGGTGTTCCCTTGACCAAACTCTGTCATTGGCAACGCGAGGGTGGATCATTACAGGACGCTTCATTCATGTGTAACGAGACCTCAGCCATTTTTCCTTGTAAATCAATGAGCAAGGGACTGACATGGAGTGATGTTTCAGTTGCACGTCAATTTCAAAGGGTATCCTCATGCTTGTGCCGCCACCCTTGCTTGTCTCGTCTCTGGGTTGGGGCTCTTGTTATCGAGTCAATCCTTTGCTGCAGAATGGATTATTGAGACGGTGGCAGGCACCGGGCTGAAAGGTTATTCCGGTGATGGTGGTCCCGGGATCGAGGCACAGTTGAACAATCCTTACGGTCTGGTTGTCGGGCCCGACAAGGCGTTATATTTTTGTGATATCGACAATCACATCATCCGGAAGCTTTCGGCTGAAGGGGTGATTACCACTGTAGCGGGATGCGGTGAGGCCGGGTATTCGGGGGATGGCGGGCTGGCGACTGAAGCTCGGCTGAATCAACCTTATGAAATTCGATTTGATCGAGAAGGTCATATGTTTTTTGTGGAAATGCCCAATCATCTCGTACGAAAAGTCGATGCCAGGACAGGCATCATTACTACCTTCGCTGGCCTGGGGAAAGCTGGTTATTCAGGGGATGGAGGGTCTGCCATTCAAGCTGAGTTCAACCGTCCGCACAGTATCCAGTTTGATACTTGGGGGAATCTACTTATCTGCGATATCGGCAATCATCGGATTCGTAGAGTGGGGCGCTCCAGTCATCTCGTGGAAACATTAAGTGGAACGGGAGAAAAGAAGCCAACACCCAATGGTTCTCCTCTTTTTCATACCCCTTTGAATGGACCGCGTGCTCTGGACGTTTCGGAGAATGGCGACCTTTGGCTGGCATTGAGAGAGGGGAATGCTGTCTATCGTGTCGACATGAAAAAGGGGCAATTGCTACACAGAGCGGGTACAGGAAAAAAAGGGTTTACTGGCAATGGGGGCCCAGCCAGAGAGGCAACACTGTCTGGACCCAAAGGGCTCAGCATTGGACCTGATGGCCATGTCTGGCTCGCGGATACGGAAAGTCACAGCATACGTGTCTTGAACACCGGGACAGGACGGCTTGAGCTTATCGCCGGAACGGGACAACGGGGTGACGGCCCTGATGGACCTGCACTCAGGTGCCGGTTAGCCAGACCGCATGGTATCTTCGTTGCCAAGGATGGCTCTGTCTATGTCGGTGATAGCGAAAATCACCGGGTGCGTCGACTCCGCCGGACGACACTCAACGAGGATTAGGGGATTTTTTTTATTTTGATGTTTCGATACCAGGCTTCACCTGCGGGACCTCCGTGGATTTGCAAGGCGATGATGCCGTCCAGTTCAATCGAGCGATCAGCCTCAGTATAATCAACAGTCTGATATCCATTGATCCAAAGTTGGATGCGCTTGCCTTCGCAGCGAATGACGTAATCATTCCATTCATCGGGTTTTAAAACTTTGGCCAGTTCTTCACGATCTGGTTCGGCGAGGATCTTGCGACGACGGGATTCATCATAGAGACAACCTGTGTAATTTTGTCCTAGATCTGCCTGATACCCGATGACCTCATGGTGGTCAGGGATGCGTCGGGTTCGGATTTGAACGCCTGCATTGGTTTGTTTGCCTACCAATCTGAACTGAAGTTGTAGTTCAAAATCCTGATAGGTATCTGCGGTGCTCAGAAATTGATTGCGTGGAATGTCGGCATAGGTCATCCCGCCTACAATGGCGTTGTTTTCTATTCGGAAGTAATGGTAATTACCTTCCCAACCTGCAAATGATTTGCCATCAAAAAGCGATACCCATCCTTGCCCCCACGATAACAAGGTCGATGCAAAGAAGAGGCTCAATATGATTTTGGATTTCATCGTATTTTGATAATGGATCGATTTTGGTTTGTGATTGCTTTGTCGCAGCTTAGGATGTAACCACGCTTCCGACAAGTAAACTGATGACCGAGGACCCAATCAACAAATCGCCAAATAAACCAGATCAATCTCCAGTCGAACGCCTCTTCCCATTTGCATTGAGAGCGCGAACAGTGGTGGTTGGAGAGTCTCTTCTGGCCCGCCTCAAAAAGAAACTTCATTTCATTCTGATCACAGAGGATATTTCAGAACACCGGATAGAGGAGATCTGTCGTCAATACTCTCATTTGCCCATTTTACAATGCTACTCAGTTGAGTCCATTGAATCTCATTTTGGATTTAAAAACACCAAAGTTCTTGGGTTTAAAAAGGGCTCGTTGGCCGTATCAATTCATAAGGAACTCAAAAAAACAGCAAAGCGACTTAATCTGGAGCGCTCACAAAATAACGTCAAAAGTGCTGAAACCTGAAAGATGACTGCACTTATCCAGTGGCCACGACGGCGCCAGAGAGAACAGTTGGGCTTGATTAATCCTCCAGACTGAAGGAAGGAGCGCCAGTTAGAAATCCAAGCGAGGTCAGAAACAAGTCTGCCTGATAAAGCGTTTCCTTGTATTTGTTTTTGTTGAAGAACCCGTGCCCCTGGGCCTCGTAAAGATGAAGTTCGCTTCGGCATCCCAGTGCATGCATGAGCCCTTGGAATTTTTTCCCGGTTTCCACGGGGATAAGTTTGTCGTGCGTGCCCAGAAAAACGGTGGTTGGTGGAGTGTTCTCGTCCAGATTGTGCATGGGAGAAAAGGATTTCCAGTAATCGGCAACACGATCATGACCATATCCACCCGGTCCGTTGTCATAAACAGGATTGAACAATACAAGTACCTGAGGTGCGCAGTCCACCGGTGGATCCATTGGATAATTGAACCCCTTGACTGTTGCTGTGGTTGCTGCCACATGCCCCCCGGCTGAACCACCGCCGGCAGCGATTCTGTGTGGGTCGATACCCAGCTCGTGAGCGAAATACCGAACCCATCGCATGGCTGATTTTCCATCTTCGATACATTTGTCAGGACGGGTTTGATGATTGTTTTTCGTTCTGTATTCAGCGCAGATGGCTACCATGCCTCTGGAAGCCAGATAGGCACTTTGAGGGTAAAACTGTTCAGGTGTTCCTCCATTCCAGCCACCACCGAAGAAAAAAACAATGGCGGGTTTCGTATCAGTGGATTGATGTCCCTCCGGCGTAAACAGGTGCAATGACAGCGTGACATTTTCAATCTGTTTGAATGGAACGATTCTTGTCGGTGTGATTTCATCCTCTGCCTGCATACCTGCGGTCAGCGTCAGAGTGATCACCGCAATGAACCATTGCCTGGCCAAAGAAAGCGGGAAATTAACGAGTATTGATTTCATGAATGGATGGATCATGCCAAAGCCATCTCTTGTTGCGCTGGCAAGAATGGGTGGTGTTTTTCAAATAAAATGTCCGTGTGACTATTTGGGCGCTCACTCCCCGTCGGCTGAGTTATCAAAGCAACTCTTTGATTTTGTCTTCCACATCCTTGGAGTTTTGTTCTCCACTGCCAACCCTCATCAACTGGACTTTTCCTTTGCGGTCCAGCACCACGACATGCGGGATTCCCGTGACTCCATAATATTCGCTCATGGAATTGTCTGACTGAATCGCAAAACGGTGCTCGAGACCATGTGATTTGGCAAATTCAACCAGCATCTTTTGCTCATCGGCTTTCTCTACTGATGCCTCGCTCCTGCTGGCGCGCTTGGCTTTTTCATTCCATTCGTAATTGTAATATCGGGTAAGTCCCAGGATAACCAGACCTTTGTCTCCATAGGCTTCTTGAAGGTGTTTCAGATGCGGGAAGGTGGCGATGCATGGCCCACACCAGACAGCCCAGAAATCAAGAAGCACCACTTTGCCCTTGAGGTCTTCCGCAGCCATGGGCTCTCCATTGACCCAAGCCTCGATTGCCAAAGGGCCAGCATCTTGACCGACCATGTTTTCGAGCTTGCGTGCGCGACTCAATGCCTCATCGAATCGAGTCAAACTAGTCAGTCCTGTTTCATAAATGGACTTGATGGCATCTTCTGATGCCTTCTCCTTGATGGCAGTGACAAAAGTTTTTGCTTCATTCAATTGCTTTTCTGCTTCCTCAACATCAGCCACTATCAGCTTTTGGAGGGTCATGTTTTTATGCGTGAAATAAATGCCTATGGACTCTTCGTCATTCGGGTCGGTATTGAGTTTTTTAATGATTTCGTCGATGGGGGTTTTTGCTGCTTTTATCTGTTTTTGATAAAATTCAATCGCTGAATGAGCTCTGGGAATAAGAGCCTTCGAATCCTCGTTTTCGGGGGTCATTTCACTCACCACCTGGATGAGATCCGTCAGTTTTTTTTCTGCGGCTTCATTGTCAGTGCCAATCAGTTGTCCGATGCTCCCGAATTCCTGACCGAAATATCGATTTAGATGACTGCTGTCATCGACTTTTTCCTTTGCCTGTTCAGGAGTGATTTCAGCAGAGAATGTTTGAGGTGAAAGAGCGCATGTGAAAATGACAATGGCTATAGAGATGAATTTGGGCAACTGCGAGAGATATTTCATAGCAAGCTAATTAAGATGTCTTGAGCAATGATGTGTATCAGAATAGAATAGGAATTTATCCAACTCAGGCAGATCTTCAAGCTTGAAGTGACAGGCGCATCTGACCATTTGTTCCATCAAATGCCTGCTTCTGGCATTTATTCATTGGTCTAATGGTGATGATTTTTTAAGATCTCCCTCACCACCCCATAGACCCAACATGAAAATACAATTTCATTTCATCATAAAATTGAGCCTTCAGATCATCTTGGTTGCCTTGATGGGAGCCACTGCTCTGGCAGGAACCGGAAAACCCAACATCATTTATATCATGACAGATGATCTAGGTTACGGTGACCTTGGGTGTTACGGACAACAGCGCATCAAGACGCCACAGATCGATCAATTGGCAGAGGAGGGGATGCGGTTTTCGCAATTCTATGCCGGCTCGACTGTCTGTGCTCCCTCAAGATGCGTTCTGATGACAGGATATCATACCGGGCATGCTCTGGTGAGAGGGAATCGTGAGGTCAAGCCGATGGGACAGTGGCCATTGCCTGATGATACCGTCACGGTGGCTGAAGTTTTGAAGAAGGCTGGATACACCACGGGACTCGTGGGAAAATGGGGCCTCGGCGGCCCAGGTTCAACGGGGCATCCGAATCGTCAGGGTTTTGACTATTTTTTCGGCTACCTGTGCCAGCGACATGCGCACAATTATTACCCAGAATTTCTTTTTCGAAATGAAACGCGCGTTCCTTTGAAAGGAAACAAGGTGGAAAATGATCGTTTGGATGGGGCAGGGTATGCGACCGATCGAACGACCTTTTCGCATGATTTATGTGCCGATGAAGCCCTTGAATTTGTGAAACGCAACCATGAAAATCCGTTCTTTCTGTATCTGTCATTGACGATTCCTCATGCCAATAACGAAGGTGGCAAGCGTGGAATGGAAGTGCCGGATTACGGGATATATTCAGCTATGGATTGGCCTGAACCTCAAAAAGGGCACGCAGCTATGATCAGTCGCCTGGATGCCGATATTGGTAAACTCATGGCCTTGCTGAAGGATTTGAACATTGATGAACATACCATTGTGTTTTTTACCTCTGACAATGGACCGCACCGAGAGGGTGGCAACGATCCTGATTTCAATGATTCCAACGGACCTTTGCGTGGTATCAAGCGTGATCTTTACGAAGGTGGTATTCGTGTGCCGATGATTGTTCGATGGCCAGGCGAAATTGCACCTCAATCTGTCTCGGATCACATTGGCTATTTTGGTGACTTCATGACAACCGCTGCAGAGCTGGCAGGAACACGGGCACCCAAAGGACTGGATTCCATTAGTTTTGTGGACGCTTTGTTGGGTAATGATCGAAGCCAGAAACAGCATCCATATCTTTATTGGGAGTTTCATGGTGGAGGTCGACATTTTCAGGCTATCCGACTGGGGCCATGGAAAGGGGTGAAGCATCGAAATGGTTCCTTTGAGCTGTTCCGACTTGATCAGGACCTGGGCGAGTTGCACGATGTGGCTGGAAATCATCAGTCCTTGGTGACCCAGCTGAGTATTGAAATGGAACGATCCCATCAGGATAATCCCATGTGGCAATAAAAGGGGACTGATTTGGGTGTATGAAAAGCTGATAACAATGAAACATTCCCTCAATCAATGGCTTAAGAATGTGACTTTGCACAGGTTGATGCCATCTTCCTGTCGCATCCTTCCATTTGTTTTGCTTTTAGGAGTGACGGTTCATGCCGATGACTCGAAACTGTTTCTGGAGAAGGTCGCGCCCATGCTCGAGACGCATTGCTTGCGCTGTCATTACCCCGGTAACGAAGAAGGAGATGTTTCGCTTGCAACACCTGATGACTTGCGTGACGGAGGTTACCTTGATGTGCGGAACGGAGATCAATCCCATTTGTTGGACCTGGTCGAGCCCGTGAGTGCAGGGAAGAAACCGGAGATGCCCGAAGACGGCGATCCTTTGTCCTCTGAACAGGTAGAGGTTTTGCGGAAATGGGTGGTTCAGGGGGCTCTCTGGCCTGAAGGCAAGGTCCTCAAGGAAGCTTCTCAGGCAGATGCATCCTGGTGGGCCTTTCAAGCGCTGAGAGAAGTGAGCGTCCCTGATGTCACGAAAGCTCCAGTTTCATGGAAACTAAATCCAGTCGATGCGTTTATTTTCGAGGAACTTCAAAACCAGCATTTATCACCTTCAATGCCCACCAGTCGCAGGCAGTTGATCAGGAGGCTTTGTTTCGATATCACTGGTTTGCCCCCTTCAGTGGAGCAGGTCAAGCGATTTGTCGGTGATCCTTCACCTGATGCGTATGAGCATCTGGTGGATCGACTCCTGGCTTCGCCGCATTACGGGGAACGATGGGGGAGGCACTGGTTGGATGTCATACGTTTTGGTGAAAGTCGCGGGTTTGAGCGTAACGAAATCATTCGAAATGCCTGGCCTTTCCGTGACTACGTCATCCGTTCTTTTAACCAGGACAAGCCCTTGAACAGACTGATCAAGGAGCATCTTGCCGGTGACCAGCTCGGCCCCAATCAACCTGATGTCGAAATTGGAACCACTTTCCTTGTTTGTGGTCCATATGATGATGTGGGAAATCAGGATCCCGCTCAGGCTGCTCAGATCCGCGCTAACACCATTGATGAAATGATTCGTGCCAGCTCCGAAGCCTTTCTTGGCCTGACCGTAGGTTGCGCGCGTTGTCATCACCATAAATTCGATCCCATCTCTCAGGAAGACTATTACCGGTGGTATGCGACTTTTGCGGGAGTACGCCATGGTTCGCGTGAAATTGCCAGCAATGCAGAACGCGAGCAACGCAAGAGAATGATGGAGCCACTGGACGCTGAACGAAATGGTTTGGCAAAGGAGAAAGAGAGACTTGAAATTGTCATCCTGAAGCGTGCGGAAATGAAAAAAGATTTGTTTGCCGAATCCTGGACAAGAGACCCGATCAAGCGAACGGGAGTTGAAGAACGGTTTGAAAAGCGGTTTGCAAAATATGTTCGACTGATCGTGGAAGGCACCGAAAGCAATCCATACGCAAGTTCAGGTTATGGGATCGACGAATTCGAAGTATGGAGCTCAGGAAAAGCGGGGCAGAATGTTGCGTCACTCGCTTTGGGGGGATTCGCAAAGGGTGCAAGCCGTATTGCAGAAGATTTTGTGAAGGCATACAGTGCGCAGTTGACGATTGACGGTGAATACGGAGCCCGCTGGATTGCTCGGGGGTCTGAACTGAGCATCACACTTTCCAAACCAACTGAAATCGATCGTATTTATTTTTCCAGTGACAGAGGCGGCGATGCAGGCAATCAGTCGGTTGCCAATTTTGTCTCTGAGTATCGACTGGAAGTTTCGTCAGACGGTGAGCAATGGGAAAAGGTGGCGGACTCTCACGACCGTCAACCCGTCAATGATGCACATCGCAAGTGGCGTTGGATGATGATGGAGCAAACGAGTGAGGAACGGCAGCAATTGAAGGGGCTGGATCTTGCCATCGCACGACTGGATCGCGAGCGCAAGGATGTGCCTGAACTGCCCCGCTGGTGGGCCGGAAATTTCACTGGTATTGAAGAATCAACCTACGTATTCATCGGAGGAAATCCTCAGCGTAAAGGTAAGGAAGTTGTGCCTGCGAGCCTCTCTGCTTTCGATGCAACCTCTGAAGGTTACCGCCTTGATCCGGGGGCTGCCGAAGGAAAAAGGCGGTTGGCGCTTGCCAATTGGCTCGTGTCCGGCGAGAACCCATTGACCCCGCGGGTGTGGGTGAATCGCATCTGGCAAAAACACTTTGGCCATGGCCTGGTCAGTACTCCAAGTGATTTTGGTGTCATGGGAAGTCAGCCAAGTCATGCGGATTTGCTGGATTGGTTGGCAGGTCAGCTTTTGGACAATGGATGGCGCATGAAACCGCTCCACAAATTATTGGTGATGTCTCAAGCGTATCGACAGTCTTCCACTTTTCGATCCGATGCTGCTCGTGCAGATGCAGATTCCAAATTTCTCTGGCGATTCCCACCTCGTCGGCTTTCTGCAGAGGAGATTCGTGATTCCATGCTGAAAGTATCGGGAGTGCTCAAGGTGGAAATGGGGGGGGCTGGTTTCAAGTTATACCGCTATCTTCAAGATAATGTCGCTACCTACCAGCCCTTGGATCATCATGGTTCTGAAACTTATCGGCGCGGTATTTATCATCACAATGCACGCGCGGCCATTGTTGATCTGATGACGGAATTTGATTGTCCAGATCCAGCTTTTCCTGCGCCGAGACGAGCCTCTACCACCACACCGCTTCAGGCGCTAACCCTGTTGAATCACTCTTTTACACTCGACATGGCAAAAGCACTTTCAAATCAATTAGATCAAGATTCAGCAGGCGATGATGAGCGTTGGGTTACGCTTGCCTATTCGAGATCCTATGGGAGAAACCCTACAGAAAGTGAATTGCAAAAAGCACTGGCTTTCAAAGCAGACTTGGGAGGTGTCCTCTTTTGCCGGGCATTGTTTAATTCCAATGAATTTATCCACATTGATTGATCAGTCATTCAAAGCATGATGAAAACTCCAACACAATCCGCATGGCAGGCTCTCCGAAATAGACGCGGATTTTTACATGATGTTTACACTGGCCTGGCAGGTGTGGGCTTGACAGCCCTGTTGAGACAGGAGGGTCTCGCCGATGGTCCACGTACTTGGGAACCTGGTTTGGGGCAGACGCATCATCTGTCAAAAGCTTCGAGAGTGCTTCAGATTTTTTGTCCCGGAGCGGCCTCTCATATGGATTTGTGGGAACATAAGCCCGGGCTGGATCAATGGCACGGGAAGCCACTTCCCGGAGAGGAGGCCTTCCTCTCATTCCAGGGTAAAAATGGCAATCTTATGCGCAGTCCATGGCCCTTTGTTGCGAGTGGTCAAAGTGGAAAAAAGATTTCCTCGATGTTACCTTACATGGCCAGACACGTGGATGATATTGCCTTTTTTCATGGTATGCATTCCAAGACAAACACACATGGTCCGGGATGTGTTTTCATGAACACTGGCCATCCCACCGAAGGCTTCCCAAGCACGGGAGCTTGGATGAGTTATGCTTTGGGGTCGGCCAACGAAAATCTACCGACCTATGTGGCCATCCCTGACGTAAGAGGGGAGCCCCCCAATGGAAAAGCGAATTGGAGTAATGGGTTTTTACCCGCAAGGCATCAGGCCATCTTGATGAGTGCGCAACAGCCCATTCGAAACCTGTCACGCCCAGGGGTGGTTTCTGCTTCAGAAGAACAGAGAACAAGATCATTGATTGAGTTTTTGAACCAGCAACACGCTGAAGATCGATCCGGTGATTCCGCTCTGCAGGCGAGAATGGCTGCCTATGAATTAGCAGCACGGATGCAGCTTTCTGCTCCAGAGGTTTCGGATTTAAGTAGAGAACCAGACTCAGTGAGAAAGCTTTATGGAGTTGGGGACAGTAATACCCTCAAGGATGGTTATGCACAAAATTGCATTCTGGCTCGGCGCTTATTGGAGCGTGGCGTACGCTATGTAAATCTTTATTGTGCATCAAGAGCCAGCGGAGTAGACGGACTGTTGAATTGGGATGCGCACAAGACCTTGAAATCTGATTACGAGCGGCATTGTCCAATCTTTGATCAGCCAACGGCTGCTTTGCTGACGGATCTCAAACAACGTGGCATGCTGGACGATACTTTGGTCTTATGGACGACCGAATTTGGGCGCATGCCAACACATCAGCAAGGAACTTCTGGCCGTGATCATAATCCCGACGGCTTTACATGTTGGATGGCAGGTGCGGGTGTCAAGGGCGGCATGAGTTATGGCGCGACAGATGAATTTGGTCGAAGAGCGGCTATAAATCCAACCACCGTCTGGGATTTTTACGGAACGGTTCTTCATCTTCTTGGCTTTGATCATGAACGCCTGAGTTATTATTACAATGGATTCGATCGTCGATTAACAGACGTGCATGGTGGGGTCGTTCGTGATGTCCTGGCTTGAAGGGTTAGACGGGAACGTTCCAAACCTCACAGCACTGCGCATAGACGCTTGGGATATGTAGGTTCTTTGCGGTTCCAGTCCGCGTGGGTCCAAGGCTTATCTCGACCAAAAATCAAATGCGCGATCTAATGACTCTAAATTTCAAATGTCATGGGTATCCCCGTATGTTTGGCAAAGGGGAGATCTTCGATGCATACCCACACTTCAACAAACGCACAGCGCATTTTTTTGAACGACATATGTCAGGTGAGCAAGTCAAGGCTGGCCGGGTGAATCCATCTGATTTCGAGGAAACCGTCATGGAAAGGTATTGAGTGTGATTTAAGTAGTCCTTCTTCTGGTATCGACAGAGCCCTCTGACCCAAATCCTTAAGGCTTGATTTCAATTGACTCCCTTGCAATTGGGGAGTGTGCAAGCGGTTTTACTTGGGATAAGTGTATGTTGTAGCTCAAATAATTGTATCCTGGTTTAATGGTTTTCTTCGGTATTTCCTCTCGGTGAGCTTTTTACAATGCGATGATTGAGCAGTTTGATCTGCCTGAATCATTTCACGATTACTCATAATGTGATAAAAAAGATGGAAATAATTGAGCCGTGGATGTAAATTTCGTCTAGTGAATACACGTTATCCAAGCAAAGCCTTGATCCGACGTCTGACGGCGTCGGTCGTATGTCTTTGTTGGTTGGCGAGTTTTGTCTATTGCCAAACCTTGTGTCTGATGGGGGCAGACATGAACCACTTTAGGGATGGTTCATCCACCGAAACGTCTACCACTTGTCATGGGGCAACAAAAACATCCTTACCTCCTTGCCATTCCAATTCGGAATCATCAGATTCAGAAGGAGGAAGCCTTTGTTGCTGTTCTGTGGATTTGATCAGTCAAAACGCACATCAAGCTGATTGGATTCAGGCTCATGATTTGTTGATTCCTCAATGTTGCCTTTTGCTGAGTATTCAGCCCGTTTCGTCCATCGAGACAATGCTCGATTACTTGTCTTCTCAATCATGGCGTGACTGGACGCTCACACCTGAACTGTGTCTTGGGCCGGCTATTCACAGCCAGGCTCCTCCTTCTTTTTCCTAATCTTCCACTTCTTGTTGTGACCACCTGTTTTCCTGTGGTCTTGGATTTTAATTAATCTGCCAGAGACTGACGTTTCGTCGGTCTGGCAAGTCATTCGAGCCTTCATAGAATCGTTCGATTGATGATGAGGTTTCCCGATGAATATACAAAATTTACTTAATCCAATTTGGAGCCTAGTTCCAAGTGTCCTGATGTTGGGCTGTGCCACGTCTGTTTCCAATTCCTATGATCATAGAAATGGGATGACCGATAAAATGCCTCAATTGAACCCAACAGCATCCATTTCCGATCAAAGAATCGAAATGGAACTACAGTATTCCTTAGAAGGTTATTTGGAATATGCAGCATTACAAAATGCTGGATTGCGTTCTAAGTTTTTACAATGGAAGGCGGCTCTTGAACGAATTCCACAGGTTTATTCACTACCCGATCCTAAATTCAACTATGGTTATTACATCAGCGAAGTGGAGACACGTGTGGGCCCGCAAAATCACCGTGTTGGGATTGCTCAAACCTTTCCTTGGTTCGGTAAGTTAGGTTTGAGAAATGATAAAGCCTCAGAGGAAGCCAAAATTGCAAAAGAACGTTTTGATGCCGAAAAGGTGCGGCTTTTTTACCAAGTGAAAGCTGCTTATTACGAATACTATTACTTGGGCAAGGCAATTGACATTACACACCAAAACATTGAATTGCTGAAAAATCTCGAAGGCGTGGCTCAGGCGAAAGTGCGCGCAGGAAGCGGGATAGGTGGCGTTATGCAGGCCCAGATTGAAATTGGCAAATTGGAAGACCGATTGAAGGCGTTGAATGAAATGCGCCTTCCTGTTTTGGGGAAACTAAATGTCGCCGTTGGTTTAAAAATCGAGAGCCATTTACCCATACCAAAAGCCATTACATACTCGCCGGTTTCGATTGATTGGGATCTGTTGCCTTCATTCATCAATCAATCCAATCACAAGGTGAAACGGCTGACGCATCAGGTGACAACAAGATCCATTGATGTCGCACTAGCCAAAAAACAATTCTATCCCGATGTGCAGCTGGGCGTGGATTACATTGCTACTGGGGAATCTGTTAATCCTGGTGTGTCGGACAGTGGAAAGGATCCTGTGATGGCAATGTTTTCAGTGAATATTCCTTTGTGGTACGGAAAAAAGCGTGCCGCTCTTGCCGAAGCGGAATACCAGTATCATGCATCCATAGCCGACCTTGAGAATTCAAGGAATCAACTCAATGCTGATCTGAAAATGGCGTTATTTGAATTTAAAGATGCTGAACGAAAATTCATATTATATCAAACGACACTCACAACCCTGGCCAGGAATTCACTGAATGTTGCGCGTGAATCTTATGAAGGGGGGCGTGTAGAATTTTCTGAACTTATCGATGCTCAACGCCTGTTGCTCGAATTTCAACTATCCTATGAACGAGCGCGTACGGATCACGAAATCAGTCTTGCGAAAATTGAACGAATCCTTGGTAGAAAATTACCCCAGTCTCAGGAAATGGAGGGAAGTCCTAAATTATGAAAAAGATTTTATTATTCAATATCCCCATTGTTATTTTGGCTTTTGTCGCCGGAATGCTTTTTAAAGGCAGCTCCAAACCAATTCGCACGGATGGTTTAACAGAGCATGCAAGTCACAGTAATGTTGCTTTTTATACATGTTCGATGCACCCGTCTGTTAAATTACAGGATCCAAATGCCAAGTGCCCCATCTGTGCCATGGATCTTATTCCTGTCACATCCGGGACCGATGATTTGGCGGGATTTCCTTCGTTATCGCTTTCTCCAAGAGCCATAAAATTGGCTGAAATCGAGACAACCGCTGTCGAACGTAAGTTTGTTGAAACGGAGATTAGGATGGTGGGTAAAGTGGAATATGATGAAACACGACTGTCCTACATCACCGCTTGGGTGCCTGGACGTCTTGATCGGCTTTATGTCGATTACACTGGAGTAGCGGTCAACAGGGGAGATCACCTTGTAGATTTATATAGTCCTGATTTATTGTCGGCACAGGAAGAATTGCTACAGGCTATCCAAACATCTGAATCTTTGAAGGCTAGTGAAAGCAATTTTCTGAAAAGTAAATCCTTGGCCAATATTGAATCTACCAAGGAGAAACTGCGATTATGGGGTTTATCTGAAGATCAGATTTCAGCCATCGAAGAGAGTGGAACTTCCTCGGATCATATCACCATCAATTCACCGATTAGTGGCATAGTCGTTCACAAGGATGCCTTGGAGGGGATGTATGTTAAAACCGGTAATCGGGTTTACACCATTGCAGATTTATCCAAAGTATGGGTCAAGCTCGACGCATATGAATCTGATCTTCCGTGGTTGCATTATGGACAAGCCGTCGAGTTTCGAACCGAAGCTTATCCTGGTCAGGTGTTCAAAGGTCAAATTGCGTTCATTGATCCCATTCTCAATTCCAGCACTCGCACGGTGAAGATTAGGGTCAACCTTCCTAATCCCGACGGTAAACTCAAGCCAGACATGTTTGTTCGTGCCACTGTTAAGTCGCGAGTTGCAAAAGGAGGGGCGTGTCATGAATCCTGATTTAATGGGGAAATGGATTAGCCCCATGCATCCTGAAATTGTTAAAAATGAGCCTGGTAGCTGTGATATATGTGGCATGGATTTAGTGAGCGCCGAATCGATGGGATATGTTTCTGCTGATCATTTGGAGGAAGAAGCTCCTTTGGTGATTCCTGCATCGGCACCCTTAATCACTGGAAAACGTGCGGTGGTTTATCTCTCAACCAAACCCGGCCATTTTGAGGGGAGGGTAGTGGAGCTTGGGCCCAGGGCAGGTGATTATTATATTGTGTTCGATGGTTTGGAGGAAGGTGAGCAAATTGTTAGCAGAGGTAGTTTCAAGATCGACAGCGCAGTTCAAATCCAAGCCAAACCCAGTATGATGAATCCAGAAGGGGGAGAAGGCTCCATGCCTCATCATGATCATTCCAGTCATGCTCAAGGGATATCGGACGATAACCAACTAGAATCAAACCCTCCAGTCGTTTCTATATTCGATGTTCCTGATGCTTGGACTCAATCATTGAAACTAATGTTGAACGACTATCTTGAACTTCAATCTTCCTTAAGCCGCGACAGCATAGAAAAAAGTCAAGAACACATAACCTCATTGAAACATCAACTTGTTACAACGGAGGAAGGCGTGCTTGACGAAGAAGGTGAGTCTTTTTGGGATGGTCATGTCAATTTGATGAATGCTGCATTGGTGCGTATGGATAAGGCGCCTGATATTCAAAACGCGCGTGAGGGTTTTTTGGAATTGTCCAACGCGCTGGGTCCGCAATGCTGAAACAATTTGGAAGTGGCCTGAAACAAGAGATACTCATTTACCACTGTCCCTATGGCATTCAGGGGAAAGGGTGGCGATTGGATTCAAAACAAGTCAGGGATTGAGAATCCTTACTTTGGCAGCTCAATGTTTACCTGTGGTGAGCTAAAGGAGCGCCTGACTCTGACATCAGAAAAGGGGGGGCGATCTTCTCCATGAGTAAATCGACTCAAGAAAACCTAGGGCCTTTGGGAATGCTCATCGAATTTTGTTTACGCAATAAATTGGTGGTCATTCTTGGTGTTTTCTTTTGTATCACATGGGGATTGTTGGTTGCACCTTTCGATTGGGAATTAGGTGATCTGCCAAGAGATCCTTTACCGGTGGATGCGATTCCGGACATTGGAGAAAATCAGCAAATTGTATTTACTGAATGGATGGGGCGATCTCCTCAGGATGTTGAAGAACAGATTACCTATCCTTTGACGGTTTCACTTCTGGGCGTGCCTGGGGTGAAAACGGTTCGAAGCTACTCCATGTTTGGCTTCTCCACAATTTACATCATTTTCAAAGATAACATCGATTTCTATTGGTCTCGATCAAGGGTGCTGGAGAAATTAAACAGCCTTCCTTCTGGGGGTCTACCCTCCGGTGTTCAACCTACTTTGGGGCCAGATGCAACGGCATTAGGACAGGTCTTTTGGTACACTTTGGAAGGCCTGGATGAGTCAGGGAATCCAACTGGAGGTTGGGATTTAGATGAATTGCGCTCGGTTCAAGATTGGCAGATTCGTTATGCGTTGCTTTCGGCTGAAGGTGTCAGTGAGGTAGCTTCCGTCGGAGGGTATGTAAGAGAGTATCAAATTGATGTGGATCCAGATGCCATGCGCGCATTCGACGTTAGTTTGGAAGATGTTTTCATGGCAGTCAAGATGGCCAACGTAGATGTGGGGGCCAGAACGATTGAAGTCAATCAGGTGGAATATGTCATTCGCGGTGTTGGGTTCATTAAATCGTTGAAAGATATTGAGAACAGCGTGATCAAGGTAAATGACAATGTGCCCGTTTATGTGAAAAATGTGGCAAACGTGGTCCATGGTCCCGCCCTCCGTCGGGGAGCACTTGATAAGGAAGGTGCCGAAGCTGTCGGCGGGGTAGTTGTCGTTCGATACGGGGAGAATCCGCTTCAGGTTATTCAGAATATAAAATCCAAAATTGCGGAACTAACACCGGGGCTTCCCCAAAAAACCTTGGCTGATGGGACTGTGAGTCGGCTGGCCATTGTGCCCTTTTACGATCGTACGGGTTTAATCAATGAAACGTTGGAAACACTCAACGACGCCCTCTCCGAAGAGATCCTGGTCACCATCATCGTGGTGCTTGTCATGGTCATGCATTTCCGTAGTTCCATGCTCATTGCTGGTTTGCTTCCATTATCGGTGCTCATTTGTTTCAGTGCCATGAAAGTAGTGGGTGTGGACGCCAATATTGTGGCATTATCAGGCATCGCGATTGCCATCGGAACCATGGTCGATATGGGGATTGTGATTTCTGAAAACATTCTCAAACATCTGGACGACGCCCAGCCCTGTGAGGATACATTACAGGTCGTTTTGAGAGCTTCCAAAGAAGTTGGAAGTGCCGTGCTGACTGCCGTAGCGACGACCGTGATCAGCTTTCTACCGGTGTTTACCATGGAGGCTGCTGAAGGAAAGCTATTCACGCCACTTGCCTGGACCAAAACTTTTGCATTGATGGCTTCTGTGTTGGTTGCCATCTGCGTGATCCCACCGTTTGCTCACACTTTATTTGCCGGCAAAATCAAAGGTAAAACCTTAAAGAAAATCGTGTTCGGATTAGTCTTCATCACTGGTGCAGGTTTAGGTGTAACATGGGTGATCGGATACTTAAAGGGAACCTCTCCTCACATGCTCTGGGGACTGCTTGGCATCGTTTTATTAACCACCAGTGGTTATCGCATGATGGAGCATCGTTTGCCTGAATCATTCACAAAGCACATGCCTCGTGTATTCAATTATTTGGCAGTCATGATGGTTGGCTATTTTCTCGCAAAGCATTGGTTACCATTGGGCCTGGAGCAGGGGGTTTTGCTTAATTGCATCTTTGTGGGTACGATGATCGGGGGGATATTATCCATTGTTCATTTGTTTCTCAAATATTACGGTTCAATGTTGGAATGGTGTTTGGGACATCGCCTGATCTTTATGTTATTGCCCTTGGTTCTTGTCATGCTGGGAGGGATGTCCTGGTTAGGATTCAATGGTTTATTTGGTTGGTTGCCCAACGGAGTGCGAAGCATTACCCCCTTGGCTCACGCGCAGCACTTGTTTCCTGGGTTAGGTAAGGAATTCATGCCTTCGCTGGACGAGGGCTCTTACCTATATATGCCATCAACCATGCCTCATGCGTCGATTGGTGAATCCATGGACGCCATGCGTAAGCAGGACATGGCGATTCGTCAAATCCCCGAAATAGAAAGTGTGGTGGGTAAACTGGGGCGAGCGGAAACTCCGCTTGATCCCGCACCTATTTCCATGGTGGAAACCATCGTTAATTTCCTGCCTGAATACATCACGGATGAACAGGGACATCCCCTATCATTCAGATACGATTCACAACAAAACGATTACTTCCGCGATCGTCAGGGGCATGCTGTCAATGCGCCCGATGGTCAGCCTTATTACGTGTCGGGAAAATTTGAAAGAGATGGGGCAGGAGAATTGATTGACGATAAACACGGCAGGCCTTTTCGCCTATGGAGAGCAGCATTAAATCCTGAGATGAATGAAGGTCGTGATTTTTGGAACGGTATTGAGAATTCGGAAGATATTTGGAATGCCATTGTTCAAGCAGCCAAGATTCCGGGGTCTACTTCTGCACCTAAACTGCAGCCCATTGCTGCGAGAATTGTGATGCTTCAGAGTGGCATGCGTGCTCCGATGGGGATCAAGGTCAAGGGACCCGATTTGGAAACGATCGAACGGGTTGGGTTGGGATTAGAGCAGCTGCTCAAAGAGGTTCCATCGATTGAACCTTCCACTGTTTTTTCTGATCGTATTGTTGGGAAACCCTATTTGGAAATTGTGATCGATCGTGAGGCTATTGCAAGATACGGCATTCAATTGGCTCGGGTGCAAGAGGTGATTGAAGTGGGTATCGGCGGGAAACGCATCACGACAACCGTGGAAGGTCGTGAGAGGTATCCAGTGCGCGTGCGATATCTTCGTGAGCTGCGTGATCAGATTGAATCACTTGGCCGCATCCTGGTTCCCGCTCCGAATGGAAATCAAATACCATTGGGGCAATTAGCAAATATCGAGTATTTGCGTGGTCCTCAAAGTATCAAGAGTGAGGATACATTCTTAATTGGGTATGTCCTCTTTGATAAGAAACCCGGGTACGCCGAAGTGGAAGTGGTGGAGGCTGCCGATGCCTTTCTGCAAAGCAAGATCACTGACGGTACTCTGGAAATTCCGGATGGTGTCAGTTTTACTTTTGCAGGAAGTTATGAAAATCAGGTGCGATCCGAAAAGCGCTTGATGGTTGTCCTTCCTCTCGCCTTGTTAGCCATCTTTCTGATTCTTTACCTTCAATTTCGTTCTACTGCGAATGCAATGCTCGTTTTCTCCGGAATCATTGTGGCGTGGGCCGGCGGCTTCTTGATGCTGTGGTTTTATGGTCAGGATTGGTTTCTTAATTTCTCGTTGTTTGGTTTTAATTTTCGAGAGCTGTTTCAAGTTCGCCCCTTCAATTTAAGTGTCGCCGTATGGGTAGGTTTTCTTGCCTTGTTCGGGATCGCATCCGATAACGGTGTTATCATGGCCACTTACCTGGATCAAAAGTTTCGAGGGTTAAAGGATATGTCCATTACAGATATACGCCTCGCCACTATCGAGGCAGGTGTCAGACGAGCACGTCCTTGTATGATGACAACCGCCACCACCGTATTGGCGTTGATCCCTATCCTGACCTCAACCGGGCGCGGATCAGATATCATGGTGCCCATGGCGATACCTTCCTTTGGTGGCATGCTGGTGGTGGTTATCAGTATTTTTGTCGTACCCGTTCTTTACTGCTCAATGAAGGAATTTACGCACCGAACAAAGATGCATGCAGATACCGGAGCCTTCTTGTCTGCCGCCACCTTGTTCATTCTGCCATTGTTGTACTGTGGTTTGTTGGAATGGAAGAATCAGGGATTGAGTCAAGACAGTAAGAGAGATCAAAGGGAGTGATTTGAGCCAGAGAAAGACATTCTCAAAGGGTTTCCATTTGGTAGGGCCGCGTTGCGGCGCGGCCATAACGCATTCAACTGTATCTGGCACAGATAAATTCTTGAATGCGCGCGTGGCCCTACCAAACAGGATCTTTCCTTTCGGTTTGAAACACTCCTTCAATCAGAGGAATACTTCATGATTTCTAATTCAAAATTCTGCGATCTTCGTGATCTCCGTGATTAATTCTCTCATCACACTCGCAAAATAAAATTACCACAACATCACAAACCCTGAAGTTTAAGCTTGTCAAATCCCGCAGGATGCAGAGTTTTCCTCCTCTGAAAACGAACGAACAAGATCAGCAGTTATCCAATGACAAAGGGTGGATGGCTCCCAACTTCCCTTGGGAACCACGACGCTTTCCAATCTTTTACGGTTGGGTCATCGTGTTTGGTGCCACTGTGGGGACTCTATTCACGATCCCTGGTCAAACGATGGGTTTCAGTGTTTTCACTGATATTCTCATGAAGGAACTTGGTTTGTCCCGTGTGGCCTTGAGTCTAGCCTATTGTATTGGCACCGTAGCCAGTGGTCTGATGCTGCCCTGGATGGGGCGCTTGCTTGATCGATGGGGAGATCGGCAGATGACGGTTGTCGCAACGGCAGCTACGGGTGCGGTTTTGTTTTACCTGAGCGTAGTGGCTGATTTGAGTCGCTTGCTCTCACAGATGTTTTCTGAGCGCTGGCAGACGGCATGTTCTTTTGCATGCATTGGTTTCGGTTTTTTCATGATACGCATCTCAGCTCAGGGGGTATTGTCGATGACTTGCCGGAATGTGATGGGTAAATGGTTTGATGTCAAAAGGGGGATGGCACTTGCCTTCAGTGGCGTCTTCGTATCATTCGGGTTTTCCCTTGCTCCTCGCTGGCTGAATCACTGGGTCGAACAATATGGATATGAAGGTACCTGGAGATTGATCGGTTTTTCAACGCTGGCTATCATGGGGCCTCTGGGTTGGCTGATCTTCCGAGATAGACCTGAGGATTGCGGGCTGATGATGGACGGCGTCACGCAAAAAGCAGAAACCTCCACTAACATGGACATGGTCATTCATCATGATTTTACACTGAAGGAAACCCTCCAGACCTTCTCCTTTTGGTTGTTTAATCTATCCTTTGCTTTCTACGCCATGTTTGCAACGGCTTTTACTTTTCATATTCTTTCCATCGGTTCTGAATTTGGCTTCAATAAAGAACGGATTTTGACTTTGTTCGTCCCCATGGCCGTGATCAGTGTCGTCACGAATTTCAGCTTCGGCTGGATCAATACCAAAATGCGATTGAAGTATTTGCTCATGCTGATGAACCTCGGAGGGCTTGCAGGAGTTTTTGGGCTTTATCAATTGACCCACAACTGGGGTGTTATTGCCTATGTGGTTGGCAATGGAATTGCAGGTGGTGGCTTTGTCAGTCTTTCGGGTATCATATGGCCAAGGTTTTTTGGTCGCTTATGGTTAGGTTCGATCAGTGGAATCAACATGTCCACCATGGTCATTGCAAGCGGTATGGGGCCTTTGATTTTTGGTTGGAGTGAACAAATGGGAGGTTCCTACCGCCCGATTTTACTACTGAGCATGATCATCCCACTTGCACTCGCCATTCTCAGCTTCTGGGCTGATAATCCTCAAAGAAAACTGGGTGACACACTTAGCAGTTAAAACGGGTTGATCAGGCGAAATTTGTTCTACTCCGCTGCCTAACCATGTAAGCTCTCCGCATCCACTTAATTCTGCCCTCGATTTATTGGTGGATTTGTGGGCAGGATGCATTGTATGCAGATAATATAGCCACCTTTGAGAGTCTTGGGTGACAATTCTAAAAGTCATCTTGAGCAAAAGCAGAAAACAAAAATGGTGAATTCATTGAATCAAAAGATTCGCAAGGTGATTGGCTGTTGCATGCTGATCAACTTGTTCATGAGCTTACAGGCAAATGATTCCTTCGATATCATAAAAGAGGCATACCTTCACAACGATCATCTCAGATTTGAATCAACCGTCCTGATTCAGGATAACCTGGATGAGCCTCTTGTCTTTGAAGTGCTTGATGATGGGCGCGTTTTCCTTATAGAGCGAAAGGGAGCCATCAAGTTGTATCAGCCCACTGATGCGAGCGTAAGGACAATCGGGTTCCTGGAAGTCAATACGAGCGGTAACGAAGAGCAGGGTTTAGTGGGGATGACTCTCGACCCTGATTTTCGAGAAAATGGATGGATGTATCTTTATTATTTTCACCCGAATCAAGCCAAGGCGATTATCAGTCGCTGGGATATCCTTGATGATACCCTCGTGGTGGATTCAGAAAAAATTCTATTGGGATTTCCTGCACAACGTGAAACCTGTTGTCACACGGGGGGAGGGATGACGTGGGATAAGGATGATAATCTTTATATCGCGACAGGGAACAATACCGGGATCAATGAAACATCCCACACTGATGAGCGACCGGGTCGTAGCAGTTGGGATGGCCAGCGTGGTGCTTCCAATACCGATAGCCTTGAAGGGAAAATTTTGAGAATTTACCCAGAACCCAATGGTAGCTACACCATTCCCCAAGGAAATCTTTTTCCCCTCACCACTCCTTTGACACGGCCGGAAATTTACACCATGGGACATCTCAATGCGTGGAGAGTTTCCATCGATAGTGCGACAGGTTATCTATATTGGGGAGAGACGGGGCCTGACGGAAGCGAGGATTCCAAACGCGGACCAAAAGGATTCGATGAATTCAATCAAGCTCGTGGTCCCGGATTTTTTGGCTGGCCCTATTTTACTGGAGGAGCTGCATTTCCTGTCATGGATTATGAAACGAATACACCCGGTGAAATAAAAAATCCGAAATCTCCAACGAATCTTTCACCCAATAATACGGGGATGACTGAATTGCCTCCTGTTTCTCCTTCCTTTATCAATTATTCCCACGATCAAAACGAACAATTTCCTTCCATGGGAACTGGAGAGCGCTCCGCCACGGGCGGACCCGTTTACCGTCATGCAGACTATCCAAACGCCAAACGTCCCTGGCCTGATTATTTTGAGGGTAAATGGTTGGTTGCAGAATTTTCAAGGAAAGCCATTTTTATGATAACTATGGATCATGAGGGCAATGCTCAATCCCTTGAACGATTCCTGCCCGGTTACCATCCCTCGGGGCCTATCGATATGAAATTTGCTCCAGACGGGAATTTATATGTTCTTGAGCATGGCGAGGGACGGTTTAAGTCAAATTCCGAGGCAAAATTGGTACGCATCACCTATGAAGGCAACAGCCATTCAAAATTTTAAATATTCTATCTGAACACACAAGATGCACCACAGGTCAAAACCCTTATCAACATTGTAAACACCCACTATGAAATCCAACTTAAATATTTTTTCACGACGGCAATTCATGCGTCAATGCGTCCTTGGAGCTTCACTCTGGCAGGTCAACGGCCTGATGGCCGAAGCTTTGGTCAAGACGCCAAAATCAACGGAAGGCCCCTTCTATCCCGATACTCTCCCTCTGGACACGGACAACGATCTACTGATCATTAATGATTCGATCAACCCCGGAGTTGGACAGGTCACATGGCTGAGCGGCCGTATTTTAGATGCGCATGGCCAACCGGTACGCAATGCTCTGGTTGAAATCTGGCAATGCGACGGTAAAGGGGTCTACTATCATTCGGGCAGTGGTGATGACCTCAAACGGCGCGATACCCATTTTCAGTGTTTCGGCAGATTTTTAACGGGAGCCAAGGGCGAGTATGTATTCCGCACCATCAAGCCCGTGCCTTACCCAGGGCGCACGCCCCACATACATTTCAAGGTGAAACGTCAAGGCAAGGATCTGCTAACAACACAGTGTTACATCAAGGGGCATCCGGGAAATCTCAATGACGGCATTTGGAAACGGATCAGAAATAAACGTCAACGAGACAATGTGACTGTTGATTTCAAGCCTCTTGCAGGCTCAAGAATGAACGAATTGGTCGCAACATTTGATGTGGTGCTGGGGTGGACTCCTGAAGCAATCTAACGGATAACTCAACCTGAATGAATCACTCATCAACTACATTATGAAAACCATCTTATTCCAACGGTCCGCGATTCTGTTGTTGGCGTTTACTGTATGTTTGCCTCTGGCTGCCGAAGATTGGCCGCAATGGCTTGGACCGGATGGAAGCAACCAAACTTCAGGAAAAGATTTCTTACCCGACCTCAACAAATACAATATTGCCTGGGAGAAGCAAATTGGCCTTGGCTATGCCTCGATTACCGTGGCGGATGGCAATGCTTTTGCCATGGGGCATGATCAGCAGGGGAAAGAAACGATCTATTGCCTGGAGGCCTCCACCGGGAAGGAAAAATGGAGAAAATCTTACGATGCCGAGCTTATCCCTAGAATGCATAAAGGAGGGCCCAATGCTTCGCCTACGATTGATGGTGACCGCGTGTTTACCTTGAGTAAGGACGGTCGTCTATACAGCTTGAATGTTCAGGATGGATCTGTGAATTGGGAAGCCAATCTGGTGGATATCTTCGGCATTAAAATACCCAGCTGGGGTTTTGCGAGTTCTCCTGTCCTGCACGATGGCCGTATTATTGTTTCTGCTGGAAAAGTCGCTTCTCTGGATGCTTCCAATGGAAAGGCCCTATGGGTTTCTCAAGAAACCTACCGTCCCGGATACACAACCCCGGTTATTTTTGAAAACGGGGCCACTGAGTTTGTGGCGACCATGGATGGTAAAGGGCTGAGTATCCTGACAGCCCGCGGTGGTGTTGAGATAGCAAGGCATCCTTTCAAGGCTCAGTTCGATATGCAGGCTACGACACCGATCATTCTGAAAGCTGGTTCGCAGATATTTATTTCAGGCAATATGACTTCGGAATTGCTTGCTTTCGATGGAACGAATCTGACTGGCATGTGGAAAACCCGAGAGATTAAAAATGCCATGAACAATAGCGTGATTGCAGACGGTGTGATTTACGGTGTTGATGGGAAACAGGGAAGCCGTAACTCACGTTTGGTTGCTGTCAGTCTTGATTCAGGTAAACTCATCTGGTCAAGGGAAGGCTTCGGTTTTGGGAATACAATTGGAGTAGGGGAGCACATCCTGTCACTTTCTGAATCAGGCGAGCTGGCGGTATCCGGGATGAATAAAATTGCCTTCAAAGAATTCTCACGACGAAAAATCTTGGACTCCACTTGTTGGACGACTCCGATATTCGCTGATCAACGTATTTATGTGCGCAATGATCTGGGACATTTGATCTGTCTTTCCAAATCGTAAAAAGAATTTTTTTGATATGAAACGTTCGATCTCCCAATCATTTGGTTTTATAGCATTATTAACTGGAGTCTTTTCAGTCTGTATCATAAACGCAGGCCCTTTGGATGATGTTTACAAACTGGGGCCGGATTCATTACCGCAAGATGGAGTCCCCAAAGGTGTGGTGACCGGACCATTGACCCACGCCAGTCAGGTTTTTCCTAATACGACTCGGCATTACTGGGTCTATGTGCCAGCTCAATACGATGCAGCTTCGCCTGCTCGTTTGATGGTGTTTCAGGATGGGCATGCTTTTGTCAGTCTCGACGGGGATTATCGCATCCCGAATGTGCTGGATAATCTCATCTACCGACGGGAAATGCCGATCACGATCTGCGTATTCATCAATCCGGGAAGATTGCCACATCAAAAGGAGTCATCCTCCAGTGATTGGGGAGACCGAATTAACACGCGCCCGAAAGAATACAATGAGCTCAATGATCATTATGCGCAAATGATCGTGGATGAATTGATTCCGGTGCTTAAGAACGATTACAATATTTCAGATGACCCGAATGATCGAGCTATTGGAGGAGCCAGTTCAGGTGCTATTTGCGCCTTCACCGTTGCCTGGCATCGAACGGATGCATTTCGCAAAGTCATCAGTACGATTGGCAGTTTTACCAATATCCGTGGCGGACATGTTTATCCTGAATTGATTCGTAAATCAGAAAAGAAACCTATTCGCATCTTCCTTCAGGAAGGAATGAATGACAACCGAGGTAGACGTCGTGGGGGTAAATACGATCCTGAATGGGATTGGTATGCACAGAATCGTAAAATGGTTGAGGTCCTTACAGAAAAGGGTTACGACGTAAACTACAGCTTCGGAATCGGGACCCATTCAAACAAACAGGGAGGCGCGATGATGCCTGAAATGCTTCGATGGATTTGGCGTGATTATCCACGTCCCACAGATGATCCTATGGATGATGCCAACCGGCAACTGCTTGACGTGAAAATGGAAGATGAACTTGAATAGGCCTCTTATTCAACAGTTAAGCCGAGCTAAATTGAAACTAAAAAAGCCGAGTTCCTCATCGGAACCCGGCTTTAATTTTTGTTTTTGATTATCTCCCGCTGCCGTGTCCTCTTTGTTACAAAAAAACAAATTTTTTAAAACGACGTTCGTGTCCCCTCGCTTCAGCAATTCTCAAGAAAGAGGTGGAGAATCAAAGACAAGTCTTATTTGATGTCAATTAATTCGACGTCGAATATCAAAGCAGCATTAGGGGGGATCAGGCCACCCGCACCTCTTTCGCCGTAGGCCAAATTGGATGGAATGAATAGTTTGATTTTCCCACCCTTACCCAACAGCTGCACACCCTCGGTCCAGCCTGGAATAACCTGATTCAATCCAAATACAATGGTCTCATTCCGTTTGTATGAACTGTCAAACTCCGTGCCATTGAGCAAGGTGCCGCGGTAATGGACTTCCACTTGATCCGTAGGCCCCGGTTTTTCCGCCGACCCGGCTTCCTCGATGATATACTGCAGACCGGATGCCGTTTCTTTGACGTTTTCCTTCTTACGATTTTCGGCCAGGAACGCTTCCCCTTTTTCTTTTTCTGAACTCACTTTTTTGACTTCTTTCTTTGCTAAAGCCGCGACAGTTGATTCCAGCGCAGCAAGATCGTATTCACCCTTCAGTGTGACGGACTCGATCACGACAGGGGTTGCGGGCACTACTTTGCCGCCGGGATATTTGGCATCGGTCTTGGTTTGAGTGTTGCGAATTTTATCCACGTTTTCCATACCTTCCACCACTTTGCCAAACACCGCATAAGCCGCTCCGCCCCTTGGCTGGTCCAGAGATCCGTTGTCCACCACATTGATAAAGAACTGTGAAGTTGCGGAATCAGGAGCATTGGTGCGAGCCATAGCAATGGTGCCTCGCTTGTTTTTCAGGCCATTTGTCCATTCGTTCTTGATCGGAGCCATGAGCCCTTTGAGTTTCTTGTCCAGCTTTGCATCAAAGCCACCCCCTTGAATCATGAATGTGGGTATCACACGATGGAAGACAGTGCCATCATAGTATTTTGATTGGGCATACCTGAGGAAATTCAGTGTTGAGATGGGAGCCTTCTCAGCATCCAATTCCAGCACAACATCCCCAAGAGTAGTTTTCATGGTTACTTTGGGGTTCGCTGCTGAAAGCTGAATGATGGATGCCAGAAGAAAACCGCACAGAATAGTAGCGGAATTACCGGTTAAAGTTTTCATTGAACAATTCACACATACAAATTAGGCAAGCCATCAAAAGGGATCAAGCACGAACAAAGGCTTGTTTCATTCATGAAACATCTAAAAACCAAGTTGAACCTCTATTGAAATTTCAGGTAGATGACCTCTCAGTAGAATTTCGAGAGGCAATAATCAGCGAGGCGCTTGTCTTTTGTTAGTTCCCTCTGCGCATGGAAATTAATTTTGCTACTTGGGAATTTCATAAAAAGCTAATTCCGCCTCTTGTCTAGCAAGAAAGATCGCCCTAAGCTCAAGGTGGTATTAGGGAGAGTGAAGGGTGCCTGGTGGTCCCCGCGGTCTTCAAAACCGTTGGGAGGCGGTCAAGCCGTCTCCGGTGTGTTCGATTCGCACCCTCTCCGCCATTGCTTGCAAACCCTGTATTTGCGTTGTTTGCAGATGTTTATGATTCAAAATTTCTCTCATTTTCCGGAAATATCAACTTCCTAACTCTCGTAATTAAATGTCTTTTTCTAGTGAAATTGATCATATTCATTTCACACTCGTTCGGTTTTGAAAAAACGGGCGAAAAAATGAAATTCCGTGGCACTACCATCTGTGAGCGCATAAACGCATCAGGAACAGTTTCATTTCGCGTTGAATGCCCGCTGGCTTGGCTCGTCAGAGCGGATTTAAAGCAATTCACACCCAAGGAACGGGCCAAAGACTTCTTTGATGGCCAGTCGAACGATCAGGCACGCTTTGGAAGTTTGGCCAAGCCCATTACTTCACCGACAAGCAATTTCCGATGGTCATCCACTCACTGCTTTAAATTCAGACTAGAGGAAATAAAATCATATTTTCTGGCCCATTTCCTGATCCTGCGTCGTCGTATAGATGGTGGTCTAAATTCATAGACCTCTGCGCAACGCTCAAGACATTAAATGTAAGCTTGAAAATAAAATGAAAAAATCTCTAACCCAGATATTAAAATTTTACATGGTTCTGATTTTTCCACCTTTGGCATTGAATTTATTGATCTTTCTCAACTTGCCATTTGTGCCTGATGTATTGGAGAAATTTATTCAGGCCAATATCAAAGAAAATTTAATCTACTTATTGGCTCCCGCTTTTATTTGGATATTCGCGGGAGTAATGTACGGACGTAAAAAAGGTTATATGATAAATAATAGTAGTTTTTTAGTGGCCATGTCCTTTGTATAGATTCTCACCATTCTGGAATACTTTGAGTCAGAAGCGCTGACCGAAGGGTGGGTGACATATCTCCAACCAGGGAAAACCGCTCAGGCTTGGAGTCAATGCGGGTTTACCCCTGAAGAGGTCTGGCGATACCTAGAAGCACGTTGTCCTATTCCCAGTAAGGCTGCAGAGCTTCGAGCCATGGGAGTCACCCCAGACAAGGCAGGCGGAGCATTATGGCTATGATGAGGACGATTTTCCGATGACACTTGGAGAGGCTTATTGTGCAGGTGAAAAGGAGGGTGTCCCTCAAGATTTGTTTGATCTCTGACGCTGAGTGGTGGTGTTCGCAAGTTCGGGAAAGAACGACTCGGACCAGCTATGATGCAAGATTCAAAATAGGAGGTAGCTACAAAATTGGGTTGGAATTGTAAGAGCTAACCGCGGTGTTAAAACTCAATATGAACCTTATGAAATCTCAAACACTGTTCGTATTAATTTCCACCATGCTGCTGATGATGGCGGGTTGCACCCCCTACCGAAGAGAAAAGACTCATTGAACTGATCAAAGACGGAAATTCTGAGTTAGCCATGGAGATGATCAACAATGGAGCTGATGTAAACGAGAAGGATGGCTTTTGGGAAGAAACGGCTCTCCACGCAGCCGCAGAGCTAGGTGATATGGCTGTCGCTGAATTACTAATTTCTAAAGGTGCAGATTTAGAATCAGAAGAAACACTCCTTAAAATGACTCCTTTGTTCATGGCAGTATGGGGGGGGCACGAGTCAATGAGCAAAATGCTTATCGAGCAAGGTGCAAACGTTAATGCAACAACTGTAAGCGGCCTAACCCTCATATGGTATGCTTCCGAGCATGGTTCTGGAAAACCAGAGATCGCCGGTTTACTGCTCGATAATGGTGCTATAGATCGCGATATTGTAATTGAGACATATCTCGGTGTTGAATTGCATACAACAAATACCATAAGCAGCATCGAGCAAGAATCAGACATCAAAAGTACAATAACCCAAACAATGTCAAAGCTTGGCAGGGATAATTCGGGGGGGGGATCCACTGCAAACAATCAAGTGTCGAGAGGCGCGGAAACAGAGACTATGAAAGATAATGATGAAAGGACGCGGACTCCTTTCAGTAAGTAATACGCTGAATAACCGCAACGGAAGATGAACGTTGTGAATTCTTACTGCAGATGAATAAGATTAAATGGGAGAATTATTGCGCAAGCACCAGGCCCAAGAATAGTAGGGGATTAATCACCACCGCCACATCCTCCACCGCATCCACCGCCACAGCTGCTGCCGCAGCCGCCGCCGCTGAAACCACCATAGCCCCCACTGCCTTTGCTACCTTTTCCAAAGAAAACTGCGTATAGAAACACCAGCATTAAAATTCCCATAATCAGCCAGTCCATATTCTACAAACACAATGAGACTCCTCATTAGTCAATTACAAACCGAGAGAGGTTTTGTAGGAGGCGTTTCTCTTTCTGGAGGTTGGAGATGCCCCAGTCGACGAGCAGTGCAAGATTGTCGAATTCTTACAAACGCTCATCCTATTTCCGCCGGTTGGCCGCAGCCACACTTGATGGTCAGTAGTCATTCGTTCATGGTAAACTGTTTTCGTATCCAGATCATCTTTGCTGCAACATGTTCGGGAGGTGTGTGATGGCCGGCTTCAGGATACACGCGATACTCTTTCGGACTGCGGACTTGGTTGTAAGCGGCGAAGGCTGCTGGTGCAGGGGCCGCATTGTCCTGCAGGCCAACGCCCATAGAAGACCGGGCATGCGATCCATCCTGCGAGATTTTTCGGATCGATGTAACTGAATGTCTTGCCCGCCAGCTCCCATGTGTTGTGCGCGGGTGCTCTGCCCAGCCAGTCCCGGATGATCATCCCCGGCCAGGCTGTCATTTTGAAACTTTTCATGGAGTCGATAACAAAGGGGATATCCGGTGCGCTCAGTGCAATGCGCCTGTCGAGTGCTGCTGCGGCGAATGAGAGCATCCCTCCCTGGCTGCCTCCAGTGATGGCGATACGCTTGGCGTCTACTTCTGGACGTGACGCTACAAAATCGACTCCGCGCAGGCAGTCCATGATCGCTCCACGGTAGAAAAACTTCTGTGGGTCATCCAGACCACGCAGGAGATAATCACCCGGCCCCCACCAGTAATATCCAGGCTCGTCGTCGGTGCTGTTGCCGTGACCTCGGATGTTGAGTGACAGCACTGCCATGTCGGGTATTGACTGCGTGGGTTGCATCCCTTGTGTGTAGCCCGGCACCCTCAGCAGCACTGGATGCGGTCCGGCAGACTTCGGCACTTCGAACCAACCGCGAATCCGGACATCGCCAAGGCTGCGCATCTCCACGAGATAACAATCGGTTTGATCTGTATTCCACTTCGGGCTCGGACTGATTTTGTATTGAGGCACTACGGTGGCCAGCTCCTCGATTGCCTCATCCCAGAACGCCGTCATGTCTTTGGGGGCATCCGGAGAGCGATCCATCTTCTCCGGTGCATAGCCGCGCATCCGCGATTGCGAGACAACTGAATTGTCGCTGTCGTGCGAAAATGTGCAGGTGACCTGGTAGAAGCCGGCTGCGGGGGGATTGAAGCGAAATGCCACCGTATGCGACATTTCGGCTGAAAGATGTTGTGGTTTGGTATCGTCGGCGAAGAGCTCTCGCTGGTCTACCAACCAGGAGTCGCTCTCGACCTTCCAAGTCACTGTGCCTTTCAAGTTCTCAAATGCCGTGTTGTGTATCGTAGCCAACAGATTCATGGGTGCACCTGCCGGGTGGATTCCTTCGCCCTGGCCATGGCTGATATCGACTGTCACGAATTCATGCCAAGTGGGCGCCGACAGCTTTGGGCTGCCTTTGCTGATTCCCCCATCGCCGCCATCATCAAATACGCGTACGGCAATCACGTTCTCGGCATCCCATCGAATGAGCTCGGCAGGCACTTGGTAGTGCCTGATCGTCTTGTCGTGGCCCTGTGTATCATCTGGTACAAGGCCGGTCCTCCCCACCTCCTTACCATTGAAGTAGGTCACATCCACATTATCCACCGCACCAAGTGATAAATTGAGTCTCTGGTAATATTTGAAGTAGGCGCTCTTTCCCTCGGCTTTTGGCACTGTGACGCGCAAGCGATACCATCCAAAACCGTCATAGTCCTTATAGCCCGCTTTCTCCCACGGTCTGCCGATTTCGATTGATTTCCATCCCGAATCATCGAACTCGGGCTGCGCCCATGCTGCATCGTCGCCTGTGGTGAAACGCCAGCCTTGGGTGATGTCGAGAGCCTTGCTGGTTGTGGGCAGCGAGGCCAATGTCAGGAGTATGATGAAGGTAAAAGCTCTGGCCATCGTCTCGCAGAGTGTGTGATGAAATTGAAAGACCATGGCGGGAGTGCTTTCTGAGACTGCTGTCTTACTTTCAGAGCTTTGGGAATTTGAATTGACGGGGCCCAACTTTGCGTGAGTAACTCTAGCTTCCATGGAATTGCTGACAGGGCGGCTCATGCTTTCCAAATTGTGATAGACTGGTATTGATGGCAAGCGCAGAAATTACTCCACAAGAATCTTGGAATCCCATGAGCAAACAATTGTCGATGTTACTTCATGTCGCACCTATTAATAGTGTCCGGGTGAGGCAGCGGTGCATCTTCGACTCGGATATCCAGAATAAGGCTGCCCTGCTTCAAACCGTTTTACGAATTGACTATAGCTAAGGGACCGAAAAGAATGGCGTCAGGTTTCAAGTTATGAATGCTCAATTTAACCGACGTTACTTTCTGCGTGGAACCGGAGCGCTTATCGCACTTCCGGCCCTTGAATCCATAGGCTTTCGGCGCTTCGCATCGGCTGCAGCCACCGCACCTTCCATTCCTTCCAAACGTGCCGTGTTCCTTGGCTTTGGTTTTGGCGTGACAAAGGAAACCTGGTACCCCGATCCCGAAGATACCGGCCCCGACTATCGATTATCACCTGGTTTGAAATCGCTGGCGCGACACAAATCGGATTTCACCGTGGTGCAGGGTTGCTCGAACATGCACAGCAATGAGGCCCACTGGGGCAGTACGTTTTGGCTTACGGGGGCGAATCGCTATTCCGTTCCCGGTCAGAACATGGCCAACAGCATCTCCGCCGATCAGGTCGTCGCGCGGCAACTGGGACAAGATACTCGGTTTTCCTCGATCCAACTTAACAGCAGTGACGGCAAGGCATCGGGGCATGGTCCGGGATTATCCCTGGCCTGGGACTCACGCGGCAAGCCTGTCGGTGGCTTCAATGACCCAGTGAAGGTCTACCACAAGCTTTTCTCCGCCGATGAATTCCCGCTGGAGCAGCGACAGTCGGCCCTCGCCGAGAAACGCAGTGTGCTGGATGCCGTGCTGACGGAGGCAAGACGCGTGCAGCGCGGCCTCACCAAGACTGACAACGACAAGCTGGATGAATACTTTCAGGGCATTCGTGATATAGAACTCCGTCTGGGCAAGGAAGAAGATTGGTTGGATATTCCCAAAGTCAAGGCACCACTGGAAGAGCCTGCGTCTGGCTTCAAGGGCAAGGATGAGATCAAGGTGATGTACGACCTGATCGTGGCCGCCTTGCAGACGGATAGCACGCGAGTGATGACCTATCGTATGCCTGGTCAGACGCTCTTGCAAAGTATGGATATCTCGTTGAGTGCTCACAACGTCAGCCACTATTCCCCGGGGGCACGCATGCAGGCGTCCCAGGTACGTGACAAGGTTCATAGCGAGTTACTCGCGGGCCTGATTGACAAACTCAAGGCCACGTCGGAAGCCGATGGGTCGAGCCTTTTTGATCATGTTGCGCTGGCCTTTGGTTCAAACATCAGTTCCATTCATTTCCTCGACAACTGCCCCACCATCCTGACCGGCGGTGGAGCCAGACTCAAGCTGGGTCAGCACCTTGTCTTGCCGAAGGACACGCCGCTCTGCAACGTGTGGTTGACCATGCTGCAAGGAATGGGGATCAAGGCCGAACGCCACGGAGACAGTTCAGGCGTGGTGAAGGAATTGCAGGTTTAGTTGAGCAGTTTTCCTGATACGTTTTACCCGACTGATGAAACCGATCCGTTCCATACTCGCCATGCTCTTTTTGACCGGGGCCTTCGCTCAGGCCGTTGAACCCGCAGTACAGCTTCCTCAAAAACACCGTGCCCTGCTGGAGGACTACTGCTTTGACTGCCATGACACGGAAATGCAGGAGGGCAAAGTTGAACTGGAAACGCTGCCTCTCCACATCACCACAATTGAGCAAGCAGAGTTATGGCAGAAAGTTCTCAACGCTATGAACGCTGGTGAAATGCCGCCAGAGAAAAAACGTCAGCCGGACAGCGCTGCCAAGGCGGATTTTCTCGATGCCCTTGCTCAAACCATGGTTGCCGTCCGCCGGTCGTTTTCCGACACCGATGGCAAGATCACCATGCGCCGACTCAACCGTCGGGAGTATCGCAATTCAATCAAGCATCTGACCGGAGTGAATATCGACGTTTCGAATCTCCCAGGTGATGGCGGCACCGGCAGTTTTGACACGGTTGGAGCGTCCCAATTTATTTCCAGTGACCAGTTCGAAGAGTATCTAAAACTCGGACGGATCGCGGTCGATGAAGTGTTTGAGCGTCGGAACAATTTTCTCGCAAAGCAGACCCTCACATTTCGTGTGGAGCCGGAAACGACAGTCAATATCGCTAGCGCCGAGGCCATGCGGCAAATGAAGGAAGCCCGCGATCGGTTCATGCGCTGGAAGGCCGGAGTCGACAAAGCCGCCGCCGCTCCGGAAAACCGGGAGATCATGGCCGAAATACTAAGGGAGAATCCGAAATTTGATCTTTCGGCGTTTCCGGCGGCTTCAGGCTTCTTGTTCTATCGGCATGCGCATAAACTGATCGGCGCTCCGGACCCGAAGCAGTTCGGATTCAGAGATGACAACGCCGCTACATTCTCTTTCCAAGGTGGTTATTCTCGGAAATACGCTTACCTGAAACATTATTCCGAGCTACCACACAGTGATCAGGGAACCTACTTGAAGCTTACTTGGGGCATCCAACGTATCGATGTCTTGCCCCCGCAAGCGAAACTGGTGCCAGGTGCCTACAGAATGCGGATCCGTGCCGGAGCTGTGGAAGGCTCTCCAGTGTCGCGTCGCTTCATCGAACTCGGGTATCCGCAGCGCGTGAACAACGTTCCTGCAGGATTCGCCGGGCATCCAATCAGCGTTCACCAAGTGACTGGGTCGATCCTGCAACCGGAAGTGATCGAAACAGTGGTGGAGATTGACACTCACACGCAAAAGGAACTTGCCATCCAGGAGAAGCAGCTGTCCAACAAGAAGGGTCTGCGCGATGCCTACAACGAGGCAAAGCGATTAAACGGTTACGGCATCGATCCTGCCGTCTGGATTGATTGGGTGGAGCTTGAAGGGCCTCTTGATCCACCAGTGTCGCATTTCGATTCAAACATCGGGCTTTCCCGAATCCTCGCTGACAATCTGAACGATGCTTCGGAATGGGAACGTGCCCGCAACATCCTGAATGATTTCTCCGTTGCCGCGTTTCGCCGGACCTTGCCGGACCCGCGGTTCATTGATCAACTTTTCGACCTCTTCAAAAGCAGACGCTCCGCTGGCGACACCTTCGATGTGGCCATTCGCACGCCTCTCAGCGTCGTCCTCGCTTCCCCCGGTTTTCTCTATCTCAACGAACCTGGCAAGGAAACCGAACGAAGAAAATTAACGGATCGGGAACTCGCCGTGCGGCTTTCCTATTTTCTCTGGAGTGCTCCCCCTGATCAGCGACTGCTGGCGTTGGCCGAAGAGAACAAACTGAGCGAGTCACAAACTCTCCGTCAACAGGTTGACCGGCTCATTGTCGACCCCCGAGCGGACGCATTCGTCTCTGGTTTTATCCATCAATGGCTGGATATGGAGCGCCTTGATTTCTTCCAATTCGACGCCACACTCCACGGTGATTTTGACGAGAGTATTCGGTCTGCCACTCGGCAGGAGGTCTACCAATCCTTTACCTATCTCCTTCGTGATAAGAAGGACGGCATGCTTAGCAAACTTCTCAAGAGTGACTATGTATTCATCAATGGCTTGCTCGCCAATTACTACGGTATCGACGGCGTGACTGGTGATTCATTCCGGAAAGTACACCTGCCCGCCAAGTCACCTCGAGGTGGACTGCTCGGCATGGCCGCCATTCACGCCATGGGAAGTGATGGCGTAACAAGTAGCCCGGTCGAGCGCGGGGCATGGATCCTGCGCCATTTGCTCCACGATCCACCACCGCCAGCTCCGCCGAACGTTCCGCAGCTTGCCCGTCTGGGCGATCGCTCTATCAGCGTGCGTGAGAAAATCGCCGCTCACCAGGAAGAAGCTCAATGTGCCAGTTGCCATCGCAAGATTGATCCCATCGGATTCGGCCTTGAAAACTTCACTGCAGCCGGCAAGTGGCGGACCGAAGAACGACAATTCACCAAGGACAACCGGGGCCGAATCCGGTTCAGTAGAAATGCCCTGCCGATCGACGTTTCCGGTAGATTTCACAACGGTCCGGCTTTCGCGAATTATGACGAATTTCGCAACCTCATTACCCAGCGCGAAGCCGATTTTGCTCGTGGTTTCTCTGAATATCTCATCGAGTATGCTCTGGGTCGTCCCTTCGGGTTCACCGACGAAAACCTTTCGAATGAAATCGTGACCGCATCGATGAAGAAACAGTACGTCGTCAGCGAGTTCATCCACGCCCTGGTCCAGAGTAAATCTTTTCAAGCGAAATGATCCTTACCC